>NZ_AJXW01000001.1 GCF_000264375.1 Rhodanobacter thiooxydans LCS2
CGAGGTGTTCTCCTACGGCTGCCCGGCCTGCAACGGCTTCCATTCCACTGTCGAGCAGATCGCCAGCAGCCTGCCGCCGAACGCGGTGATGAACTACCTGGCCGCCTCGTTCCGCCCGGACGAGAACTGGCCGATGTACCAGCGCGCATTCTACGCGGCGCAGGCGCTGGACCTGGTCGGCAAGACCCACGACGCGATGTACGACGCGGTGTGGAAAAGCGGCGAGCTGTCCACCTACAACCTGAAGGCCAGCGGGCTGAAGCCGCGCTCGGCATGGCCGACCATCGAGGACGCGGCGAAGTTCTACGCCAAGTACGGCGTCGACCCGAAGGAATTCGTCGGCGTCGCCAACTCGTTCACCGTCAACACCAAGATGAAGCGTGCCGACGACCTGATGAAGGCCTATGGGGTGGACAGCACGCCGACCATGATCGTCAATGGCAAGTACCGCTTCACGGCGAGCTCCGCCGGCGGCTACGCGCAGTCGATCGAGCTGACCCAGTGGCTGGTGGCCAAGGAAGCCGCCGGCAAATAAGCCGGTCTGGTCAGGCCGGTTCGGTTAATCTGGCCCGCACGGCGGCCCCACCGCCTACCCGCGAAGAGAGACCTGCATGTTCAAGCGATTTTCCCACCTGCGCGTGCTCACCCTGCTCGCCGGCCTGCTGCTGGCCAGTGCCTGCACCGCGCAGTCCGGCGCGCCGGCGCCGTATACCGAAGGTAGCGAGTACGTCACCCTGCCCGCTCCGCACCAGCGCTACAGCAGCGATGGCAAGGTGGAGGTGGTCGAGGTGTTCTCCTACGGCTGCATCCACTGCGCGCAGTTCGCGCCGGCCGCCGAGAAGCTGCGCCAGCAGCTGCCGGCCGGAGTCGAATTCAAGCTGGTGCCGGCGCCGTTCAGCGCGGAGTGGCTGCCGTATGCGCGGGCCTACTACGCGGCAAAGCAGCTGGGCGTGGTCGAGCGCACCCATCTGAAGCTGTTCGACGCCAAGTTCGCCCAGCACTACCCGATCAACTCGCTGGACGAACTGGCCAACTTCTACGCCGCCGAGGGTGTCGACCGCGCCGCCTTCATGCGCCTGGCCACCTCGCCCGAAGCCACCGCGAAGATGAAGGAAGACCTCGCACTGATCCAGAAATGGCAGGTGGACGGCACCCCGACCATCGTGGTCAACGGCAAGTACCGCGTGGCCACCGTGCACTCGTTCGACGAAATGCTGGCGGTGACGCAGTGGCTGGTCAAGCGCGAACTGGCCGGCAAGTAGGCACGCCCGGCAGCGCCGGCTGACGCGCCGTTCATCTGCGCTGGCTCATGCTGGGCGCAGTGCCCGGCGCCTGCGTATGCGCGCCGGCGTCCCTTTCCCGTGTAGTGTGTCGCGATGACCCGTGCCGCCACCTCCCCTGCCGCCCCTGCCGAGCGCCACCTGCGCCTGCTGAGCTGCAACATCCTGGCTGGCGCCAGCGTGCAGCGTTACAGCGAGTACGTCACCCGCAGCCTCAACGCGATGCTGCCGGGGCGCAGCAAGATGGACAACCTCGACCGCCTGGCCGAGGTGCTGGCGCAGTTCGACGTGATCGGCCTGCAGGAGGCCGACGCCGGCAGCCTGCGCTCGGGCTTCCTCAACCAGACCCGCTACCTCGCCGAGACCGCCGGCCTGCCGTTCTGGAGCCACCAGCCGAACCGGGCGATGGCCCGGCTGGCACACTCGGCGAACGGCCTGATCAGCCGGCTGGAACCGCACACGGTACTGGATTACCCGTTGCCCAGCCGCATTCCCGGCCGCGGCGCGCTGCTGGCCCAGTTCGGCGAAGGCGACAACGCGCTGGCGGTGATGATCGCGCACCTGTCGCTGAGCGCGCCGGCGCGCGCGCGCCAGCTCGGCTTCATCGCCGAACTGCTGCAGGACTTCCCGCACGCGGTGCTGATGGGCGACCTCAACACCGAGCCCGGCAGCACCGAGATGCGCCAGCTGTTCGCCAAATCCACCCTGCAGCCGCCAGCGCAACCAACGCCGACCTTCCCCAGCTGGAAGCCGCGGCGCGCGCTGGACCACATCCTCACCTCGCCGGCGATCCGGCTGGAGAAAACCTGGGCCTTGCCGCAGGCGTTCTCCGACCACCTGCCGCTGGCGGCGGAGATCAGCCTGCCGGCGCACGTCGGCGGCCAGCCCGTGCCGACCACGCGCCGATGAGCGCACCGATGGCGAAGCAGGCGCTGGCCTGGCTGGCCCTGCTGGCGGTGGCGGCGCTCGCCGCCTGGCTGCGCTACGGCCTGGTCGAATCCAGTGCGATCGGCCAGCTGTGCAGCGCCGGCCACGCGCCGTGGTGGTGCCGCTGGCGGCAATGGCTGGTGCTGGGCTTCCTGCACGACGTCTACGGCATCGCGGCGCTGGCCGCGACCGCGCTGGCGTTGCTGCACCGGCGCGCCTGGGCCGCCTGGCTGGCCGCCGCACTGGGCGCGTTCGCGCTCGAGCTGTACTGCGTGGAAAGTGGCGCGCTGGCGCTGCTGCTCGGCGGGCTGTTCTTGTGGCGCGCGTGCATCTTCGATACCGGCCGTCCGAACCAAGAGCCCCGTATCAGCAGACCCTTCCTCTGATCGCCAGCGCAGCATCCACTTGGAGTCGGCGTCAACTCGCCGCACCTGCGCCACCTCACTTGCCGGGGTACTGCACTTCAAAGTTGAATCCGCCCCGTGATGTTGCCGTTGGCATCGGCTTCGGCCAGCGGCGTTCCCTGTGGGTCGGTGTATACGTGCGTCACTGTGCCCGCATGCGCCAGCGGGATAGCCAGCAGCATCCACAACATCAGCCATTGCCCGTATTTGTTTACAGTATCGACTCCCTGAGTTCTTGACGCTTTCCTCGACCATCGGTTTTGGACACCAGCGCTGATGAACTCATCTTCACGGCTCGGCGGCAGCTCTCTCGCCACGAATGCACATGCCTCCCCTGATGCCGACATTGCATCCAGGCCATAGGGAATGGTTCATCCGCAAATATTCACGATGTCAACCGAAAAAGTTCGCGCAGACCGGATTTAGTGTGGCGGACAGCTCATTCCCAGAGGTTGACTAACTCAATCTCGAGAATCGGTCGCAAGAACCTCGTACAAGAACGGAACTCCACGTCAAAAGAGCCACGAGTTCGCGAAGAAACCCGCCCACGAGAAGCGTTTTCAGAAAAAGATGGCACGTCTTCGTGCGCGGAGAGCGCTCAGGCAACCTGTCCATCACGCCGCGCGCGGCACCACTCCAGCAGCACTGGCAGCACCAGCAGCAGGTTCAGGCTCAGCCATAGCCACGCCACCGGCGTGAGGCCGGCTTCCTGCAGCAGCACCGCCAGCGCCAGCGGCAGCGGCCACAGCGCGAGGAAGCGTTCCTCCGGCAACGGCATGGTCATGGCGTGGCGCTCGCCCAGCCAGCCGAGCAATGCGTAGCCCAGGCACGGCAGCCAGAACAGGCCCAGCGGGAAATCGCGATAGCGGCCGTCGACCGCCAGCAGCAGGCCGTAGTAGGCCAGCGCGAACAGCCAGCCCGCACGCAGCCAGCGCGGCGGTGGGGCGGATGCGCTCGTGCCGGCCAGCCGCGCGGCGATCCAGCGCGCCAGCCGTAACGCGGTGAGCAGGGCCAGTGCGCCGGCGGCAAGCGACAGCGCCCACTCCCAGCCGTCGCGGCAGGCGTACAGCATCTGCCGGAACTGCCACGCCAGCGCGCTGCCGCTGGCCGCGC
>NZ_AJXW01000002.1 GCF_000264375.1 Rhodanobacter thiooxydans LCS2
GGCCAGTGCCAGCGCCAGCCAGCCGCGTCCGCCGCGCCAGCGTCGCCGCCAGCCGCCAGCCAGCGCGAACAGCGCTGCACCGGCGCCGCCGGCGAGCCAGCCGGCCCACCAGCGCGGCTCCTCGGTCACCGGTCCCTGCATGGCGAACTTCGGCCGCGCCTGTGCGTCGAAAATGCCCCAGTAGCCGCCGGCGGTGCCTTCCTGCGCGCGCTTCCATGGCTGGTCGAACGCCTCGATCACGTTGTACGGCATGTGCACGGTGGCGGCGTAGCGCAGGAACTCGCGCAGGTAGCGCGCCTCGTTGACCACGCTGGCGCTGGCCGCCTGCCGTGGCCGTCCCGCGCTCGGCCAGCCGGTCTCGCCGATCATCACGCGGCGGCCGGGAAATGCCTGCTGCACCTTCGCGTACACCGTCGCCACGTGCTGCACCGCGCGCTCGGGGGGCACCGGCTGGTCTTCCCAGTACGGCAGGATGTGGATGGTCAGGTAATCCACCGAGCCGGCCAGCTCGGGATGGCGCAGCCAGAATTCCCACACGTCGGCATAGGTCACCGGCACGCTGACCGCCGTGCGTACCTGGTGCAGGTAGCCGGCCAGTTGCGCCGAGGTCAGCTCGCCGCGCAGCAGCACCTCGTTGCCCACGATCACCCCGCGCAGCACCTGCGGGTACTTGTTCGCGGTGGCGATGCCCAAGGCGACCTGCTGCGCGTTCGCCCTGGCGTCGCCGCTCAACCAGATGCCCAGCAGCACCTTCATGCCGTAGCGTTCGGCGATGGCCGGCACCGCGCTCAGGCCCTGCCCCTGCGAGTAGGTGCGCACGCAGTCGAAGCGCTGCGACAGCGCGCGCAGGCCGGCGTCGATGCGTTCGGGACTGATGAAGGCGCTCGCGTCCAGCGGCGTCTCGCCGGCCTGGCGGAACGGCGCGTACGAGACGCAGGCGATCCGCGTCGACGGCGCGTCCGGCAGCGCCACCGGCCGGCCGACCGACCACCACCAGCTCGCCCCGGCCAGCGTGGCCAGCACCAGTACCAGCCACGCCGGCCAGGCGCGACGAAAGACGGGCGAAGCTGCTGGCGACATGCCGGTTCCGTGGATGCATGGAGACGAAGCGTGCCAGCTTAGCAGGGGGCCAACGCTCACCGAATCGCGACAAGCGGTTCAGCCGCATCGACTACACTGCCCGCGATCCAGCGCAGGAGTCTGCATGTCCGTCTTCCCCTCGCCGCGGCGCATCCTGCTCGCCGGGCTGCTGCTCGCCGGCTGGCTGGTGGCGGGTGTGCCGGCGCACGCCGCCGAACCCGACGCCGCCCAGCGTGCCGCCTTCAGGCAGGCCTATGCCGCCGCCCAGCAAGGTGGCGATGGCTGGCGCAACCTGGCTGGCGGCCTGCGCGACTACCCGCTGTATCCGTACCTGCAGGCGGCGGCGCTGCAGCACGACATCCAGCAGCTCGACCGGGCCAGCGTGGAGTCGTACCTAGCGCAGTACCCGGACTGGATCCCCGCCGCCGACCTGCGCCGCGCGTTCCTGCTGGAACTGGCGCGCCGGCAGGACTGGGCCACGTTCCTTGCGCTGTACCAGCCCGGCCTCGGCGACACGCTGGCCTGCGACGCCCTGCAGGCGCGGCTGGCCGGCGGCGGCACGCTGGAGTTCGAGCAGGACCTGGCTGGCTTGTGGGCCAAGCCGAACCTGCCCGACGCCTGCGACCCGGTGCTCGCTGCCGCGCACGACCAGGGTCTGCTGACCGACGCGCGCTTGTGGACGCGGATCGACCGCGCCGCCGACGCCGGCCAGGCCGGCACCATCGCCAACCTGGCCAGCTGGCTCGCCGAACCCGGCCGCGCCAGTGCGTTGCAACTCGCGCAGGCGCTGCGCGATCCGGCCGCCGCGCTGAACGCCGCGCGCGGCTGGCCCGACCAGCCGCGCCAGCGCCAGGCGGCCACGCTGGCGCTGACTCGCCAGGCCCGGCGCGACACCGACGCCGCCGACACCGCATGGCAGCAACTGCGGTCCCGCTTCAGCTTCAGCGAAGCACAGCGCAACCAGATCCTGCAGACCCTGGCGCTGTACCACGCCACCGATTTCGACAACGGCGCGCTGGCCGCGCTGATCGCGCTGCCGCCCGCCGCACAGACCGACGGCACACGCGAGTGGCGGGTACGCGTGGCGCTGGCGCAGCAGGACTGGAACGCGGTGCTGGCCGGCCTCGACGCGATGCCGGCCAGCCAGCAGCAGGACGGTGAATGGCAGTATTTCCGCGGCCGCGCGCTGGCCGCCCTGGGCCGTGACGACGAGGCGCGCCGGCTGTTCGACGCCCAGGCCGACAAGCCCACCTTCTTCGGCTTCCTGTCCGCCGACCGGCTCGACCAGCCGTACGCGATCTGCCCGCTGACCCTGGCCGACGACCCGCAACGCGAACAGGCCCTGCTGGCCAACCCCGGCCTGCTGCGTGCGTTCGAGCTCTACGCGGTGAACCTGCCGAAGCTGGCCCGGCGCGAATGGGCGCGTGCCTTGCAGGATGCCGACCCGGCAACCCAGCGGGTCGCCGCCGATATGGCCAACCGCCGCGGCTGGTACGACCGCGCCGTGTTCACCATGAGCAGCGGCGATGCGCTGCGGCTGTACGACCTGCGCTTCCCGCTGGCCAGCCAGGACGGTCTGGTGCCGCAGGCCGAACAGGCCGGGATCGAGCCCGCCTGGGCCTACGGCCTGCTGCGCGCGGAAAGTGCCTGGATGAGCGACGCGCAGTCTGGCGCCGATGCGCGCGGCCTGATGCAGCTGCTGCCGGCCACCGCCGCGCTGGTGGCGAAACGCAACGGCCTCGACTGGGGCGGTGGCGACACGCTGTACGACCCGGTCACCAACATCGCGCTGGGCACGCGCTACCTGGCGCAGATGGCGGCGCGCTTCGGCGGCTCGCCCTGGCTGGCCAGCGCCGCCTACAACGCCGGGCCGAACAAGGTCGAGCAATGGCTGGCCGCACGCGGCATGCTGGCGCCAGACCTGTTCATCGCCACCATCCCGTACAAGGAAACCCGCGAGTACGTGGCGCGGGTGATGGCGTTCAGCGTGATCTACGATTGGCGCCTGCGCGGCGACACGGTGATGCCGATGGCCAGCCGCCTGGGCGCGATCGGCCAGCCGTACGCACTGCCCACCGCCGCCGCGGCGCACCGGACGGTGGCCTGCCCGGCCGAAGCGGCGGCGACCCCGGCCGGTGCGGCCAGCGTCTCGCCCTGAAGGTCCATCGAGGATCGCTCCCATGGCCGCACAGCAACTCGTCATCCTCGGCGGCACCGGCTTCGTCGGCAGCCACCTGGTGCCGCGGCTGGTCGCCGACGGCCACCGCATCGTGCTGCTCAGCCGCAACCGCGAGCGGCACCGCGAGTTCGGCGTGCTGCCCACGGTCAGTGTGCGCAGCGCCGACATCTATGACGACGACGTGCTGCGGCGGCAGCTGGCCGGCGCCGACGCGGTGATCAACCTGGTCGGCATCCTCAACCCGCGCGGCCGCGACAGCTTCCAGCGCGTGCACGTGGAACTCACCCGCCGCCTGCTCGCCGCGTGCGAGGCCGGCGGCGTGCGTCGCCTGCACCAGATGAGCTCGCTGAAGGCGGGCCAGGGTCTGTCGCAATACCTGAAGAGCCGCGGCGAGGCCGAGGCGCTGGTCAGGGCTTCCGCACTGGACTGGACCATCTACCAGCCCAGCGTGATCTTCGGCCGCGGCGACGGTTTGGTCAGCCGCTTCGCCAAGCTGCTGCGGCAGCTGCCGGCCCTGCCGCTGGCGCGCGCGCCGTCGCGGATGGCGCCCACCTTCGTCGACGACGTGGCCGAGGCGATCGCCCGCTGTGTCGGCGACGCGAAGCTCGGCGTGCGGCGCAGCTTCGAGCTGTACGGCCCCGAGGTGCTCACGCTGGGCGAGATCGTGCGCGCGATCCGCGCCGCCGCCGGCCTGCGCACGCCGATCATCGCGCTGCCCGACAGCCTCGGCCGGCTGCAGGCGCAGTTTGCGGGGCTGCTGCCCGGCAAGCCTTTTTCGCTGGACAACTTCCGCTCGCTGCTGACCGACTCGGTCGGCACGGTGGACGGCTACGCCGCGCTGGGCATCGTGCCGCAGGCGCTCACGCGCTGGCTGCCGAGCTTGCTGGGGGGACCGCCGCGGCACCGCCGGCTGGCCGCGGCGCGTTCGCTGCGGCGCTGAAGGAGAGGCCCGCGGATCAGCGCGCGCCCAGCAGCAGGCGCAGGCGATCCAGCTCGGCGCCGTAGCGCGCGGCCACGGCCGGCTCGCGCGACCAGGGCTGGCGCGTGCGCAGCGCCGTGTGCGTATCCGCCGGCTCGTGCTGGAAGCCGACGCAAGCCTCGTCGTAGTCGAGCCCGCAGAACGCCAGCAGGCGGCGCACCATGGCGTCGGGCTCGGCCAGCAGCGCCTCGTGGTCGTGCACCAGCAAGCGTTGCGGGAACAGCCGCTGCCAATGCCGGCCGAGCCGCTCGTGGTCGCGCCAGTAGCTGGCGAGGTCGTCCAGGTCGTAGCTGAAGTCGTGGCCGCTGGCGAACAGCTCGCGATAGCAGGCGAAGCAGGTTTCCAGCGCGTCGCGCCGGCAGTGCACCACCCGCGCGCCGGGCAGCATCGCCATCGCCACGCCGACCAGGCGCCAGTTCAACCGGTGCGCATCGACGACACGCGGCCGGCCGCGGGCCACCGGCCCGATGCGCGCCAGGTAGTCGGCGCCCAGTCCGCCGACGTAGCCAAGCCCAGCCACTGCAGCAGCGGCTTCCCGCGCCGGGCCGACTCCTCGCTGACCACCCGTTGCAGGTGGGCCGACTCATCGACGCCGCCCACGTACGGATGCGCGGCCAGGACCTGCCCGGTGAGCCTGGCGCCGGCATGCGGCAGCGCCATCAGGAAGACCACCTGCCCGCCCAGCGTGGCGTCTGCGGCCCCGGCCAGCGGTTCGGCGAACGCCGCGAGCACGGCGTCGACATGCACCCGCATGCGTGCCGCGTTCCAGTCCAGCTGCCGGTGCCGCCATGCATTGGCCTTGCGCAAGGCGCGGAAGGCGGCACGGTAATCGGCCTGGTCCTCCAGCGCGCGGGCCAGCGCGAAGCCGAGCTGGATGCGCGCATGCGGTGTCGGCTGCGGCATCTGCAGCACCTGCTGCAGCCGAGCCACGTCGTCCGCGCCGAAGCGTTCGGCGTCCAGCGCGGACAACCCGCCCCAGGCTTCCGGATGGCCGGGCTCACGCCGCAGCACCTCGCGATAGTTCGCTGCCGCCTGGGCCCCGGCGCCGAGGCTGGCCTGCGCCGCGGCCAGCAGCAGGCGCGCCGCCAGGTGCTCTGGGTCGAGATCCAGCGCGCGGTGCAGTGCGGTGATCGCCCCCGCCGGACGGCCCAGCAGCTGGAACATCCGGCCCAGGTTGAACCATGCCGGGGCGAAGTCCGGCGCCAGCTCGCAGGCCCGCCGCAGCGCCGACAACGCCGCCTCGTTCTCGCCCCGGGACTGCAGCGAAACGCCCAGGCCGATGTGCAGCAGGGCGTCGCGCGGATCCTTCGCCAGCGCCTGGCGCAGGATCGCCACCGCCCGCGCGTGCTCGCCGCGCAGCTGCTGCAGCTGGGCCGACAGGCGCAATGCCTCCGTGCTGTCGGGCGCCAACGCCAGCGCCGCGGCCAGGGCCGCTTCGGCACGCACCAGGTCGCCGCCGGCCATCGCGCTGCTGGCTTCGTCGAGCCGCCGCACCGCCTGCGCCGACAGACCCACGGCACGGTTCCGCAGCAGCGGATGCGCCTGCCTTGCCACCATCGTCGAAGGCCCCCTGCCTGCCCGTGGATTCCGGTTCGCCAGCTTACGTGAGCGCTGCGGCGGCATAAAGCGACCTCGCTCCCGATCCGGCCACGCATGGCAGAATCCCCGCATGCACATCTTCCTGGTCGGCGGCGCGGTCCGCGACAAACTGTTGAACCGCCCGGTGGTCGACCGCGATCACGTGGTGGTCGGCGCGACACCGGAGCAGCTGCTGGCGCTGGGCTACAAGCCGGTGGGCAAGGATTTCCCGGTGTTCCTGCATCCCGCGACCGGTGAGGAATACGCGCTGGCGCGCACCGAGCGCAAGAGCGGGCGCGGTTACCACGGCTTCGTGTTCCAGGCCGACCCGACGATCACGCTGGAACAGGATCTGGCCCGCCGCGACCTCACCATCAACGCGATCGCCGAGGACGAGCACGGCGCGCTGACCGACCCGTTCGGTGGCGTACGCGACATCGAGGCGCGCCTGCTGCGCCACGCGTCGCCAGCGTTCGTCGAGGATCCGGTGCGGGTGCTGCGGGTGGCGCGTTTCGCCGCGCGATTTGCACCGCTCGGTTTCACGGTGGCCGCGGAAACCATGGCGCTGATGCGGCAGATGGTGGCCGACGGCGAGGTCGACTACCTGGTGCCGGAACGGGTGTGGGCGGAAACACGCAAGGCGCTGGGCGAGCCGCAGCCGTCGATGTTCCTGCGCGTGCTGCGCGAGTGCGGCGCGCTGGCCGTGCTGTTTCCCGAGGTCGATGCGCTGTACGGCGTGCCGCAGCGCACCGAGTTCCATCCGGAGATCGACACCGGCGTGCACATGGAGCTGGTGCTGGACGCGGCGGCGCGGCTGGCGCCGGGCAACGACGTGGTGGGCTTCTGCGCGTTGACCCACGATCTCGGCAAGGCGCTGACCCCGGCCGCCGAGCTGCCGCGCCACATCGGCCACGAGCATCGCGGCGTGGCACCGCTGCGCGCGCTGGCGGCACGACTGAAGGTCCCCACCGAGCATGCAACGCTGGCCGAGCTGGTCTGCCGGGAGCACTTGAACGTGCATCGCGCACTCGAGCTGAAACCCGCCACCGTGCTGAAGCTGCTGGGCGCGCTGGATGCCCTGCGCCGGCCGGCGCGGCTGGAGCTTTTCCTCGCCGCCTGCGAAGCGGACAAGCGCGGCCGGCGCGGCCACGAGCACGACGCTTACCCCCAGGCGGATTACCTGCGCGCGGCACGCACCGCCGCCGCCGCGGTCGAATCCGCCGACTTCGTCGCCCGCGGCCTGGCCGGCCCGGCGATCGGCAAAGCGATGGAGGCGGCGCGGATCCACGCCATCGCCGCACTGAGAACTCAGCCTTCGCCAAGGGGATCCGCGGTATAAAGCCCGGATGACAACGCCCGCCCGGGCACCCATTGATCCCCTCTTGCTGGAGTTGCCCGTGCCGAGCGCGTTCACCCCGACCTCTCCCTTGCGTCAGCGTTTCCGCCCGTTGTGGTGGCTGGTGATCACCTTTTTGCTCATCTCGCTTGCCACCCGCGTGGTGCTGCTGGTGATGTCCGGCGGCGAGGTGCCGCACACGCCGCTGAACCTGCTGTACGCGTTCGGCGTGGGGTTGGGCTACGACCTGGTCACCTGCGTCTATGTGGCATGGCCGCTGGTGCTGTTGCTGTGGATCGTGCCGACGCGAGCCGGGCGCATGTCCGGACTGTGGCGCTGGCAGTTGTCCGCCGTCGCGCTGCTGCTGACCTGTGCGCTCTTCCTGATCGCGCTGCACCTGATGTACCACGCCACGCTCAAGACCACCTGGCCGGTGTTGCTGCCGTTCCTGTTCATGCTGCCGCTGACCGCGTTCACCTACACCTCGCGTACCGGCCAGTGGGTACTGTACGGCTTCGCCCTGCTGCTGCTGTACGGGCTGCTGTTCGTGGCGGCGTCCGAGCTGGTGTTCTGGAACGAGTTCAGCGTGCGCTTCAACTTCATCGCGGTGGACTACCTCGTCTACACCACCGAGGTGATCGGCAACATCCGCGAGTCCTACCCGATCGGCCTGTGGCTGGCGCTGCTGGCGGCGATTACGCTGGTGTTGTTCGCGCTCGGCCGGCGTGCGCTGCGCGTATGCGACGACGGCAGCCGCTTCTGGCAGCGTGGCAAGGTGGCGCTGCTCTGGCTGGTGCTGACGGTGATCTCGGTTGCCGCGGTGAACGGCGGCATGAAGGACCACACCGGCAACAACTACGTCAACGAGCTGGCCGGCAACGGCATCTACCAGTTCTTCAACGCGTTCCGCAGCAACCACCTCGACTACGCGAAGTTCTACCGCACGCTGCCGGACGACGAGGCATTCCGCCGCGTGCGCGAGATGCTGAAGACGCCCGAGGCCACCTACGTCAGCGACGACCCGCGTGACCTCACCCGCGCGATCCGCCGGGTCGGCCCGGAGCAGCGCCTCAACGTGGTGCTGATCAGCGTGGAGAGCCTGTCCGGTGACTACCTGGGCACCTTCGGCAACCCGGACCACATCACGCCGTACCTCGACTCGCTGGTCGGCCAGAGCCTGTTCTTCGACCAGTTGTACGCCAACGGCACGCGCACCGTGCGCGGGCTGGAGGCGCTGGCGCTGTCGGTGCCGCCCACGCCCGGCGATTCGCTGCTGAAGGAGCGCAACAACGAGAACCTGTTCTCGCTGGCCAGCGTGTTCAACGACCGCGGCTATCAGTCCGACTTCGTCTACGGCGGCTACGGCGAGTTCGACAACATGAACTACTTCTTCGGCCACAACGGCTACCGCGCGGTCGACCGGCGCGACATTCCCAAGAGCGCCACCATCCACAGCGAGAACGTGTGGGGCGTGTCCGACGAGGACCTGTACACGCTGGCGATGGGCCGGATGGACCAGATCCATGCGGAAGGAAAACCGTTCTTCCTGCACCTCATGACCACCTCCAACCACCGCCCGTACACCTTCCCGGAAGGCCGCGTGAAGCAGCCCAACGGCACCCGCCAGGGCGCGGTGGCGTACACCGACTGGGCGATCGGCGACTTCATCCGGCGCGCGCGTGAAAAGTCGTATTTCGACGACACCGTGTTCGTGATCACCGCCGACCACTGCGCCTCCAGCGCGGGCAAGACCAGTGTGCCGGTGAACCGCTACCACGTGCCGCTGTGGATCTACGCGCCGAAGCACATCGCGCCGCAGCGGGTGGACCGCCTGATGGGCCAGGTCGACATCGCGCCGACCCTGCTCGGCCTGCTCAACTTCAGCTACCGCTCGCGCTTCTTCGGCTACGACCTGTTCCAGCTCGAACCAGGCCGCGAACGCGCGTTCCCGGCCACCTACGAGAAACTCGGCTACCTGCACCGCGATGTGCTCACCGTGCTGGAACCCGGCCGCAAGCTGGAGCAGATGAAGCCGGACTACGCCACCGGCGACGCCGTGCCGCTGCAGCCGCAGGACGAGGAGGAGATTGCGCAGACGGTGGCCTACTACCAGGTGGCCAGCGAGCTGTTCAAGCGCGGCCAGCTGGTGCGCCGACCGACCGACGCGACAGCAGTGGAGCCGCTGCCGGCAGCAGCGTCCCCGGTGCCTGCCGCAGCCAGCTCGGCGCCCACGCCGGCCGGCTCGACCGCGGCGCCGGCAGCAGCCGGTTCAGCTGCCGCGCCGGCGCACTGACCACGCTTCCACGCTCGCCAGTACGCTGGCGAGCGGCGTGCGCAACAGCAGCAGCGCGACGGCGATGCCGATGCCATCGGCCAACACGTCCAGCGCATCGGCGTCGCGCGGCGGGTCCAGCCACTGCGCGAACTCGATGAACACACCGAAGGCGAGGCAACCCAGCGCAGCCCAGCCACGCGAGCGGCGCGCGCGGTAGACGTTGCCCCACCAGCCCATCAGGCAGGTGAAGGTAGTGGCGTGCAGCAGCTTGTCGCCGTACGGAAACGCCAGCGTGATGCCCGGGTCCGGCGTCAGCGCCATCCACAGCACCCACAGCATGATCGCCCCGCCCAGCGCGACCCAGGCGCGATGCCAACGCAGTCGTACGGACGTCTGGACGTCCATCGTGCCGGTCAGAGCCGCCCGCCCTGGTCGGCGGCGAGCAGTTCGGCCGGCAGCGGCAGCGCGTCGAGGCTGCGCGCCAGCAGCATGGCCTGGAAGCGCTCGCCCATCTGCTCGGGCAGCATCAATCGCTTGGCCTGCTGCGCCAGCCGGTAGCGGCCGTGCTCGTCGGCAGTCGCCGCGTGCTCGCGCTCGAACACCTGCTGCAAGCCGGCGCCGATCAGGAACTGCGCCTGCGGCAGGTAGCCGGCCACGCCGAAGCCGGCGCTGTTGCCGGCCTCGGCCAGCGCGGTGAAATCGACCGAGGCGGTGAGGTCGTTCAGCCCCGGCAGGTATAGCGGGTCGCCGTGCGCGTGGTGGCGGTAGTGCGCCATCAAGGTGCCGTCGTCGCGCTCGGGCAGGTAGTACTCGCGGCGCACGTAGCCGTAGTCGACGAACAGCATCAGCCCGGCGGTGAGCGCGCTGGCCACCGCCTTGATCCAGTACGGCAACTGCGGCAGGATCTCCGAGCGGTAACCATCGACGAACTCGACGCCGAGGTCGCGCTCGACATGACGCACCGCACCGGCCACCAGCGCGTCGGCGGGGCGGTCGACGCGGATCAGGCGACCCTCGCCATCCAGCGCCACGTACTCCTCGTATACCTCGCCCTGGCGCATGGCAAAGCGGGTGGCCGGCAGTGCGTCGACCACCTCGTTGGCGAACAGCACCCCGTGCCAGTCCTGTTCGGGCGGACGGTCCAGCCACTGCACGCGGGCATGCAGCTCACCCGGCAGGTTCGCCGCGAGGCGCTTGCGCTGGCGCTCGCGCAGGTCGGCGCTGGGCTCCAGGATCAGATACTGCCGCGGCAGCGTGCCGCCAGCCGCCAGCGCCTTCAGCGCCGCCTCGGCGAACGCGCCGCTGCCGCCGCCCAGTTCGAGAAAATCCGCCTGCTCGCCCAGCATCGCCAGCACCGGCTGCACCGCGTTGACCACGCAGCCGGCGAACAGCCCACCCAGTTCCGGTGCGGTGACGAAGTCGCCGGCCGCGCCGAACTTGGTGCGCCCGGCGCTGTAGTAGCCCAGTCCCGGTGCGTACAGGCAGCGCTCCATGTATTGCGAGAACGGCATCGGCCCGTGTGAGGCGATCTGCTCGCGCAGCAGCTGCAGCAGGCGGTCGGAATGGGCACGCTCGTCGGCGCTGGGTTCGGGGAGGCGGGAGGGCATGGCGGTTGCCGGTCATGAAAACGCGGCAAGCATAGCGGATGGGCCGCAGCTCACAGCTTGCAATTGTAGGGCGGGCACTGCCCGCCGCTGTGCGTTGCAAGATCAGAAGCTGGCGGGCAGTGCCCGCCTTACGCCGTTGCAAGTTCAGGGTTGCGACTCAAAGGCTGGGGACGCCACTCGCCGCTCTTGCCGTTCCTATTCCCCATTCCCTATTCCCGTCCCTCAGAAATCCTTCTGCAGGCTCAGGTATACGCCGCGGCGCGGGCCGAACTGCGGTGCGCCGACGCCGATGCCGCTGCCGTCGCGCAGTTCATAGGTGCGGTCCAGCGCGTTGATCAGGGCCAGTTGCGCGTGCAGCTTGCCGAAGCGATCGAAGGCGAAGTCGTGCGCGACGTTGAGGTTGAGCTGGAAATACGCCGGCAGCGACGCACCGTTCGGCACCGCGCCGTCCTTGCGCAGGCCGCTGCCGAACAGGTAGTCGGCGCCGACCTGGGTGGCGTCGTCCAGCGCGTAGCTGATGCCGCCGGATGAGGTGAGCTTCTGGTCGTGGTCGAGGAAGATCCAGTGGCTGTTGACCCAGGCCAGGTCGTCCGGCGCGAAGTTGTACTGGCTGGTGATGATGCGCTTGCCGATCGCCTTGCCCAGCGACGCATTGAAGTATGCCGACAGCGGCCCCTGATCGTAGTTGACGGTGAATTCCAGGCCCTTCACCCGGCCCGCGGCGTAGTTGAAGGTGGAGTAGACCAGCGCGGAGCCGAACTGGCCCTCGTCCTGCAGGCGCTGCACCTTGCGGTAGTAGGCGTCCACGCCGACGGTCCAGGCCGAACCGATGTTCTGCGAGACACCGACGTCGAAGTAGTCCGAGCGCTCCGCCAGCGGCATGTTGTTGCCGTCGTCCGCCACCGCGTTGGTGGTGCCTTCGAACTTCGCGATGTTGCTGCTCGCGATCATCTCGGTCGCCGGCGGAGTGAAGTAGCGCGAATAGCCGGCGTGCACGGTGGTGCTGCCGGTGGCCTGCCAGACCAGGCCCAGGCGCGGGCTCAGCTGGCTCTCCGTGCGCGCCAGCTGGTAGCGGTCGCCGCGCAGGCCGTAGTTCAGCGTCCAGTTCTCGCCGATGCTCCACTCGTCCTGCACGTAGGCCGACCAGGTCTTCGCGATGAGGCGGCTGCCGTCGAGGATGTTGATCGGCGTGGTGCTGAGCTGGTTGCCGTCGGCGTCGGCCGGGAACACCCATGCGTCGTTGCCGCTGACCGCGCGCTCGAAGCTGCCGTAGACGCCGTAGCGCAACGTGTGGCGGTCGCCCAGCGGAGTGGCGAGGTCGGCCTGCAGGGTACTGGCGCGGTTGCTGCGGCTGACGGCGGAGGCGACCCCGTTGAACATCAGCTCGCCGATCCGGTCCGGTGCATAGGCAAGGCTGCTGTAGCGCTGGCCCACCGACACCTGGTAGTCGGTCGCGCCCAGCTGGCCCTGCAGGGCCAGCACGCCGAAACGGGTGTTCTCGCGCTGGCGTCCGTCGAGGTCGGCGGAGTTGAAATCGACCGTGTCGAGATAACCAAAGGCCGGTACCTGCCCTGGATTGTTGGGGATCTGGAAGCGGTTGTTGGCGACGCCGAACAGGAAGCTCAGGCGGGTGTCGTTGTCGATCAGATAGCTGATGTCGCCAAAACCCTTCACCTGATTGGTGTGGTCGTGGATCGGCTTTTTGCTCGGCGTGGGATTCTCGATGCCGGCATCGTTCTTCATGTAGTTGCCGGTGAAGAACCAGCTCCAGCGATCGTTGCTGCCCCACGCCGAGGCGTTCGGGTTGAGCGTGCCGTTGCTGCCGCCGGTGATGCCGACGCTGCCACCGTTGCCGAGGTCGTGGCCGCTCTTCGTGGTGATGTCGACCACCGCCGCCGTGCGCAGGCCGTACTGCGCCGGCAGCGCGCCATCGAGCAGTTTCACGGTGTGGATGGTGCGCGCGTCCAGACTCTGGCCGAAGCCGCCGATCGACTCGGGAATGATCACGCCGTTGATGCGGTACTGCAGGTTCGCGTGGTCGCCGCGCACGTGCACGCTACCGTAGGAGTCCTGCACTACGCCCGGCGCCTGCAGCAGCACCTGGTTCAGCGGCGTGGACGCGCCGAGCGGCAGCCGTGCGATCGCCTTGTGGTCGATCACGTACTGGCTGCTGCCGGTATCCGGCGACAGCGCGTTGCGTGCCTGGTCGAGCGCGCCGGAGACCGAGATCTCGCCCAGATTCTGCACCTTGACCGGCTGCTTGTTGCGGCTGCCGTCGTCGATTGGATCGTCCCCGATCGCGGTGACTGCGGGGGCAGCCATTGCCGGCGTCGTGTCGGCGGCATGCGCGATGCTCGTACCCAGGGCAACGGCAAGACTCACGGCGAGCAGGGGCGGGTTCATCGGCAATTCCGGCAGAGGTAGATGAGGATGCTTGTTCTGTAACGTTATAACATTACTGATAAATTTTCCGTGCTGCCTGCGCCAGAAGTCATGTCGCCGGCGAAATTATTGATCCCCGCTTCATGCAACGCCTCTAGACTGCAAGGACGCATGTCGCGACCGGCGACCTCCCACGGAGCCACGCATGACCCAGCGCAGCCAGCAGGTACCCGCCGTCATCGCGCCGGTCGACCACGGCCGGATCGCCGAGGCGATCCTGGATTTCGTCAGCGAGGTGCCCGACAGCAGGATCGGCAACACCCCGGACCCCGCCAGCGAGGCCCGCCGGCTGGCCAACCGCGCGGCCCAGCGCGCCGCGCTCGCCGCTGGCTCGCTGGCGCTGCCGCCGGGGCCGCTGGGCTGGCTGACCTTGCTGCCGGAAATGATCGCGATCTGGAAGATCCAGGCACAGATGGTAAGCGACATCGCCGCCGCCTACGGCCGCCACACCAGTCTCGGGCGCGAGCAGATGATGTGGTGCCTGTTCCGCCACACCGCGGCGCAGGCATTCCGCGACCTGGTGGTGCGCATGGGCGACCGGCTGCTGTTCCGGCGCGTGTCCTACACCGTGCTCGAACGCGTAGCGAAACAGGTCGGCATCAAGCTGACCGGGCGCACGCTCGGCAAGGGCGTCTCGCGCTGGCTGCCGGTGATCGGCGCGCTGGGCGTCGGCGCGTATGCCTATTACGACACCGGGCAAGTCGCCGGCACCGCAATCGAGCTGTTCGAAGGGGAGATCGCGGTGGAAGACGCCGCCGACAGCAGCGGCCCGCAACCCACGGCAACGGCAACGGCAATGCCCACGCGCCGCGCGACGGACCGGCTGGCCGGCAACGCCGTGACTGGCGCCGCACACACGCTGGCCGCTGCCGCGCGCAGGGCAACCCGCCGGCCGCGCAAGCCGAAAGCACCATGACGGCGGCGACGCCTCATGACGTCATCGTCGCTTTGCGGCAAGCTGTGCGCTGCATCCCTGCCGGAGCCAGCACATGTCGCCACGCCGCGATCGTCCCGTTGCGCTGATCACCGGCGCCGGCCGCCGTGTCGGCGCGGTGACCGCACGCACGCTGCACGCGGCCGGCTACGACCTGGCGCTGCACTACCGCCATTCCGCCGACGACGCCCGCGCGCTGGCCGACGAACTGGAGCGGCAACGCGGCGGCAGCACCCTGCTGCTGCAGGCCGAACTGGCCGAGCTGCCGGCCCTGCCGGCGCTGATCGAACAATTGCTGGCGTACTACGGCCGGCTGGACGCGTTGGTCAACAACGCCTCGGCGTTCTTCCCCACTCCGCTCGGCACGGCGACGCCGCAACAATGGAACGCGCTGTTTGCCTCCAACGCGCAGGCGCCGTTCTTCCTCAGCCAGGCGGCGATCCCGGCGCTGCGCGAAGCGCGCGGCGGCATCGTCAACATGATCGACATCTACGCCGAGCGGCCGCTGGCGGAACATGCCGTGTACTGCATGGCGAAAGCCGCACTGGCCGCGATGACCCGCTCGCTGGCGCTGGAACTCGGCCCGGAGATACGCGTCAACGGCGTGGCGCCCGGTGCGGTGCTGTGGCCCAGCGACAGCAAGCCCTACGCGGACCAGCAGGCGATGCTGGCACGCACGCCGTTGCAGCACGCCGGCACGCCGGACGACGTCGCCGGCGCCGTGCTGTGGCTGCTGCGCGATGCGCGGTACGTCACCGGGCAGATCATCCGCGTGGACGGCGGTCGCACGTTGTCGGTATGAACGGCGCCGCGCAGCCCGGCGCGGCGCCGGAGCGCCAGGCCGATGCACGGCTAACCGTGCTGGCGGTCGTAC
Organism: Rhodanobacter thiooxydans LCS2; assembly: GCF_000264375.1. Lineage (GTDB taxonomy): Bacteria > Pseudomonadota > Gammaproteobacteria > Xanthomonadales > Rhodanobacteraceae > Rhodanobacter > Rhodanobacter thiooxydans. The sequence continues at coordinate 15,285 of NZ_AJXW01000002.1, forward strand.
GGGCTGACCAGGCCGTCGGCAGAAAAGCGCTTGTATTGCCACTGGTATTGCGTGAAAGCCAGTTCCACGCATGCCTGCACTCCACGGTTGAGTGCCGCGCAGGCTACCTCCAGCGCGGGGTCGGTCAGCTCCGGCGGCGCCGGCAGCAGATGGATGCGGTAGCCGGCGCCACGCGGCAGCCGCTCGGCGAATGCGTACAGCACGGCCGCGCCGGTGCGCGCGGCCAGCCGCGGCAGCAGCACCATGGTCAGCGCCTCGCGGCCGAAGAACGGCGCGACCTGGCCCTCGCCCGCGCGTGGCTTCTGGTCCGGCAGGATGCCCACCGTGCCGCCGGCGGCCAGCCGCTTGTACAGCGTGCGCACGCCGGCACCGTCGGCACGCACCTGCTCCGGCGCCAGCGCGCCGCGCACCTTGCGCAGCAGGCCCTCGACCGCGGCAATCCGCGGCGGCCGGTACAGGATCGCCATCGGCGTCTTGCGGCACAGCCAGTAGTTGAGCAGCTCCCAGCAGCCCAGGTGCGGCGCGGCGATGATCACCCCCTTGCCGGCAGCCAGCGCGGCATCCAGCAGCGCCTCGCCACGTACCTCGCGCACCAGCGCCAGCGCGCGCCCGGCGCCGGCGCCCCAGACCTTGACGATCTCGCTGGCCGACTTGCCGCTCTCGGCCATCACCTCGCGCAGCAGCGCGGCCTGCGCCCTGTCATCCAGCTGCGGGCGCGCGATCGCCAGGTTCGCTGCGGTGTTGTGCACCGTGCGGCCGCCGCGCCACAGCAGCAGCCAACCCAGGGCGGCACCCAGGCCATGCAGCGTGCGCAGCGGCAGCAGCGCCAGCAGTCGCAGCAGCAGGTAGATGAAGTACATGTCGATACGCATCCGTGCAGTTTACGGGAGGCGGCTTGTGGCAATCGCACCCATGCCGGCGACCGGCCATCTTTCACCGGCCGGGGCGGCACCGTAAGCTGGGCGCCCCACTACCGCCATGCGTCCATGATTGCCCTGATCCAGCGCGTACTGTCCGCCAGTGTCAGTGTCGGCGATGAAATGGTCGGCGCGATCGGCCCCGGCCTGCTCGCGCTGGTGGCGGTGCAGCCCGACGACGGCGAGGCGCAGGCGAAGCGCATGCTGGAGCGCCTGCTCGGCTACCGCGTGTTCGCCGATGCCAGCGGCAAGATGAATCGCTCGCTCGCCGACACCGGCGGCGCCCTGCTGCTGGTCAGCCAGTTCACCCTGGCCGCCGACACCCGTTCCGGCATGCGCCCCAGCTTCACCAGCGCGGCGCCGCCCGAGCATGGCCGGCGCTGGTTCGAGCGACTGTTGGAGCTGGCCCGCGCCGCGCATCCGGGGGTGGAAACCGGGCGCTTCGGCGCCCATATGGTGATCCGGCTGGTGAACGATGGCCCGGTGACTTTCTGGCTCGACACCGGCTGAACGGACGCCGGCGCGCGATGTCCGGCCCGGTGCGGGCAAAGCCACGGCAACACCGCGATTTGGCGCGATTTTTGCGTACCCGATCGCAGCCTTTTTTCACTTGAAAACTGGTCAAAAAAGCAGCATATCGCTATAATGTCCGGTTCTTGAACCTTGCGGCGGTCGGTGAATGAATAGCAAAGCTCCCCACGAGCAACAGTCTGAAATCAAGGCGCTCATCTCCAAAGGCCTGGAGCAGGGCTACCTGACCTACGCCGAGATCAACGACCACCTGCCCGACGACATCGTCGACCCCGAGCAGATCGAAGACATCATGGCGGTGCTCAAGGGCGTCGGCATCGAAGTGCACGACGCCGCGCCGGATACCGACCCGCTGGCCGACAAAGCCGGCAGCAGCACCGACGACGAGGCCGCCGCCGAGGAAGCCGTGGCGCTGCTCTCCGCGGTGGATTCCGAGGTGGGCCGCACCACCGACCCGGTGCGCATGTACATGCGCGAGATGGGCACGGTCGAGCTGCTTACCCGCGAGGGCGAGATCGCCATCGCCAAGCGCATCGAGGAAGGCCTGGGCCAGGTGCAGACGGCGCTGGCCAGCTTCCCGCTGACCATCGAGCTGCTGCTGGAGGAATACGACCAGCACCTGGACGGCAAGCGCCGCCTCAGCGAGATCCTGGCCGGCTTCCTCGACCTGGAGGAAGCCGCCGACCTCGCCCGCAAGGAGAAGGAAGCCGCCGCGCTGCTGGCCCCGGAAGTCGAGGACAGCGAGGAAGGTGACGAGGACGAGGACGAAACTGCCACCGAGGACGAGGAAGAAGCCGGCCCCAGCGGCCCCGACCCGGAAGAGGTCAAGCGCCGCATGGAGTTGCTGCGCGAGTACTACGCCAAGTTCCAGAAGGCCGCGCCGAAAGCCGCCAGCATCACCGACAAGAAAATCGTCAAGCTGCGCGACCAGATGGCCGAGGAATTCCTCAAGCTCAAGCTGCCCAGCGCGCTGATCGACGGCTTCGTGCGCAAGCTGCGCGAGGTGGTCAACGACATCCGTCACCACGAGCGCGTGCTGATGGACATCTTCGTCAAGCAGGTGAAGATGCCCAAGGCCGAGTTCATCAAGGCGTTCCCGAGCAACGAGGGCAACCCCGAGTGGGTGGCCGAGCTGAGCCGCAAGCGCCAGAAGTGGTCGCCGAACATCAAGACCCATCGCGAGGCGATCGACGCCGAGCAGGAGAAGCTGGCCGCGATCGAGCGCAAGCTGTTCCTGCCGCTGATCGACATCAAGGACATCAACCGCGCCATGGCCAGCGGCGAAGCCAAGGCCCGCCGCGCCAAGAAGGAGATGGTGGAGGCGAACCTGCGCCTGGTGATCTCGATCGCCAAGAAGTACACCAACCGCGGCCTGCAGTTCCTCGATCTGATCCAGGAGGGCAACATCGGCCTGATGAAGGCGGTGGACAAGTTCGAGTACCGCCGCGGCTACAAGTTCTCGACCTACGCCACCTGGTGGATCCGCCAGGCGATCACCCGTTCGATCGCCGACCAGGCGCGCACCATCCGCATCCCGGTGCACATGATCGAGACGATCAACAAGTTGAACCGCATTTCCCGCCAGATGCTGCAGCAGTTCGGCCGCGAGGCGACGCCGGAAGAGCTGGCCAAGGAAATGGAGATGCCCGAGGACAAGATCCGCAAGGTGCTGAAGATCGCCAAGGAACCGATCTCGATGGAAACCCCGATCGGCGACGACGAGGATTCCCACCTGGGCGACTTCATCGAGGACGGCAACGCCAGCTCGCCGATCGACTCGGCGACCGAGACCGGCCTGATGGAAACCGTGCGCGACGTGCTGGCCGGGCTCACCCCGCGGGAAGCGAAGGTGCTGCGCATGCGCTTCGGCATCGACATGAACACCGACCACACCCTCGAGGAAGTCGGCAAGCAGTTCGACGTCACCCGCGAGCGCATCCGCCAGATCGAAGCCAAGGCGCTGCGCAAGCTGCGTCATCCCAGCCGTTCCGAACAGCTGCGCTCATTCCTCGACGTGGAGTGAACCCGGCCGATCCATGGGCAAGCGACGACGGCCGCGCAAGCGGCCGTCGTCGCATCCGGCGCCTGCTCAGCCTATGTCGTAGAAGAACTGCTCGCGCACGACCTCGCCGTCGCGCACCTGGTACACGCAGATCTCCGCCATCTGCACGCGACCGCGGCCCCTGAAGGTCACGTCCATCGTCATCGACACGCTGAACCAGTTGCCCGCCATCACCGGTTCGCTCACGCTGCTCGCGTGCACCGCCTCCACCATGGCGCTGAACTGGCGGCCCTTCTCGTAGATCGCCTCCAATCCCTGCGCGTCGCCCAGCGCACCCGCCGGTGCGCCCGGCATCTCGATGCTCACCGCATCCTGCGCATACAGCTCCCGCTGCGCCTGCTCGTGTTCGCCCTTGCGGCATAGTTCGACCAGTCGTTTCGCCACGGCCTCGGTATTCATGCTCGACCTCCTCGGGGATGGAACCGCCAGACTATGCCGCCCCGCTGACAGCGTGCTGTCAGCAGCCTCGATCGCTCGACGCCCGAATCTCCCGCCGCTACCATGGACCCACGGGCCTATAGCTCAATGGTTAGAGCAGGGGACTCATCGAAAGGTGCCGCCATGCAGTAATGCGTGGACGGGAACGGGATGAATTCAGGGAAACCTCAGCGGCGCGCATGCGGCCGGTGGCAACCCTGAGCCAAGCCGCCGGTACACCGGCGGAAGGTGCAGAGACTACCTGGGGGCTTCAGCGCCCTTGATCACAGGCTAGAGCGTCCCGCACCCCAGCCGCAGAAGACGATGCAGCTTGCGGCGGGTGAAGAGATAGTCCGCGCCGAAGGGAAACCTCCGGAATACGCGAATCCCTTGGTTCCAGGTTCGAGTCCTGGTGGGCCCACCATCTAACAGTCCAAGGTTGTCCACATTAGTCCCACGACTCCTGCGAAACACCGCAGGATGCCTAGGTTCCGGTACGCCATAGTCCGAGTTGGCCCACTTGAATCCGAGAGAGAAGTGAGTCAGGCTGTGAGTCAGCGGGTATCGGTGATGCTCGATAACTCACAATTACATGACTCACATGCTGACAGATACCAAGCTGCGCTCCCTGAAACTTCGCGAAGATGCATACCGTGTCGCCGACACGAATGGCCTGTGCATCGAAGTGCGACCATCAGGAGCGAAGGTGTGGCGTTATCGCTATCGCCACTCGGGCAAGGCAAGCATGATCACGCTTGCCGAGTATCCGATTATGTCGCTCGGCGAGGCGCGAGCCGAGCGGGATCGGCTGCGGGCATTGGTTAAGGGCGGCGCCAATCCTACCCAGGTGGCTCGCATCGAGCGGGCCGCACAGACCGAGCGAGCCAGATCCACCTTCAGCGCGATCGCCATTGAACTACTGGAGAAGCGAACCAAGGAGGGACTGACTCCCGGATCTGTGAAGCGCGAGCGTCGTCTGATCGAGAAGGACCTGGCGAGCATCAGCGATATCCCAATCACGGACGTGACGGCCCCGGTGTTGCTGGTAGCGTTGCGCAAGTTGGAGAAGCGTGGCGTTGCCGAGACGGCGCACCGGACACGCTCACTTGCTAGCCGTGTGTTCCGCTACGCGATTGCCACTGGGCGGGCGACATCTAACCCAGCCGATAGCTTGGTCGGAGCGCTGGAGCAACCACGGACCAGGCACTTCGCGAGCATCACCGATCCTGCCCAGATCAGCGACCTATTGCGGGCAATGTATTCCTATCAAGGGTCGCCGGTTACCTTGGCGGCGTTGCGGTTGGGACCGATGCTCTTCGTACGACCCGGGGAGTTGCGAAAAGCTCGATGGGAGGATGTCGATCTTGAAAAGGCCGAGTGGCGTTTTGTCGCCAGTAAGACAGGAACGCCACACATCGTGCCTCTGTCGTCGCAGGCGAAAGAGGTTTTCGAAGATCTGAGGCATCTTACCCGCCGGAGCGAGTTTGTCTTTCCGGGAGTCAGAAGTTCAAAGCGTCCGATGAGTGAGAACACAATCAACGCGGCGCTTCGGAACCTTGGCTTCGATGGCGACACCATAACTGGCCACGGCTTCAGGGCCATGGCGAGAACAGTCTTGGATGAGGTTTTGGGTTTCCGACCTGACCACATCGAGCATCAACTGGCGCATGCAGTCCGGGATCCGCTTGGGCGTGCCTACAACCGCACCGCACACTTGCCCGAGCGAAAGAAGATGATGCAGGCCTGGGCCGACTATCTTGATCAGCTTCGAGAAAGTACGGAAAAGGTCGTTTCGATCAGGCGAAAGGCTGGTTAGTGCGGTGAGCAACTTCCGACCCGAACAGCCAAGGCAAGACCCTGCATATCAACGTTGCGGCCTGCGGACTCGCCGCGTAAGGCTGATGAATAACTGGGATCGCTTTTTGCAGTTCTGCTGCACAGTCGTTCCGTCCCCTGCTTCATGGGGCCGGAGGACTAGGTGATGCCTTCCTGCCTGGCCTTCTCTAGAATTTCAATAAGCACCCCGCTCTGCCTTTCGGTGGGGATCTTCGCGGGAATCTGCTTGGCGATTTTCAGTATGTCCACCTCCTTCTGAGTCAGGAATCCGCGCGCCGCTCCCTCTTGCAATATCAAAGACCAGCGCGCCGCCGGCACTTCGAACACCCGTTTCTGCGCCTCGATTCCATCGTCGATCTTCTGAACCTGACGAGCTGACCTAGCCACATGTCGATTTTTTTCAGCGGATGAAAGATTGTGCCAAAATTCCCTAGGGACAAGATCTGCGATCTGGTCTGCCCGCTTTAATAGGCGGTCCCAACAAGCCTCTTTTTTGCACCATTCGGTGACATTCGAAATTCCCTGCGGGGGACTGGCGATATCAAGGCTCACGGCGTGAGCGATGATGGCAAGCGTCTGCAATAAGGCCTCATCAATTCCTTGCACGACCCAGATACGCTGATAGTCCACCGTAAATTCTCGACGCCTAGTAATTTCACCAAGCAACGCAAGCGTGTATGCGACGATGTTGGCGCGATAGCCACCGTTGTACCATGGCTGAGCGGACACCAACTTTTCCGTCGCGTGGAACAGAATGCCTCTCGCGATGGCTCGGTGGAAATACAGTTCGTTGAAGCTGTCAGACGATTTTTCCCACTCTTTACCTATCCTCCGCGCATATTGAGCGAAGTTCTTCTGACCACCTAAATTCACCCACCTCGGGTGGTCATCGAACACATTTTCGAACTTGGCGAGGTCAGTCTTGGTGAACATCTGCGTTTTGGGGTATTCAGCCTTGAAGCGCTTTTGCTCACGGGGCGTGAGCTTTGATTGTGCGTCTAGGTATTGACCGCGCGCACGTTCATAGAACCACTTGGTTTCACGCTGTGCGCCCTGCTGGGCTGGTGCCCACATGCGCCGCGAGAAGTCCGCCATGCGCACATGAAAGGGATGATTGGAGAAGAAGTCAGCTGCATTCACCCGATTCTGCGTGTTGGCATATTCCGAAATTCGGGGCACGATCTTCTCACTCTCGTCGCTATCGATTACCGACAGCTTCATCTGAACGAAAATTCTCGACAGATCCGCCTTGTCTCGTCGCTGGGTATGAAAGAGCGAGGCCGTAGTCTGTCCACCGTTCACGATCTGGAGATCCGTTATGCGACTGATCTGGAGACCACTATCCGTCATTCGCGTTTCAATCAGGCCGGCAGTTGCGGTAATGCCGTTGTTGTAGGCAAAGAACATCTGAGGCTCGTTGAGGATCGTCGCCCTGATGCCCTTGTTCACCTGAGCCCGGGCCTGTAAGAAAGTCCGCACGTTCTGTTCGAGCAGCCTCGCGCTGTAATGACCGTAAAGCGTCGCAAGAATGGTCGCGGGCATGACAATAAGGTAAGACTGACAGGAATCCATCCCGAGGTCAGCCGACAGGCAGTTGATGCCACATCCGAACATTTGAACGAAATCGATGTTGAGCGGCTCCTTGTGTCCACGTGAGCTGCGCTGACGCTGGAAGCGCGCTATATCCCAGATGTGATAAGTCGCGGAGATCCCGCCGATTTGGTTATCCGGGTACGACTCGAAACGATCGCTGAGTGCTCGGTCTGAAACCAGATAAAAATTGACTTGGCGTAGTCTCTCGCTGCGGTCGGCGATCTGCTGCACAAGACCATATTCCGGCGTCGTGACATCAGGATTCAGCGTGCCTTGGAGGCTCGCATCGAAGAAGTTGGCTACTCGCTTGAAGGTGGCGTCCACCTCAGTGCGGGTCAGAGTTTCCAGCTCACGGCGGCAATCAAAATCCGCCACGAAGAGATCGAGCGCATCTTCGTCATTGAACCAGAACCCGTCAACCCTCATTCCACGCGAAGTGCGGAAAGGACAATGCTCGAAGCCTTCAACGAATCCGGTTTCGATCAGTTCACTGGTGACGGCCTCCATAAAGGCTTCCAACTGAAACGTGCTGCTCGCCTCTGCTCCAGCAAGCATCTCCTGCCGAAAGTCGTGAAAAAAAACCTCAAGCGTCTGTTCCATCAGTGCCCCCGTAGATGGCTCCGTTGTCGCAAGTGAATGAAGCGATCGCCTCCAGCTTGATATCGTAAGCGACCTTGGTAACTCCGGTCGGAAGACGTGACCGGATCAAACACGGGAAGCTTTCCTCAACGCGGAAACTCCATACCTCACTGACGACGAACCGCGGCTCGTCATAGTCTGGGAGCGGTGCGTACCCGTTCGCTACAAGCTTGCGGTCAAAGGCCTCGACGGCTTTCGCGTCTCCAAGTCGCGCCTGTACAGCAGCCACGAGATCATTGAGCGATTGTGCCGCGGATGCTTCCCGCAGGTTGCTCAAGCGATAGATGCGCAGAAATAAATCATCGTTTAGAGATTCCAGTTGGTCTTCCGAGGAAATTCGGACAGTACTTCGCTCTGCGCCGGACAGCGATTTGATCTCAATAGCCGTATTGCCGAAAATGAAGTCCTGATGGGACTTTTCCGGCCCAAGCCAGGCTTCGACTGCCGCGCCGGTTGATTGCAGGCGATCCATCAGCTCCAAAAGGAACGTAAGTTCCGCGAAGAGTCCCCATACTTCCTCGATAGACAAACGCTGCCCGCTACGACCGGACAGGAAAGTTTTCCAGCGGCGTATATGAGCGAGTGCCACGGCCAGTGAGCTCGAAGAGTCATTCGCATATTGCAGCGCCGACGTAAGCGTCCGGCAGAGACTTTCGAAAAGGTCACGATCCACCTGCTTCTCGAGCGTGAGGATAAGTCGTTGCTGACCCGGTCGGCCGGCGCGGAGGTCAACATCGATCCCATGTACCGTTACGACATGCTTTCGGTACTGCATTGTGTGGTCGCCGTCGAGCTCCACAATGAAGAGGCAGGCACCGTTCGCGTCCCGCCCCCAGAAGCAGGCGACAGCCATCTTGCCTGCAGCTTGACGGACATTGAGGTCGATGTCCGGTACCGCAATGTCGTCCCAAGGTGAAGCGTCAGGCATCGTAGTCATCCTCATCATCCGGATCATCCGGGGCACCCTGCATCCGCTCCAGCCAGACGCGGTTCGCGACCACCTCTATCTCAGTCTCATAGTGACCAGGCGGGAAGCTGACGCCGAACGCGGCAATCGGTCCCTTTGCACGGCTACCATCCTTCGGGCCTAACGAATGGATCATGAGCAACGGCTTGTTTCGAACTTCGCGATAGTGGGTATCCGATGGAGCAACTGGCCTTTCCTCGGATGCTGCCAGCCTTTCAGCGGATTCGTGCTGCTCCTTCGTCAGACCAAGTTTCTCATCGCCACGCGACGCGACACGGTCCTTGGCTAGCCGCCATGCCGTGCCCTGCAGGTCGGTGACGGCTCGCAACTGCACGTTCAGTTTATACGGGTGAGCGCTGTCGCCGCGGGGCGAGATCAGTAACACATCACCTACTGAATGGTCGTCTGCGAGCGTCCGAAGATAAGCGACGATATCCGCTTTGCGATCGGCGAATTGACTATGAGCCTGGAAGGCGATCAGGAAATCCTCAATCAGGTCCACGGCCACATCGTAGAAGATGTAGCCCTTACCGGTGTCTTCGGGTGTGTGACCACCAAAGCCATCGCGCCATGCCTTCTCGATCAGAGCAAAGTTACCGGTATTTACATCCTGATCCGTGGAGACAATATAGCTTTCCAACATCCGACCGCTGAAGTTCTGACGGAACTTCACCTTCTCTCCGGCGCGCATCTTGTTCGCAGCAGTTATCAGCAAACTGTCCGGGTGAGCCATGACGTAAAGCCCGAACTGGCGTGGACTGAGTCCATCACGGCGCATGCGCTTCACCTGCTGGACCAGCTCCTCCGCTGCCTGCGCAATATGCGAATACCAACTGATCGAGTCGCGTGAAAGGTGGATTCGACAAAGGTCCTCGAAGCCTGGCCTATAACCGAACCATCGGCCCATCTGCATGAGCGTGTCGTACATCTTTGTATTGCGGTACATGTAGCTGACGGTCAGACCCTCGATGGTCAGGCCCCGAGAAAGACTTAAGCCGCCGACCGCGATAGCGGTGAGTCCAACCCCCTCCTTTTCGTACTTTGCGTAGTCGAGTACCTCGTCGCTCTTGCTGTTGATGACAAAGAGGTGCAAGTGGTCAAACACCCCGTTCAGCGCCGACTTGACCTGTAGCCAAGTAAAGCCGGCATTAGCGTATTCGGCTTCGAATGCTTGTCTCAGTCCTTCCATGTAGCTATTCGCCGATGAAATGGGTTCCGGCATCATGTAGTTGGTGCGAACTGCCTCCCTCATCCTTTTCTCCCGCAGGCTGATGAAGTCCCGCACTGCCTTCTGCACCGGCACGAAGCGCGAGACGTTGATCATCATGGAGCAGTGCTTATTCACCTGCCCGCGTAGATTGCGGATGGCGCGGGCGACAATGAACTCATCCAGGGCTCGATAAAGGCTGGGAGGTAGCTCCTTGACCGTATCGTCTCGCTTGTGCACGTAGGGAATGAGGTCTTCGCAGTCATCTATCGGCCGTACGATTGACTGGCTGGTCTCTTCGTTAAGAAACACTTTTTCCGCGCCGAAATATGTGGTTGGCGCGTCAAGGCAATAGATGAAGTCGCGGGGAAACAGCTCCTCGCGCACATCTTTATCATAGGCATCAGGATTGATGAAGATGTTTGCGAAGGGAGTGGCCGTGTATCCGACATAGCAGGACTTGTCAAACAGCCCGAGAATGCGTCGGATCATGGCATTCGTCCGGGTGGGATCCAAATCTTCCTTATTAGTATTAATCGAAGCGTTATCGGCCTCGTCGTCTATCAGAAGCATGGGCACATCAGAAATGCGCTCTTTGCCTTCTGCATTTAACTCTTTGAGCCATTTATGGAGAGAAGTTAGCGTCGTCACCCGTTTTTTGATGATGAGGATGATCGGCTTACTGAAATCGTTGATCTTCCAGCCGCTTTTCCCAGCGGTGTTTTTGTTGAAGTCATCATTGATGTTAGTGAGTGTTGCCGGGTGCGGATAACCACGCTCCAGTCCGACACCGATTGTCTTGCGGTCTTCCGGGTCGCTGGAACGGCCTATAAAAGCTTCGTCAATGCGTTCCTGCGTCTGTTTGCGGAGATTGTTGTGTATTCCAGCGATGACGATGATGAACTTGTAGCCGGCATCAGCAGCCTTGGCGATCAGCCCGGTATAGTTGGCCGTCTTCCCTGACTGCACATGACCTATTACGAGACCGCGTCGGCTCCAAGCCGTACCTTCGCTGCACGGGTCTTGGAGATGGCCCAGAATCCGGGTTGTTACATCGCTGAGCGACTGCACCATACGAGGTGGCCACCCTTCCTTGAGCAGGAAGTTTTCGTATGCGGTCGCATAGGTCCAGGTGATGTCCCCACGACGATGGACCCACTGGTCATCATGCTTCGCCGTAACATCGACCAGCGACACACCCGCTCCCATGCGCGTGTCGACCGAAATCATCGCCTCGGTGATGATGTTCCGGAGATCACCGGTGTAACTGAAGATGCCTGCGATCTGCTTCGCTTTCTCTTCGACCTGGTCGCGTGTTGGCGTTTCAGCCATGTTGGCGAGGCCCGCAATAAGCGAGTTCGCGATATTCCTTTCTTCCGTAATGGCAGTCGTGCTCACGGGAATTCCCTTTTGATGAAGTCCTCGACAGTTTCGAACTCTTTGTCGAACAGATGCGTCGAACGGGCGACCTGAAAAAACGATTTCGGATCACCCGGTTCCTCGCCATAGAGGGCGTGCTTCAGGCTTTTCAGGCGTTCTAACGTCTGGGCACCATCCGACGACGTTTGGTCCACTTGACGGGGTTGAGTGGAATAGTCGGAATAGATCATCTCGACCGGCAGCGATGCGGCAATCGAGTCGAGCAGCGTGCGCACTGATTTTTCGTCGTCAGGCAACAGCTTCGCAACCAATGCCGTGATGAGCGGATGTTGCGCATTGATTTCGAAGCGTATGCCGCTGTGATCAGCGTAACGCTCCCAGAACGGGGCTTCGCTTTCTTGAAAGAGCTTCTGACCACGGCCACGATGCACAATTACGCTACGTGCGGTGATCTTGCTGATGATCTGGCGCAACCGCTCACGTACCGCATGGGGCGGACGCGCCCGTGACTTCTTGATATCGATGGTCCAAGCCTCATCCAGATCGTTCGTAAAATCGATCTGGACGCGCGCCAGCTTGGTAGCTTCGCCTTTCGGCACCAGCCGAAACCAATCGCCCCAAGCCATGAGACGGCCGTTTCGATAGACGTAAACCCCTTGGTTTGAAATGAAGTCGCTGCGATCCTGGTAGTAGTCGTACTCGGATGCGGAAAGTCGGCTGTGGTGCGGCAGGATGTACGGCTGCATAGATACCGCTACATCACCAATCCAAACAGTCTCCTCGGGGAGAATCTGCGTTGCCGGGTTCTTGCGACAGAAGGGGTCGAACGGCGTGATGGCATGACCGTTTATCTTGATGGCGAGCTTCTTCCGTCCTTTCACTTCGCCGGCGAGAAAGCGGTGGAACACCAACGATAAGTGCCGTTCTACGACGGCAAGCTTGTCATTGACGATTTCATCGCGCTTGCTGCCGGCCTCATCCTCAAAGAGCCGGTCGAGGTCACGCCAGATGATCAGTGTGCCGTGTACCCCAACCAACTCTACGAGAGGTTGTTCTCCAATCTCGTCCGTTTCAAGCACGGAGATGAACCAGTCGTCGTCATCTTCGACTTGCGTGAGATTCCATTCCACCCCGACGCGCACGCCGGCTTTCGCGCTGAGCATCGTCAGTCGGCGGCATTGCGAGAAGGAAGCCGTCTTTAAACCGAGGCCGAAGCGACCGAGGTCCTTCGGTCCTCGTTTCTGACGGGGATCCGTAGCGCCATGTCGCATTGCAGCGATTGCTTCCGCTTCTGTCATACCGCACCCGTTGTCAGCGACTACGAGTACGGGCGAGCTGCGAGTCATGTCGCAAAAGATCTGTATCTCGGTCGCATCGGCGGAGATACTGTTGTCGATCAGGTCGGCGATCGCCGTTTCCAGTGAATAACCGAGGTCGCGGAGCGACGCCGTCAGACTTGCCGCGCTGGGCGGCAGGTGATGCAGGGTTGCCATCAGTCGTTTCTCCGCAAGTCAGCCGCTAAGCGACTGACAACCAAGTCAGGATCCGCTGCAAGCTCGCACTCCCAGACCACGACTACCGTCCAGCCTGCAGCCACGAGCTCAGAGCGGTTCCGCTCGTCGCGCCTAACATTTCCATCGAACTTTTCTTGCCAAAACGCCTTTCGAGTGGACGGCGTGGATGCATTTCGACACCCCGCATGGCGATGCCAGAAGCAGCCGTGAACGAAGATCGCCGTGCGATAGCGTGGCAGGACGATATCAGGCCGGCCGGGCAGTTCCTTCGCATGCAGACGGAACCTGAAACCAGCGCGATGCAACAACGAGCGCAGTCGCACTTCGGGGCCGGTGTTCTGCCCCCTGATGCGCGACATGTTCCAGCTTCGGCGCTCGCTGGAGAGTGTGTCAGCCATCATCACACTCCCGGGATGGAGTCGAGAACCTCAGCAACGATCTCCGCAATCTGTCGTGCGAGCTGAGCAGGAACAGCGTTGCCGACCTGGTGGTACTGGGCCGTCCGTGGTCCTGAAAAAAAGTAATTGTCCGGAAAAGTCTGCAAGCGCGCGGCCTCACGCACCGTCAGACTGCGACACTGCGCGGGGTCGTAGTGAATGAAGTAGTGACCGTCTTTCGATATATGCGATGTGATTGTTGTCGAGAACTGGTCTGCGATCTGCACGCGGAAACGGTCGGAGAACATCTTGCCCTCACAACCCAACGCTACATTCTCGTGGTCAGGGAGCAGCGTGGCGGGGAAATCAGAAAGTTTCGGGCTGCGACCCACCTCTTCGGCAAAGACGGCGGCATAGAAGTAGCGCCGCAGGTCCGTTGCCATGTGACCACGCGCCTCATGCCCTGTCAGCTTGGTCAGTCTTTCGTCGTAGAGGCCACGAAGAACCTCATGCCGGGGGCGACGTGAAGCGTAGTGTGTGGATGAAGTTACCTGCGGAGTCGGGAGGCTAATCACACCCTGGCGATTGAGGCGTTGGGCAATGTTACGTGCGTAAACCGCGCCATTGAGCTGCCTACGAATATCCATTTCGGAGATGTGGCGGATCTCGCTGAGCCAGGTGTCCACGCTGTCAGGCCTTCTGGAAAGGCTGCTTCGTATTGCTGGCAATGATCCGATCGTGTCACGGACGCTCGGAGCTTTTAGTTTGCGGAGGGTACCCGGACGGACTTTGAGGTCGCCCCGTATGCCAACAATGAACATGCGATGTCGAGCCTGCGGTATACCGTATTCCTCAGCTCGCACCACGAAGAGGCGTGGATCGACTTCACTATCCACAGATCCATCGTCTGAAAGCGAATATAGTTTGTAGGCAAGGCCGCTCGACGCGCCGCCGATAGCACTGCCAGGTTTTGCCAGGTCGCGGACTATTCGCGAGATTGCGGATTTACCTTCGATGGTTGCTGAAAGCAGACCCTTCACATTCTCCATGACAAAGATGGGCGGGCGGTGATCAATGATGGTGCGCAGGTATTCGAGGTAGAGAGTGTGGCGTTCGTCCCGCTCGAAATTGGGCCGCCCCCTCATCCGTGAGCGTCCGACAAGTGAATAGGCTTGGCAAGGTGGTCCGCCGATAAGTGCCCAACGATCGCCTTCCGCGACTCGCTCGTGGATGATGCTTCGCACCTGCGTGCGAGATTCCGGTCCAAGGGAAATTCTCAATGCACTCTGCGCGGCCTCCCGATGTGCTGTTGGATGGCGCTCGAACAGCTCGTATTCCGTGATCTTGCCAGCAAGAAAGCGATAGTAGTCTTCTGGTGCCTCACCGCTCGGGAAGTGTCGGAAAAAGTGGCGAAGCAGAAGTGTCTTATGGGAGAACTCCTCGCGCTCGATGGAGACCACGCTGCGGAACCGATATCGATTCTTCTCATCCACGATTGAGGCGAATCCTTCACCGAGGCCGCCCGGGCCAGCGAACAGGTCGACGACAGGATATGACCTGTCGAGAGAGCAGCTCTTACCTTTGCCGCTTGCGCACAATCCTGCCACTGTGTGAATTTCTGTGTTCTGAAACATTGCTAGCGATTAGATAATGCGGGGCCCATATTGGTGCCCCTGTCAAGCATGACTTTCATTGCGCCCCCTATCCGACGTAAGGTCCCATTCTAGCCACACAGTAGCGGCTTGGGACCCTTTCTAGGCCCTGCCTGTCGCAGGCTGTGAGATTGGCTCCGATGGTGACTTTCGGGAGCGGATGCATCCTGATGCGCGACCAGGTTTGCCGACTTCGCGGCGCGCCAGTGTGCTGCTGACTGCGGCATCGTACGAGGCGCGCAAGTGAGACCATCCTTGTCCAGAATTCCACTCAACTTCCGCTCGGGGAACGTTCGCTGTCGTGCATTGCGCCTCGACGACGGTGACCAACCTATCGAACGAAATTTGAGGCCTGTATCACCATCGACAGGTCTTTCAAAGAGCTGATTTCGTCAGCCCTACGTTCAAGCCCACGGGAGCAATCGTGGCGCACAACTATCTAGTACTTGAATATCCAGTTCCGTTTGCCATCGTCTTTTCGATCGGCTACCTGACGGGCATCATCGCCGGCGCGATCCTCAACGGATTGCTTGGCGAGCAGCGGGCTGTGTAGCCGGGGCTGCGATCGGCGTACCGATTGATCACACTTTACCCAATAACTTTTGTGCCAGGCCTGCGGCTATGCCTTTGATGGCAATTGCACAGATCTGGCGTTGACCTAGCACCACCTGCATTCGCTACAGCGATCCGCTCGGCGCAGATTTCTTCGCTCCCCTCATCTCTACCTCGCTACTGCGCAAAGAGCCCGGCCTCATGGCCGGGCTCTTTGCGTTTGTGGCGCCAACAAGGAGTCACCCATGAAAGTTGTTCGATCCATGGCTTACACCCGTTACAAGCTCGACAGTGAGACGACCGAGCAAGACGTGCTTAACGCGGCCGAAGGTATTCTCGGGGAAAGGCTCAAACGTCAGGGAAGCATCGGCGACCCGACCGACGCCAACGCCTTTCTGCGCATGCGCCTTGGCACCCTGTTGCACGAAGAATTCCACATTCTCTGGCTGGACAACCGGCATCGCATCATCGACTGCCAGAAACTATTTTCCGGCACCGTCGATGGCGCCAGCATCTATCCACGGGAAGTCGTGCGGGCCGCGCTGAACGTCAATGCCTGCGCGGCCATTCTGGCGCACAACCACCCCAGCGGAGTCGCCGAGCCCAGTGCCGCCGACCGGGCCATCACCAATGAGCTTCGCGATGCATTGCGGCTGATTGGCGTGAGAGTTCTAGACCACATCGTCGTGGGTGACGAGTGCGTCAGCATGGCTTGCCGGGGACTGATGTGACGCGGATTCTCACGAGCAGCGCCCTTTCGTGGGGTTCCCCAGATAGCTATCCACGAGCATGGAAGACTCTCGCCTGAGCGACCTCGATTGAACGAAGTCTCAGATCCATATCACCCATGTGAAGTCCATGGTCATCGGCTTCGCGTCTGGACGCTCCGCACCGCAGCGTTCGCAAAGGGTACTCGACGACATGAGCGGCAAACTCGACACGGTCTACTGCATCCTGGTCGTTGCTACCGCAGTTCTGGTGGGCATCGTCAAATGCACCCACTGCGGTGGCTTCAAAGCTCCCTGATCCGATCCAACACACGCACAGCGCACAAGGCCCGGCATGTCCGGGCCTTGTGCGTTTATGCCGCCAACTTACGAGGAAACGACAATGCATCTGGTTGAAACGATGGCCTACGCCGGCGAGAAGCCGTGGCACGGTCTTGGCAACAGATTGGCCCCGCAGCAATCCATCGACACATGGAAGCAGCAGGCGGGCATGGACTGGCAGATCGAAGCATCCGAAGTCCGCTATATCTCCGGCAACAACCACATGGGCGTTATCAACACCTTCCCGGAGCAGAAAGTGCTGTACCGCTCGGATACCAAGGCACCGCTGGCCGTGGTGTCCAAGCGCTTTCACGTGGTACAGCCGGGTGAGATTCTGGAGTTCTATCGCGACCTGACGGCCTGCAACGGCTTCGAGTTGGAGACGGCCGGCGTCTTGCGCGAAGGTCGCAAGTTCTGGGCGCTGGCGAAGACCGGCCAGAGCACCACGCTCAAGGGGCGTGACCGTGTCGATGGCTACCTGCTGCTGGCCACGGCCTGCGACGGAACGCTGGCGACCACGGCACAGTTCACGTCGGTACGAGTGGTCTGCAACAACACCTTGTCGATTGCGCTGGGGAACGCCAACGGTGCCATCAAGGTGCCGCATCGCAGCCAGTTCGATCCCGAGGCGGTGAAGCGCCAGCTGGGCATCACCGTGTCGTCGTGGGATGGCTTCGTCGCGCGCATGAAGGCGTTGGTGGAACGGCCGGTCGACCCCGATACGGTCGAAGGGCTGTTGCGTCGGGTACTCACCTACGCCGCGCCGGACGGCAAGGCGGTGGTGGTCAACGAGCAGGCTCTTGCCACCGTCCGCTCACTATACGAGGGCGGCGGTCGCGGTGCGTTGATGGCGTCCAGCCGGGGTACGGCGTGGGGCGTGGTCAACAGCGTGACCGAATTCGTCGATCACCACCGTCGGGCGCGCAGCGAGGATCATCGCCGGGATGCGGCTTGGTTTGGGCAAGGCGCGCAGATCAAACAGCGGGCGTGGGACGAAGTGATGAAGCTGGTGGCGTGATACGGGACCAGTCACGTACGCGTGTACCGATCGCTGCCCCGGTAGCTCCACTGAAAGTGGCTGCCGGGCAGCGATCGGAGCGTGGTCACGGCAAGCGAGGCGGTTTCGATGGCCGCTTGGGGATGGGCCTAACACAGTGTGTGTTCGATGAGTGATGGCATAACGCCCGGCCCACGCGGCCAGACGTTGGGCGTGTGCATCCATCGTCCGCACGTACGGTGTCAATTCTTCTCGACCAGTGCCTTCAATGCCTTGGGCTGCTCCCGCTTTGGCAACTGCAGCAGCTTTACCAGTTTGGACAACAAGGTCGGGTCCTGGACCAGCGCCGGAATCAGCATGGCCAGTCCATTCCGTTGGGCTTCGTCCGCTTGGGACAGGGCCAAGATGGCATCCGCCATGGCCGCATCGTCGGCTAGAAGGTAGGAGACAGGTACATCCAGCACCTTCGCCAGCGTGTCCAGATTGTCGAAGCCGATCGCGGTGACCTGATGTTCGTATCGGTTGATCCGTGAGGAACCTTTGTCCTTACCGAGTCCCATGCGATCCCCCAAAGCGCGTTGGCTCAGGCCACGCAGCTGCCGCGCCTGAATCAGGCGGGCGGCAAACAAGGCGCGGGATGAGGAGTCGGGCACGGGGCGATGGAAATGCGGACGTGACCAGAATCATGACGAAACCTCTATTGGTGTGGCAGACTCTATCTATAAGATAGAGGCGTAAGTATCAAACCAACAACGGCCGCATGGTGCGGCAAGCAATGCGCAACAGGGGCGGCAGACAGACATGGACCCATACGGAGTCTTGGGCATCCGTCCGAGCGCCGGACGCGACGAGATCGAACTGGCCTACAAGGGCCGACGCAGTCAGTACCACCCGGACCGATACGCCCAATCCGATGCGGAAACGCAGGCATGGGCCACCGGCAAGATGCAAGAAATCAATCAGGCCTACGCGGTCGTGAGCGACCCCGAAGCTCGATTCCGGTTCGACCGCGCGCAGGCGCATGAGCCTGTCCGGCCCGAGCCACCGCCGCAGGCCGCGCCAACGCCTCGGGCGACGCTCAAAGATGCCTTGCAGGGA
This sequence comes from Rhodanobacter thiooxydans LCS2, assembly GCF_000264375.1. Classification (GTDB taxonomy): domain Bacteria; phylum Pseudomonadota; class Gammaproteobacteria; order Xanthomonadales; family Rhodanobacteraceae; genus Rhodanobacter; species Rhodanobacter thiooxydans. Next base: position 34,073 of record NZ_AJXW01000002.1, read on the forward strand.
TTGGCGTTCAATGCCGCCTCCCCGTTCGAGCGGGTATTCGTGGCCCCTCACATTCCATTGAAAAAGCTCCGTGGTGCACTGGGCAGCTATGGCCATGACTTACGCCCGCAGGACGTGGTGGCGTTAATCGACGACACGTTCTTTGGTGGCGCACGCGAAGGCGTGTTGATCACCGAAGCGCAGATTCGCTACAAGGCGACGCCCTTCGACTCCACGGACACACGCCTGCTCGGCTGTTTGTCCGCCATCACTGCAAAGGGGAAGTACGTCTATATCCAAGACGAACGCTACGCCGTACTGAACATGCCAGATCAACGTGATTTGAAGCTGTTGTTCGAAGCAGTGGCTCGGTATCTGCAGGTCAGAAGTTGATCATAAAAACAAGGGGAAAGCGAATGAAGTATCTGGCAGGGCTCTATGGGGTCACGGTGTTGCTCGCGGCGATCTACTTCGATATCTGGGGGCAGTATGCGTACAGAAGTTTCTTCTTCAATCTAGGGCGTGCGCTGGTATGGCCAGCCATTGCGTTCCCGACCGTTGGGACAATATTGAGTGGGCTCATCTGGCTGCTGGTGATCGGCGCAGTTCTAGTATTTGTGAGGAGAGACAATTAATGAACGGAAGTAGTACGAAATGGATCGTCATGGCAACGTGCTTGCTCGTGCTTGCAGGATGCGGGAGCACCCCAGAGGATAAACTGTACGAAGCTTTCAAATGCGGCAAGGCAGCAACGCTGCTTGAGCAGGAAAAGGACGGGGCCATGGCCCTGAAAAATGCCACCCCCTATATGCAACAGATGGAGGCTGACGGCGGCAATCCGTCCCGGGTTGCGATGGAGATGAATCAACGGTTCCAGGACGATGTTCCGCTATACCGACTGACAGTGAGTGGGCAGATGGCAATGCTTTCCAAGATTTACCAATCGAGTCAATGTCAAGCGCTCTACAAGCCTGCAGGCGGTTTGCCCTAGGCCAACTAGATAAACACGTCCAGACATGGCGTGCTAGTAGGACTGATGGAAAAAGAAGCTAAAGCATGGTGTGTTGTGGTGGCCTCAGGGCAATTCCAAGTCCGAATCTCAAGCCACCCACAAAGGAGTAAACCGTCATGAAAATGCGTAACCTGTTGTTCTGGATTACCGTCGCGTTGTCGTTGGTGGCTTGTAGCAAAACCCAATATCAGGCGGACGTGGATACGTCAAACAAAGCCTTGGTGGAAATGGTCCACCAAGCAGACGTGGAAAACGCTCCGCTCGTGACCGCCGATCCGTTCACCCCACCGTTCGCGGACGTGGCACTGGAACAGTACTTGGTCGGCGTTTCCACGCTCATACCGGCAGATGGTCCCAACTACGTCAAGAGCTACAATGACTTTCTGAAACAAGAAGCGCTGGGGCAATCTCAGGCAGCGAGCCTGTCGCAGTCTACTGGTTATCCGCTTTACCCGGTGCGCTGCGAGACCTACAACAAGGAAACAGCCTGTGTCGACAGTGACGACAACACCGTCCCACAAGCGGACCTCGTGACCAGTACGGTACTGATCAAGAACCGGGACGCCATCGCCAACCCGAACATCGAATGTAGTGACATTGTCTGCGTCGACGTCGCTTCGCGCCAGGTCGTGGGCCACGCTTCATTCGAGATCCTGGCGTGGCGTGCGGAACATTGTCGGTCCGTCCCCAATGCTCCGTACCAGTGTCCGTCGATCAAGCCCTTCCAGGGTCAGTAACACCACAACACCCGCGGCACCGTCGCTTCAATGACGGCTTTGTACTGGAAGAAATTCAGATGCTGCCACGTGCGCGACAGGCGGTCGTGGACGGGTTGATCTGCCGCCCCGCAGGCCGGGCAGGCCAGCCGGCTGGTCGTGTTCTCGACCTTGAATATGATCCGACCTTCCGCCTGCTGGAAGTCCACGTTGACCACGCGCCATGGCGCGGTGAGACCGAGTGCTTGAGTGAAGAGGGTTTCCATCGCAATAGCCTGCCTTCAACACCCTGCCTGCCGCAAGTTCGACGCAACATCAACCACACCAAACGCGAGAGAGCCTCATTTGAGGTCGCCATAGCCGAGCGAGCCAAGCAAGATGGCGCCCTGACCGGCTCGCCTGCATGCTGTCGAGGCCGTCTCTCGCTACCGTTTTCATGACTGTGGGTCAGGCCTGACGGATCGACGCCATAGAAGGCTGCATCCGTGTGTTCTGGAGCGACTGAAACACGTTGAATCCCATACGCCGGGCATCCGGCTTGAAAAACTGTAATCACAAAAGGCCGCCCTCGAAGGGGCGGCCTTTTTCATTTGGGAGAACCACGATGGGAAGAAAAACGGCCTTGCGCCTGGTAGAGACTCGCACACTCAGTCGCGGGCAGTGGCTGGAAGTACGCAAGGGTGGCATCGGTAGCTCGGATGCCGCCGCGGCAGTGGGCTTGAACCCGTACAAGAGCCAGTTGGAGTTGTGGCTAGAAAAGACCGGGCGGGCGGCAGGAAGCGAGGACAGTCCCGGCATGGATTCGCCAATGTACTGGGGTACGTTGTTGGAACCCTACGTGGCACAGGCTTACCAGCAAAAGACGAATCGCCGGGTGCGCAAGGTCAACGCGGTTCTGCAACACCCAACCTTTCCTTTTATGTTGGCCAACATCGACCGCGAAATCGTTGGCGTGCCCGGTGTGCAGGTACTGGAGTGCAAGACGGCAGGCGAGTTCGGCTCACGGCTGTGGAAGGACGGAGTGCCCGAGTACGTCCAGCTCCAGGTCCAGCACCAGCTGGCCGTGACCGGTAAGGATGCGGCGGATGTGGCCGTGCTGCTGTGTGGTCAGCAACTGGAAATCCACCGCATCGCACGCGATGAAGACGTCATCGCTCGCCTGATCGTGCTGGAGACCCGGTTCTGGGAATGCGTGGAGAACGACACCCCGCCGGCTGCTGATGGCAGTGAATCGTCCGCGCGGGCACTGCGTGAGCTCTATCAAGGCAACGACACCAGCCTGGACTTCACGGGCGACGAGCGTCTCGGTCAGGCCTTCGACGCATTGATTGCGGCCAAGGCTGAACTGGAGGCCAAGGAGCATGAGACCGAGCAGCTCAAGCAGGCGATCCAGCAGGCTATGGGGGACGCCAGCACGGCGCACTTTGCCCATGGGGTCGTGACGTTCAAGCGCTCCAAGGATGGCACCACGCTCGATACCAAGCGGCTCGCCGCCGAGCAGCCTGCTATCGCCGCGCAATACACCGTGACGCGCCCCGGTTCCCGCCGGTTCGTCTTGTCACGGTCTTCCGACAACTGACAGAGGGCAACGACATGTTGAAAGGTCTGGCGATCACGCCGCCTGTGATCGGGCGGATTTCCATCGGCAGGGTGGTGGAGCGCAATGGCAAGCGCCTGCCGGAGAAGGACGATCAGTTCACCCTGACCAGCCAGGTGCAGGGGCGCGATGGCTGGTTGTTACATCCGTTGGACGAGAAGCTCCGCAAGGAGGCGGATGGCCAGAAGTTGCGTGCGATCCCGGTGCGGCTACTGTTCAACGACCCGAGCCTCAACCTGCGAGCCGACTACTCGCTGTTCGACCGTGCCACGGGGCGGCCGGTATGCGTGGGCAACGGCGAGACCTGCCGCCGCACGGGCAAGGAGGGCGTGGCCTCATTGCCCTGTCCCGGGCTGGATGCCTGCGCGTTCTCGCAAGGAGCGTGCAAGGCCTACGCCCGGCTCAACGTGGTGGTAGGGGATGGTGAGAATGATGCGCTGGGCAGCTTCGTGCTGCGCACTACTTCGTTCAACACCATCCGAACGCTGGCGGCACGGCTGGAGTATTTCAGCGCCGTGTCGGGTGGGCTGCTGGCCTGCCTGCCGTTGGAACTGAAGCTGCGCGGCAAGTCCACCACGATGAGCTATGGCACACCGATCTACTATGTGGATTTGGTAGTGCGGAGTGGGCTGACTCTGGAGCAGGCCATCGCCAAGGCACGGGGGCAGGACGCGCAGCGGCGAGTCTGCGGCTTTGACCAGGGAGCACTTGACGAGTCTGCGCGCAAGGGCTTCGCCAACGGGGCGTTCGAGGAGCTGGAAGAGGACGTTTCTGCGGTGGTCGAGGAATTTTATCCGGGGACTGGGGCACCGGTGGAGACCGACGTCCCTCAGGTTCTTCCGGCGAAGAATCTGCGGGAAAAGCTAGAGAGCAAGGTTAAGCGGGTGACAAACAGGTAGGCCACCTGGGGTCAGTTTGCCGTAGGATGGAAGTGCACCCCTCGGCGAGGGGTTCATTGATTTTATCCTGCGGACCGAACCTCGCCGGTATAACGAGGTAGATGGCCCAGCTCGTCAGCTGGGCCAGACGGACCCGGAAAGAGGCGTTGCACCAGCCACGGATGCGCAAAAGGGGAAATTCTGCATGCAGATACTTGAGGCTACCATTCATCGTCTGAAGAAGGCGGCGCATACCAGCGGTCAAGGCTCCGTGACCAAACAGTTGCGTGCATCTGAGTTGCCCATCGATGCAACGTTGATTGCGGTGTGCACGGACCTTTTGGCACTTTATAACCGAACCACTGATAGTTCCGGCATGTTCGGTGACAATGCCAACGTGCACGTATTTCCGGTTCGCTTCGGGGAGTACCGGCAGCAGTCCATCCCCCTAGCGGAGTTTAGCGAAGCGACCGTAGATCTGATCGCGGCCCAGATGGAGGACGCGCCATTTTCTAACGGCGGTTACGTCCTGTTCCTCCGCTACGAAGAGCCGCCCAACGACTTCATGCTGATTGCCATGCTCAAGTTAAAGCCTGGCGCCGGCATCGATGAAGACAGTCTCGGCCTTCTGCCAACCTTGAATATTGACCTCGACCTGCTCAATGAAGCTGCGAGGATCAATATCACTCGACTTGAAGCCGGTGAGCAGCCGTATCTCACCTTCATCAAGGGAGCCCGCAAGTCCGCTCAGGTAACTGAGTACTTCCGCGATGCCTTGGCGTGCCTCAACTACACCAACTCAGCAGAACAAACGAAGGAGCTGATCAGGGCGGCGGACGACTTCGTCGCCCAACGCCAGGATCTGACGACGGAGGAAGACCGGCAGCACGAGCGTCTGGAGACTCGCCGACGACTGTTTCAGTGCCTCAACGAGAACAAGTCGGAAGTCACATTGGCAACGGCTGCCGCGGCCATATACCCTGCTGCGCCAGAGGAGTTCATCACGCACAGCCAGAGTCAGACTGACGGTGAGCGCGCCTACCGGTTCAATGGACGCTTTAAACCGGATCGGAAAGTGACGCAGGCCTTGAGACGCATCCGCGGCACGATGGGTACCGTCAGCGTAGCCTTCGACGTCGAAGACGTTCGGACTGGAAAGGTCGTATATGACCCCCGGACCGATTCGATCATCATCAGGCAGCCGAACCAGCAGCTGAGGCGGGAAATCCAGGAACATGTCGACGGCACTACCTGACAATCCACACGACATGGCGCTCTGGTTGTTCGATAACCTAAGCGAACTCACTCGCGTGGCCGGTGGCGCACTCTGGGAGGGAAAGCTACCGTCGGGGTTCGATTTTGATGACGTTGAATCCCACTTGGCAGGTCTGTCCGGAGCTCTGGCGGGCACCTGCCGCGCTGACCTCCGCATCATAGGCTTCTACCCTGGTAGCGCACATGTCTACGAAGACATGGAGCACATGCTCCAGACAGCGGAAAACCGCCGCCGGATTCCCGAGCGATTCACCCTGCGGGATCAACGCTATTCGTACCCTCCAATTGAAGGCACTTCGGTGCATCCGACTGCCGTGGACAAATACTTGACCACTGTCCGCCTATGGACGGTCCTCCACGACTTGGCAGATGTGCGTAATGGCGGTCTGTTATTTGTTGCAAGCCATGATGCCCAGCTCGAGATCCGCGCGGACTTTGGCGCCTCTGACCTTCGCGACCTGCCTGACTTTTCTCGCTTCACGGCTGAGTTTGGCAATCGCGAGTCGCATGTCGATCAGAAGCATTCGATCGTCCGTTCCAGCCTGATTGAGCAATTCAAGCCGCGGCGCGGCGTGACCATGTCTGAAGTTCTGGCCGCGTTCCACGACATCGCGACGAACGCCCGCCAATCACTGGCGATGTACATGGCTGAGTTCTCCGTCGCCAAGGTCAAGAGCGAAGTCGAACGCTTGAACTTGGAAGACACGCTCAGTCTTAACAAGACCCTCGCTGACATTCAGAACCAGCTGCTTGCGCTTCCAGCTGCCATCCTGTTGGCCGGAGCGACGATCGTCGGCGGCCAAATTCTTCGCAACTATGCAGTAATGGTCGGCGTGGCGATTTTCAGTATTTTCATCCTAACGATGGTATCGAACCAGCGCCATTCGGTTGATGCTATCGCTTCGCAGATCGTTCGCAGAAAGGCAAAGGTCGCAAGCATGCCGGGCGATAGTGGAACAAACGTCTTGCCACTTTTCACTGCCATTGAGCAACGGGTCAAGAAGCAGCGACTCACGCTGACCTTTATCTCTGGGGTAGTTTGGCTCGTCGCCGTGCTGACTGTGTTAGCAGTGCTCGATATCAACGGGCATCTGGAGTTCCTTAAGGGAATCGCACTGACCCAGAGCCTGCTGACTGGCCCAGAAGTCCCTGCTATCCCGTAGTCGTATAGCGCTCGACCGCAGAAAATCACCCCCTACGGCCCTGCATGCCTGTCGCCACACGGCGGTCGGCGGGGGCGATCCTTGTACTCGTCCGCGATCAATATGATTCATGCGCGTATATTTCCGGCGTGCATGCCGTTCGTGCTCAGAAACGACCGTATTAGGCGAATCTACTGATCTGCCATCGCGCGGGCTGGCGGGTATAGCTTTTTTTGTTTCTGGCTCACTACCACAGAGGAATCCCGCTTCAAAAGCTCGCCCACCAGACGCACGGAGTTGAATGAAAAGACACGCTCCAGCGGGGCGTGATAGCAGTAACCAACCAATCTGGGAACGCCGCTCACCTTGAATTCGGATGGCGTGAGCTAACTGGAAAATGAATGGCGCTAAATTCCCAAATAGCGTTACAGCTTCGTGCGGCTGTGTATTTCACTACCGGCCACGTAGGCCTCCCGTTCTTCGCGCGTCATCCGCTTTACTTTGGCTGGCCCGAGGTGGAGTCCAGGTTTCCGCTCGATGCCTTGGTCATGCAGGCTGCGGTGGTCGACACGGACATCTAGGCCGGCGTGCGCGAGCGCCTCGTTCTGGATATCGGCGATCGCCTTCCGGTCAGCGATCAGATCTTCTCGCATCTGCTGAGGAGGCTGACCGCCACTGAGCTTCCTGCAACCACCTCGTTCCGGGTGTTTGCTGTTGTAGCGTGAGAAATACTGCTGCGGCGTTCGCGCGATACCGTCCGGTGCGCGATCCGAGAACATGACGTGGATATGCGGGTTCGGAATACCGGTGAGCTCACCTTCCGGGCCATGTAGGGCCATCTGCCAAGGGCGTGCGCCTACGATGGCTGCGACGATCCTCCTGCCCAGTTGAATGTTCGCATCGACATCGAATTCGTTCGGAAGGGAGATGATCCACTCCCGATAGACCGCCGCGTTACTGCGCTCGTACTTGTCAGCGTTCTTCCAGAAGGTCAGGTGATCAGGGCTCCATTCGGGAAAGTTTCCGTACTCGAATGCGAGCAGATCCTCTTTGTCTTCGTACTTCGTGCCTGTCCGGGTGTCATAACGACTGTGGTGGGCTGCCGAGCCCTTTTTACCGCTCTTCAGTTCGGCGCGATAACTTGCCATGCTCATTTTCCTATGTTTTGACAACAAAAAACCGGCGGGGGAAACCCCTACCGGTTGACGTGCTGCCGGATGATTTGTGGTTGTAGAGAGAGAAACGTTAACTGCGCTGCCTCATGTCCCCTGATAAAAGAAGTAAAGAAGAGGCATGAAATTGCTGTTGTAGCCAGCTCATTCCCCTCCAGAGAAGTGGGACAGCGTCTGTCATCGACTGTTCGACTCGGTAGAGGCTTGTATCGATGACCTGTACAACCTCCACATATGGTTAACCTTTAATGCGTAAAGAAACACGCCAACTCTATTCTGTGGCCCTGTCTACAGGATCAGCCTGGAAGAGTGAGAAACAGGTCACTGCAAGTAACAGCACTATCAAGCCAAGTAGCTGAGCGGTGTGTATCAACGCCATGCCGGGCGCTGCAGGATCGAGCGCGTGCATGCAGATCAAAAATCGGCAAGGCCGTACGCAGATTGGCCCGCGTCAGCAGACATCGCAGGTATGCGTGTCCCGCAGCGGGAATGGTAGGTGTCAGCATCGAGTTGCTTTCTCCCAATGCCTGTGTGCCACCGTATGCATTGCAGGATCGGCATTCCCGATATGCAAGTCACGGCAAAGTTCGAGGAGCCACCCTGCCCGTACAGTCGCTGATTACAGGAACCGACCCTTGCCGCCGGGAGGGCGAGAGGAGGTTGCATGATCTGCATTCTCAACACTTGTGCATCGTGCAATGCATGCATAGAACAAGGGCCGTCTGGTGACGGCCCTTGGAAGAGGGTCAGGCCATTGCAGCTTGCTGGAAGCGGAAGGGATTGAGGATGATGACGCGCTTGCCCTTGCCGCTGCCCGTGTAATCCATCCCAACCTCTACCGCACCTTGAATTTCGAGCCTGCGAAGGGCCGCTTCAAAGCGCATTTGGTCACGAAGCTTGCAGTGGGTGCGGACCTCGTTCCAATAGGCTTGGCCTTCTCCACGCAGCCAGTGCCGGTTGAGAAGGTAGTCGCCCAGATACAGGACGTCCTGCTCAATCTGGGGGGTGCAGTTCGTATCCCCGAACAGGCGATTGAACTCATCCAGATGCCAGCCCACGATCGTAAGGGCGCGCTGCAGCGTCTCCCGGCTGATTTCGCCTTTCAGGCGGTTGAAGTAGTGGAGGATGGCGGCTACGCGACCAGCGAGCTCCAACATCTTGCATGCGAAATCCTTGATGCTGTAGAAGCGTTCGCCGGGTCGCTGACCCTTCTCGATCCAGTCGTAGGACTCAGCCCACAGCTCCTTGGCCTCGGTGCAGAACTTCAGCAGCGTGCGTGGCTCGTTGTTGGTCTGCCTGAGGTCGGCTTCATCCAGCAGCTCGGTAATCCGCTGGTGGAACGCGGACAGATGGGTCCAGGCATGATCGCCAAGCGTCATCTTGCGAAACCCCACGGTGGAAGCAGGCCAAGCGATCAGATAACGCGCCAGGTGACCAGAGCCGCGGGCAATGCGACCACGCCTACCCAGAAATTCCTCGATCACTTCTTCCTGAACCATGAAGCTGATGGTGATGCGCGGATCGACGACCCGGACACGCACGTCGACGAGATCCAGGCTCAGGGGCTTGCCATCCCACGCTCTGTTTAGGTTGCCCATCTTCTTCATGGCACCGCTCTTGAGCACGATCTCGCCTTCATCGCTCAGGATGGCGATGGACTTGCCACGGCCATGCAACGCTTCAAGCAAAGGGCGCTCAGTGATGCTCTGATAGATGATCTGCTTGAGCACCGGTTTATCTGGCTCCTGGCGCTCCTGCTCCACCACCTCGTCATGGTGCTGCTTCACGTCGGCGGTACCCTGCGCCGACTTGTCGATCTTGCGCTGCAGCGCGTTGTTGGTTGCTTGCCACAGGCGCAGGTTCGCTCTGTAATGCGCCTGCATGTCAGCATCCGAGGCTGCGTGCTTCTGGTCGTATGCATAGATCGGTGCACTGATCAAATCATCCACGGTAGTCTTGCGTTCACCGGACTGACCGATCAGCGCCGTGTACAGGCTGGATGGGCGACGCAGACCGGAAGGCAGCATCACGTCCACATTCGCCTGGCAGGCGATGGCCATCGCCGTCAGGGCGGCGCCTGCTACCAGGGCGTCCGGCGCCTGGACCTGGTCCAGCACCTCCCAGATCGCATCACGAACAGCGGCATGGAAGGCTTCGATGGGGTAGCTTGCGGGTGGGGGCATCATGCTCATGCCTGCACCTCATCGGTATCCGTGCCTGTGGCCGACGTGAGCGAATGGTCGGCACATGCCGCATGCGCGGTCATCAGAGCTTTGAAGCGGCTGGGGTGCAACTTCAAACCCTGAGCTTGGAGGACGGCAAGGATGTCTTTCTGGCTGACGCGCTTTTCCAGGAGCTCCACGATCACCGGATACAACATGGTGAAGAGCTGGTTCTTCTGATGCTGGATTTTGGGCTGCAGGCCAAGCAGAGCGTCCTTGCAGCGCTGGGCTTGAGTCTGCAGGTTTTCGGCTTTCGGCGGCGGGAGGAGGTTGTCGACTTTCATGGACGTGCCTCCCCTTAGACCCAAGCCTGCGGGCTGGCGCAGACCTTGAGATAGGCCATCACGGCCGAACGCCACCAGACGGAGGGCGAGTTCGGGGAGGGGCCGAGCTTGAACGGCTGCGGCGCACGCGAGTCAAAAGTCTTGGAGCGCGGATTCAGGCGTGCGTACCAGGTACTTTTGGAGACCCCGACAAAGTCCAGTACGGCAGGGAGACGCATGGCCTGGTCGAAGTCAGGGGCGAACTGGATGGACTGAATAATGGCGCCCAGACGGTCCATCAGGGCCTGGTCGAAGACTGGCTCCGACGACTCGAAACCGTGCATCGAGGCGGACAGGGCCTGCGAAAGCCGGCGGGGTGCCGGGGTGGGATGGGCAGTGGGCGCGCTGCGGACTGCGGTATGACAAGACATAGGACTTCTCCGTTTTGTCGCGGCGCACCGTGCGCCGCTGACCGAAGAAGTGTCAAAAAGACCAGCCCACGAAAAAATGGGTCAGCTAGCCGTTGGCTTTACGGCGAACGATATTTCTGGTAGCCGGCTTCTTCTCGATCTGCTGGGCCAAGTTCTTGAACTGGAGTGCAAGGTGCGGATAGAGCGGCTTCTTGCCAGTAACCCACGTTTTCAATCTGCTCGGGAACCGAGTGCTGATCGGATCATTCGTGACCTTGCCATTGCTTACCAGGGCGTCATAGGAGTGCAACACCTCTGCGTAGGCAGGGTCAGCTTCCATGGCATGGGTGATGCCTTCGAGCAGGAGGTTTTCGTTATAGATCGACTTGGTGACGGTGAAGTTCTGCATGACATTCAGGACGGCCCCGGCCAACGCGTCCCTTTCTCTCTGACCGGACTGCCGCCCATCATCCTCCTTGGTGTCATGCGTCATCCTGAGAGCGTGAGCAATCCCTAGGTTGAAGTGACATCGAATGAGTGCATGCATGGCACGCAGTTCATCGCCATCCCTGTAGGCGTTCATCGCTTCGATCCAGTACGCAACCGCCACTTCTAGAACATGATCGATCGAGATCTCGATTTCCAGTTTTAGCGCGGAGCGTTCTTCCCGCAATCGCTGGAACTGCCTGCCGTCAAAAACGACGTCTTTAGAGCTGATTGGCGTCACACTTGCAGCCCAAGCTTCTGCCACCGCAGCATCCAGCTTCTGGAACTGGTCGAGGTTCCGGAGGGTGTCATCCCGTCTCCAGCGCGCGTAGGCGGAAGCATTTCCAAGCTCGGCCAACTTTCCGCACACCCGTTCCCACAGTCTGTCGAACGTCTTCTTACTGCGCTTTCGGACGAGATGAATGTGCTGGATCTCTTGGACAGTGCGATCGAGGAGCATCTCGATGTCGGGAAGACGATCGCTGCTGTCGTACTCGCTGCGCTTAGGACCCCGGCCGGGTGCGTGTCGGGTGGCCACGAGCTTCCGTGATGCTGAGTGTATTGGCTGATCGGTTGTCAGCTGACCGGTGCGGTACTTCAAATCAAGGCTCCAAGGGCATGCAAAGTCCATTTTTACACTTGGCTTTGAAAACCGCACCAGACCTAATCACTAGCCCACGTCCGAGGTAGTCCCCATGCGTCCAGTGTGCACTGATCGGAAAGTGAGTCACAAAGTGAGTCCTATTTGCACGGCCTACTATAGTATTCTCTATACAACAATAGCTTGGATGCGATGTTCGAGTCCTGGTGGGGCACCAGCATTTTGCAAAGCGTGACGAATATCACGATCTGCCAGATCGTGAAATGAAAAAATGTGAACGGCTTCACCCTGTGTAGCTAATCTGCCGCCGTGAGGCGATCATCCCGGCCATCCCCCGGCATAGATGGATCCAAGCCCGCTTTGGCGGGCTTTTCCATACTTGAACCCCAGGTCTGCCGACCTCACCCAGGCTTCCATGACGCCCACCGAGGACGCCAGCATGGTCAAGGAGCGCGGAATGCAGTATCCGCTGCAAGCGTGGATCGAAGGCTATTACGCACGCGACTGCGGCGAACCGCGGGAAAAGTGCCATTACGCGCATGGCTCCGCGATGGCGCTTGCCTGGCACAAGGGATGGTGCAATCGCGAGCAGTTGGACGCCGCAAAAAGGCCGGAGACGGAAGCCGGCGACTAACCTCCGCCGCATGCCGGTCGTGCCGGCAAGGCGCCGCTTGCACTTCACGGCACAGGCGACCGGCGACGCCGGCGAATCCGCAGCCAGCTGGCAGCCTCGATAGAAAAACTATCTTTTGAACATGCCGTGCCGGCTCGATTCAGGAGGTGGCTTGCCGCACACTCGCCGGCATGACGAGGATGGCAACCGGTAGGCGACCCGATGCGTAGCAAGCTGTTCGTGCCCGGCTCACGGCCGGAGCTGTTCGCCAAGGCGCTGACCGGCGATGCCGATGCGCTGTCGTTCGACCTGGAGGATGCGGTCGCCGAAGCGCGCAAGGCCGAAGCGCGCGCGATGGTGGCGGATTTCGTCGCCGGCACGGCGGTGGCGCAGGCGGCCAAGCTGATCATCGTGCGCACCAACGCGCCGGATTCGCCGCACTTCGCGGCGGACCTTGCCGCGGTCGCCCGCCCCGGCGTCACCCTGCTCAACCTGCCCAAGATCGAGTCGCCGCAGGCCGTGCTCGACGCAGTGGCCGCGCTCGAGGCGGCGGAGCGCGCGAACGCCGTGGCGCACCCGATCGGCCTGCTGCTGAACATCGAGACGCCGCGCGCACTGGCCGACGCCGCGCGCATCGCCGCGGCGCACCCGCGCGTGGCGGGACTGCAGCTGGGCCTGGGCGACCTGTTCGAGCCACACGGCATCGACCGCGCCGACCCGCGCAACGTGCACGCGGCGATGTTCGCCCTGCGCATGGCCGCGGCTCAGGCCGGCGTGTTCGCGGTGGACGGCGCCTATGCCGCGCTGGATGACGACGCAGGCTACCGCGAGGAGGCACGCATGGCGCGGCGGCTCGGCTTCATCGGCAAGAGCTGCGTGCATCCGCGCCAAGTGGCGCTGGCGAATGCAGCGTTCGCGCCGTCGGAGGCGGAGCTGGAGACGGCGCGCCGGATCGTCGAGGCCGCGCAGGCGGCCGGCGCGCAATCGCGCGGCGCCTTCGTGGTCGACGGCCGGATGATCGACCCGCCCTTCCTGAAGCGCGCGCAGGCCCTGCTTGCCGCCGCACGGCGACCGGGCTGATGCGCAGGCGCGAGGGGGTTGCGCTTTCTTCTCGCCGAGGGCCGCGCGCACTGCGAGTCTGGCTGGGCCTGCTGCTGCTCGCCGTGCTTGCGCCTGCGCACGCGCAAAGCCTGGCGCCGCTGCGCGCGGGGCAACTGCCGGCGCTGGAGACGAGCGTGCCGCTGCGCGACATCGCCGTGGTTGACGGCCGGCCGCTGGCGATTTCCGACGCCGAAGTGTGGCGTCTCGACCACGCCGGCAAGACCTGGGCCCGGCTGCCCTGGCCGACCGGCGTTTCATCGGCCGCGGGCATCATCGACGACGGCACGCGGGCGTGGCTGCTGACCACCGCGGCGGATTCCGGCGCCGTGACCGGCGTGGCCCGCCTGCACGCCAGCGAGGATCAACTCCAGCTGCAACCGCTGCCGCCCTTGCCCGCTCCGCTCCACGCGGTGCGCGGCGCATGGGCCAACGACATCTTGTGGATCGCCGGCATCGGCGCGGATGGCAGGGCGCAGTTGCTGCAGCTGCAGACGAACGCGGAACAGCCGCGCTGGAACGTGCTGGCCGGGTGGCCCGGCGGCGGCGCGCCCAGTTCGGCGGTCGCCCGCGCCGCAGCGGTGCTGGTCAGCGTGCCCGACCCTTCCGGCGCCACCGAGAAGCTGTGGCGCTGGAGCGCCGCCGACGGCTGGAGCGAACGCGGCCAGGTGCCGGGCCGGCTGCTGCCCGGTTCCGGCCATGCGCTGGGCCAGGCGAACGCGCTCTATATGGTGCGCGACGGCGCACACGCGGATGCACCAGCCCGGCTGATGACCTTCCAGACCATCACCGGCGCCTGGGCCACCCTGCCCGGTGCCGCGCCTTCCGGCGTGATCGCCGCCGGCGCCTGGACCGACGGCATGTTCTGGGCGCAACGCAGCGCCGACGGCACGCGCGTCGACTTCGGCTACGCCAGCGTGCAGTCCAACAAGCTGCTGCTGCGCTGGCTGGACTGGATCGTGATCGTGGTCTATCTCGCGAGCATGATCGGCATCGGCCTGTATTTCTACCTGCGCGAGAAACGCAACTCCACCTCCAACTTCTTCGTCGGCGGGCGCAGCATCCCGTTCTGGGCCGCAGGCGTGAGCCTGTACGCCGCCAATACCAGCTCGATCAGTTTCATCGCGATCCCGGCCAAGGCGTTCGAAACCAACTGGCAGTACCTGACCAACAACCTGATCGCGGTGTTCGGCCTGATGTTCGTGGCGGTGTGGATCGTGCCGCTGCTGCGCCGGCTCGACCTGATGAGTGTGTTCTCCTACCTGGAGACGCGCTTCCACCCCAGCATCCGCATGCTGGCCAGTGCGCTGTGCATCCTCACCCAGATCGGCAGCCGGATGAGCGTGATCCTGTTCCTGCCGGCGCTGGCGATCGCCACCATCACCGGCATCAGCGTCACCCTGAGCGTGGTGCTGATGGGCGGCTTCACCATCATCTACACCGCAATGGGCGGCATGAAGGCGGTGATCTGGACCGACTTCGTGCAGGTGATCGTGAAGATGGGCGGCGCGATCTTCGCGATCGGCTTCATCATCTGGAGTCTGCACGGCGGCATCGGCGAGTTTGTCTCGACGGCCATGGCCGAGAACAAGATGCACCTGTTCGACTTCAGCTTCGACCTCACCAAGGCCACCGTGTGGGGCTTCATTTTCCTGGTGCTGTTCGACGTGGTGCTGACCTTCCCCAAGGACCAGGTGCTGATGCAGCGCACGCTGTCGACCAAGTCCGACAAGGAGGCGGGCCGCTCGATCTGGGCCTTCGCCGCGATCATGGTCCCCGGCGGCTTCGTGTTCTACCTCATCGGCACCGCACTGTTCGTGTACTACAAGGCGAACCCGGAGCGGATGAATCCGCTGCTGCCGATCGACGCCACCTTCCCGCTGTTCATCGCCGCCGAACTGCCGATGGGCGTGACCGGGCTGATCGTCGCCGGCATCTTCGCCGCGGCGATGGCCACCCTGTCCGGCATCATGAACAGCGTCGCCACGCTGGTCTCGGTGGATTTCTACGACAAGCTGGCGAAGAACACCACGCAGAAGAAGAGTGTGTTCTTCGCCGAACTGATGACCATCGCGGTGGGCCTGATCGGCATCGGCGCAGCGCTGCTGCTGTCGCGCTTCGACGTGCATTCGCTGTTCGACGTCTCGATCGAGCTGGCCGGCCTGCTCGGCGGCGGCTTCGCCGGTGCCTACACGCTGGGCATGTTCACCCGCCGCGCCAACTCGCCGGGCGTGGCCATCGGCATTGCCGCGAGCATCGGCCTCACCCTGGTGGCCTGGCTGTTCCGCCTGGTGCATCCGTACTTCTACCTGGCGATCTCGATCCTGCTGTGCATCGTGATCGGCTACCTCGCCAGCCTGTGCTTCCCGGCGCCCACGCGTTCGTTGAAGGGACTGACCATCTACGCCGACCGCAACGACTGAACTCGCGCCGGCACTCGCCGGGCACCGCCCGAGGCGGCATGATGGAAGGGATCGGCAGGCCGCACAGCCTGTCGCAAGCATCCAGCGAGGCGCCGTGGAAACCCAGTTCCTGCATACCTTCATCACCATCGTCGACCAGGGCTCGATGGCGGCCGCGGCGCGCGTGCTGAACATCACGCCAGCGGCGGTGGCGCAGCAGATCCGCACGCTGGAGCGCGAGATCGGCGCCACCCTGATCGCCCGCGTCGGCCGCACGGTGAGCGTCACCGAGGAGGGCTCGCGCATCCTGCAGCGCTCGCGCGACCTGTTGCGCAACGTGGCCGACCTGCGCAGCGTGGCGAACGAGAACGCGGTCTCCGGCGAGCTGCGCCTGGGCGCCTGCCCCACCGCGCTGGCCGGCATCCTGCCCGACGTGCTGGCGCGCATGGTCGATGCGTTCCCGCAGATCAACGTGTTCATCAAGCCGGGCTATTCGGCCGAGCTCTACCGCGCGGTGGAAGCTGGCGACCTCGACGCGGCGGTGGTGCTGCAGGCGCCGTTCGCGCTGCCCAAGACCTGCGAATGGCTGCTGCTGCGCGAGGAGCCGCTGATCGTGCTGGCGCCGAAGAGCATGGCCGGGTGCGACCCGCACGAGCTGCTGGCGACCCAGCCGCTGATCCGCTACGACCGCAACCAGTGGGGCGGCCGCCAAGCCGACGAGTACCTGCGCGCCCACGGCATCGTGCCGCGCGAGCGCTTCGAACTGAACGCGCTCAACGCGATCGCCGTGATGGTCGACCGCGGCCTCGGCGTGTCGCTGGTGCCGGACTGGGCGCATCCGTGGCCCGAAGGCGTGCAACTGGCGCGCATCCCGCTGCCCGCGCCGACGGTGCCGCGGCGCATCGGCATCGTGTGGTCGCGTTCCAGCGTGCGCGTGCGGCTGGTCACCGTGTTCCTGCAGGAAAGCCGCAAGGCGGTGCAGGCGCGCTCGCCCTGAGCCATGCCTGCACGAGGCCAATGACGCTGATGTTGCATCGCGGCAAACATTTGCTTCGTTCGTAAGCAACAAAAACTAGCCTCTGAACATAGTCCGCGCTGGTTCATTGCGAACGGCGAAGCGCATAGGCTCGCCCAGAATCACGCACAGGGCTGCCGGACGCCGGGGAGGGCGCCGCGAATGAAACACACCCCAGATCGTTCCTGACGCATTGCGCTGCATCGCGGCCACCGTTCCGCTCGGGCCGCGGCCACCCAACACCATGATGAGACACACCATGATCAAGCCACTCTCCGCCGCGATCAGCAGCATCCTGTTGTTCTCCGCGATCCCGGCCGGCGCGCACGCGCAGGACGCCACACCTGCCGGCAGCACCGCCACGCAGACTGCCGGCACACCGGACGCGAAGAAGAAGGACGACAAGGTCGTCGACCTGAACCGCATCATCGTCACCGGCACGCGCACGCCGAAGGCGGTCGACGAGATCCCCGGCGCGATCACCGTGATCTCGAAGGAAGAGATCCAGCACACCCTGCTGGTGACCGAGGACGCCACCGCGGTGCTGGCGCGCTCGGTACCGGGCTACGCCGAATCCTCGCAGGCGATGAGCAACACCGGCGAGACCCTGCGCGGGCGCATCCCGCTACGCCTGTTCGACGGCATCCCGCAGGGCTCCCCGCTGCGCGAGGGCACCCGCAACGGCACCTTCACCGACATGGGCATCATCGGCCGCGTCGAAGTGATCAACGGCCCGTCCGCTTCCGAGGGCATCGGCGCCGCCGGCGGCATCATCAACTACATCTCCAAGGTGCCGACCAAGCAGGGCACCGAGACCACCTTTACCACGCGCTATCAGACCCAGGGCCACGGCGGCAGCGAAGGCTGGAAGACCGGCCTCACCTTCGCCGCCAAACAGGACGCCTACGACGTGCTGCTCTCGGCGTCGTACATCGACCGCGGCATCTCCTACGACGGCGACGGCCGCCGCATCGGCATGAACACCAGCGGCTCGCTGGCCGACTCCACCTCGAAGAACCTGTTCCTCAAGGGCGGCTTCAACTTCGGCGCGTCCAACGAGCAGCGCCTGCAGGCGACCTACAGCCACTTCAAGATCGAGGGCAAGGGCAACTACGTCCAGGTGCTGGGCTGCCGCGGCCCGACCGACGATCCGCCGTGCGCCGTGCCGCGCACCAACACCTCGGAGAAGGGCCACATCTTCGGCTCGAGGGGCGCGTTCAACGACTTCAAGCAGTACAGCCTGGCCTACAGCAACGCCGATTTCTTCGGCGGCGCGCTGGAGATCAACGTCTACAAGGCCGACCAGGCGATGCGCTACCTACCCGAGAACAGCTCGGACAAGCAGGACCCGCTGATCGCGCCGATGGGCACGCTGTTCGACCAGTCGGAGATCGACTCGCACAAGAAAGGCATCCGCACTTCCTGGACCCGCTCCGAGCTGTTCAACGTGAGCGGGCTGGAGCTGCACACCGGCATCGACTTCGGCCGCGACAAGGCGCAGCAGCAGCTGGCGCTGACCAAGCGCTTGTGGGTGCCGCCGATGAACTACAAGAGCACGGCGCCGTATGCCCAGCTGTCGTGGGATGTCGGCCCGCTGACCCTGAGCGGCGGCATCCGCCGCGAGGACGACAAGCTCACCGTCAACAGCTACACCACCACCTGGTACCGCAACCGCGTGTTCGTCGAAGGTGGCGGCGTGAAGTACACCAAGAACCTGAAAAACTTCGGCGCAATCTGGCGCATCGACAGCGAGTGGTCGCTGTTCGGTTCGTACAGCGAAGGCTTCACCCTGCCCAACATCGGCATCCCGCTGCGCAACATCAACGTGCCCGGACAGTCCGTCAGCCGCATCCGCGACCTCGACGCGATCGTCTTCAAGAACACCGAGGCCGGTTTCAACTGGCGCGGCGACCACGGCGCGTTCGGCGCCACCCACTACATTTCCAAGTCGCCGTTCGGCGCCTCGCTGACGATCGACCCGAACACCAGCGACTTCATCCTGACCCGCGCCCCGGTGCGCATCGAGGGCACCGAGGTCACCGGCGAATGGCGCTTCGACGAGCAGTGGAAGGTGACCGGCCTGTACTCGCACATCCGCGGCAAGACGGCGTTCTGGTCGGCCGACCCGGCTGGCCGCTACGGCGCGGGCGGGCTCAACAAGCCGATGGGCGTGCTCGACATCAACCCGGACAAGTTCGCCGCCGCAGTGACCTGGAAGTTCCTGCCCAACGCGGACGCCACGCTCGGCTTCACCTCGCTGTTCGGCCGTCACCTCCGCGGCAGCGACACGCGTGCCTACGACGGCAGGACGTACAGCTACGACGAACAGACCCACGGCTACACCCTGTTCGACCTCGGCGTGAACTACGACATGGCGCGCTACGGCAAGCTGTCGCTCGGCGTCGAGAACCTGTTCGACAAGCAATACATCCTCAGCTGGTCGCAGCTCGCCGGCTACCAGAACTACTGGGCCGGCCGTGGCCGCATGACCTCGCTGACGTATACGATCACGTTCTGACCCCGGCGTGACGCTATGCGGGTCGCGACGCTTCGCCTCCCCGTGGCGTCGCGACCGCGGCGAGGGCTTCCGATGATCGACGTACGCAGCAACCCTGCCCGCAGGAACACCGCCCGGTCCAGGCTGCTGGCGGCGGTGTTGCTGTGCATGGCGCTGCCGTCGCTGGCCGCCGCGGCCACGCCACTGCCGCAGGTGCAACCCGAAGCGCAGGGCGTTTCCTCCGTGCGTCTGCAGCGGCTGCACGACTTCATGGACAAGGCCACCGGCGACGACGGCTACCTCGGCGGCGTCACCCTGCTCGCGCGCAACGGCCGCCTCGTGGACTGGCAGGCTTACGGCCATCGCGACCTCGCGCGGCGCGAGCCGATGCGCAAGGACGCGATCTTCCGCATCTACTCGATGAGCAAGACGGTGACCTCGGTCGCGGTGATGCTGCTGGTGGAGGAAGGCAAGCTCGGCCTGGACGACCCGCTGTCGCGCTACCTGCCCGGCTTCGACGCACCGCAGGTGCTCATCGGCGGCAGCGTCGACGCACCGAAGCTGCGGCCGGCCGACAAGCCGGTCACCCTGCATGCGCTGCTCACCCACACCGCCGGTTACCCGGCCGGCCGCAAGGGCGACGAGCTGGCGGTGCGGCTGATGGAGCGCGCCGACCCACACGGTGCACGCGACCTGCGCGGCTTCGCCGAACGCATGCGCCGCGTGCCGCTGGCCGCCGACCCCGGCACGCGCTTCGGCTACGACGGTGCCTCGCTGGAACTGCTGGCGCGGGTGGTCGAGGTGGTCTCGGGGCAGCCGTTCGAGAGTTTCCTGCAGCAACGCATCTTCAACCCGCTGCAGATGCGCGACACCGGCTTCCGTGTGCCGGAAGCGCAGCGTTCGCGCGTGGTCGACCTCGCCACCATGGGCAAGGACGGCCGACTGCGCCTCGCCGACACCGCCAGCGCCCGGCACCCGGGTGAGCCGCTGAATGCCTACGCCAGCGGCGCCGGCGGCCTGTACTCCACCGCCGGCGACTACGCGCGCTTTGCGCAGATGCTGCTCGACGGCGGTACGCTGGACGGCCACGTCGTGCTGGGCCGCAAGACGGTGGAGCTGATGCTGCGCAACCACCTCACCATGCTCGATCCGCCGGTGACCCAGTTCAGCGACGCCGAGGGTTTCGGCCTCGGCGGCTACGTGGTGCTCGATCCGGCGCGGCGCGGCCAGCTCGGTTCGGCGGGCCAGTTCGGCTGGAGCGGCGCCGCCTCGACCAGCTACAGCATCGACCCGCACGAACATCTGCTGATGATCCTCATGCTGCAGCACCTGCCGCGCGAGGATGGCAGCAAGGACCTGCCGCGGATCAGCCGCAACTTCCACGATCTCGTCTACCAGACGCTGCAATGACTTCGCCACGCACGGCGTTACCGAGTACCCGATGAGCACCGACCCCGATTCCCCCGATACGCCAGCCGCGTCGTGCGTGCGCCACGAGTTCAAGTTCTCGCACGTCACCACCGGCCGCTACCTGCCCACGCCCGGCAAGGCGCCGGGCTGGCCGTTCGCCGAGATCGGCCACTGGAAGATGGACGTGGACGGCAGCGCCGACGACTGGGTTCGCGAGCTGACCGACTGGCGCCGCGAGCACCTCGTGCGCATCGGCTACGACGACGCCAACTACCGCCGCCCCGAGCTGCAGTGGGCGCAGCGCAACTTCGTGCACGCGCAGATGATGGTGGAGGACCGCTACTTCTACGATCCGGTGGCCGGCCGCTACACCGTCGACCGCTACCTGGACGACCTGGAGGCGCGCTACGGCGGCATCGACAGCGTGCTGATCTGGTTCGTCTATCCCAACATCGGCCTCGACGACCGCAACAAGACCGACCTGGCGCACGACCTGCCCGGCGGCCTCGCCGGCCTGAAGGGCGCGGTGGACGATTTCCACCGCCGCGGCGTGCGCGTGTTCCTGCCCACCATGCCGTGGGACCACGGCACGCGCGAGCCGGAACAAAACGACTGGCAGGCGATCGCCGAGCTGGTCAGGGCAGTCGGCGCCGACGGCATCAACGGCGACACCTACAACGGCGTGCCGCGTGCGTTCTTCGACGCCTGCGACGCGCTCGGCTGCCCGGTGGTGCTGCAGCCGGAGTCCACCATCAGCTCCGAGGAGCAGCTGATCTGGAACGTGCAGAGCTGGGGCAAGAAGGCGCCGAACGAGGTGATCCCGCCGGTTGCCAAGTGGAAGTGGCTGGAGCCGCGCCACATGATCAACTACGAGAACCGCTGGGGCCGCGACCGCAACCACGACCTGCAGTACATCTTCTTCAACGGTATCGGCTACAACGCGTGGGAGAACGTCTGGGGCATCTGGAACCAGTTCACCCCGCGCGATGCCGAGACGCTGCGCCGCATCGCCGCAATCGAGCGTCAGTTCGCGCCCGCGCTGGTCAGCCGCGACTGGCGGCCGTACGAGCGCACCTTGCAGGCCGGCGTGTTCGCCAGTCGCTTCCTCACCGACGCCTTCACGCTGTGGACCCTGGTCAACCGTAACGAGTACGCGGTGGCCGGCGAGCAGATCGCGCTGCCGCACCGCGACGGCACACGCTGGTACGACGCCTGGCACGGCGTGCCGCTGCAGCCGCGGCTGGACGGCGACCGCGCGGTGTTCGACTTCGCGCTGGAAGGCCGCGGCTTCGGCGCACTGCTGGCGCTGGCGCCCGGCGCCTCGCTCGACGGCCTCGACGCGTTCCTGGCGCGCATGCGCGAACGCTCGTCCGTGCCGCTGCAGTCGCTGTCGAACCAGTGGCGTTCGCTGCCGCAGCAACTGGTGCCGATCGCACCCACGCGGCCTGCTATCGAAGCACCACCCGGCATGCTGGCGATTCCTGCAGGCAGCTTCGACTTCATGGTCGGCGGTGTTGAGATCGAGGGCCAGACCTGGGAAGGCAACGACGTGCAATACCCGTGGGAGGACAGCGCGCGGCGCGGCCATCGCCACCGGATGGAGATGAGCGCGTTCTTCATCGACCGCACGCCGGTGACCAACGCGCAGTTCCGCGACTTCCTCGACGCCAGCGGCTGGCGCCCGCGCGATCCGCACAACTTCCTGCACCACTGGCGCGACGACGCGCCACCGCAGGGCTGGGAACACAAGCCGGTGACCTGGGTCGCGATCGAGGACGCGCGCGCCTACGCCGCGTGGGCGGGCAAGCGCCTGCCGCACGAATGGGAATGGCAGTACGCCGCGCAGGGCGACGACGGCCGGCGCTACCCGTGGGGCAACGACTGGGACGAAACGATGGTGCCCGCAACGAACCGCGGCCGCACGCTGCGTGCGCCGGACGATGTAGATGCGCACGCGGCCGCGGCCAG
Source organism: Rhodanobacter thiooxydans LCS2 (assembly GCF_000264375.1). Taxonomy (GTDB): domain Bacteria; phylum Pseudomonadota; class Gammaproteobacteria; order Xanthomonadales; family Rhodanobacteraceae; genus Rhodanobacter; species Rhodanobacter thiooxydans. The sequence goes on from NZ_AJXW01000002.1 coordinate 56,829, forward strand.
TCCGTTCGGCGTGCTCGACCTGGTCGGCAACGTCTGGCAGTGGACCGACGAGTACGCCGACGAACACACCCGCGCCGCGATCCTGCGCGGTGGCAGCAGCTATCAGCCGCAGACCTCGCACTGGTATTTCCCGCAAGCGCACCGGCTCGACCAGCACGGCAAGTACCTGCTGATGGCGCCGTGCAAGGACCGCTCCGGCAGCGTCGGCTTCCGTTGCGTGGTCGACGCGGCATGAGCGGGCCAGCGGCGGGTCGCGTGCAACTGGGTGGCCTGCTCGGCGAGGCGCTTGCCGCCAACCTGCGCGGCCGGCTCTCGCACTTCATCGTCGATGAGCACAGTCCTGCGATCGCGCTGTTCGCGCCCGAACGACGCAACGAAAACCGCGAGGGCGACTGGTACGGCGAGCACGCCGGCAAGTGGCTGGTCGCCGCCGCGAAGGCGGCAGCGCGCAGCGGCGACGCGGCGTTGCGCGCACAGGTGCTGCGCGTCGCCGACTATCTGGTATCGGTGCAGGAACCCGACGGCTATCTCGGCACCTACGCGCCGGACCACCGCTTCATGCGCCCGCAGCCGCCGAAGCCGGCCAGCTGGGACGGCGCACCCAGCGTGCGCACCTGGGACATCTGGACCCACGCCTACCTGATCCTCGGCCTGCTGGAAGTGCATCGCCACTTCCCTGCGCCACGCTATCTGGAGGCAGCGCGCCGGATCGGCGACCTGTGCTGGCACACGCTGACCGACGGCGGCATCGACATCACCGAGCTGGGCAACCACCACGGGCTGTCGGCGACAGTGCTGATGGACCCGGCCGTCGAGCTGTACTTCGCCACCGCCGAGCCGCGTTACCTCGAGCTCGCGCAGCGCGTGCTGCAGCAGGCGGACGGCCACCGCGAACTGGCCCTGCTTGCGCGCGCGCTGGCCGGTACGGACGTCTCCGCCATCGCCACCGGCAAGGCCTACCAGCTGGCGTGGAACCTGGTCGGCGTGGCCAAGCTGCATCGCGCCTCCGGCAACGGCGACTACCGCCGTGCGGTGGAGCACGCCTGGCGCAGCATCCGCGAGTACCACCTCACCTTGGGCGGCGGACCGTGGGGCGGCGTGGCACATCGCTCGCGCGAGGTGTTCAACGCGGCCGGCGTGTTCAGTCCGTACGGCTACGTCGAGACCTGCTCGTCGCTGGCGTGGATCCAGCTCAACCGCGAGCTGCTGGCGATCACCGGCGAGGCGCGCTACGCCGAGGAGATCGAGCGCACCGGGTACAACGACCTGCTCGGCGCGCAGGCACCGAACGGCGAGGACTGGTGCTACTACGTGTTCCCCAACGGTCGCCGCGTGCACACCACCTACTGGCGCTGCTGCAAGTCCAGCGGCGCGATGGCGCTGGAGGAACTGCCCGCGCTCGCCTATGCCCGCGACGACGACGGCGCCATAGCCGTCAATCTCTACGGCGCCGGTTCGGCGAGCTTCGCGCTGGATGGCGCCGGCGAACTGCGCATCGAACAGCACACCGCCTACCCGTACCCCGACGATGTCCGCCTGCGCATCGCCGTCGGCCGCCCGATGCGCTTCACGCTGAAGCTGCGCATCCCGTCGTGGGCCAAGGACGCCACGCTCGTGATCAATGGCGAGGACGCCGGAGTCGCGTTGTCGCCGGGACATTACGCCGTGCTCGAACGCGAATGGCACGACGGCGACGAGCTGGTGGCGCGCTTCCCGATGCAGCCGCGGCTGCACCGCGCGGTCAACCGCAACGTGCAGGAATCGCGCGCGCCGGACGGCAGCGAGGTGTGCCAGGAAGTGCTGCACTTCGAATACGCCGCGGTCACCTGCGGCCCGCTGGTCTATGCCACCGGGCTGATCGACGGCTTCAAGGTCGAGGAAACCCTGCGCCTGCCCGACGCGCCGCCGCAGCAATGGCTGACGCTGCAGGGCGCGCAGGCCGACGGCGTGCCGCGCATCACGCTGGACCCGGGCTACCGCGCGCCGCTGGAGTTCACCCCGTACTTCGGCACCGGCGGGCGCGTCGACGGCAGCTGGCGGCTGAGCTGGCTGCCGCTCGCCCCGGAGCCGCGCGGATGACGCGGCCATGGTGCCGGACAGCGAACGTCACACAAGAATTTGTGGCGCCAGAACATAGCCGCCTCGCCTGTTTCTTGACGAAAGCATGGTGCAGAGTGACCCGCAGCACCCACCCCGATCCCCACGGACGCGCCGCGCATGGAAACCCCACCGCCTGAGTCGAAAGCCGCCCGCCACGGCCCGCTGGCCGGCGTGCGCGTGCTGGACCTGAGCGCCTATATCGCCGGTCCGTACGCCTGCTCGCTGCTGGCCGACCAGGGCGCGGACGTGATCAAGGTCGAGCCGCCCGATGGCGACAACCTGCGCCAGTATCCCTCCACCCTGCCCAGCGAAAGCCGCGCCTTCCTCGGCGTCAACCGCAGCAAGCGCGGCATCGTGCTCGACCTCAAGCGCGCGGACGACCACGCCGCCCTGCTCAAGCTGGTGCGCGACGCCGACGTGCTGGTACACAACTTCCGCCCCGGCGTGCCGGAGCGGCTCGGCATTGGCCATGAGCAGCTGAACCCGATCAACCCGCGGCTGGTCTACTGCGCGATCACCGGCTACGGCGACAGCGGCCCGCTGAAGGACAAGGCCGGCTACGACCAGGTGCTGCAGACCATGACCGGCATGTGCACGCTGCAGGGCAAGCGCGGCGGGCCGCCGGAGATCATCTACGGCTCGGTGGTCGACTACTACGCCGCGGCGCTGCTGGCCGCCGGGGTGTCGTCGGCGCTGTACGAGCGCGAGCGCAGCGGGCTGGGCCAATTCGTCGGCGTGTCGCTGCTGCGCAGTGCGCTGACCATGCAGTCGGCGCGGATGATCTGGGCCGAAGGCGAGTCGCTCGACATCGGCCGCGACATGCGCTCCGGCGGCGTCACCGGCATCCACCCCACACGCGAGGGCTGGATCTACATCTCGGCCAATACACCGCGCTTCTGGAAGGCGCTGTGCGCGAAGACCGGCCTCGACGCGCTGGCCGCCGAACCACGCTACGACAGCGTGCGCAAGCGCGCGCAGCACTTCGCCGAAATCCTGCCGCAGCTGCACGCGGCGCTGGCCGCACGCAGCGCGCTGGAGTGGGAGGAACGGTTCGGCGACGAAGTGCCCTGCGCCGCCGCACGCCGCATCGAGGACATGTTCAACCACCCGCAGGTGCAGGCGCAGGGCATCATCGACACCTTCGAGCATCCGGTGGTCGGCCGCTACCGCGGCGTGGCCCAGTCGATCCGCTTCGGCCGCACGCCGGGCCCGGCGCCATTTGCCGCCCCCGTGCTCGGCCAGGACACCGCGGCGGTGATCGCCGCGGTCGAAACCGGCGCGCCGATCGCGCCCAGGCCGCGCGGCCGCGACAAGGGTTGATCGCGCAGCGCGCAGCGCTCACTCGTGCAGCTGCGCCTGCGGCACGTCCGCCGAGCCTTCCTCGCGGTCGCGGTACAGCGCGGCCCGCACCAGCAGCATCAGGGTGATCGGGGTGGTCAGGGTGAGGAACACGCCGATCAGGATCTCGTAGAAGATCGGCCGGCCGTGCAGCACCGAAAAGCAGGTGATCGAGCCGGCCAGCATGAAGAACGTGCCCAGCGTGGTGCCCAGGGTCGGCGCGTGCACGCGCTGGTAGAAGTTCTTCAGGCGCAGCAGGCCGAGCGAACCGACGAAGGCGAACAGCGCGCCCAGCATGACGAACACGGCGACCAGGATCGCCGCCCACGGCGGCAGCGCGTCGAGGTGGCTCATTCGATCACCTGCCCGCGCATCAGGAACTTCGACAGCGCCACCGTGCCGGCGAAGCCGAGCAGCGCGATGATCAGCCCGGCCTCGACGTAGAGCAGGCTGCCGCTGCGGATGCCGATGGTGAGCAGCAGCAGCATCGCATTGACGTACAGCGCGTCCAGCGCCAGCACGCGGTCCTGCGCGCGCGGGCCACGCACCATGCGGATGATCGAGAAGCTCATCGCCAGCAACAGCAGGATCTGCGCGAGGATGACGGCGGCAGCGAGCAGGCTGTGGCTCATTGGAAGATCTCCAGCAGGGGGCGTTCATAGCGCTGCTTGATGGTGTCGGTCCAGCCCGCCTCGTCCACCAGATCCAGCACGTGGATCAGCAGGATGTTCGCGCTCGGGTCGTAGCTGACCCAGATGGTGCCCGGGGTGGAGGTGATGATGCACGCCAGCACGGCGAGGCCGTAGCGGTCGGTGAGCTGCAGCGGGATCGCCACGAAGCCCGAGCGCACGCGACGGTCGCGGCACAGGATCAACCGGCCCACCGCCAGGTTCGAGCGGAAGATGTCCAGCACCACGCGCAGGAACAGCCTGCCTAGCAGCGGGTAGTTGCGCAGGTGTGCCTTGGGCGGGCGCAGCAGGCCGAACATCTTCGCCAGCGCGATGCCCAGCAGCGCGCCGAGCAGGATCGTGCCGGGCGCGACGCTCTGGCTCAGCAGCAGCCAGATCAGCAGCAGCAGCGCGGACAGGATCGGGTACGGCAGCCAGCGGCGGATCATGGCGACACCTGCGCCGGCGGCAGCACCGCTTGGATGTAGCCGGCCGGCGCGTGCAGCTGGCCGGCGGTGTCACGCAGGTAATGCAGCGGCGTCTCGACCAGCACGGTCAGCAGCAGGCACAGGCCGAGCAGCACTGCGATGGAGGCGCTCTCCACCAGCCGCACCTTCGGGAAGATCCGCTCCGGCTCGACCCAGAAGATCTGGATGCCGGCGCGGCACAGCGCGATCACCGTGCCGAAGCCGGCCACGATGATCAGCGCGAACAGCAGCCCCGCGCCGGGCCGCGCGCCAGCGTCCAGCATCGGCGCCAGCATGGCCAGCTTGGCGAGAAACCCGGACAGCGGCGGCAGCCCGGCCAGCAGCAGCGCGCAGGCGAGGAAGCTGGCGCCGAGCATGGCGATCGGCGCGGAGATCACCACCCGGCTCTCGTCCTCCTGCGCGTACAGGCTTTCGTTGGGGGCCGGTTCGCCCAGCTGCACATACGGCTCCAGGCTCAGCGTGTCGTCGGTGTCGTCGTCGCCATCGGAGGCAAGCAGGCCGGCGACCAGGAAGAACGCGGCGATCGCCAGCGTGGAGATGACCAGGTAGGCCAGCGCGCCGGCAGTCACCGCGCGCTGCTGCAGGCCGATCGCGCCGAGCAGGGTGCCGGAGGAGACCAGCACGTTGTAGCCGGCCAGCTTGGCCAGATCGCGCGCGCCGAGCATGCCGACGGTGGCCGCGGCCGCCGTGGCCACGCCGCCCCACAGCATCCAGCCGCTGCCGAAGTGGGCCGACGCCGGACCGGCGCCATCGCCGAACAGCAGCAGGCCGAGCCGCAGCAGCACGTAGATGCCGACCTTGGTCATCAGCGCGAACATCGCCGCCACCGCCGGCGAGGCCGCTGCATAGGTGCGTGGCAACCAGAAGCCCAGCGGCCACATCGCGGTCTTGATCAGGAACGCCACGCCGAGCAGCGCCGCGCCCGAGTGCAGCAGCGCGCGGGTGCGCTCCGGCACGTGCGGGATCAACTCGGCCAGCGCGGCCATGTTCAGCGTGCCGGTGACGCCGAAGATCAGGCTGACGCCGAGCAGGAACAGCATCGAGGCGGTCAGGTTCACCGCGATGTAGTGCAGCCCCGCGCTGACCCGCCGCGCGCCCGAGCCGTGCAGGGCCAGGCCGTAGGACGCCGCCAGCAGCACCTCGAAGAACACGAACAGGTTGAACAGGTCGCCGGTGAGGAAGGCGCCGTTCAGGCCCATCAGCAGGAACTGCAGCAACGGCTGGAAGTGGCCGCCGCGATGCTGCCAGCGGCCCAGCGCGTACGGCAGCACCGCCAGCGCCAGCACGCCGGTCAGCAGCACCATCAGCGCCGACAGCCGGTCGGCCACCAGCACGATGCCGAAGCGCGCCGGCCAGTCACCGATGCGGTACACCGCCGCCAACGCGCCTTCACCTGCCACCGCATGCATCAGCGCGGCGGCCAGCAGCACCAGTGCGCTGCACGAGGCGACACTGAGCACCAGCACCGTGCGCCGGTGCTTCTCGCCCACCAGCAGCTGCAACGCGGCGACCAGCAGCGGCGTGACGATCGGCGCGATCACCAGATGGTTCATGCGCTGCCGTCCTCGCCATCGACGTGGTCGTTGCCGGTCAGCCCGCGCGAGGTCAGCAGCACCACCAGGAACAGCGCGGTGGTGGCGAAACCGATCACGATCGCGGTGAGCACCAGCGCCTGCGGCAGCGGGTCGGTGTACTGCGCGATGTCGCCGGCGGCGTCGCGCAGCACCGGATCGGCGCCGGTGCGCAGCCCGCCGATGGAGAAGATGAACAGGTTCACCGCATAGGAGATCAGGGTCAGCCCGATGATCACCTGGAAGGTGCGCGGGCGCAGCAGCAGCCATACGCCGGACGCGGCGAGGATACCGATGGCGGCGGCAAGCACCAGTTCCATCAGCCCTCCCCTTCCGCCGCAGTCGCCGGCGCCTGGCGCGGACGGCGCAGCGACTGGTGCGCCAGCGCGATCAGCATCAGCGTGGTGGCGCCCACCACCACCACGAACACGCCCAGGTCGAACAGCACCGCCGAGGCCAGCGGCAGCTCGCCCAGCACCGGCAGCTCGACGTGGCGGAAATACGAGGTGAGGAATGGACGGCCAAACGCCAGCGAGCCCAGCCCGGTGCCGGCCGCCAGCAGCAGGCCCAGCCCGATCCAGCGCACCGGCAGCACGCGCAGATGCGCCTCCACCCAGCGTGCGCCGCGCGCCATGTACAAAAGGATCAGCGCCACCGACACGGTGATGCCGGCCACGAAGCCGCCACCCGGCAGGTCGTGCCCGCGCAGGAACAGGTGCAGGCCGAACAGCACGATTACCGGCGCCATCAGCTGGATGATCAGACCGGGGATCATCAGGTAGTCGGTCAGCGAATGATCCGCGGCGCGGCCGGGTCCGCTCGCCCCCAGCGCCGTCTGCAGGCGCTGCTGCGCCGGCGCGTTGATGCTTTCGGCGGCGGGGCGGAAGCGGCGCAGCAGGGCGAACACGGTCAGCGCCACGATCGCCAGCACGCTGATTTCGCCCAGCGTGTCGAAGCCGCGGAAATCGACCAGGATCACGTTGACCACGTTGTGGCCGCCGCCTTCGGTGTACGCCCGCTCAAGGAAGAAGCGCGAGATCGAGTCGGCCACCGGATGCATCATCGCCGCATACGCCAGGCTGGCCACGCCCAGACCCACCGCCGTCGCGATGACCATGTCGCGGCGGCGGCGGAAGCGGTGCGTGCGGCTCTCCGCCGCCAGCCCCTCGATGCGCTTGGGCAGCCAGCGCAGGCCGAGCAGGATCAGGATGGTGGTGACCACCTCGACCAGCAGCTGGGTCGCCGCCAGGTCCGGCGCCGACAGCCACACGAAGCTCACGCACGACACCAGCCCGGCACCACCAGTGAGCACCAGCGCGGCGAGGCGGTGGAACTTGGCCTGGCTCGCCGCGCCGATCGCGCAGGCCGCGCCGAGCAGCCACAACAAGGCGAATGCCGGGTCCACGCTGGACCAGCGCGGCTGGAAGCCGAACGGTGCGCTGGTGGCCGCCAGCGTGCCGGCGACCAGTGCCAGCAGCACGATCAGCAGCAGCTGCGGCTGCAACCGGCGGCTCGGGTAGCGCCGCTCGATGCGCTGCGGCAGGTCCGCCGCGACCACCGCCATTACCCGTTCGAAGATGCGCTTGCCACTGAAGCGCCCGGTTAGCGGCGCCGCCTCCAGCGTAGCGAAGCACCGGCGCAGGCTGACGAACAGCAGGCAGCCGGCGCCGAACGCCAGCACGCTCATCAGCAGCGGCGTGGTCACGCCGTGCCACACCGCCAGGCTGTACGGCGGCAGCTGGCCGGCGCCCAGCACCGCGCTGGCCGCCGCGCGCAGCGACGGGCCGATCACCCGTGCCGGCAGCACACCCACCAGCAGGCAGGCCAGCGCCAGCAGGCCGATCGGCACGCGCATCCACAGCGGCGGCTCGTGCGGCTCCCGCGGCAAGGTGGCGGGCACGCGTCCGAAGAACACGCCACGTACGAAACGGATCGAATAGGTCACGCCGAACGCGCTGGCGGCCACCGCGATCACCACCGACAGCACGTCCAGCAGCGGACCGTTGCGGCTGGCCAGCGTCTCGGCGAAGAACATCTCCTTCGACAGGAAACCGTTCAGCAGCGGTACCCCGGCCATCGCCGCACCGGCGATCAGCGCCAGCGTCGCGGTGACCGGCATGAAGCGGCGCAACCCACCGAGCTTGCGCAGGTCGCGCGTGCCGGCCTCGTGGTCGACCGCGCCGGCCGCCATGAACAGCGAGGCCTTGAAGGTGGCGTGGTTGACGATGTGGAAGATCGCCGCGACCACGCCCAGCGCGCTGCCCAGGCCGACCAGCATGGTAATCAGGCCGAGATGGCTGATCGTCGAATAGGCCAGCACGCCTTTCAGGTCCTGCTCGAACATCGCCGCGTACGCGCCCAGCACCAGCGTGAGCAGGCCCGTCCCGCCGACGATCCAGAACCACGCGTCGGTGCCCCCCAGCACCGGCCAGAAGCGTACCAGCAGGAACACGCCGGCCTTCACCATCGTCGCCGAATGCAGGTAGGCCGACACCGGCGTGGGCGCCGACATCGCCTGCGGCAGCCAGAAATGGAACGGGAACTGCGCGCTCTTGGTGAACGCGCCGAGCAGGATCAGCAGCAGCGTGGGCAGGTACAGCGCATGCGCGCGCACCGCGTCGCCCGCGGCGAGGATCACGTCGAGATCGTAGCTGCCCACGATGTGCCCAAGCAGCAGCACCCCGGCGAGCAGGCACAGCCCACCGCCGGAGGTGACGACCAGCGCCATCCGCGCGCCGTCGCGGGCCGAGGCGCCGTGGTGCCAGTAGCCGATCAGCAGGAACGAGAACAGGCTGGTCAGTTCCCAGAAGAACACCAGCTGCAGCACGTTGCCGGACATCACGATGCCCAGCATCGAGCCCATGAACGCCAGCAGCAGCGCGAAGAAGCGTGCCAGCGGATCATCCGCCGGCATGTAGTAGCGGGCGTAGATGCCCACCAGCGCGCCGATGCCGCAGATCAGCAGCATGAACAGCCAGGCGAAGCCGTCCACCCGCAGCACCAGGTCCAGGCCCAGCCCCGGCGCCCACGGGATCAGCTGGCGCAGGGCGCCGCCGCCGGTGATCGCCGGGTACAGCCACAGCGCAAGCAGCAGGCCGAGCAGCGCGGTGCCGGTCATCAGCCACACCGCCAGGTTGCGTCCACGCGAACGCAGCAGCCACGCCAGCACCGCGGCGACGAACGGCAGGGCGAGGATGGTGCTTGGCAGGATGGCGTCAGGCATCAGTCGCGGTGCTCGCTCGAAAGGTTGTCGGTGGTGTCTCCGGCAGAAAAACCGGGGCATCGCACCCTGGCCTTTTCATGAGCGTCCGCGCACTTCAGCGGATGGAACGCCTGCATGTCGCGGTATCGCGGGCCGCCGTTGCGGCAGCCCGAATGACTCCACGTCGCTTCGCCCGATTCTATAGGCCGGGCCGAGTGGCCGGCAAATCCGCGGTGCCGGCCCGCGATCTCAGCACTTTGCAAGCCGATCGCCGGATAATCGGGCCGCGGCTCGCGGGCCGTGCCAAGGAGCCTGTCGGTGCACATCATCCTGGTGGAAGACGACCCCCAGCTCGGCGCGGCGATCCAGCGCGCGCTGGAACGCCTTGCCTATACGGTCAGCTGGCTGCGCGATGGTCGCGCGGCGCTGCTCGCGCTGCGCGACCAGACCGCCGACCTGGTGCTGCTCGACCTCGGCCTGCCCGGCAAGGACGGGCTCGACGTACTGGTCGAGACCCGCCGCACGCACATCAGGACCCCGGTGATCGTGATGACCGCGCGCGACGGGCTGGACGACCGCGTGCGCGGCCTCGATGCCGGCGCCGACGACTACCTGGTGAAACCCTTCCACGTGGACGAGCTGGCCGCGCGCATCCGCTCGCTGACCCGGCGCGCGCAGGGCCTGGCGGCGAACCGCATCGAGGCCGGCGCGCTGAGCCTGGACCTCGGCACCTCCGAGGTGAGCTTCCGCGGCGAGCGGGTCGAGCTGACCAAGCGCGAATTCGCCCTGCTGCAGATCCTGATGGAACGCGCCGGCCGGCTGGTGCGCCGCGAGAACCTGGAGAACTCGCTGTACGGACTGGACAACATGGTCGGCTCCAGCGCGCTGGAGGTGCTGGTGCACACGCTGCGCCGCAAGCTGAGCTTCGACACCATCCAGACCGTGCGCGGCTTCGGCTACATGATCCCGCGGGAGCCGCAATGAAGTGGGTGAACCCGCTGAAGCCGGCGAGCCTGCACGGCCGGCTGCGCTGGCTGGTCATCGTGGTGCTGGCCGCGGTGCTGCTGCCGCTGGGCGTGCTCAGCTTCAAGCGCACCGCCCGCGAAGTGGGCGAACTCTCCGACGGCCGGCTGGCGCAGTCGGCGCGCACGCTGCAGGTGCTGATCGCGCAGGCCGACCTGGAGGCGCTGCAGCGCCGCGACCCCGACCGCGTGCTGGTGCCGATCGAGGCCGGCCTCATCGGCAGCCCGCCGCGGCAACGCTATACCTACGAGTCCGAGGTCGGCTTCCAGGTGTTCGAGCCCGGCGGCCGCCTGGCGCTGGCCACCGCCAACCTCGCCGGCATGCCGCCGCCGCAGGCCGGCGACGCGGATTTCCAGGACGTGTGGCTGGGGACGTACCGCTGGCGCGTGTTCACCCTGCGCGACGCGGCGAGCCGCGTGGTGATCCGCACCGGCGAGCGCTACGACAGCCGCGACGAGATCATGCACGCGGTATGGCTGGAGCACAGCCTGCCGCTGCTGGTCGGGCTGCCGCTGCTGGCCCTGCTGGTGGGCTGGGCGATACGCCGCGGGCTGCGCCCGCTCGAAGCGCTGACCCGCGCGTTGTCGTCGCGGGAGCCGGGCAGCCATGAGCCGGTGCTGCTGCGCGACGCCCCGCTGGAACTGCAGCCGGTGCTGGCGGCACTGAACGAACAACTCACCCGGCTGGAGGATGCGCTGGAGCGCGAGCGCCGCTTCAGCGCCGACGTGGCGCACGAACTGCGCACGCCGCTGGCCTCGGCGATGATCAACCTGGAGAATGCGATGGCCAGCGCCGATCCGGCCGAGGTGGACCTTGCGCTCGGCAGTGCCCAGCACGTCATCGGCGAGCTGGCCCGGCGGGTCGAACAGCTGCTGGCGCTGGCCCGGCTGGAAGCCGGCGCGGCGTCGGGCCAGCGCATGCGCGTCGACCTGACCGCCGTCGCGACGGGCGTGCTGGAGGAACTCGCGCCGGTGATCGCCGAGAGCGGCGTCGAGCTCAGCGTGGCGCGGCTGGAGCCACAGCTGCTGGTGCACGGCTACGAGGCGGCGCTGGCCGCGCTGCTGCGCAACCTGCTGGAGAACGCGCTGCGCCACGTCCCCGCGGGCGGGCAGGTGCAGCTGTCGATCGAGCGTGGCGAACACGCCGCACTGATCGACGTGATCGACGACGGCCCCGGCATCCCGGCCGAACGCCGCGCCAGCGTGTTCGCCCGCTTCCGGCGCGAAAGCGGCAGCCGCGGCGACGGCTACGGGCTGGGCCTGTCGATCGTGCAGCGCGCGGCGCAGCTGCACGGCGCCGCCATCGAGCTGCTCGACTCGCCCTACGGCAGCGGCCTGCGCGTGCACGTGGCGATCCCGCTGCCGCATTGAACGCGCCCGGGGAAACCTTTATTCACCGCTTGTAGGAGCCCGCTGGCGGGCGATGCTCTTGTCCCGGGATTCGGGATTCGGGATTCGGGATTCGGAAAAGCATCGCCCGCCAGCGGGCTCCTACAGCAAGGCTAGCGAGGGGTTCTCAAGGCCGCCCGACGGTGAGTACGGCGAAGCTGTCCGGCTCGATTGCGCGGCGACCGTTGGCCTGGTGGCCGGTACCCAGCCGAGCGGCGGAGAGATACAGCCGGTGCAGCTTCGCGTCCAGCGCGAGCGTGCGCGCACTCGCCTGGGTGGGCACCATCGCCGCCACCGTGTAATGGTCCGGGTCGTCCTCGTGCACCGCGGTGATCGTGCCGCTCTGGCCATTGGCGCTGTAGATCATCCCCTTGGCCCCGTCGAACACCACCGCGTCCGGGCCGTCGCCGATCGGCACGTCGGCCACGTGGTGGCCGTCCACCGCATCGAGCACCGTCATCGTGCGGTTGTCGCACACCGCGAACAGGCGATGGTGCGCATGGTCCAGGGCCAGCCCGCTGGGCGATTCGCACGGCGCCAGCGGCCAGGTCTGCAGCAGCTTGCCCTGAAGCGAATCCAGCTGCGCCAGCTCGGACTTGTCCTCGATGTTCACGTAGACGCGGCCGCTGCCGTCGGCCACCGCGAACTCCGGTTTGCCGGGCAACGCGATGCTGGCGACCACCGCGTTCTTCGCCGGGTCGATCACGCTGGCGCTGGCGCTGTGGCCATTGAAGGTCAGCACGTGGTGCGAGGCGCTGTCGTAGAGGATCGCATCGGGGTTCTGGCCGGTGCCGGTGATCGTCGCCACGGTCTTCAGCGAGGTCAGGTCGAACACGGTCACCGACGCGCTCGCGCCGTCGCTGACGAAGCCGCGGTGCAGGTCGTCGGCGAGCGCGATGCCGTGCACGCCAGCGGTGCCGGGGATCGTGCCGATCTGCTTGTCGCTGTCGACGTCGACCACCAGCACGCGGTCGCCGCGACTGACGAACAGATGGCGGCTGGGCGCATCGAACGCCAGGTAGTCCCAGCCACCCGGGCCGCCCAGCGCCAGCCGCGACAGCAGGCGCGGGGCTGGTGGCGACGCAGCCGACGCGGCAGCCAGGGGAAGCACCGCCAGCGCCAGCAGCGCAGCGGGCAGCAGCTTGCGGATCGGTCGCGGCATGACGGCACCTCGGGCGGAGGGGAGACGACCGAGCATGCGTGCGATGGCTTATGCCGACCTTAGCCGAGGGGCGCTCCGCTCAAGCGCAAGACCCCACTCTTCGTCATTCCGGCGAGGTGCTTGAGCAAGAACCGCCCCTCAGCCCGCCAGCCTTCCGGCGGCGCGCCGGTGCAGCAGCGCATACAGCACCGGCATCACCAGCAGCACCAGCGGCACCTGCACCAGCAGGCCGGCGATGATCGCCACCGCCAGCGGCTGCTGCATCTGCGAGCCCTGGCCCAGCGCCAGCGCCAGCGGCAGCAGGGTGAGCATCGCGGCCAGCGTGGACATCAGGATCGGCCGCGCGCGGTGCTGACCGGCCGCGTGCAGGGCCTCGTGCAGCGGCGCTTCGACCGCGGCCTGCTCCAGCTCGGAGAAGTAGAAGATCGCCACCTCGGTGACGATGCCGACGATCATGGTCATGCCCATCATCGCCGAGATGTTCAGCTCGATGCCGCTCAGCCACAGCGCGGCGAACACCGCCGGAATTGCCAGCAGCGGCATGGCCAGGATGGTGATCGCCACACGGAAGCTCTCGTACAGGAACAGCAGCAGGGTGAACACCAGCGCGATCGCCGCCAGCATCACGATGGTCAGGCCGCGGAACGCCTGCTGCTGCTGCTGGTACAGGCCGCCGAGCTGGTAGTACATGCCCTTGGGCAACAGGCCGGGCTGGGCCAGTACGCGCTTGACGTCGGTCATCGCGGCGCCGAGGCTGCGCCCGCTGATGCGGCCGGTCACCGCCACCATCCGCTTCAGGTTGTCCCGGGTGATCTGCGGCTGGCCCTGCACCTCGCGCAGCGTGGCCACCCGCGACAGCGGCAGCAGATGGCCGTCGCCGGCGCGGATCGGCAGCGCGGCGACCTGCTCCAGCCGCCGGTGCGCGCGCTCCGGCAGGCGCACGCGCACGCCCACCACCTTGCCGCCTGTCGGCAGCTGGGCTGCCACCGTGCCGTCGATCGCCGCCGCCACCTGGTCGGTGACGCTGGTCGGGTCGAGCCCCTCCAGCGCGGCCCTGGCCGGGTCGACCTGCACGGTCAGCGCATCGCCGGCTGGATTGGTGCCGTTGCGCACGCCGACCACCCCACTGATCTTGCCGATCGCCCCGGCGACCTTGTCGGCGGTGGCGTTCAGCTGCGCCGGGTCATCGCCGTACAGCTGCACCTCGATCGGCTGCGGCACCGCCACCAGGTCGCCGATCAGGTCTTCCATCAACTGCGACAGCTCGATGTCCAGCCCCGGCACCTTCTTCTCGACCTCGGTGCGCACCTGGGTCATCACCTCCTCGGTAGGCGGGCGCGAGCCGTTTTTCAGGCGCACGAAGAAATCGCCCTGGTTTGCCTCGGTGAGGCCGCCGCCCAGCTGCAGGCCGGTACGCCGCGAGTAGGTGTCCACGTTGGGATTCGCGCGGATGATCGTCTCGACCTGGTTGAGCAGGCGGTCGGTTTCCTCCAGCGAGGTGCCGGGCTTGGACAGGTAGTCGAGGATGAAGCCGCCCTCGTCCATCTGCGGCATGAAGCCGGTGCCGACGCGGGTATAGGCCACCCCGCCAACCAGCAGCAGCGGCAGCACCAGCAGCAGGACCAGCAGCGGCCGTTTCAGCCAGCGCTGCAGCAGGTTCCGGTAGCCCCGCATCATCCACTGGGCGAAACGCCCCTGCGGAGGCCCGGCCAGGTGGCGCCGGTCGAGGAAGCGTTCGGCCAGCAGCGGCACCGCAACCCAGGTCAGCAGCCAGGAAATGACCAGCGCGCTGGCCATGGTCAGCGACAGCGCCTTGAAGAACGCGCCGGTGACGCCGGAGAGGAACGCCAGCGGCAGGAAGATCACCACGGTGGCGGCGCTGGAGCCGGTCAGCGGGCGGGTGAACTCGTGGGCCGCGCCGGCGATGCGTTCGTGCACTTCGCCCTCGCCCTGGTTGAGCCGGCGCATGATGTGTTCGAGCATCACGATCACGTCGTCGATGATCAGCCCGACCGCCGCCGCCATGCCGCCCAGCGTCATCATGTTGAAGCTCATGCCGAGCACGGACAACAGCAGCATGGTGATCGACAGCACCGCCGGCACCACCAGCAGCGCCACCAGGATCACCCGCGTGTTGCGCAGGAACACGAACAGCACCAGCCCGGCCAGCAACACGCCGATCAGGATCGCGTCGCGCACGCTCACCGCCGCGCCGGTCACCAGCTGGGTCTGGTCGTACCAGTTGGCGATCTGCACGCCGGCCGGCATCTGCGGTGCGTAGTCGGCCAGCCGCTGCTTCACTTCGGCGGCGATCTGCACGCTGTTGCCGTCGGGCTGCTGGTAGACCTGCAGCAGCACGGCGTTCTGGCCATCCGCGTTGACGCGGATCCACTGCGGCACGTGGTCGAGGCTGACTGCGGCCACGTCACCGAGGCGTACCACGCCGCCAGGGCCCGCGCGGACCACAATGGCGCGCAGCGCGGCGACGGTAGTCGGCTGGTTGTTCGCCAGCAGCAGGTACAGCTTGTAATGGTCGGACACGCGGCCCATCGCCTGGATCGTTGCCGCGTGGCTGACCGCGCCGGCGACATCGCTCAGGCTCAGGTTCAACGCGCGCAGCTTGCCGGGATCGACATCGGCATGGAATTCGGCCACCTCACCGCCCTGCACCTGCACCCGGGCCACGCCGCTGATCCCGCTCAGCAGCGGACGCAGCTGGTACTCGGCCAGGTCGTGCAAGGCGCCCGGCGACTGCGTGTGCGAGCGCAGGCTCCAGGCCAGCACCGGAAACGTGGTCGGGTCCCGCCGCTGTGTTTCCAGCCGGGTGCCGGCGGGCAGCTGCGGCAGGATCTGCCCGGCCGCCGCATTGACCTCCTGCAGCGCGCCGGCCATGTCCGCACCCCAGTCGAAAGTCACCGCAATATCTGCGCTGCCGCGGCTGGTGGTGGAGCGCACGTCGCGCACGCCGCGCACACGGCGGATCGCCTCCTCCACCGGCGTGGTCACCTGCACCGCCATCTGGTCGGCCGGGCGGTCGCCGGCGTCCAGGATGACCTGCACGCGCGGGAACGCCACGTTCGGGAACAGCGCCACCGGCATCCACAGCGCGCTGGCGAGGCCGCCGATCGCCAGCATCAGGGCAAGGAACAGCAGCGAGCGGCGATGCTGCTGCATCCATGCGGCGATGCTCACTTGGCCGACTCCCGCACCGCATCGCCGTCGTTGAGCTCGTAGGCACCGAGCACGATCACCTTCACCTGCGCGTCGAGCGGGCCCTGCACGCCGACGGTGTCGCCGTCCGGGCTGCGCAGCTTCACCTCGACGCGCTTGGCGTGGCCCCGCTCCGCCACGAACAGGTAATCGCCGCGCGCATCGTGCAGCACGGCCGCGCGCGGCACCGCCCAGGCGGTGAAATCGTCGGTGCGGATGCGCGCCTCGAGCGCGGCGCCGGCCACCAGCGTCGCGCCGGCGTCGGCGGGCAACTCGACCTGCGCGCCGAGCAGGCGGGTCTGCGGGTCAACCGCCTGCCCGACCATGCGCAGCGTGCCGGCGAAGTCGGCCGCGTCGCCGTACACGCTGTGCAACTGCACCGGCATGCCGGCGTGCAGCTTCGCGCCGTCGTCCGGCTGCACGCCCAGTTGCGCCACCAGGGCGTGCGCCGGGATGAAGGCGAGCAGCGGCGCATTGGCGGCGAAACGCTCGCCCAGGCCCACGGCGAGCGTGCCGACTACGCCGTCGGCCGGCGCGCTGACGGTTTCCTGCGCCGCGCCGCCGCCGAGCGCGCGCTGGGCGTCCAGCGCGGTCTGCGCATCGGCCAGCGCCTTGCGCGCGGCGGCCAGTTGCGACTGCGTGGCCAGCCGTTGCGTCGCCAGTTGTTCGGTACGCCTGAGTTCGCCACTGGCCAGCTCCAGCGCACTCTGCGCCTGCAGGTACGCGCTGCGCGCGGCGGGATCGGGAGCGATCGTCAGCAGCGGCTGTCCGCGCCGCACGGCCTGCCCGGCCGCCACGTCCAGCGCCACCACCTGCCCGCCATGGCCAAGGCTGATCGCGCGCGCATGCTGCGGATCGCCCACCGCGACGCCCCAGGCCTCCACCGTGTCGTGGAAGGTCTGCTGCTGCACCCTGGCCGTGGTCACCGCCACCAGGCCCTTTGCCGCCGCGGCTTCTTCGTCACCGGCGGCGCCATGGCTGCACGCGGCCAGCAGCAGGCAAAGCAGCGGCAGGATGGGCGATCGGTTCATGGCATGGACGCCTGCGTGGAAACGGCCCGCTTGGAAACGGGATGGGCGGTATCGCCGAGGTCGGTGTTGCCGAGCAGCGCTTCCAGCGCGATCGACTGCGTGGCCTGTTGCTGCTGCACGGCGAGCAGTTCGAGATCGGCGGCCAGCGACTGGCTGCGTAGCGCCAACCAGGTCGGCCAGTCCAGCAGGCCCTGCCGCCACGACTGCTCCGCCACGCGGCGGGCCTCGGCCAGCTGCAGCGCGTGGGCAGCCAGGCTGCGCTCGCGCGGCGCCAGCGCGGCGAGGTCGGCGGCCAGCCGCTGCATGTCGCTGCGCGTGGTCAGCACGCGCGATTCGTAATCGTCCTTCAGCTGCTGCCGGGTCGCCCGCTCGATCGCGATGTTGCCGCGGTTGCGGTCGAACAGCGGCAGCGTGATGCCGACGCTGAAACCATGGGTGTAGATGGCGCTGGTGTCGCGCGCGGTGTTGAAGCCGATGTTCAGCGCGGGGAACTGGGCCAGCACGGCCGCGCGCAGTTTTTCCTGCTGCGACTGGTAACCGGCCTGCAGCGCCAGCAGGTCCGGCCGCCGCCGCGGCAGATCGGCCAGGGCCTGCTGCAGTTGCGTTGTCGTTGGCGTGACCTGGTACGGGCCGCCGGTCAGCTCCAGCGGTGCGTCCGGCGCGAGGCCCAGTAACACGTGCAGGTCGCTGTCGGCCTGGTGCAGCGCGAGCGCGTTGTCGGCCTGCTGCTTGCGCACGTCCGCGGCGGCATTGAGGCCGGCGCTGGCGCTGTCGTAGGTGAGGTTGCCGGAGCGCAGCGCCGCCTGCACGTAGGGCGTGACCTGCGCCAGCGCCGCCTGCTCGCTGGCCAGCCGCGCCTGTTGCGCGCGCAGGTTCAGCACCTGGTCGAACAGCAAGCGCGCCTGCGCCACGGTCTGCCATTCCGCCCACAGCAGGTCGAGGTTCACCTGCTGCGCCTGGTTGCGCGCCGCCGCCTTGCGCGACGAACGGGTCAACAAGGCACTGACATCCTCGCTGATACCGAGGTTGTACGCAACATTCAGGCCGCCGCCCGAATGCTGCGGAAAGTCCGCGCCCAGGCTCAGTTGAGGATCGGGCAGCAGGCCGGCGGCGAAGGCCTGCGCACGGGCGATGCCCAGCTCGTCGCGCTTGAGCTTCAGCGCCGGGCTGTTCGCCACCGCCAGCATCGCCGTCTCGGTCACGTCCAGCCCGTCGGCGGGATCGAAGCGGTGCGTGGCCAGCGACGGCAGCGACATGGCGCTGGTGGGCGCGGCCAGCTGCGCCACGTCGGCGGCGCCCTCGCCCCGGCCCAGCGGCAACGGCGCGTAGCTGGCGCAGCCGGACAGCACCAGCGCGGCGGCGACGGCGCAGGCCGTGCGCAGGCCGCGCATCATCGAGGGGAAGCAGCGCTGGCGGCCCGCATCATGCATGTCGTCATTCTGGAAGCCGCCGCTTAGTTCTTTCTTAACCGCCGCCTGCGCTCACGCCGGCGCTCACGCCGGCGGCCCCACCACGCGCAGGGTGAGGGTGGCGAAGGCGCCGTCGCGGGCGAGCGCAGTGATGCGGTAGTCGCCGGCCTGCGGCAAGGTGATCGCGATCGCGGCGTCGGCCTCGCTGCTGCCCTGCAGGCGGCCGTTGAGCAGCCATTGCACGGTGGTTTGCGTACCCAACGCACGCAGCGTCACGCGCAGCGGCTTGTCGCTGTTCGGCGCACGACGCAGGGTGACGCCCTCGCCGAGCCCACTGATGCGGATCGGGCTGGCACGGTCGAGCGAGTCGGCGGCGCAGCCGGGCGCGAGCGGCGGCAGCGCGGAACGGGCGCGGTCGTCCACGCTCAGCCATGGCGTGGCCAGCGCGGGCCAGCGTGCCAGCTGGATCGTGCGCTCATGGCTGGCGTGACAGGCACCGCTCAGGCGCCGGCCCCTGTCGTCGATGCGCAGGGTGAGCAGGCCGGATGACCACGCGCCGAGGTCGCGTTCGGCAAACGTGGGCGGCAGCGCGTCGTCGAGCACCCATGCCGTGCGGCGCTGGCGGCACAGCGCGGGATCGGTGGCGGCGACCACACCGCCGAGCGGCCAGCAGATCCCGACCGACTTCACGCTGGCCGGTTGCGCACGCGCGCGGCCACCGCGCGAGGGCAGCATGTCGACGATCTGGAACAACAGTGGCAACGCGGTCACCGCGCCGTACTGGCCGGGCGACGGCGTGCCGTCCGGACGGCCGATCCACACGCCGACGGTCCAGCGATCGGTGACGCCGATCGACCAGGCGTCGCGGTAGCCGTAGCTGGTGCCGGTCTTCCACGCCACCTGCTCGTGCCGGTTGATCGCGCCGGCCAACGGGGCGCCCTCGACGTCGGCCGGGTTGTGCGCCAGCACGTCGCGGATAATCCACGCCGCGCCGCTCGACAGCAGCCGGCGCGGCCGCGCGGCTTGCTGCAGGGTGTAGCGCGGCGTGCCGGCGACGCCGCCGTTGGCGAGCGCGGTGTACGCGCCAACCAGATTTTCCAGGCGGGTCGACGCGCCGCCGAGGATGATCGACAGGTTCGGCGCCGCACCGTCCGGCAGGCCCAGATCGACGCCGCCGTTCGCCAGCCGCGCCACGAAGCGGCCCGACCCGAGCCGGTCCAGCACGTCCACCGCCGGCACGTTGAGCGAGCGCTGCAGCGCCTCGGCCGCGCTGATCGGGCCACTGAACGCCTCGTCGAAGTTGCCCGGCTTGTAGCCGCCGAAATCCTGCGGCGCGTCGACCAGCAGGCTCTGCGAGTGGATCAGCCCGTCGTCCAGCGCCAGGCCATACAGGAACGGCTTCAGTGTGGAGCCGGGCGAGCGCGGCGCGCGCACCATGTCGACGTAGCCGTGCCGCTGCGGATCGGCGTACTCGCTGGTGCCCACGTAGACGCGCGCCTCCAGCGTGGCGTTGTCGACCACCAGCAGCGCGGCCGAGGTATGCGCCGGCAGGCGCGACAGGTAGGCGCCGACCCGCTCCTCGACGGCGCGCTGCAGGTTCGCGTCGATGGTGCTGGTGATGCGCCGCGCCGCCGGCTGCTCGCGGTGCAGCCGCTCGGCCAGCAGCGCGGCGGACAGC
>NZ_AJXW01000003.1 GCF_000264375.1 Rhodanobacter thiooxydans LCS2
CCGCTGCGCCTGCCGCAGTTCAGCCGGCTCGGCCTGCCGCAGGCGCATGCCGCGATCCACGGCCAGGCCGCGCCCGGCTTCGCCGGGCTGGTGGCGCCCGAGGGCCTGTGGGGGCATGCGGTGGAACGCGCCTGCGGCAAGGACACGCCGTCGGGCCACTGGGAAAGCGCCGGCGTGGTGCTGACGCAGCCGTTCGGGCTGTTCGAGCAGGCTGAGCAGTCGTTTCCGCCGGCGCTGCTGCAGGCCCTGGTGGAGCAGGGCGCGCTGCCCGGTGTACTCGGCAACTGCCATGCCTCCGGGACGGAGATCGTCCAGCGCCTTGGCGCCGAGCACGTGCGCAGCGGCCGTCCGATCGTCTACACCTCGGCGGATTCCGTGTTCCAGATCGCCGCCCACGAGCAGGCGTTCGGCCTGGACCGGCTGTACCGCCTGTGCGAGCTGGCGCGCCCGCTGCTCGACGACTACCGCATCGGGCGGGTGATCGCGCGGCCGTTCACCGGCGACGCCGCCACCGGCTTCAGCCGCACCGTGCATCGGCGCGACTATGCCTTGCCTCCGCCCGCGCCGACGCTGCTCGACGCGCTGCAGGCGGCCGGTGGCGAGGTGATCGCGATCGGCAAGATCGATGACATCTTTGCCCACCGCGGCGTGTCGCGGGTGGTGCACGCGTACGGCCACGACGCCCTGTTCGACGCCACCCTGGCGGCGCTGGCGCAGGCCGGCCCGCACAGCCTGATCGCGACCAACTTCGTGGACTTCGACATGCTGTACGGCCATCGGCGCGACGTGTTCGGCTATGCCGCGGCGCTGGAAGCACTGGACGCGCGGTTGGCGGAGTTGCTGCAGGCGTTGCAGCCCGGCGACCTGCTGGTGATCAGCGCCGACCACGGCTGCGACCCGGTCTGGCCGGGCAGCGACCACACCCGCGAGTGCGTCCCGGTGCTGGCGTTCGGGCCGGGGCTGGCGCCGCGCGCGTTGGGCCGGCGCGACAGCTTTGCCGACATCGGCCAGAGCATGGCCGCCCATCTGGGTCTGCCACCGCTGGCGGCAGGTCGCAGCTTTCTTCCCTCTGCATGATCGCCATCGCATGAGCACACCCCATCTCGACGCCGCCCCGGACATGATCGCCGACACCGTGCTGCTGCCCGGCGATCCGCTGCGCGCGCGGCACATGGCCCACGAGTTTCTCGATGACGGGCGCGAAGTGAACACGCGTCGCAACATGCTCGGCTACACCGGCTTCTATCGCGGCATGCGCGTGTCGGTGATCGGCAGCGGCATGGGCATTCCTTCCTGCGCGATCTATGCGACCGAGCTGGCTCGCGTGTTCGGCGTGCGCCGGATCGTGCGCGTCGGCACCTGCGGCGGCGTGGGCGATATCGAACTGGGCGATCTGCTACTGGCGCAGGCGGCATCGACCGACTCGAACTTCAACCGGCTGCAATTCGGCGGCCACGACCTGGCCGCGTGCGCCGATTTCGGCCTGATGCGCGCGGCCGTCGACACCGCCGCCGCGCAGCGCGTCGCCCTGCGCGTCGCCGGCGTGTTCAGCACCGACTGCTTCTACGGCGGCGACCCGCAGCTGCTCGCGCGGCTGCTGGCGCATCGCATCCGCGGGGTCGAGATGGAATCGGCCGGACTCTACGGCGTGGCCATGCGCGAAGGCTTCCAGGCACTGTCCGTGCTGACCGTCAGCGACCACCTGGAACATGACGCGCACATGCCGCCGACGCAGCGCGAACAGGGTCTGGCGCGGATGACCGCACTGGTGCTGGACAGCCTGCTGCCGGCGGCGGGTTGAGTTTCGGCCGGCGCGCCGGCCCGCTCAGTCCGGGCGAACGTCGGACGAACACAGCGCCTCGATTTGCGGGTAGCCCGTGAACGTCGCGCGGGCCGAGCATGCCGGGCAATCCGGGTTGCGCGGCAGCCGCGTCTTGTGGAACTGCATGCCCAGCGCGTCGAAGCTGAGCAACTGGCCGACCAGTGGATCGCCCAGACCCAGGATCAGCTTCAGCGCCTCGGTCGCCTGCAGCAGCCCGACGATGCCGGGCAGCACGCCAAGCACCCCCGCTTCGCTGCAATTGGGTGCGTCGGCTGCGGATGGCGGCAGCGGGAACAGGCAGCGGTAGCACGGTGAATCGTCGCGGCGCGGATCGAACACGCCGAGCTGCCCGCTGAAACGCTCCACCGCGCCGTAGATCATCGGCATCTTCAGGCGCAGCGAGGCGGCTGCCAGCAGGTAGCGCGTGGGAAAGTTGTCGGTGCCGTCGAGTATCAGGTCGTGGCCGGCGAGCAGCCGCTCCACATTGCCGGCATCCAGCCGCTCGGCCCGCGTCTCGACGCGGATGCGCGGGTTCAGCGCCTGCAGCGTCATCTGCGCCGACGTGGTCTTGGCCATGCCTACGCGCGCGTCGGCGTGGACGACTTGCCGGTGCAGGTTCGAGCGTTCCACCGTGTCGTTGTCGATCAGGGTGAGCTGGCCGACGCCGGCGGCGGCGAGGTACAGCGCTGCCGGCGAGCCCAGCCCGCCGGCGCCCACGATCGCCACTTTGGCCGCGCCCAGCCGGGTTTGCCCCTGCTCGCCGACCTGCGCCAGCTGCAACTGGCGTGCATAGCGCTCGGCGGCGTCCGGGTCGAGCGTGCCGGCCGCGATGGGCAGGCCTTCGGCTTTCCAGCGCGTGAACCCGCCGGCGACCGAGCTCACCTGGCGGTAGCCGAGGCGCTGCAGCGATTCGGCGGCGAGCAACGAACGTCGCCCGGATGCGCACAGCAGCAGCAGGGGACGTTCGCGATCCTGCTGCAGGTCCTCGATGCGCAGCTCGAGGTGGCCGCGCGACAGGCCCAGCGCATGGGCGGGCAGGCCGCCGGCGCGCTCGGCGTCCTCGCGCACGTCGATCAGCAGCGCGCCCAGGGCCTGTTGCGCCAGCGCCTGGGCCGGGGAAACCTCCGATATGCGCCGGCGCAGTTGCTCCAGCCAGGAGTCGCGGTTGGTCGG
The DNA here is from genome assembly GCF_000264375.1 of Rhodanobacter thiooxydans LCS2. Lineage (GTDB taxonomy): Bacteria > Pseudomonadota > Gammaproteobacteria > Xanthomonadales > Rhodanobacteraceae > Rhodanobacter > Rhodanobacter thiooxydans. The sequence continues at coordinate 2,996 of NZ_AJXW01000003.1, forward strand.
GACGCTCATGGCGGAAGTCTGTGCGCGGGGGAAGGGGTATGCAAGCCGGCGCCCGCAGCGTGGTGGAGCCGTGGCCCGGCTCAGCAGAACTGCAGCACGTGGCCTTCGCGATCGAAGGCGGCGAACTCGGCCACGCGTCCGTTGTTGATCGCGTTGACCATGAAGCGCAGCGGCTGCGCGGCTTCGTCGGTGCCCGGGGGCACGCCGGCGCGACCGGACAGGCTGGCGACGCACACGATGTCCCACGGCAGGCCGGTGGTTGCGGACTCTTCCACCAGGGCGGCGAAGCTGGCGACTTCCTCCGGCGCCTTGTCCACGCACAGGCTGGGCGACAGGTTGCCGCCTTCTCCCCGTGCCGCGCGTTCGCGCTGCGCATCGGTGGCCGCCTCCGGCAATTCGACGCGCGCGAAGACGAACAGCAGCCGTTGCGGCTCGGGCTGCCGGCGGCTCGCGTCAAGCAGATCCTGGAAGCTGGTCAGCGCCATGATGGTCGTGCGTCCCCGGGAGAAGTCTTGAAATTAGCATGCGATGCGCGAGCCGGCGCGGTGATCGTGACAACGTGCCGCACGGTGGTTTGACTCCAGTCAATGGTGCCCGCGTGCCGACACGCTAACGTGACTTGTGCGTAAACTGATGCAGATGCGGCACTCGCCTGTGGCAGCGGACACGTCGGTCGCCCGCGACGCGGCCGAAGGATCGCCGGATCGGCAAGTTTGCCAAATCGAAAGTGGAGCGGTAGTGCAGACCCTGGTTGACCATCATGGACGCTCATTTCCCTACCTGCGCCTGTCGTTGACCGAGGCGTGCAATTACCGCTGCACGTATTGCCTGCCCGACGGCTACCAGGTAAACGGCCACCCGAGCTTCCTCACGCTGGCGGAGATCGGGCGGCTGGTGTGCGGGTTTGCCGCGCTGGGCATGAGCAAGATCCGCCTGACTGGCGGCGAACCCAGCCTGCGCAAGGACCTGCCGGCGATCATCGCCGCCGTGGCCGCGGTGCCCGGCATCCGCCGGATCGCGCTGACCACCAACGGCTGCCGCCTGCCGCGGCTGGTGCGCGGCTGGCGCGAGGCAGGGCTCACCGCGCTCAACGTCAGCTTGGACAGCCTCGACGCGGCGCGCTACCTGGACATCACCGGGCATGACCGTTTCGCCGAAGTCACCGAGGGCATCGAACACGCGCTTGAGCTGGGCTTCGAGGCAGTGAAGATCAACGCGGTATTGCTGCGCGGGCGCAACGACGACGAGCTTCCCGCGTGGCTGGACTACCTGCGCGGGCGCGACGTCGCGCTGCGCTTCATCGAGCTGATGCGCACCGGCGAGAACGGCGAGTTCTTCGAGCGCCACCATGTGCGTGCCGAGGGCCTGCAGCGGCAGTTGCTGGCCGACGGCTGGATGTTGCGGCCGCGCGCGGCGGACGCCGGGCCGGCGCTCGAATACGCGCATCCGGACTATCGCGGCCGTATCGGCGTGATCGCGCCGTATGCCCGCGATTTCTGCGCCGGCTGCAATCGCCTGCGAGTCACCGCACGCGGCGACCTGCGGCTGTGCCTGTTCGGCAATTTCGGCATTTCGTTGCGGCCGCTGCTGCAGTCCGACGACGACCACCACGCGCTGGTGGCGCACATCGCCACCCAGCTCGGCCTGAAGGCCGCCGGCCACGGCCTGCACCAGGGGCTGACCGGCATCACGCCGCACCTGGCCTCGATCGGAGGATGACCTTGCCCGCTACCGAACACGTCGCCGCCTTCCACATGGCGGACATCCGCGACAAGCGCCCGACCCGACGCCGTGCCGTAGCCGTCGGCGAGTTGCAGGCCGGCCCGGTGGCTTGGCCGCTGATCGTCGAGCGCCGCCTGCCCAAGGGCGATGCGCTAGTGATGGCGGAAGTGGCCGGGCTGCAGGGCGCCAAGCAGGCCTCGGCGCTGATGCCGCTGTGCCATCCGCTGCCGCTGGAGCTGGTGCGGGTGCACTGCGAACCGGTGGCCGAGCGGCTGGCGATCCGGGTCTATTGCGAGGTGGCGACCGAGGCCCGCACCGGGGTGGAGATGGAGGCGCTGGCCGGCGTCAACGCCGCGCTGCTGACGCTGTACGACCTGAGCAAGCCGGTCGAGCCGGCGCTGTCGATCGGCGGCATCCGCCTGCTGTTCAAGGAAGGCGGCAAGAGTGGCCTGTGGCGGCACCCGGAAGGCATGAGCGAGGCGGAGCAGGCGCACTACCGCCCGCGCGACATCGCACGCCTGCAGGGCGTGTCGTGTGCGGTGGTCACGCTCAGCGACCGGGCGCACGAGGGCCGCTACGAGGATCGTTCCGGCCCGCTGCTGGTGGAAGGCCTGCGCCAGCTGGGCGCGCAGGTGGACCACGTCGACGTGCTGCCCGATGGCGTGCAGCCGCTGGCCGCGCACCTGCGCGCGCTGGCCGCGGCGCAGGTGCGGCTGTGCCTGTGCACCGGTGGCACCGGGCTGGGTCCGCGCGACCTCACGCCCGAGGCGCTGGCGCAGGTGGCCGATCGCCGGGTCAGCGGGCTGGCCGAGATGCTGCGCAGCGAAAGCGCGCGGCATACGCCGCTGGCGTGGCTGAGCCGGGCCGAAGCGGTGCAGCTGGGACGCATGCTGGTGCTGGCGATGCCGGGCAGCCCGCGGGCGGCCGGCCAGGGTATGGCGATCGTGGCGCCGCTGCTGGCGCATGCGCTGGCCATGATGGACGGCGAGGCACACCCATGATCGCCTACCACGAGGCGCTGGCGCTCATCCTGGCGCGGGCGCGCCGGCTGCCGGAGCGGTCGTGTCCGCTGGAGCAGGCGCTGGGTCGACTGCTGGCCCGGCCGGTGAGCAGTCCCGCCGAGCTGCCGCCGTTCGACAATGCCGCGATGGACGGCTTCGCCCTGCATGCCGGCGATGCCCGGCTGCCGGCCGGCAGCGAGTTTGCCGTGAGGGGCGCGCAGGCGGCGGGCGACGCCCTGGCGCGAGCCGATGGTGGCGCCTGGGAAATCATGACCGGCGCGCGCATGCCCGCGGGGATGGACACGGTGGTGCCGGTGGAACAGGTCGAGATCGTCGAGCACGATGGCGACGGCCGGCCGCGGCGCATCCGGCTGGGCGTCGCCGTCGTGGCCGGCCGGCACGTGCGCCGCCGCGGCGAGGACGTGCCGCTGGGGGCCGAGCTGATGCCGGCGGGCGAGCTGTTGCAGGCGCAGCACCTGGCGCTGCTGGCCGCCCTGGGCATCGCCGGGGTGCCGGTCGTGCGGCGCCCGCGCGTGGCCATCATCTGCACCGGGCGGGAACTGGTGGACGACCCCGGCCAGCCGCTGCAGAGCGGGCAGATCCGCAACAGCAACGGCCCATTCCTGGCCGCGCGCCTCGCCGCCGCCGGCGCGCAGGTGGTGTATCGGCAGACGGTGCAGGATGACCCGGCGGCCTTCGTGCGCGCGCTGGGCGAGGCGCTGCATGCCGGGGCCACGGTGGTGCTCAGTACCGGCGCGGTGTCGATGGGGCGCCATGATTTCGTGCCCGAGGCGCTGCGCGAGCTCGGTGCGCAGATCCATTTCCACAAGGTGCGGATCCGTCCGGGCAAGCCCTTGCTGTTTGCCAGCCTGGCGGACGGCGCATTGTTCTTCGGGCTGCCGGGCAACCCGGTGTCCAGCGCGGTGGGCCTGCGTTTCTTCGTCGAGCCGGCCCTGCGCGGCATGCTCGGCCTGCCGCCGGAGCGCCCGCTGCGGTTGCCGCTGCAGCAGCGCTTCGAGCAATGCGCGGCGTTGCGATGCTTCCTCAAGGGCAAGCTGGCGCTGGCTGCCGACGGGCGCTTGCAGGCCGTGCTGCTGGACGGGCAGGAGTCGTTCCGGATCCGGCCGTTGCTCGACACCGGCGGGTGGGTGGTGCTGGCCGAGGATGCGCAGGTGTGCGAGCCGGGCAGCATGGTCGAGGTTTACGCGCTGGGGCACTTGCAGCCGCTGGCGATCGGGAGCGGGGCATGAAGGTTGAAGTCAGCCTGTTCGGCGCGTTTCGCGACCACGAACCGGGTGCGGCGGTAACGCTGGAGGTGCCTGCGGGCGCGCGCGTGGCGGACCTGCGCAGCGCATTGGCGGCATACGGCCGCGCGCATTGGCCGGGGTTCCGGGAGGGCCTGCTGCTGCGCTCGGCCTTCGCCAGCCAGACCTGCGTGCTGGGCGAGCAGGAAGCGCTGCCCGAAAGCGGGCCGGTCGTGGTGCTGCCGCCGGTTGGTGGAGGTTGAGATGGGCGATTTTCTCCGCAGGATCGTGGATGTCGAGCACGAGCGCATCGATCCGGCCGCCGCGATGGAGTTCGTCGCCGACCCGGCCTTCGGCGGGTTCGCCATGTTCGTCGGCCGGGTGCGCGAGCAGAACCAGGGGCGGGCGGTCACCGGCGTCAGCTACGACGTGTTCGAGCAGCTGGCGCTGGTGGGCTTCGACGACATCATGCGGCGTGCACAGGAGCAGTTCGGGTCGCGCCTGAAGATCTATCTGGCCCATGCCCGCGGGCGGCTCGGCATCGGCGATGTCGCGGTGGTCGTGGCGGTGGGCACGCCGCACCGCGACGAGGCGTTTCGCGCCTGCCGCCAGGTCATCGAGGCGGTCAAGCACGGCAGCCCGATCTGGAAGCAGGAGCACTACGTGGACGGCAGCAGCGAGTGGAGCGAGGGCTGCTCGCTGTGCGAGTCACACGAACGGGACCGTGGACCGGAGTCGCGACATGACGGCCACGCGCACGGCTGAGCCGGCGCCCACGTTCGACGGCGTGGTGCTTGCCGGCGGCCAGTCCTCGCGCATGGGTACCGACAAGGCCACCCTGCCATGGCGCGGCCGCCCGCTGCTGCAGCACATGCGCGGGTTGCTGGAGCAGGCCGGCGCACAACGCGTGCTGACCTGTGGCCCCGATCCCGAGGCGCAGGGCCTGCCCGACCGGCAGCCCGGCCTGGGTCCCGTCGGCGGCCTGCTGACCCTGGCGCAGACCCAGGCGGATGGCATCTATCTGGTGCTGCCGGTGGACATGCCGCAACTGACCAACGGGTTGCTGCGGCGACTGGTCGGTGCACTGGCGGAAGCCGAAGAAACGCCCTGCGCGACGTTCGCCGGGCATGTGCTGCCGCTGTGCCTGCGCCTGGACGAAACGACGCGCGCGGCGATCGCGGCCGTCGCCGGCCAGGCCCCGCGCATGCGTTCGCTGCGCGCCCTGCATGCCCGGCTGCAGGGTGCGGAACTAGCCGTCGACGACGACGAGCGCCGCTGCCTGGTCAATTGCAACACGCCCGAACAGTGGCAGGAGGTGCAGCCGTGAAGTTGCAGATCGATGGCCAGCAATGGCGCCTGCGGATCGACGAAGACGAACTCGCGCGCCTGCGCGACGGCCGGGCGCTGGACAGTGTGAGCTACCTTCCCGATGGCGCCGCATTCGGCTTCTCGCTGGCGCTGCTGCCCGTGGCGCAGGCCGGGCTGCAGCGGCGCGGCGACAGCTGGTCGTTCGGCCTGCCGGTCGAGCGGGTGGAGGCGTACGTGCAGCAATTGCCGTGCAAAAAGGGGCTGGAATTCGCGCTGCCGGCCAGCGCCGCGGCCGAGTGGCGGCTGCTGTTCGAGGTGGACGTGCGCGACAGCCTGAGCCACCGCGGTGCGCCGCAACGCCCGCGCTGAGGAAGCCGCTGCGGCAAGGCGTCGCAGCGTGGCCGCGCCGGAGGCATGCGGCGGCCGGGGGAATGCCGTGCTCACGACGCCAGCGCAGGTGTGGTAACAGTTGTAGCGGAACTTGCGGACAGGTCGCGCCGACCGAGTCGAATCCGTACCGATCTGGTCGTGATTCCGTGCACTTGATCGGTGTCAATTTTACGGCGGCATCGCTCACCTAGGCTCCGTCCATCGGGCTGATGGAAGTGCTGCGCAAGCGCTGCTGACACGACGATGCCACCGACTGCCAAGAGGGCTTTGCATGAGTTACTTCCTTGACCGGCTGCAGTTCTTCAAGCGCAGCTCGGAGACGTTTTCGGCAGGCCACGGCACCACCCGCACGGACAATCGGGACTGGGAAAACGGCTATCGCGCCCGCTGGCAGCACGACAAGATCGTGCGCTCCACCCACGGCGTGAACTGCACCGGCTCGTGCAGCTGGAAGATCTACGTCAAGAACGGCCTGGTGACCTGGGAAACCCAGCAGACCGACTACCCGCGCACGCGGCCGGACCTGCCCAACCACGAGCCGCGCGGCTGCCCGCGCGGGGCCAGCTATTCCTGGTACCTGTACAGCGCCAACCGGCTGAAGTACCCGCTGGTACGCGGCGCGTTGCTGCGCCTGTGGCGCGAGGCGCGCAAGACGATGGCGCCGGTCGAGGCGTGGGCCAGCATCGTCGGCGACCCGGCCAGCGCGAAGTCGTACAAGAGCAAGCGCGGCATGGGCGGCTTCGTGCGCGTGCGCTGGGACGAGGCCAACGAGATCATCGCCGCGTCCAACCTGCACACGGTGAAGAAGCACGGCCCCGATCGCGTGATCGGCTTTTCGCCGATCCCGGCGATGTCGATGATCTCGTACGCCTCGGGCGCGCGCTACCTGTCGCTGCTGGGCGGCGCCTGCCTGTCGTTCTACGACTGGTACTGCGACCTGCCGCCGTCCTCGCCGCAGGTGTGGGGCGAGCAGACCGACGTGCCCGAATCGGCCGACTGGTACAACAGCCGCTACATCATCGCGTGGGGTTCCAACGTGCCGCAGACGCGCACGCCCGACGCGCACTTCTTCACCGAGGCCCGCTACAACGGCACCAAGACGGTGGCGATCACGCCCGACTACGCCGAAGTCGCCAAGCTCACCGACCACTGGCTGCACCCCAAGCAGGGCACCGATGCGGCGCTGGCGTTCGCCTTCGGCCACGTGATCCTGAAGGAGTTCCACGTCGACCATCCGACGGAGTACTTCATCGACTATTGCCGCCAGTACACCGACATGCCGCTGCTGGTGCGGCTGGAGCGGCGGGCCGACGGCCGCCTGGTGGCGGAGCGTTTCCTGCGCGCCAGCGACCTTGGCGGCTTGGGCGAATCGAACAACCCCGAGTGGAAGACGCTGGCGCTGGACGAGCACAGCGGCGAGGTCACCGTGCCCAACGGTTCGGTCGGCTTCCGCTGGGGCGAGCAGGGCAAGTGGAACATCGAGGAAAAGGACAGCCAGGGTCGGGCGACCCGCCTACGGCTGTCGCTCAAGGACGCCAACGACGGCATCGAGGCGGTCAGCTTCCCGTACTTCGGCGGCATCGAGCACGATCGCTGGACCGCCTCGAAGTTCGAGGACATCCTCGAGCGCAACGTGCCGGTGCGCCGCCTGCAGCTGGCCGACGGCAAGCAGTGGGAGGTGGCCACCGTCTACGACCTGCTGCTGGCGCACTACGGCGTCGACCGCGGCTTCGGCGGCGCCAACGTGGCGTCCGGCTACGACGACAACGTGCCGGGCACGCCGGCGTGGCAGGAGAAGATCACCGGCGTGCCGCGCGCCGAGGTGGTGGAGATCGCTCGCGAATTCGCCGGCACCGCGGCCAAGACCCGCGGCCGCAGCATGATCATCGTCGGTGCCGGCATGAACCACTGGTTCCACAACGACATGAACTACCGCGGCCTGATCAACATGCTGATGATGTGCGGCTGCATCGGCCAGACCGGCGGCGGTTGGGCGCACTACGTGGGGCAGGAAAAACTGCGCCCGCAGACCGGCTGGCAGCCACTGGCATTCGGCCTGGACTGGAGCCGCCCGCCGCGGCAGATGAACGGCACCTCGTTCTTCTACTTCATGTCCGACCAGTGGCGCTACGAAAAGCTGGAGATGAAGGAAATCCTGTCGCCGCTGGCCGACCCGGCCCGCTTCACCGGCAGCCAGGCCGACCTCAACCTGCAGGCGATCCGCATGGGTTGGCTGCCCAGCGCGCCGCAGCTGGACCGCAACCCGCTGGAGATCGTCAAGGCTGCCGAACAGGCCGGCCGTTCGCCCTCCGAATACGTGGTCGAGCAGTTGCAGCAGGGCAAGCTGGACTTCGCCTATGCCGATCCCGATGCGCCGCAGAATTTCCCGCGCGTGCTGTTCATCTGGCGCTCGAACCTGCTCGGCTCCTCCGGCAAGGGCCATGAATACATGCTGCGCCACCTGCTGGGCACGCGGCACGGCCTGCAGGGCAAGGACCTGGGCGAGCGCGGCGCGGTCAAGCCCGAAGAAGTGGCATGGCGCGACGAGGCGCCCGAAGGCAAGCTCGACCTGCTGGTGACACTGGATTTCCGCATGTGCACCACCGCGCTGTATTCGGACATCGTGCTGCCGACGGCGACCTGGTACGAGAAGAACGACCTCAACACCTCCGACATGCACCCGTTCATCCACCCGCTGTCCAAGGCGGTGGACCCGGCGTGGGAGTCGCGCAGCGACTGGGACATCTTCAAGGGCATCGCCCGCTCGGTCAGCGACATGGCGCCCGGCGTGCTGGGCGTGGAGAAGGACCTGGTGCTGGTGCCGACCCTGCACGACACGCCCGGCGAGCTGGCGATGCCGTTCGGCGTCACCGACTGGAAGAAGGGCCAGTGCGAGCCGATTCCCGGCAAGACCATGCCGTCAATCGCCGTGGTCGAACGCGACTATCCCAACCTGTACAAGAAGTTCACCTCGCTTGGGCCGCTGCTGGACAAGCTCGGCAACGGCGGCAAGGGCATGCAGTGGAACACGCAGGACGAGGTCGACTTCCTCGGCAAGCTCAACCACACGGTGACCGAGACGGGCGTCAGCCACGGGCGGCCGCGCATCGACACCGCGATCGACGCCTGCGAGGTGGTGCTGCACCTGGCGCCGGAGACGAACGGCCATGTCGCGGTCAAGGCCTGGGAGTCGCTGGGTAAGTTCACCGGGCGCGAGCACACCCATCTCGCGCGCGGCAAGGAACACGAGGCGATCCGCTTCCGCGACATCCAGGCGCAGCCGCGCAAGATCATCTCCTCGCCGATCTGGTCGGGCCTGGAGGACGAGCACGTCAGCTACAACGCGTGCTACACCAACGTGCACGAGCTGATCCCGTGGCGCACCGTCAGCGGTCGCCAGCAGTTCTACCAGGACCACGAGTGGATGGTCGCCTTCGGCGAGGGCTTCATGAGCTACCGCCCGCCGGTCGACACCAAGACCATCGAGCCGCTGCACAACAAGCGCAGCAACGGTCACCGCGAGATCGTGCTGAACTGGATCACTCCGCACCAGAAGTGGGGTATCCACAGCACCTACAGCGACAACCTGCTGATGCAGACCCTGTCGCGCGGTGGCCCGATCGTGTGGATCAGCGAGGACGACGCGCGCGAGGCCGGCATCGAGGACAACGACTGGATCGAGCTGTTCAACGTCAACGGCGCGATCGCCGCGCGCGCGGTGGTCAGCCAGCGCGTGATGCCGGGGATGGCGATGATGTACCACGCGCAGGAGCGCATCATCAACGTGCCCGGTTCGGAAATCACCGGCACCCGCGGCGGCATCCACAACTCGGTCACCCGCGTGGTGCTCAAGCCGACCCACATGATCGGCGGCTATGCGCAACTGGCCTGGGGCTTCAACTACTACGGCACCTGCGGCACCAACCGCGACGAGTTCGTGATCGTGCGCAAGATGGACAAGGTCGACTGGCTGGACGGCGAGCCGGGCCCCGCACCCTCCAGGCCGGCGGATGCCAAGGAGGTGGCGTGATGAAAGTCCGTGCCCAGATCGCGATGGTACTGAACCTCGACAAGTGCATCGGCTGCCACACCTGCTCGATCACCTGCAAGAACGTGTGGACCAGCCGCGAAGGCGTCGAGTACGCCTGGTTCAACAACGTCGAGACCAAGCCCGGCATCGGCTACCCGAAGGAGTGGGAGAACCAGGACAAGTGGAACGGCGGCTGGGTGCGCACCGGTGCCGGCAAGCTGGTGCCGCGCGCCGGCGGCCGCTGGCGCCTGCTGTCGAAGATCTTCGCCAACCCCGACCTGCCGCAGATCGACGACTACTACGAACCGTTCACCTTCGACTACCAGCACCTGCACCAGGCGCCGGAAGGCCGGCACCAGCCCACCGCGCGCCCGCGTTCGCTGATCAGCGGCGAGCGCATGCAGAAGATCGAATGGGGGCCGAACTGGGAGGAAATCCTCGGCACCGAATTCGCCAAGCGCGCCAAGGACCGCAACTTCGACAACGTGCAGAAGGAGATCTACAGCGCGTTCGAGAAGACCTTCATGATGTACCTGCCGCGCCTGTGCGAGCACTGCCTCAACCCGGCGTGCGTGTCGGCGTGCCCCTCCGGCGCGATATACAAGCGCGAGGAAGACGGCATCGTGCTGATCGACCAGGACAAGTGCCGCGGCTGGCGCATGTGCGTGTCGGCCTGTCCGTACAAGAAGATCTACTACAACTGGAAGAGCGGCAAGTCGGAAAAGTGCACCTTCTGCTACCCGCGCATCGAGATGGGCGAGCCGACCGTGTGCTCGGAGACCTGCGTCGGGCGCATCCGTTACCTCGGCGTGATGCTGTACGACGCCGACCGCATCCAGGAAGCCGCATCGGTGCCGGCCGAGAAGGACCTGTACCAGGCGCATCTGGACATCTTCCTCGACCCGTTCGATCCGGCGGTGATCGAAGCCGCACGCAAGGAAGGCATCCCCGACAACTGGCTGGAGGCAGCCAAGGGCTCGCCGGTCTACAAGCTGGCGATCGACTGGAAGCTGGCGCTGCCGCTGCACCCGGAATACCGCACCTTGCCGATGGTGTGGTACGTGCCGCCGCTGTCGCCGATCCAGTCCGCCGCCGAACGCGGCCGCGTGGGCATGAACGGCGAGCTGCCGGATGTCGCCTCGCTGCGCATCCCGCTGCGTTATCTCGCCAACCTGCTGTCGGCCGGTGACGAGGCACCGGTGGTGCGCGCGCTGGAGCGGATGATGGCGATGCGCGCGTGGCGCCGCGCGCGCAACGTCGACGGCGTCGAGGATCTGGCCGTGCTGAAGCAGGCCGGTCTGAGCGTGGCGCAGGCCGAGGACATGTACCGCTACCTCGCCATCGCCAACTACGAGGACCGCTTCGTCATCCCCTCCGGGCACCGCGAATACGCCAACGACGCCTTCGGCGAGCGTGGCGGCTGCGGCTTCACCTTCGGCAACGGCTGCAGCGGCGACAGCCCGGCTGACCTGTTCAGCGAGCGCAAGATCACCACCTTCACGGTGCAGCCGGTGCGCAAGGAAAAAGACGAGGTCGCGCCATGAGCCTGCTGAAACTGATCGGCGTGCTGCTGGACTACCCCGACGACGAGCTGTGGCGGCACGGCGACGAACTGCTCGACGCCGCTGCCGACCCGGCGCTGCCGGCGGCGCAGCGGAAGGCATTGACGGGTTTCGTGCAGGGCCTGCTCGATACCGACCCGCTGACCGCGCAGGACGCGTGGCTGCAGACCTTCGACCGCGGCCGCTCGATGAGCCTGCTGCTGTTCGAGCACATCCATGGCGAATCGCGCGATCGCGGCCAGGCGATGGTCGACCTGATCGAAGCCTACCGCAAGCAGGGCTTCGAGCTGGCGGCGAAGGAGCTGCCCGATTACCTGCCGCTGCTGCTGGAGTTCCTGGCGCAGCGCCCGCCAGCCGAGGTGCACGACTGGCTCAGCCACATCAGCCACATCGTCGGCATGCTCGCGGCGCGCGCCGGCGAGCGCGGCAGCCCCAGCCAGGTGCTGTTCGAGCTTTTGCTGGAGCTGGCCGACGGCAAGGTCGACCTGGCCGTGCTGCGCCAGCGCGCCAGCGAGGAGGCGCGCGACGACACCGTCGAGGCAATGGATCGGTTGTGGGAGGAGGAAGCGGTCCGCTTCGGCGCCGAGGCGCCTGACGACAGCTGCCGGCCGAACACGCACCGGCCCTCGCCATCCACTGCCGCCACGCAGGTGCAGCCATGAACTATCTCGACCAATTCGCCTTCCAGCTGTACCCGTACATCGCCATGGCGGTGTTCTTCATCGGCAGCTGGGCGCGCTTCGATCGCGCCATGTACACCTGGCGCACCGGCTCCAGCCAGTTGCTGTCCAGTCGCGGCATGCGCTGGGGCAGCAACCTGTTCCACATCGGCATCCTGATCGTGCTCGGCGGCCATCTGGTCGGCCTGCTGACGCCGCACGCGGTCTACGAGCTGGTGATCACCGCGCCGCAGAAGCAGTTGCTGGCGATGGTGGTCGGCGGCGTGTTCGGCGTGATCTGCCTGGCGGGCCTGCTGATCCTGCTGGTGCGCCGGCTGTTCAACCCGCGGGTGCGCGCCACCGGCACCACCGGTGACACCGTGATCCTGGTGCTGCTGTTGCTGCAGTTGCTGCTCGGTCTGTACTCCATCGTGATTTCCAGCCGCCACATGGACGGCAGCGTGATGATCGCGCTGGCCGAGTGGGCGCAGCACATCGTCACCTTCCGCTGGGGCGCGGCCAGTTACGTGATCGGCGTGCACTGGATCTACAAGGCGCACATCTTCCTCGGCATGACGCTGTTTCTGGTGGCGCCGTTCACCCGGCTGGTACACGTGTGGAGCATCCCCGTCAGCTACCTGTGGCGGCCCTACCAGGTGGTGCGCCGGCGCCAGGCGACGTTGCGCTACGGAGCGAGGGACTGAGCATGACGCTGGGCAAAGCCGGTGCGCGAGGCATCCCGCTGACCATCATCGATTCGGCCAAGCCGGTGACGCAGGAAGCGCACGAGCATCGGCAGGACAGCAAGGGCGATGGCCCGCGCACGCTGGGCCAGCCGGCGCCGTGCTACCTGTTCGTGGCCGAGCAGGCGATCAGTGAAGCCGAGATCGCGCAGGAGATGCAGCACCATCGTGCGCCGACCCCAGCGCACTCCCGCGCCGCTGCCGCCCGCGCGCTGGTGGTGCGCGAGCTGTTGCGCCGCGAAGTGCAGCGGCTCGGCCTGGCCGAGCAGGTACCGGCCAGTGGCCAGGAAACCGCGGAGGAGGCCGGCATTCGCGTGCTGCTGGAACGCGAAATCGAGGATCGCGTGCCTGCGGAAGAGGCTTGCCGGCGCTACTACGAGCAGAACCGCCAGCTGTTCCGCGCGCCCGACCTGATCCGTGTGCGGCACATCCTGCTGGGTGCGGCGGCCGACGATGTCACTGGCCGCATTCGTGCCCGCGCCGAGGCCGAGCGCCTGATCGCCGAGCTGAAGATCAACCCCGTACTGTTTGCCGATTTCGCGATGCGCCATTCCGACTGTCCGTCGAAGACGCAGGGCGGCGAACTCGGCTGGCTGCAGAGGGGCCAGGCCACGCCCGAATTCGATCGCCAGGTGTTCCGCCTGCGCGAGGGCCTGGCGGCGTTTCCGGTTGAATCGCGCTGGGGCTACCACGTGGTCAGCGTCGATGGCATCCAGCCCGGCGCCGAGCAGGCGTTCGACGCGGTCAGGGAGCGGATTTCCGACTATCTGGAATTGCAGGTGCGCCAACGCGAGCTGCAGATCTACCTGCTCGGCTTGCAGGAGCGTTACCCGGTGCGCGGCCTGGATGCGATCGAGGCACTGGCCAGCGCCTGATGCGCCGGTCGCACAGCTCCGCAACGACCACAGCCGGCCTTCCCGTGGGCCGGCCTTCAACGCCTCACATCTACCGGATGCACCCGCATGCATGAGCCCAGCATCGTGTCCCGTGGCGAGCAGCAGCGCGCCATGTGGCTAAGCACCTTCGCCTTCACCGTGTGTTTCGCGGTGTGGACGATATTTTCCATCATCGGCATCCAGATCAAGCAGCAACTCGGCCTCAATGAAACCCGGTTCGGCCTGCTGATCGCCACGCCCATCCTTACCGGGTCGCTGATCCGCCTTCTGCTCGGCATCTGGGCCGACCAGTACGGCGGCCGTCGCGTGTTCACCGCGGTGATGCTGTGTGCGGCCGTGGCCACCTGGATGCTGGGCTACGCGCACACCTACCCGCAGTTCCTGGTCGCCGCGTTGTTCGTCGGCATTGCCGGCGGCGCATTCTCGGTCGGGGTGGCCTACGTGTCGAAGTGGTTCCCGGCGAGCCGGCAGGGCACGGCGCTGGGTGTCTTCGGCGCGGGCAACGTCGGCGCCGCGGTCACCAAACTGCTGGCGCCGATGGTGATGGTCGCTGCGGGCTGGATCATGGTCAGCAAGATCTGGGCGATCGCCCTGGCGCTGACCGCCGTGCTGTTCTACCTGTTCAGTCACGAGGATCCCTCGCTGGCGCAGCGGCGCAAGTCCGGTGCCAGGCCGATGTCGTTCCGCGAACAGATGATGCCGCTGCGCAACCTGCAGGTGTGGCGTTTTTCGCTCTATTACTTCTTCGTCTTCGGTGGCTTCGTGGCGCTGGCCTTGTGGCTGCCGCACTTCCTGACCGGGGTCTACCAGCTGGATGTGAGGACCGCCGGCATTCTTGCTGCCTTCTATTCGATTCCGGCCAGCCTGTTCCGCATCGTTGGCGGGGTGCTGTCCGACCGCATCGGCGCGCGCAAGGTAATGTACTGGACCTTCGGCGTCTCCACCATCTGCACCTTCCTGCTCGCCTATCCGGACACCCACTATGTCGTGAAGGGCATCACGGGCGACATCAACCTGCACCTGGCGATCGGCGTGGTGCCGTTCACGGTGCTGGTGTTCGTGCTGGGTTTCTTCATGTCGCTGGGCAAGGCGGCGGTGTACAAGCACATCCCGGTCTATTACCCCCAGCACGTCGGCTCGGTGGGCGGCGTGGTCGGCATGATCGGCGGACTGGGCGGTTTCATCCTGCCGATCGCGTTCGGTGTATTGAACGACGTCGTCGGCGTGTGGACCAGCTGCTTCATGCTGCTGTTCGTCCTGGCGGCCGCTTCGCTGGCGTGGATGCATTTCGCGATTCGGCGCATGGAACGCCGGCACTTCCCGCAGATCGGCCGCGAGACGGATCTGCCGGAGGTCATGGATGCCGTGGCTTTGCCGCGGGATCGCTGAGCGCGTGGCGACTGCGGGGCGCGCTTGCCCCGGAACCGTGGTGGGTGTCCACGCCGGGTTGGTGGATAGGCGACCCGGCCGTCGCGTCGAAGGCGCCTGCAGGCGGAGTGCGGCGCAACGCCGGCAAACGCGGCGGACCGCGCCTGCCGGTCCGCCGCTTGCGATCAGGGATTCTTCACATACGCGTTCTTGCGCAGGTAGAACCACCAGTTGAGCAACAGGCACAGGGCATAGAACGCCGCGAAGCCGTACATCGCCATCTCGGGTGTCCCGAGTTTGATCTGCTCCCCGATCACCACCGGTGCGGCAAACGCACCGTAGGCGGCGACGGCTGAAGTCCAGCCCAGCACCGGACCGGCCTGCTGGCGGTCGAAGATCGCGCCGATGGTGCGGAAGGTCGAGCCGTTGCCGACGCCGGTAGCGGCGAACAGCAGGACGAAGAGCGCTAGGAAGGTGAAGAAATAGTCCTCGGGCGTCGCCGAGTGGTAGGCCTTCATCATCACGTAGCCGGCCGCCACCGAAGCGACGACCATCACCACGGAGACCCACTGGGTGACGATCGAGCCGCCGATCTTGTCCGAGATCCAGCCGCCGAGCGGGCGCGTCAACGCGCCGACGAAGGGGCCGATCCATGCGTAGGCGAGCACCGGCAACCCATTCGGATTCGGCTGCGTGTGGGTCATCACACCGTTCGCGTCGGGCACGTGGATGATGTCGAAGATCACCTTCATCGACAGCGGCAGCGCCATCGAGAAACCGATGAACGAGCCGAAGGTGACGATGTAGAGGATCGTCATCGCCCAGGTGTGCCGGTTGCGGAAAATCTCGAACTGCCTGGTCACGCCCTCCTTCATCGGGCCGAAGGCGGCGAGCTTCATCACCGTCAGCATCAGGATGATGTCAAGCGGGATCGCGACCCAGACGTTGAGCACGCCCAGGCCGGTCGGCGCCGGCAGGTACAGCCAGAGCATGAAAATCGACGGCACGAAGGCGAGCGTATACAGATAGGTGATCTTCGCGAACGCGACGAGCGGGTTGCCGGTGGCGGGCGAGATCGTCTTCAGGTTGTTCATGCCGAACCAGCACAGGATCGACAACGGCACCAGCGACAGCACCCAGGCGAAGCCCGAGTTCTGTATCCAGGTCGGCGTGCCGGCCGGGATCTTGCCGAAGATCCAGCCGCTTTCCTTGAGCAGGGTCTCGGGGCCGCCGCCGAGGGCGCCGAAGATGCTCACCGTCATGACCAGCGGAATGACGATCTGCATCGTCGTCACGCCGAAGTTGCCGAGTCCCGCGTTGAGGCCAAGCGCCGTGCCCTGCAGCCGCTTGGGGAAAAAGCCGGTGATGTTGGACATCGATGAGGCGAAGTTGCCGCCACCGACACCGCACCACAACGCCATCAGCTGGAAGGCCCACAGCGGCCAGTCCTTGTGCTGCAGCACGATGCCGGTGCCGATGGCCGGCGCCAGCAGCATCGTCGTGGTCAGGAAGATCGTGTTGCGCCCGCCGGCGAGGCGAATCAGGAACGATGCCGGGATGCGCATGGTGGCGCCGGCGATGCCGGCGATCGCGGTCAGCGTGAAGAGCTCGGCCTGCGTGAACGGAAAACCGAGGTTCAGCATCTGCACCGTGATGATGCCCCACATGCCCCAGATCGCGAAGCCGCACAGCAGGGCGGGGATCGAGATCCACAGGTTGCGATAGGCGATCCGCTTGCCGGTCGTCTGCCAGAACGCGGGATCCTCCGGGCGCCAGTCGTCAATGTCCGCACCGCTTGAGTGCGTGGCTGGCGCAGCGCCAGGGCCTGAATTCGTGTTCATGGTGGTCCTCGGGTCGTTTCGTGGGAATCAGCCGGCGAGGCTGAGCGTGGGGCTTGCTGCCTGTGTTTGACGTGGATCGTGGAGTCAGTGGGGTGCGTCATCGGGCAAACTGGATGAAGCGGTCACGTCGACGGCACGCGAACCGAACGCGAGGCGCCACAGGTTGCGCACGACGCCGATGAACGCGCCGAGCCAGGCGACCAGCGCGATCGCGAAAAACAGTTTCGGCAGGAAGCCGAGGAAACCGAAGCCCATCGCCCTGGTCATTTCCAGCGTGCTGGTGGCGTACATGCCCAGCGGGAAGACCGCGCCCCAGTACAGCGGGTCGTAGTGCAGCGGAAAGCGCTTGTAGATATGGCGCCACACGCCGAGCACCAGCAGCATCGGGATCCACCAGGTGCCGGTGGCCCAGTAGAACACCGTGAAACCCTTGATGAAGGGTTGCAGCGACAGCAGGTAGGGCGCATCCACCGCATTGATGCTGAGCAGCGAACCGGCCAGGGTGGAAATGGCCATCGCGCCCATGTTGATCCAGTATGGCGGCGACAGATCGGCCGGCGAGAACTCGAAGAACGTGTAGCGGTAGAAGATCAGCGACATCATCCAGATGTACAGCATGCCGCCCCACAGCCACATCGACAGTGCGAAGAAATTCAGCTCCAGCTTGTACGGCTGAGCCGTGTGCGCGGCGAGCAGGGCGCTCAGCACCGCGATCGACTGGGTTGCCACCACCGCCAGCAGCCAGCCGCCGCTGATGCCGCGGTCCAGCGTGGGTTTGCCTTCCTTGACGGTGAAGGCGGTGAACACCGTGTAGGTCAGCGCCAGCCACAGCGCGATCGCCACGCCCCACAGCAGCAGGCCGACGCGGACACCGCCGGCCAGCAGCAGGAACTGGCAGCCCAGGATGCTCGATGCGGCCACCATGGTGAAAAAGCCCGGCCCGCTCAGGTGGTCGGTCAGGTCGCCCAGGAATCGTTTCGGATAGCGCACCAGGCGCAAGGCGTAGAGCAGCCAGAGCAGTGCATAGACGCCGGTGTTGATGGCGAACAGGCCCCAGGCCAGCCGCGGCAGGCCCAGCCGCCAGGCACCGATCGAGACGATGCCGGTGGCCATGACCATGCCGAAGTAGGCCGGCGAGAGTCCTGCCAGGGCGGAAGGGGGGAAGCGCGATGCCTGCTGCATGTGGCGTTTCTCGATGGTCGCCGGCGTAGCCGGAATGGAGGGCGGGGAATCACGGTTCGACATCCGTGGTCGGTCATGGGCTGGACGCGGATCGCGGCACGGGGCGGCACCCTCGACGGCGTGCGTGCGTCCGTGTCTGCGGAAAGGTTAGGGCGGCCGGGCCGGGCACGAATTGACTGCAGTCAACCCGCCCGGCGAAGGCCGCAGGCACGATCGAATCGGGTTCGGCGCCGGGCCATGCCGCGGCGCGTTTCAGACCAGCAGTGCCACCGACTTGATCTGCGCCCACACGGCCAGGCCCTCGCGCAACTGCAGGCGCTGCGCCGACTGGTGCGAGACACGCGCCAGCAAGGGGAGGCCGCCGGCCAGCAGCTGCAACTGGAGCTGCCCGTTGGGCAGCGGCGACAGCGATTGCAGCACCGCCGGGACGATGTTCAGCACGCTGGTGTCGGTGTGCGCGCTCAGCGCGACGCTAACGTCACGCGCCTGCACGCGCAGGCGCACGCGGGTGCCGGCGGGATGGGCAGGGCCGTGGGCGTACAGCGTGCCGGCGGGCGTACCCAGCCGCAACAGGCCGTGCTCATCGTGGCCGAGCACGCTGGCCTCGATCACGGTCGCGGCGTCATCGCGCAGTGCCAGCGGCAGGTCGCCGCTGTTCAACACTTCCAGCGCCGGGCCGGCGATGCGCACCCGACCGGCTTCGAGCAGCACCAGATGGTCGGCCAGACGGGCGGCCTCTTCCACCGCATGGGTGACGTACAGCAGGGGGATGTGCGTCTCGCGCCGGATCGCTTCCAGGTACGGCAGGATCTCGCCGCGCCGCTCGACGTCGAGTGCGCTCAGTGGTTCGTCCAGCAACAGCCAGCGCGGCTGGCACACCAGCGCGCGGCCGAGCGCCACGCGCTGCCGCTCGCCACCGGACAGCGTGGCCGGCGGCCGCGCCAGCAGCGGCCCCAGCGCCAGCTTGTCGATCCACTCCTGCATGACGCTTGCCGGCGCGCCGGTGCGTCGCCAGCCGTAGCGCAGGTTGTCGTGCACCGACAGGTGTGGCAGCAGCGCCGCGTGCTGGAACACCACGCCCACCCGACGCCGGTGCGGCGGCAGACGCACGTGTGCGTCCTGCCAGGTCTCCGCGCCGACGCGCAGCAGTCCGCGGGCGCGCGGTTCGAGACCGGCGATGGCGCGCAGCAGGGTGCTCTTGCCGCTACCGGAGGGGCCGAACACCACGGCGACGCCCTGCGCGGGCAGCGACAGCGCCACGTCCAGCGCGAAATTCGTGCGCTGCAGCTGCAGGCGCAGCTCGATGTCCGGGGTCGGCTCAGTCATGCACGAGCGCCGTTCGCCGGCCCAGCCACTGCATCGCCAACAGCATGCCGAAGGAGAACACCAGCAACCCGGCCGCCAGCCGGTGGGCGTCGCCGTAGGCCATGGCCTCGACCTGGTCGTACAGCAATACCGACAGCACCCGCGTCTGGCCGTCGATGTTGCCGCCCACCATCAGCACCACACCGAACTCGCCTACCGTATGGGCGAAGCCGAACAGCGTGGCGGTGACCAGCGCCGGTTTCGACAGCGGCAACACCACGCTGATGAAACGGTCGAACGGGGACGCGCGCAGCGTGGCGGCGGCCTCCAGCACGCTCGCGTCGATCGCGCCGAAGCCGGACTGCAGCGGGTGCACCACGAACGGCAGCGAATACAGCACCGAGGCAAACAGCAGCCCCTGGAAAGTGAACGCCAGCGTGCCCAGCCCCAGTGCCGTGGTGAGCTGGCCGAGCGGTCCGTCCGGCCCCATGCCCAGCAACAGATAGAAGCCCAGCACGGTAGGCGGCAGCACCATCGGCAGGGAAACCAGCGCGCCGACCGGCATGCGCCAGCGCGAACGGGTGCGTGCCAGCCACCAGGCCAGCGGCGTGCCCAGCAACAGCAGGATCAGCGTGGTCAGCCCGGCGAGCTTGAGGGTGACCAGGATGGCGGCCAGCAGCGCCGTCATGGTCGTTGTTGCGATGCCGGTGCCGGCTCAGTCATACCCGTGGGCTGCGATGGTGCGTCGGGCGGTATCGTCGCGCAGATATGCCAGGAAACCAATCGCTGCCGGATTGCCACTGCCGTGCTCGAGCAGGACCGCACTCTGGATGATCGGCCGGTGCCAGTCAGCGGGAACCAGCCAGGTCGAACCGCCGACCTGGCGTTGCGCCTCCAGCACCAGTGAGCGCGGCAACAGCCCGGCCTCGGCATTGCCGCTCAGCACGAACTGGGTGGCCTGGCCCACGTTTTCGCCGAGCACCAGCCGCGGCTGCAGCGCGTCCCAGCGGCCGACGTGCTGCAGCACCTGGCGCGCGGCGGCACCGTAGGGCGCCAGCGCGGGGTTGGCGATCGCGAACTTGCGGAAGTCGTGCTGGCGCAGCACGCGCTCGCCGTCGGTGACCAGCGTGGCATCGCGACTCCACAGCACCAGCCGGCCGATGGCGTAGTCGTACAGCGACGAACGCACCGCCAGCCCTTCATCGACCAGGCGTTGCGGTGTGCTGTCGTCCGCCGCCAGCAGCACGTCGAACGGCGCGCCATGGCGGATCTGTGCATACAGCTTGCCGGTCGAGGCCACGCTGATGTCGATGCGGTTGCCGCTGCGGCGCGCATATTGTTCCGCCAGCAGGCGCGCCACCTCGCTGAAATTGGCGGCCACGGCGATCCGCGCCTGGGCCACCGGCGGCGTGCCCGCGGCGGCGTGGCCCGCGGGCCACGCCGCCATGCCGGCGATGGCCAGCATGGCCGGCGCCATGCGACGAACCAGCCTGTGGATGATGTCGAACTGCAAGGTCTGTCCCCCGCGTGAGTCGCGCCGGCATGCTCCGCCGATTCCGGCGCGCAGGCGGCCACCGGCATGGATGGGGTCGATTTATACACAACACCGCAGCGCGTGGGTTGACGCCGGGCAACTTGCCGCCCTCGGTTGCGTGCGGGGCGGGGCGTTCTTGCGGCGCCCCGGTATGGCTGGGGCGGTCGTTTGTCGCAGGCGCGTGCGGCATGAGCCGGATTGACGTGGGTCAGGCGCGGTGGCACCCCGGTGCGCTAGCCTTTCCCCACCCGCGGCAGCCGTGCCGCTTGCCGGAGTCTCCCGCATGAAATCGGTCAAAGCTGTTTTAGCACTGGCGTGTGGCCTGGGCCTGGGCCTGGCGGCACAGGCGTCCCCCCAGCACAGCCATGAAAGCCACCCGGCGCACGCCGCCACCGCCGCCGCGCCGGCGCCGGCACAGCGCTGGACGCCGGATGCCCCGCTGCGCGAAGGCATGCGCCGCGCGCACACCGCGGTGGCCGAGCTCGCCCACTACGAGATGGGCCACATGAGCGCGCCGATGGCAGCCGATCGCGCCGCCGAGGTGGAAAGCGCCGTGACCTACATGTTCGCCAACTGCAAGCTGTCGGCCGAACCCGATGCCGCGCTGCACGGCATCCTGGTGCCGCTGATGAGCGCGGCGCAGACGCTGAAGGCGGACCCCAAGAAGGTTTCGGCGGTAGCCGACATGCGCGCGGCGATCGCGCACTATCCGCAGTACTTCAACGACCCGGGCTGGGACAAGCCGGTCCCGGCCGAGCACGTGATGCACGACGAGCCGTGAGGCAGTGCGCTGCGGGCGGCGCGTGAAGCGCCGTCCGCAGCGCGTGCGCGACGCCGTCAGAGCCTGTGAAGAAAACCACTTCCTGTGGTTTTCTTCTATCGCTGAGCCCGGTACAGGCCCGGACTCGCTCACGCGAATCAGGCACTTGTGTGCCCGATCCGCGCCCGGCCATCCCTGGCCGGGCTTCGAGGCTGAAAAAATCACAACCTCTCAGAGTTTCACGTCGAGTTTCAGCCAGCCGGTGCGGCCTGGCTCGTTCACCCGCAGCGTGTTGACGTAGCCGACCAGTCCCGCGCTCGCCGCGTTGACGTGCTCGGCGTAGGTCTTGTCGAACAGGTTGTCGATCCCCGCGCTGAGCGTGAGCGTGCGGCTGAGGCGCCAGCCCGCGTTGAGCGAGAACACGCCGAAACCGTTGCTGGGCCCGAGGTCCTGGCCGACGATATTGCCGCTGCCGGGCGCCACCCGGTGCTGCGCCGTGGCCAACCGCCACAGCGCGCCCACCGACCAGACGCCGCTGTCGTAGGTGAGTCCGAAGCGCGCCTCCAGCGGCGGCATCTGCGGCAGTGGCCGGTGGTCGCTGCGGTTCTCGCCCCAGGCCCAGGCCAGCGTGGCGTCGCCCTTCCAGCGCGCGTCGAATGCGTAGACCAGTCCGGCCTCGGCGCCGGCGATGCGCGCCTGCACGTTGCGCGCCTGGCTCTTGCCCGCCGTACCGCTGCCGTAGTCGAGCAGGATGAAGTCGTCGACCACGCCGAGGTAGCCGGACACCCAGCCCTTCAGTCGCCTGCCGTCGCCGAACTGCAGGCCGGCGTCGAGCTGGGTGGTCTTCTCCGGCTCCAGTCCGCGGAACGCGGCGACGCTCTTGTCGACGTGCCGGCCGAACAGCTCCCAGTAATCGGGGAAGCGCTCGACATGGCCGATGCCGGCGTAGACCGTGGCCGGCGCGGCGGCCAGGTCGCGCTCGTAGCGCACGAAGCCGGATGGCAGGGTCGACGCGCGGCTGGCGGCGCCCTTCGCTGCGCCGCCCGTGCCCCCGGAGGTAGACAGGTTGTAGCCACGCGCCTGCGCGCGGTCGACGCGTGCGCCGCTGACCACGCGCTCTCGTTCGGCCACCGTCCAGCGCAGCTCGCCGAAGATGCCCACCGAGCCCATGCGCGCATCGCGCAGGCGGGGCTGCGTGCGGTAGTCCGGCAGCTTGCCGCCGGCCGGGCCGCCCATGCGGGCGGTGTGCGTGTTGGTGGAACCGTCGGCGCCGGCGACCAGCTCCAGCGACTCGTCCCAGGCGAAGCTGGCGGCGATCCGTCCACCGGACGTGCGGCGCGCCACGTCGTTGGCCATCGCCATCGACATCTTGCTGCGCGGGTCCGGGCTGCGCAGGGTGTAGTTGTCCATCACGTGGTCGGCGTAGTTGTAGTAGAGCTGGGCGTCGAGCTTCTGCAGCGCGCCGCCGGCGTAGCGCTGCTCGAACTTCAGGCCCACGCTCTCGCGCAGGAACTGCGCGCCGTCCATGCTGCTGAAGGCATAGGCCGCCTTGCCGTCGCCCTTGCCGGCGGTCAGCTCGACGCGGGTGTCGTCGTCCGGCGTCCAGCCCAGGGTGAGGTCGGTGTTCCAGCGGTCGTAGTAGGAATGCACGCGGCGGCCGTCGCCGTCCTCGTAGTCCTGGGCGTGGGTGTGGTTGGCGCTGACGCCCATGTAGACGTCCGGTGTGCCGGCGCGCAGGTCGACCATCTGGTCGTTGCGGCCGTTCGATCCGCCCAGCAGGCTGCCCTCGAACGTATGGCCCGGCTCGGTGTACCGCTTGAAATCACGCTCGAACAGCACCGTGCCGGCGGAGTTGCCCGGGCCGTACTGCACGGTCTGCGGCCCCTTGATCACGGTGACGCGGTCGTACAGCTGCGGCGAGATGTAGGCGGTGGGTGGGTCCATCCGCGACGGGCAGCCACCGCCGATCTGGCCGCCGTCGACCAGGATGTTCAGCCGCGAGCCGACCATGCCGCGCAGCACCGGATCGCCGTTGCTGCCGCCCTTGCGGATGACCGCGAAGCCGGGGATGGTTTTCAGGAAATCCGCGCCGTCGCTGGCCGGCACCGGCTGGCGCGGCGCCTTCGGGTTGGTGGTCACGGTGAGCGGTTCGTCCTGCATCACCGCGGTAACCACGATTGGCGCGAAGACCTGGACGGGCGGCTCGGTGGCCGCCGCGGTCAGCGGTGGCGCCAGCAGCAGGGTGAGCCCGATCGTGTGCGCCAGGGCGCGGCGGATGGGAAGGGGCACGGCGGGGGCGTGCGGCGACGATGGCGCAGCCGCACGGGCGCGCTCGCAAAAAATACGGGCAGACATGGCATTCCTCGATGTTCTGGCGGGGCGGCGGGCGCGGGAGTACGCCGGCCGCGGGTCAACGCAGATCAGCTGAGCAGGAAGGCCGGCGGGCCGCGCGGTACGGCGGTCAGCGTGGAACGTTCGGAGCCGCGCCGCGGTGCGGTCGGCACTACCGGGCGCGAGCTGGCCTGTTGCGGCAGCAGGCCGGGCAGCCAGGCGATGACCACCAGCAGCGGGCTGTGGCCGAGCAGGCCGCAGTAGCCGCACTGCTCCATCGGCATGCCGTCGTGGTCGTCGTGCGTGTCGCCGGATGGCTGCTCGCCGGCATCCCCGGCGGGCATCTCCATCGCCATGTGCATGGCGTGCGGCGCGTCGTGCGCGGAACTTGCGGCGACGCTGGCCAGGGTACGGGAAACTACCGGCGCGACGATGGTCAGGCCGAGCGCGAACAGCGCCAGCCAGGCAAACAGGACGCGGATTTTACGCGCGTGGCGCAAGGACTTCCCCGGCAGCCCGACGCAGGGCTTCGACAGGCGCATGCTGCCATGCGATGCCATGCAAGGCGTTGTGGCATGGCGCCGCAGCGGTTGCGGTTGGCCGGGTTCCGGCGGCGAGGCCGTGCAGCTCGCGGAGGTTCAGGCGTCGGCTTCGGGCGGCGCGGGAATCGCCAGGCTGTCGCCATCCGCATCGGCCAGCAGTTGCCGGTGCACGCGTTCGAGTTCCGCCAGCAATTGCGTGCGCGCTTCGGCCGCGAACGGGTTCTCGCGCTGGATCGCCGCGAACAGGTGGCCGGCATCGCCACGCACCGCGTCCAGCATGTGGCGCATGCTCTGGAACGAGGGCGGCGCCAGCGGCAGGCCATCGTCCACGCCGAGCTCGATCAGGCCCTTGGCGACGAAGAATGCCAGCGCGTGGGTCTTCGCCATGGCGCGGTCGTGCGCTTCCGGGTCCAGCTCGACCACCTCGCAGCCGAGTTCGGTGAACAGCTCGCGGGCGCGTACGGCGGCTGCGGGGTGATCCGCAGCGGGGCAGATCACCGTGCGCCGCGGACGCTCGTTGCGGGCCAGGCTGAGCGGGCCGAACAGCGGGTGCGTGCCGACGTGCGGAATGGCCGCGCCGAGCAGCTCGTCCATCGTGGCGCAGGGATGCATCTTGACGCTGCCCACGTCGAGCACGGTCTGTCCGGCATGCAGCAGCGGGCGCAGCGCGAGCAGGGTGTCGCGTAGCCGCGGCACCGGCATCGCCAGCACGATCCATGCTGCGCCGTCGATTGCCGCCGGCATCGACGCGGCGGCCAGTGCGGCGGGGATGTCCGCGTGCGGATCCCAGGCACGCACGCTATACTCCGCCTGCAGCAGCAGCCCGGCGAAAGCCTGGCCGAAGCGGCCGTAGCCGAGCACAGCCACCGCCGCGGCGGGTGGTGCAGGTTCGCGCGGCCTGGTCGCGCTCATGCGCTGAGCGGTGGGCGGCCGCAGGCCAGGCTGGCGCGCAGCGCGGCCGTCCATGGCGCGAGGTCGATGTCGTGGGCGGCCAGCCACGACGGATCGAACAGCGTCTGCGCGTAGCGTTCGCCGCGGTCGCACAGCAGGCTGACGATGCTGCCGCGTTCGCCGCGCGCGCGCATCGAGGCGGCCAGCTGCAGGCAGGCGACCAGGTTGGTGCCGGACGAGCCACCGTAGCGGTTGCCGAACAGGTCCTCCAGCAGCCAGGCGCCGGCGATCGAGGCGGCATCGGGCACTTCGATCACCCGGTCGACCACCTCGAAGATGAAGCCCGGTTCCACCCGCGGCCGGCCGATGCCTTCGATCAGGGTCGGCTGGCTGGCCACCGCCTGCGCGTCGCGGTTGCGCCAGCCGTGCACGTAGGCGCTGCCGGCCGGTTCGGCTACGCACAGTTGCGTGTGCAGGCGGCGGTAACGCAGGTAGCGGCCGATGGTGGCCGAGGTGCCGCCGGTGCCGGCGCCGCAGACGATCCAGGCCGGCTCGGGTTCGGCTTCCAGCACCAGCTGGCCGATGATCGACTCGGCGATGTTGTTGTTGCCGCGCCAGTCGGTGGCGCGCTCGGCCAGGCCGAACTGGTCCAGGTGGCAGGCGCCGCGCGCGGCGTGCTCGGCGGCGCGCGCATGCACCTGCGCGGGGTCGTCGACCAGGTCGCACTCGCCGCCCAGCGCCTGCACGTCGCGGATCTTGCCCGGCGCGGTGCAGGCCGGCATCACCGCGATGAACGGCAGGCCGAGCAGGCGCGCGAACCACGCCTCGGAGATCGCCGTGCTGCCGGAGGACGCGTCCACCACGGTCTGCCCGCCGCGCAGCCAGCCGTTGCACAGCGCGTACAGGAACAGCGAGCGGGCCAGGCGGTGCTTCAGGCTGCCGCTGGGGTGGGCAGCCTCGTCCTTGAAGTAGAAGTCGATGCCGTGGAAGCCGGGGAAATTCAGCTTGAGCAGGTGGGTGTCGGCCGAGCGTGCCGCCTCCTGCGCCAGCTTGGCCAGCGCGGTGTGCACCCAGCGCTGATCGCTCTCGCGTTGCGGGTTGACCAGTCGCAGGACGCTGTCCATCGGAGACTCCGTGATCATGGATGGGACTCCGCGCCAGCGTGCAGGGCGTGCACGCGCCGGGCGAGGAAATCGAAGTAGCGGTCGATGTAGCTGATGCCGTTCTCGTGGTCGATCAGGTACGGGTTCATCAACGTGTGGCGCAGGATCAGCAGGCGGTCCTCGTCCGGGTCGAGGCTGGCCGGGTCCAGACCCAGCGCGGCGAAGATGCGCGAGGTCTGCGCCGGACCCAGCATGTCCGGGCGCAGGCTGGTCACCGAGCCGAAAAACTCCTTCGTCTGCAGCGGCTGGCGCGGGTCGCAGCGCAGGCTGTCGTGCAGCTCGCGCACGAAGGCGTTCGCCGCGGCCACCGAGGTGTTGCCGCAGGGGTTGAGCGCGAGGCAGACCAGATTGCTGTCCGGCGCGAACGGCACCAGCGCATGCACGTCGTCGGCCAGTTCCAGCGCGAAGCGCTGCGCACGTGCGTGGAAGGTTTCCGCCGCGCGCACGGTGGCGCGCGGCAGGGCGCCGAAGTGGGCGTGGTCCAGCGGCAATACCTTGTGCGTCACGTACACCGCGGCCGCCGCTGCGCCGGATTTCGAGCCTTCCGGAATGAACTGTCCCAGGCTGCGGTAGCGCGCCAGATAACCGGCGGGTGTGGTGGCGTGGAACACGTAGTCGGCGCGCTCGGCCAGCAGCGCCATCGCGCGGTGGTCGCGGCAGATGAAGGCACCGCTGCCGTAGGGCAGGTAGCCGAGCTTGTGCGGGTCGACGGTGGCCGAGTCGGTGTCGCCCAGCGCGGCGAACGCCGCATGCACCGCCGGGGTGGGGAACTGCACGTAGTCGGCGGCCACCTCCTCGCGCGTGCGCAGCGAGCCGTCCTCGTGGCGGAACAGCGTGGCCAGGTAGCCGCCCCAGGCGGCGTCCACGTGCACGGCGAAATCCAGGCCGCTTGCGCGCGAGACCTGCCGCGCGGCGAGCACGGCGTCGATCGGGTCGATGGTGCCGTACTCGGTGCCGCCGAGCACGGCCACGCACATCAGCACGGGCTGGCGCTCGCGCGCGCAGCGCTCCAGCGTGGCGCGCAAGGCAGCGGGGTCCAGCCGCATGCCGTCGGTGGGCAGCAGCTCCAGCTGGTCGCGGCCGAGGCCGAGCAGCTTCAGCCCCTTGCTCCACGAGTAGTGCGCGGTGACCGGCGCCAGCACCAGCGGCACGCGCAGTTGCGGGTGCACGGCGAAGAAGCCGGCCAGGCCGCGCTGCTCGATGCGTTCGCGCTCCACCCGCTGCAGCCAGTGCGCGCGTTGCGCCGGGGCCTGCGCCGCCAGCCAGTGCTGCCAGGCTTGCAGCAGTGCGATGGCGTCGGCGGGGGCGAGGTTGAAGGCGGCCCAGTCGTCCGCCGGCAGCGCCAGCTCCGGCACGCCGGCAGCGCGCAGCGCCACCGGAAACGCCTTCAGTGCCAGCGCCAGGCGCAGCGCCTGGTAGTTGGCCAGGGTGCCGCCGGAGGTGAGGTGGCCGAACGCGCAGGCTTCCTGGGCCGGGTCATGCGGATAGCCGAGCATGCGCGCCAGCTGCAGGCCGGCCTGCACTTCCATGTCGACGGTGACCGGCGCGGCGTCCTCGCTGACGTTGTTCGGGTTGTACGGCAGGGTGAGCATCTGCGCGGCCAGTCCCGGCAGCAGCAGGTCGGAAGCCATATGGCCGATGTAGCGCGGGCTGTGGAACGGCACCGACTTCTTCAGCGCGGCGGAGAGCTGATGCAGCTCGCGGCGCATGCGCGATTCGAAGGCGAGGTAGTCCGGATGATGCGCGGCGGCGGTGGCGATCGCCGGCGGATCCTCCGGGTGGAAATTGCGCCGCCAGTAGACGTGGTCGCGCAGGAACTCGACCATCATCTTTTCGAGCAGCGTGTCGTTCTCGCCGTAGGGGCCGAGGAAGCAGGCGTCCAGCGTGTGGTCGCGCGGCTCGACGTGGTCGAACGGTTGCGCGGCGCTCATGCCAGCCACCCGTGCAGCCAGCCCAGCGGGTGATGCATGCGGGCCACGCCCAGCATGTAGACGTAAGTGGCCAGTGCTGCCATGAAGAAGCCCAGTCGTGCGCGCGGCGTGCGTGCCCGCTTCAGCGCCAGCGTGGCGAGCACCACGTAGGCCACCAGCAGCACCAGCTTGGTGGTCAGCCAGCCGTTGGCGAACAGCGCGCGGGGCAGGATGCTCAGCAGCATCAGCGCGGCGGTGAGCAAGGTGGTGTCGATGGCGTAGCTGAGCCAGCGCACCGGTTCCCATTGCGCGGCGCCGGCATGGCCGCCCTGCACCAGCAGGCCGCGCAGGGCGAACAGCGACCCGCTGGCCAGCACGCAGGCGATGTGCACCCATTTGATCTGCGGATAGAACTCGAGCATGCGGGTTCCGGAATTCGGGATTCGGGAAAAGCATCAGGGCGCGCCGTGCGGCGCGCCCTGACGTACGTCATGTGCGCGAGGAATCACGCGCTCTCGGGGACGCCTTGCGGCAATGGTGCGCCGGCCGTCCGCCGTTTCGGCCACAGCCACAGCGCAGCGACGAACACCGCGATCAGCAAGGCGCCGACGGCGAACAGGGTGTCGCCCGGCACGCGCATCCACACCAGCATGTGGATCAGCGGGCGGTCCATGAACTCGGCCGAGCGGGCGAACCAGTAGCCGTGTTCCAGCACCGCCTTCAGCTGCAGGATACCCAGCGGCAGCAGGGTCAGCACGGCCATCATCGACAGGCCGATGTTGAGCAGCCAGAACGCGCCGCGCAGCCAGCCTTCGCGCCACTCGGCCTGCGGCTTGATGCCGCGCAGGCAGAACAGCATCAGGCCCAGGCCAAGCATGCCGTACACGCCCATCAGTGCGGTGTGGCCATGCGTGGCGGTGAGGTTCAGGCCCTGCATGTAGTACAGCGCGATCGGGGTGTTGACCAGGAAGCCGAGCAGGCCCGCACCGATCAGGTTCCAGAAGCTCACCGCCACGAAGAACATGATCGGCCAGCGGTAGCGCGCCATCCACGGCGCGGCATGCTGCTTCTTCCAGGTGTCGTGGGCTTCCAGCCCGATCAGCGCCAGCGGCACCACTTCCAGCGCCGAGAAGCTGGCGCCCAGCGCGATCACCGCCGTGGTGGTGCCACTGAAGTACAGGTGGTGCAGGGTGCCGAGCACGCCGCCGGCCATGAACACGATGGTGGCGAACAGCACGTTGGTGGTGGCGCTGCCTACGCGCAGCAGGCCCAGCTTGACGAACAGGTAGCTGATCACCGCGGTGGCGAACACCTCGAAGAAGCCTTCCACCCACAGGTGCACCACCCACCAGCGCCAGTACTCGACCATCGCGATGTGGGTGTGCTCGCCCCACATCAGGCCGGCGCCGTAGAGCAGGCCGATCGCCACGGTGGAGAGGAACAGCAGGCCCACGATCGAGGCGCCTTCCTTGCCGCCGCGCATCGCCGGCCACAGCGCGCGGCCGACCAGGAACAGCCACAACATCAGCCCGATGAACAGGAAGATCTGCCAGAAGCGGCCGAGGTCGGTGTACTCCCAGCCCTGGTGGCCGAACCAGAAGTTGTACTGCAGGCCCATCTTGTCCATCACCGCGAACCACTGGCCGGCGAACGAGCCGACCACGATCACCAGCAGGCACACCCACAGGAAGTTCACGCCGAGCCGCTGGAACTTCGGCTCATGGCCGGAGATCAGCGGCGCGATGTACAGCCCGGTGGCCAGCCACGCGGTGGCGATCCACAGCACCGCCAGCTCGGTGTGCCAGGTGCGGGTGAGGCTGTACGGCAGGTAGTTGGCCAGCGCGAAACCGTAGGCCTGCTGGCCTTCCACCTGGTAGTGCGCGGTGGTGGCGCCCAACAGGATCTGCGCCAGGAACAGCGCCAGCACGGTCCAGAAATACTTGCCGGTGGCCTTCATTGAAGGCGTCGGCTTCAGCTCGGTGAGCGGGTCGCGCGAGGGGATCGGCGGCAGCGGCTCGTGGCTCACCTGGCGCGCGTGGTGCCAGCCGAGCAGGCCGATGCCGAAGATCAGGAACAGCACGCTGAACACCGACCACATGAAGTTGGCCGGCGTGGCGGTGTTGCCCACGGTAGTGTCATAGGGCCAGTTCTGGGTATAGCTGATGGTGCTGTCCGGCCGCTCGGCGGCGGCGGCCCAGCTGGTCCACCAGAAGAACGCGGTGACCATGCGGCGATGTTCCATCTCGGCGATGGTGTTCTCGCGCATCGCGTAGCCTTCGCGTAGCTTGGCGGTGGCCGGGTCGTTGCTGAACAGGCTCATGTAGTGCGCGGCCACCACTTCCATTGCCTGCGCACGCAGCGGCGACACGGTAATCGTGTCCTTGGCGGCGTCGTAGGTGTTGTGGCGCAGCTCGGGCTGGATGCGTGCCTTCAGCGCCGCCTGGCGCTCGGCGTCGAGCGAATCGAACGAAGCGGCGCCTTCGTCGCGCGCCAGCAGCTCCAGCATGGCGACCGCTTCGCGGTGCAGCCAGTCGGCGCTCCAGTCCGGTGCGAGCAGCGCGCCGTGACCCCAGATCGAACCGAGCTGCTGGCCGCCGATGCTCTGCCACACCTGGCGGCCTTCCTCCATGTCGGCGCGCGTATACAACGTGCGGCCATCGCTGCTGACCACGGCCGAGGGCAGCGGTGGCGCCTGCTGGTGGACCTCGTTGCCGACCCACAGCAACACGGCGAAGGAAGCTACCAGCAAGGCGGCGAGGCCAAGCCAGAGTTTTCGGGTGGTACTCATTGCGCATCTCCCTTGAAGGTGCGCGCATGCTCGGCGAGGCGGGCTCGGTTGATCTTGATGCAGGTCAGACGGCCCGGGCAGCGCGCCGCGCAAATTGTCGCAGCGGCGCGCCGGCGGCATGGCATGATCGGCGCAACGCGCAGCGCTGACGGAACTGCAGGCATGAACGATCGACGCCGGCCGCTGGCGAACAGCCGATTCCCGTTGCTGCTGCTGGCGGTTTTCCTGGCCGTGGCGGTGGCGCTGGGCATCGCGCCGCGCTACCGCCAGGACTGGCTGATGGAGAACGTGCTGGTGCTGCTGGCACTGCTGGCGCTGGTGCTGGGGTTTCGCCGGCTGCGCTTTTCGGATGCCAGTTATGCGGCGCTGTTCGTGTTCCTGCTGTTGCACGAGATTGGCGCGCACTACACCTATTCGGAAGTGCCGTGGGACCGCTGGTTCGCGGTGCTGAGCGGCTTCTCGCTGGATGCGGCGCTGGGCCTCTCGCGCAACCATTTCGACCGCGCTGTCCGTTTCGCTTACGGCCTGCTGGTGACGCCGGCGATGGTGGAGCTGGTGGCCGCACGCACGAGGTTGCCCGGCCTCTGGCACTGGCTGGTGCCGGTCGGCCTGATGACCGCCAGCTCGGCCCTGTACGAGTTGTTCGAATGGGCTGCCGCGGTGCACTTTGGCGGCGATCTCGGCGTGGCCTATCTAGGCACGCAGGGCGATCCGTGGGACGCGCAGCAGGACATGCTGCTCGCCCTGCTCGGCAGCCTTGCCGCGGTCGCGCTGGTCGCCACGGCCCGGCGTCGCCGTCGCCATGCCGCGGCGCCGCCATCGCGCCCACGCCGGGTGGGTCGTCCCTAGTGCTGCATCAGCACCGGGATGGTGGCTTCTTCCAGCACGCGCCGGGTGGCGCCGCCGAACACGCGCTCGCGCATGCGCGAGCGGCCGTAGGCGCCCATCACCAGCAGGTCGGCGTCGATGTTGCCGACTTCCTTCAGCAGGATCTCGCCGGCCATCGGGGAGGAGGCGCGCACGTAGCTGGGCCTGGCCACGATGCCATGGCGCAGCAGGTAGACGAACGGGTCGAAGCGCGGGCGCCCCTGGTCGCCGTCGCGCACATCGCCGTCGACCAGGGTGGCTTGCCGCGCTACCTTGAGGAACGGCAGCGCGGAGTGGATCGCGCGGATCGCCTCGAGGCTGCCGTTGCAGCCGATCACGATGCGCTCGAAGCGCAGTTCGCCCGCCCAGCGCGGCGGCAGCACCAGACAGGGTGTGCGGCAGTCGAGGATCGCTTCGCCGAGGATGTCGAACAGGCTGGACGCCTGCACCATGTCACGCTCGATCACCGCCAGGTCGTGCCGCGCGCCGAGCCAGCGCAAGGTGGGCGTGATGCCGGTGCGGGACACGACCCAGTCGGCGTTGCGCACGCCGGCATGGCGCGCGAACGAGCCGAACGCAGCGTGCTCGTCGGCCAGCTCGGCCCGCGGTTCGAGCAGCAGGCCGAGCACGGTGGGTTCGCCGCCGGTTTCGTTGCCGGCGAGTTTGCGCAGCGCGGGGTCGACGTAGCAGCCGGTCAGGTTGGCTCCCCAGCGCGCCGCGATGGCAACGCCGGCGACGGCGGCGGGACTCCACGGGGCGGTGTCGGTCACCAGCGCGAGGATGTCGCCCGGCCGCGTCACGCGCGGCATGGTTTCGGTGCTTGTCATGGCGGGTGGTCCGGCCTCGGCGGTGTTCAGAGTTCGAGGGAGTGGATGACCTGGGTGGCGTCCTGCGGATCGAGCCGGCGCTGGAAGCCCAGGAAGGCGGCCAGCTCGCGCATCGATTCGTTGGCGGCGGCGTCGATGGAGAACATGCGGCGGAATCCGTTCTTGCGCGCGATCTCGATCAGCCGCCGCATCAGCAGCACGGCCAGACCGCGGTGGCGCCAGTCGTCGGCCACGGTCACCGCGCATTCGCACTGCTTGTCGTCGCCGCTGGCGCTGTAGCGGCTGACGCCGACCAGGCGCAACTCGCCGTCATCGTGGGCGAGTGCGACGAAGGCCATGCGGTCGCGGTAATCCACGTCCATCAGGCGGTCGAGCAGGGCCGGGCTGGCTTCTTTCACCTGGCCGAGGAAGCGGAAACGGCAGGCCTGTTCCGACAGGCGGTCGATGAACTCCGCTTCACGCTGGCGATCCTCCGCGCGCAGCGGGCGTACCAGTACCGGGCTGCCGTCGTTCAGGGTCTCGATCCAGTGGGTACCCTCGATGGCGCCGAACGGTGCGGCGGAGGCGGGGGTAGGTTCGGTACGGCGGACATGCGACATGGTCTGCTCCCGCGGCGGATGAATCGTGGCTGGTGCCCATGCTGGAGCGGACGGCGATCGCGGCATGGCGGCTTGCGTGATCGAGTTCTACGCCGGCTCGCGGCGGCCCGAGTTGATTTCAGTCAATCGGCAGGAACGCAGGTGCGCGCCGCGTGCCGGCGAGCGAACCGCCGCGCGTGGCATCGGCCGGCGCAGCGCCGGGTCGTACAGGTCCGCGACGGTTCGATTTGCGGTTTTCTCAACCGGCGCCGTGCCGTTTCGTCGACGTCGTGCCGCTGTGGCAGAGGCTGGCGAGCAGGTCGGAGCGAAGTATGCGCACCGACTTGCGGTTGACTTCGAGCACGCCCATTTCCTCCAGCCGCGAGAACAGGCGGCTGACCGTCTCGACCGCCAGGCCGAGGTAGTTGGCGATGTCGTAGCGCGACATCGGCAGCGAGAGCGCGATGCCGTCGCGCTGCAACCGCTGGTAGCGGTCGGCCAGGCTCTTCAGGAAGATCGCCAGTTGCTCCTGCGCCTGCTGCCGGCCCATCATCACCAGGTGGCGGTGTTCCTCGATCACCTCGCGGCTGATCACCCGCATCAGCTGGCGCTGCAGCGCCGGCACCTCGCTGACGACCTGCTGCATCCTGCCATACGGCAGCTCGCAGATGCTGCTGCGTTCCAGCGCCTCGGCCTGGCTGACGTGCCGGTTCAGCGCCAGTGCGTCGAAACCGACAATTTCGCCGGGCAGGTGGAAACCCAGGATTTGCACGTCGCCGCTCTCGTCCTGCACGAACGTCTTGAGCGAGCCGGAGCGCACCACGTAGAGCGCCTCGAACGGGTCGCCGTCGCGGTACAGTGTGCCACCGCGGTCCAGCGTGCGCTTGTCGCGCACCGTGGTGTCCAGCCGGTCCAGGTCGGTGCGGTCGATGCCAGCGGGCAGGCAAAGCTCGCCCAGCGCACAGGAGGAGCAACTGCGCCGCAGCTGGTTCAGGTCGAATATGTTGGCTTCAGAAACCATCAACGCCCTCGCAAAGCTGGGGGAAAGGCGCCTGTGAACCGGCTTGCGACCGGGCAGGCTTGAACGTTAACACGGTGACATGCGAATTCCGCGTATTTGACTGCGGTCAAATGGCGCACGCGCGCGCCGTCGTAGGCTGTCGGCACGCCCCGGACCCGCGTGCTGGCGGGGCGGCGTCGCCCACCTTCACCCGCAGAGGTCGCCATGAACTGGAAGAACACTTCGGAGCGTTACGGCGCGCTCATGATCGGCATGCACTGGCTGACGCTGCTGCTGCTGGTTGCCGTGTATGCCTGCATCGAGCTGCGCGAGTTCTACCCGCGCGGAAGCGAGCTGCGCGAGGGGCTGAAGAGCTGGCACTTCATGTTGGGCCTCGGCGTGTTCGTGCTGGTCTTCGCGCGCCTGGCGATCCGCCTCGCGTCCGGGGCCAGGCCGCCGGTGCGGCCGGCACTGCCGGTGTGGCAGGAGCGCCTGGCCGCGCTGATGCACCTGGCGCTGTACGCCTTCCTGATCGTGATGCCGCTGCTCGGCTGGCTGGTGCTCAGCGCGGAGGGCAAGCCGATTCCGTTCTTCGGCATGCAATGGCCGGCGCTGGTGGGGCCGGACAAGGCATTCGCCGACTCGATGGAGGAGCTCCACGAGACGATCGGCACGGTGGGCTACTACCTGGTTGGCCTCCACGCGGCGGCTGCGCTGGCGCACCACTACGTGAGCCGGGACAACACCTTGCTGCGCATGCTGCCGCGACGTGGCCGGCCGGCGGCGTGAGAGGTGGTGAATTTTTCAACTTCTCAGGCCGGCCATGGCGAGGGCATGGATGCCCGAGTTGAGGCAACGCAGGAGCAGTTGCCCGATGCCCGAGTTGAGGCAACGCAGGAGCAGTTGCCCGCCGGCCGGATATGAAACAGTCACGCAAGACATGTTTCATGTGAGCGAGTCCGGGCGTGTACCGGACTCGCGATCGAAGAAGACCACAGGAAGCGGTTCGCCTCACAAGCTGTGAAACCGTGCGTAGATGCCGCCGGCATCAGCTGCGTCTGCAGGGGGAGCGGTACACGGCGAACGCGGGGATGTCGGCGGGCCGTGGAGCGACTCCGCCGCGGATGGCGCACCCCTATACCATCGCATCCGTCTGGTGGGAGGAAACCTCCAAAATCACCTTCGTGGTCAAGGATCTGGGCGACCACCCGCACCGCCTACACGAGCAGCTTCGCGTCGAACAGGCGGTGCGGGTCGAGGGTCCCTATGGGTGCTTCACGTTCGACGATGGCCGCGTCCACCAGATCTGGATCGGCGGCGGCATCGGCGTCACGCCCTTCATCGGGTGCATGAAGCACATGGCCTGGCAGAAGGAAGTGCAGGATTGGCCCGAAGGCCAGAAGATCGATCTCTTCCACAGCACCGCGGATGTCGATGACGAAGCGCTCGACCGGCTGGCGGGCGACGCCCGCTCCGCCGACGTGCGGCTGTACGTGCTGATTGACGCACGCGACGGCCGCCTGACGGGCGAACGCATGCGGGCTGCCGTGCCCGAATGGCGCGAGGCGAGTATCTGGTTCTGCGGGCCGGTGGGTTTTGGCGAGGCATTGAAGCGCGACCTGGCCAGGCACGGATTTCCGGTGGAGCGGCGTTTCCACCAGGAGCTCTTCGCAATGCGCTAGGTCGCGCCTGCCGGCGTGCCAGGACCGGTGTCGATGCGGTGGCGCAGGCGGGCATGAGCATGAGGCGGAATTCGATGACCGAGGACCAGCAAAAAGGCCGCCGGGGTTTCCCCCGACGGCCTTTTTTGTTGCTTCACATCACGGTATCCAGGGACCCGCCTGCGTTCAGGCTTGTGCGGGCAGCACTCTCAACAGTGATGGTGTGCTTGCCACGTTCGCGCGTGCCTCCATCGAGGCGAGGAAGCGCCATACGAACAGCAGGGTCACCAGCATCAGCCCCGGGTAGCCGACGCCGGCCAGCAGATAGGGCAGGGTCGGGTCGCCGGCCACGCGCACGCGCGGCAGGTTGAAGCTGAGCAGGCTGAGCGTGATGATCGCGCCGAACACCCACATCATCAGCAACCAGATGCCCGCTTCGAAGCCGCTCAGCGGGCGACCCCAGCGGGTGGCCGGGTGGATGTCAGCCGAAGCGCCGTGCACATCCGCGCCCGCCGGCACGCTGACACGACGCCCCAGCGTGATCAGGTCATAGGCCACGACCAGCGCCCCGATGGTGAAGACGACGCCGAACAGCGGCAGCAGCAGCTTGAACACGCCCATGGCGCGGGCGACGTCGCCACCGAACCAGTCCAATCCGAGGATGCGGTAGACGTAGATCTGCACGGTGCCGCCCACGTTGAAGGCGAACGCCATGCCGAGCATGCCCGTCAGCACCAGCCAGAAGCCGAGCTTGCCCAGTCGCTGGTCGTAGTTGGTGACCTTGCGCATGATCGGCACCGCGAAGTAGGCAGCCGCGATGCCCAGCATGCCGAAGGTGCCGAACAGGGCCAGGTGCCCATGCCCCGGCGTGACCCAGGTGCCGTGCGACCACACGTTGGTCAGCGCGAAGGTCATGCTGAAGCCCAGGATGCCCGCACCGATCTGCTCCAGCACCACCGAGCCCAGGATGAAGTAGAACGCGGGCGCATTCTCCAGCGGACGCTTGTTGACGTGCGCATCGAGGTAGATGTGCCAGAAGCAGAACACCAGTGGCAGCGGTTCCAGCGCGCTGAACAGCGAGCCCCAGAACTGCCAGAACTCCGGCGTGCCGATCCAGAAATAGTGGTGCGCGTTGCCGATCAGCCCGGACAGCCACACCAGCATCACGCCCCAGAACACCGCGAAGCCCACCGACTTGATGTCGACCTTGAACATCAGCACCAGCAGGAAGCCGACCAGGGTGATGTGGATCACTTCCCACACGCCCTCGACCCAGTAGTGCACCACGAACCAGCGGAAGTACTCCTGCAGGTCCAGTCGCTCCACGTAGAACAGGCCGAACACCCACACCGCCATCAGTGCACTGACACCGAGGCCGAGGCCCCAGTGGATCTCGTTCCACTGGCGCACCGGCGGGAAGGTGCGCAGCACCACGAAGGCGAGGATCGCGAAGCCGACCAGCACCAGCACACCGGCAATGCGCCCGGCCTCCAGGTACTCAAGTCCCTGCTGCAGCCACGGCTGCCCCTGCCACCAGCCGGCAATGCCGACCTGGGCCAGGCGCAGGGTGAAGAAGTTCCACAGCGCGATCACGATCAACGCGTAGAACAGCAGCTTGATCAGCCACGGTGCGACCATCTCGCGTTTGGCCAGCAGCGGCCCGACGAACAGGATCGCGCCGATGAAGCCGCACAGGATCCACAGGATGCCGAGGTTGAGGTGCTCGGCGCGGGCGACGTTGAAGTTCACCGTGCCGGCGAGCACGGTCGGATCCACCTGCTGGGTAGCCAGCAGCAGGCCGTAACCGACCTGGATGATGAACAGCACCAGCATCAGCATGAAGAAACGCATGCTCAGCCGTTGGGTCTGGTATTCGATCTGCATCACTGCTTCTCCAGGGAGTGGAGGTAGGCCACGATGGCGTTGACTTCATCGTCCTTGAGCAAGGTGCCATAGGCGGGCATCACGCCGGTCGGGTAACCCGCCACGATCTTCGCATTGGGTTGGAGTATCGATTCCCGCAGGTAGGCGTCGTCGGCGGTGACCGTGCTGCCATCGGCAAGGCTGACCTTCGAGTTGTACAGGCCGCCCCAGCCGGGTCCGACCAGCTTCTTGTCGTCGGCGGCGTGACAGGCCACGCAGCCGTTGTCCTTGACCAGTTGCGCGCCGTGCGCCACGGGGTCGGCGGCGGGTACCGGCGCCGCCGTCGTCGGGGCCGGAGCCGCCTGGGCGGTGGCGACGACGCCGTGCGCAAGCTGCACGCGGCGGTCGAAACCGTCCACTTCCACCTTCGGTGGCCAGCCTTCGGTATTCATCGCCGAGGTGTACTTCAGGTAGGCGATCAACTGGCCGATCTCGTCCTTGGTCAGCGGCAGGTTCGGCATCATCGTGGTGCCGCCGCCGCGTCGTTCGATGCGCTCGGCGGCGCCCGGGAACTTCTTCAGATAGGCATCGATCGAGTCCGTGCCGGCGTCGGCCGACTGGTTCGGGTCCTGCAGCTGCGCACGTACCGCCGCTGTCGTCGGCCAGCCACCGGCCGATGGCAGGAATGCAGCCAGCCAGGCGGGCCCGGCGTGCTTGTATTCCTCAGTGAGATCCGGCCCCAGATAGGCGCCGTTGCCGACCATGGTGTGGCAGCCCATGCAGTTGTAGGCCTGGAACACGCGCTTGCCATCGGCCGCCTGGTAGGGGCCGAAGGAAACCGTGTCCGGGGTGACCTGGCCACGCGACTTCAGGAAGGAGAAGATCGACAACACGATGAAGATCAGGGCCAGGATGGCCAACACCACAAATGCACCCCGGCGCCGGGGCGTCTCGCAGCTGCTACCGCCGGTTCCACAGCTCATGAGAGTTTGTCCTTGACGGTGATGGCGGCCTGCTCCTGAGTGTCGTGCAGGAACAGGATGCGCAGGCTGCCGATGAAGACGTAGAACACGTACACCGCCAGCACGAAGCCGGTGATGAAGTAGATCCACCATGCAAGATGCGATTCGGGCCAATACTCGAAATTGCGCCAGAATGGCCAGGACAACAGAGTGGCTGCCACGCAGGCCAGCACTGAAAGCGTCAGATCGGTGATCCGTTGCGTCGTGCGATTTTCCCCAGTGGGTTCGAGCCTCGTCGGATAGCACAGGAACCACCGAAACCCCACTCGGGGGATTCGCGTGCAAGGCGGGTGAATACTAGGTGTGGCATTTGCGCACACGTCTGACCCAGGTCAAGCGGACGCGTGATTTCGACGCACCGTCGGCGTGCGGGTGCGGCTAATCCTTGGTGTCGTCGCCGAGCTGGAGAATCCGTCGACGCACGCGCTGTTCCTCGGCCGGGCTGATCAGCCCCTCGTCCAGCAGTTCCTGCAGCACCTGCAGCTGGCGCAGCCGGCGCTGCGGCATGGTTGGTGCCGGGACCGGGGGCAAGCGGTCTGTTGATACTGCCGCTGGCGCCGGGCGTGCCGGCGGTGCGGGTGCTGCGGCGGTGCAGGCCAGGCGCAGATGCAGACCCTGCTTGAGGTCGTCCAGCGTCACCCGGTGGTGCAGCGGCTCGCAGTTGGCGTGGCGCAGCGTGACCGTGCCGTAGCGATCGGCGCGCGCATCCGGATAGCTGTTCGGGTAGATGTCGCGCTCGTTGACGGTCAACGGCGTAACGCCGGCCCTGCCGCTGATCAACTCGACCTCCGCCGCCGAAGGCGTCGATTCGATCCGCAGCGTGCCGACCTGCAGCGCCTGCGCATGGAGGCTGGCGGTGACGGCGAGCGCCAGCACCATCATGCCGGCGTGGGCCCATGGGCGCATCGGGAACAGGCGGGCCGGCATGTCAGAACGCGGTGTCGAAGCCGAACAGGATGTAGTTCTCGCTGCTCAGGTGGCCGGTGAAGTAGGGGCCGGTCGGTTTGGTCCTGTTCTTGAAGTCGACGTTGACCTCGACGATGCCCTTGACGTTGCGCATGAAGTAGTGGGACGCGGTCAGGCTCAGGCTGTTGATGGCGATGCCTTCATAGATGGTGTTGGTGCGCGCGAAGTCGCCGGCACCGGCGTAGTTGTACAGCGCCGAAAAGGCCCAGCGCTCGTTGGGAATCCAGTCGAGGCCGGCGAAGCCGCCGTTCCAGCGGTAGTTGCGCGTCGGGTCGGCGTCCAGGAAACCGCGCCAGTCGTTCCACAGGTATTGCGCGTACCAGTGCGCGTCGGCGCCGACGTCGCCGGACGCATCGAGACCGGCGACGCGCTTGTCGGTATTGCGCCGGCTCTTGTCCATGCCGGCCGGGCCGGCGGCGCCGCGCTGCTTGCCGCTGGCGCCGAAAAGCCCCACGGCCACCGGTCCGATGTCGGTGGCGACATGGGCAAAGGTGGTCTTGGAGTTGTCGTTGTCGAACATCCGGTCAGGGCGCGAGTACCCGGTGCCGTTGATCTTGAAGTTGTCGGTGATGCCGTTGCCGTTGGTGAAGCCCAGGGTGATGCCGAACGGTCCGACGTCGCGGTTGAACTGCACGCCGCGGTCGTAGGTGATGCCGGCCATGCGGTAGGCGGATCTCGCGCGGGAACATCGCATCGGACAGCGAGAACTGGCCGAGCATCATGCCGATGCCGCTGCCGAAGAGGTTGGCCTGGCGGAACCAGGCGTCCTCCACCACGATCTCGCCGTTGCCGCCCTTCTCGGCCATGATCGCGTAGAAGTAATTAGGTAATGTCCTTGCTCAGCGGCGCGCTGGACAGCAGCTTGAGCAGGTACGGTGACTGGAAATCCGTCGTCGCGGACTGGCGTGCGCCGCTGACCGGATCGATCGCCTTGCCCTGGCGGGCCTGCACGTAAGCCTGGGCGCGGATGGCAAGCGGCACGTGGTCGGGCAGCGCGAGCCGGTCGTCGCCGAGCTGGTCGGCGGTTTCCATCCAGTTCGGCAGGCGCATGTTGTTCTTGACGAAGACCTCGCCGAACTTGTTGAGGCGCGGGAAGGCGGAATGGCAGGCGGCGCAGCTGAGGTTGTAGCGGCGCGCGAACTCGGGCATCGCCGACGCGCTTTGCGTCGGCAGCAGCGCCAGCCAGGCGCCCAGCAGCAATAACGGCGCGCCGCGCAGGATCGCGCGAAGCAGGTGCCGGCAGGTGGGGTGGTGATGGAACGGTGACGCCGGCCTCCCGGCATGGGCGTTAGGCGCGGGAAGGGGCGGGGAGATGATCCGCTTCATGGTGAGTTGCTCCCAAAGTCCTGTTGGGGCTGCCGCCTTCGCCTCTGGTCGAATCCACTGTTGCGGTGGATCCAGTCTATGGGCGTCTGGGCCCGCGCGCTTGACCTTGGTCAATTGCGAGGCATGTCGCCGACCGGCGGATCGCGCCGCGACC
This sequence comes from Rhodanobacter thiooxydans LCS2, assembly GCF_000264375.1. Taxonomy (GTDB): domain Bacteria; phylum Pseudomonadota; class Gammaproteobacteria; order Xanthomonadales; family Rhodanobacteraceae; genus Rhodanobacter; species Rhodanobacter thiooxydans. The sequence goes on from NZ_AJXW01000003.1 coordinate 44,430, forward strand.
GCCGTGCCGGCGGCGCGGCCTGCCCACGGCGTCCGGCGCTGCACATCGGAGCGCGCCAACGGGCATCAGTCGATCTTGATCGGCTCGTGCAGCCCGGACAGCTGGACGGCGACGCCGCGCGCTTCCAGCACCTCCTGCATCACCTGCATGCCGCGCTCGTACTCGCCGTGCACCAGGAACACCTTGCGCCGCGGCGCTTCGCCCAGCCAGGCCAGCAGCGAGGGCTGGTCGGCGTGGGCGGAGAAGCCGTTGATCGTCCACACCTGCGCGCGCACCGGGATTTCCTCGTTGAACACGCGCACGCTGGCCGCCCCGTCGATGATCCGCCGCGCCAGCGTGCCTTCCGCGGCGTAGCCGACGAACACCACACTGCTGCGCTCGCGCCACAGGTTGTGCTTGAGGTGGTGGCGCACGCGGCCGCCGTTGCACATGCCCGAGCCGGCCAGGATGATCGCCCCGCCGTCGACGTTGTTGATTGCCATCGACTCGGCCGTCTCGCGGGTGAAGTGCAGACCGGGCATGGCGAACGGGTCGCCGTGCTGCAGCTCGTCCAGGAAGCGCTCGTCAAAGCCTTCCGGATGGCGGCGGAAGATCTCGGTGGCGGAAATCGCCATCGGCGAATCCAGGAATACCCGCACGTGTTGCGGAATCGCGCCGCTAGCGATGCCGCGGTGCAGGTAGTAGAGGATTTCCTGGGCGCGCTCCAGCGCGAAGGTGGGGATCACCACGTTGCCGCGCCGGTTCACCGTCTCGCGGATGGCCCGGTACATCTCGTCGACCGAGTCGGGCACCGAGCGGTGCGGACGGTCGCCATAGGTGCTTTCCATCACGACATAGTCGGCGGGTGGCGCGGGCGTCGGGTCGCGCAGCAGCGGGCGGCCCGGGTTGCCGAGGTCGCCGGAGAACAGCATGCGGCGTTGCTGCTTGCCGTCGTCCAGCTCGAGCAGGATCGAGGCTGAGCCGAGGATGTGGCCGGCGTCGAGGAAGCGTGCGCTGATGCCATCGACGACTTGCACGGTCTCGTTGTAGCCAACATCGGCACCGAAGAAGTCCAATGCGTGCAGCGCGTCGTCCAGCGTGTACAGCGGCGGCGCAATCGCCTCGCCGCGGCGGTTGTTGCGCTGCGCGCGGCGCGCGTCCTCTTCCTGCAGGCCGGCGGCGTCCAGCATCACCACTCGCGCCAGCTCGCGGGTGGCGGCGGTGGTGATGATGCGTCCGCGGAACCCCTGGCGCACCAGCAACGGAATCCTCCCGCAGTGATCGAGGTGGGCATGGGTGAGCAGCAGCACGTCGATGCCGGCCGGGTCGAAGCCGAACGGTTCGGCGTTCGCGCGCTCGACCTCGTCGCTGCCCTGGAACATGCCGCAGTCGATCAGCACGCGGCGGTCGTTGCAGGTGACCAGGTGGCAGGAACCGGTAACCTGCTTGGCGGCGCCGTGGCAGCTGTAGATGATCATGCGTTCCTCGATGGTGCGGGTGGGGCCGTGCGGACGGCCGGGGGCAGACTCTGGCAGGGTACCCCGGCCGCCGGGTTGATCGTCGTCAATTCTGGGCCCCCGCCGACTGTGCCATGGTGTGTCTCGTGCCGTACTGCCGTGAAGGGGTGACGACAGGCATCCCCGGCATGGGTGGGGTCGCCATGAGTACCGTGCTTTTCCATCACGACTTGGGCGTTGTGCAGGGGTTCTTGCGCTTTTCGCGTGCCGTCGCCCTGCTGATCTGCGCGGTGGCGCTGGTCGTGCTGGCCGGCTGGTGGTGCAAGCGGCCGCTGCTGACCACAATGTGGCCCGGTCAGACCGCGATGACGGCGAACGCGGCGGTCGGCTTTGTGCTGTCCGGCAGTTCGCTGCTGCTTAGCCAGCACTCCTCGCCACGGCGGTCGAGCTTCGGCCGCTGGTTGTCGCTGGCCGTGCTGGCGATCGGCGCGGTCACGCTGGTGGAATACCTGTGGATGACCGATCTGGGCATCGACCATATGTTCGGCGGTCCGCGGACGCATGGGTCCGGCCGGTGGCCCGGGCGCATGGGCGAACCGGTCGCGGCGGGGTTGGTGCTGCTCGGCGGCCTGGGCCTGTTGCTGCCGGTTCGACGCTGGCTGTACCTGCGCGAGGGGCTGGCCATGGGCCTGCTGGCGATCGCCATGAGCGGCCTGGCTTCCTACAGCATTGCACTGGCCGGCAGGAACGACATGCTGTTCGGGCGGATGCCGATCCACACCGCGCTGCTGTTGCTGCTGGCGACACTGGGCTGGCTATCCGCCACCCCCACCCTCGGGCTGACCCGGTTGGCCACGGCAGATACGCTGGGCGGTGTGCTGGCACGTCGCCTGCTGCTGCCAGCACTGCTGTTGCCAGCCGTGTTTGCGTTCGTGTTCCAGCTGCTGCAATCCCGGCTGGGCCTGCCCGAAACGCTGGCCTTCGTGCTCATGGCCCTGTTCAGCGGCGGTGCGGTGGCCGGGCTGGTGTGGTGGGCGGCGAACCTGTTCGACAAGCTCGAGCGCCAGCGTCGCGAGAGCATCCTGCTGCGCAACGACGCGGGCACGGACATCCTGACCGGGCTGGCTAACCGGCGCGCGCTCGACGAGGTGCTGGCCTGCCTGCTGCGCAGTCAGCGCGAGCATGACCGGATGTTCTCGCTGCTGATGCTCGACCTGGACTGCTTCAAGACCTTCAACGACGACTTCGGCCACCTCGCCGGCGACCAGGTGTTGCGCGTCACCGGCCATCTGCTGCGTGCCGCGCTGCGGCCCGCGGACATGGCCGCGCGCTACGGCGGCGAGGAGTTCGTGCTGCTGTTGCCGGAGACCGACGTGGCCGGGGGCCGCGAAGTGGCGGCACGTGTTCTCGACGCATTTCGCGGCTTTGCGTGGCCGTACCGCGCGGTTACGGTGAGCATTGGCGTGGCGCAGTCTGCTTTCGGTGACGGCGCCGAGGATCTGATCCGGCGCGTGGACGCCGCTTTGTACGACGCCAAGCATGCGGGGCGGGACCAGGCGGTGGCGGCGGTCGCGTTGCCGACGGTGGCTCCGTCGAAAACCTGACGCGTGCTGCCCGGGTCCTTAAGACCCACGTAAGCCGCCCCGGTTGCAATGCCGTCCAAGGCAATCCTGCCGATACCGGAGACGCACCATGAAACGCACCGTCATCGCACCGCTGTTCCTCGCCGCCGCCGCGTTGTCGGCGTCCGCCTTCGCCGCCCCGCAATGCACCAATGCGCCGCGTGCGCAGTGGCTGACCGAAGCGGCGATGAAGCAGAAAGTGCTCGACCAGGGCTACACCATCAAGAAGTTCCAGGTCTCGGGCAACTGCTACGAGATCTACGGCAAGACCAAGGCCGGCAAGAACGTGGAGATCTACTTCGACCCCACCGACGGCCGCATCGTCAAGCAGAAGGGCGGCTGATCGATCACCTGAGCGAGGACAAGCCCATGAACGCCACGGTCAAGGTATGGGATCCGCTGGTACGCGTGTTTCACTGGTCGCTGGCGGGCTTGTTCCTCGCCAATTTCTTCACCGAGGGCGGCGAGCTGGTCCATCGCGGGATCGGCTACGCCGTGCTGGCTCTGCTCGGCGTGCGCTTCGCTTGGGGCTGGGTCGGCACGCGGCATGCGCGCTTCAGCGACTGGGTGCCCGGCCCGCGCCGCGTGCGCGATTACCTGCGCGAACGCCTGGCCGGACACTCGCGGCGACAGCTGGGGCACAACCCGGCGGCGGCGGTGATGATCCTGGCCCTGCTCACCGGCGTGCTGCTGGTCGGTGTCACCGGCTGGCTGCAGACCACCGACACGTTCTTCGGCGCCGGCTGGCTGGAGGAACTGCACGAGCTGCTGGCCTACGGCGTGCTGGGGCTGGTGGTGCTGCACGCGCTGGCGGCGGTGGGCGAGAGCGTCCATTACAGCGAGAACCTGGTCGCCGCGATGATCCACGGCCGCAAACGCACGCTGGAGCATGACGATGGCGGCGATGCAGGCGTGCGATGAATTGCCTCAGGCCCGGCGGGAGCGCGGGTTGCTGACTAGAATCGGGCCATGCGCATCCTGCTAGCCGAGGACGACCGGGCACTGGGGCAGGCGCTGGCCGACGGCCTGCGCCAGCTCGGCTATGCGGTGGACTGGATCACCGACGGCCAGCAGGCCGCCGCCGCGCTGGCCGACACCTCGTACGCTGCCGCGGTGCTGGACTGGAACCTGCCGCGCAGCAGCGGGCCGGCGATCATCGCCGGCATGCGCCGACGCCAGGACGCCACCCCGGTGCTGCTGCTGACCGCCCGCGACGAACTGGCCGACCGCGTCGCCGGGCTGGATGCCGGCGCCGACGACTACGTGGTCAAGCCGGTGCACCTGGACGAACTGGCCGCCCGCCTGCGCGCGTTGCTGCGCCGTGCCGACGGCCAGATCGAGCCGGCAATACGCCTGGGGTCGCTGGAAGTCACCCCGGCCGCACGCAGCGCCACGCTGGCCGGTACGGCGCTGGAGCTGACCGCGCGCGAGTACGCGCTGCTGGAGATGCTGGTGCGGCACCCCGGGCGCGCCTATTCGCGCGAGCAGCTGGAGGACGCGCTGTACGGCTGGGATCGCGAGGTGGCCAGCAACGCGGTGGAGGTGCACATCCATCATCTGCGTCACAAGCTGGGGCCGGGCTGGATCCGCACCCTGCGCGGCATCGGCTATGCGATCAACCCGCCCACCGGCCAGCCCGCATGACCCGTCCCTCGCTCAACCGGCGGCTGGTGCTGCGGCTGGTGGCCGGCATCGTGCTGGTGTGGTGCGCCGCCGCCGGCTGGCTGGCCTGGCGCAGCCTGCACGAGGTCGACGAGATCTTCGACCAGATGCTGGTGCGCAGCGCGGCCAGCGTGCTGGCGGTGATGCCGGCCGCGCCGCTGTCGGGTGTCGCGGCGCAGCTGCCGGATCGGCCGGTGCTGGACTCCGACGCCACCGCGCATCGGCCCGCCATCACCGTGCGCGATGCGCGTGGCCGGTTGCTGGCAGGCAGCACCGAGCTGCCCGCGCTGGAGTTCGATCCGGGCGGTGCGCACCTGCACACGGTCACCTATGCGCAGCGGCGCTGGCGGGTGTTCCAGCGCTGGGATGCGCAGCAGAAGTACTGGATCGAGGTCGGCGCGCCGCTGGACGAGCGCGACGAGCTGATGCGCAAGCTGCTCGCGCCGGCGCTGCTGTCCCTGCTGGCGTTGCTGGTGCTGGTGCCGCCGATGGTGTTCGCCGGCTTGCGCAGTGGGCTGAAACCGCTGCGCCAGCTGACCCGGCAGCTGTCCGCCGACACCCACGCGGCAGGTGCCTCGCTCACCGATGCGCGGGTGCCGGTCGAGCTGGCGCCGTTCACCGAGGCGATCGACCGGCTGGTGGCGCGACTCGAACGCAGCCTCGAGCACGAGCGCCGCTTCACCGCCGACGCGGCGCATGAACTGCGCCACCCGCTGGCGGCGCTGCGGCTGGAACTGGACCTGGCCGGGCGCGATGAGGATGCAGCGGCCCGCGCACGGCACCTGCAGCGCGCGCAGGATGCGCTGGACCGCATGCAGCGGCTGGTGGCCCAGCTGCTGATGCTGGCGCGGGTCGAGAAGCTGACCGAGCTGGACGACGCCGGTCCGCTGCGTCTGGCGAGCGTGGCCGAAGCCGCCTTGCGCGACGCCAGCGAGCGCGCGGCGGCGTGTTCCATCGAGTTGTCGCTGGATCACGACGGCAACGACTTCGTGCTGGGCAGCCGCAGCCTGCTTGGCATCCTGGTGCAGAATCTGCTGGACAACGCGTTGCGCCACGCGCCCGCGCACGGCCAGGTGAATGTGCGCGTCGGTGGTCGCGACGAGCGGGTGAGCCTGGAGATCAACGACAGCGGCGCCGGTTTTGCGGCGGACGACATGGCGCGGCTGGGCGAGCGCTTCCATCGCCCCGAGGGCAGCGTGGGCGAGGGTAGCGGGCTGGGCCTGTCGATCGCCCAGGCGATCGCCCACCTGCATCACGGCGAGCTGGCGTTCGGCCGTTCCGCGCTCGGCGGCGCGCGGGTCAGCCTCAGCCTGCCGCGCGTCGCGACCGACGCGCCGCATGCGCCTGTTTACGCGTGAGCCTGCGCAGGCCACGCCGCCATCGCTACGGCTTGCTGGCAACTCATGGCTGGCCCTGGAAATGCTCCCGGAACGGCTGGCGGAACCGCTGGTGGCAGCCCAGGCAGGCGCCCTGCAGGTTGGCGAACGCCGCGATCGCCGAAGCGCCGTCCTGCCGTTGCGCGGCCTGCGCAAGCTGCTGCGCGGCGTCGTGGGACTGGCGGTCGTAGTCGCGGAAGTGGCCGGCATCCTTGCCCATGAAGGCGAGGATGCGCAGCTTCTCCGCCAGCGGCGGCTGCGGGTGGTCGGCGATGCGCGTTGCGCGTTGCGCCACCGCGGGCCAGTCTTCGCGCGCGAGGCCGTCGGTGACGCCCTGCATGTCCTTGCTCAGATCCCGCATGATCGCGGTCAGCGCCAGCGGCGTGGCCTGATCCGGCGGATTGGCAGCGCTGGCCGGCAGCAGCACGCTGCCGGTCAGGATCACGGCCAGGGCCATGGCGGCGCGTTGCGTCGTGGTGCGTGGCGTGAAAGACATGGGCGATCTCCTCTGGGGCTGGGTGTTGACGGGTGTCTGCATGGCAAGCTGGCCGTGCGATCCGCACTGCGCGCCGGTTCTCGCGGCAGGGTGCGGCAAGCGGGCGACCCGCGCCGCTGCCGACGAAAAGGCGGCAGCGTTCGTGGTGCTCAGGCCGGCGGCTCGCCGCCGTAGAACGCATGCATGGTGGCCACGGCTTGTTCGGCGTTTTCGACCACGCTGAACAGTTCGGCGTCGCCGGCGTTGATCATCCCCTGCTCGAGCAGGAATTCCAGGTCGCAGGCGCGACGCCAGAAGGCGTTGCCGACCAGCACGATCGGCAGGCGTGGCATCTTGCCGGTTTGCACCAGGGTCAGTACTTCGAACAACTCGTCCAGCGTGCCGAAGCCGCCGGGAAAGGCGACGAGCGCCTTCGCGCGCATCATGAAGTGCATTTTGCGCACGGCGAAATAATGGAAGCGGAAGGCCAGCTCCGGGGTGATCCAGCTGTTGGGCAGCTGTTCGCGCGGCAGCGTGATGTTGAGCCCGATCGAGCGCGCGCCCGCCTCATGGGCGCCGCGATTGGCGGCTTCCATGATGCCTGGGCCGCCGCCGGTCACTACCACGAAATCGCGGCGACCCTCGCGCTGGAAGCGACTCGAGACGATTTCCGCGAAGCGGCGTGCTTCCTCGTAGTAGCGGGCGCTGGCCAGCCGGCGCCGTGCGGCGGCGAGTTCGCGCGCCAGCCCCGGCTCGTCTGGATGGGCCTGCGCGCGGGCCGCGAGCCGCACCACGTCGGCCTGGGCCTGCTCCGGCGAACAGGTTCGTGCGCTGCCGAGAACCACGACGGTCGAGCGGATGGCGTGTTCGTGCAGGGCGATTTCGGGTTTGAGCAGCTCCAGTTGCAGGCGCACGCCGCGCAGTTCGTCGCTGGCGAGGAACTCGATGTCCTCCTGCGCCAGCCGGTAGGCCTCGCCGTGCACGATCGCCTCCTCCCGCCGCTTGCTCTCGTCGGTGCCGTTCATGCCGGAACTCCGACCTTGCCGCCATGCCAGTGCACCTGTTGGCCCGCCGTGGGGACGGTCACGTTCCAGCCGGGACGGGCACGCAGCGCGGTGGCCATGGCTTGTGCCGCCGTCTCTTCGCCATGCACCACGAAGGTCTGCGCCGGCGCTCGCGCGAAGCCGGCGGTCCAGGCCAGCAGCGCCTTCCGGTCGGCGTGCGCGGACAGCCCGCCGACGGTGTGGATCGAGGCGCGCACCGGGATGTCCTCGCCGAAGATCCGCACCTGGCTGTCTCCATCCACCAGCCGCCGGCCCAGCGTACCCTGGGCCTGGAAGCCGGTGATCAGCACGCTGCATTCGGCGCGCCCGAGGTTGTGCCGCAGGTGATGCTTGATGCGGCCGGCGGTGCACATGCCGCTGGCGGAGATGATGATGGCGCCGGAGCGGATCTGGTTGAGCGCGATCGATTCCTCCACGCTGGCGGTGAATTTGAGGTAGGGCAGATCCTTGCCGCGCGCGTGCCAGTCGGCGAGGCGGGTGGCGTTCTCGTCGAACAGATCCAGGTGTCGCTGCGTGATCTTGGTGGCCTCGGTGGCCATCGGCGAATCGACGAAGATCCGCAGGTCGCGCAGCCGTCCTTCCCGGCTCAACTGGTGCAGGTGGTACAGCACCTCCTGGGTACGGCCCACCGCGAAGGCCGGCACGACCACGTTGCCGCGGGAAAGGGTGCGTTCGACCACCTCGATCAGCTCGTCCCGAGTCGCGGCAAGGTCCTTGTGCAGGCGGTTGCCGTAGGTCGATTCGACGAACAGGATATCCGCCTCGGTGATCGGCGTCGGGTCGCGCAGGATCGCCCGGCCGGGTTGCCCAAGATCGCCGCTGAACACCAGCTTGGTGGTGCGCTCGCCTTCGCTGACCCAGACCTCGATGATCGCCGAACCCAGGATGTGGCCGGCGCCGCGGAAGCGGCAGCGGACGTCCGCATGTGGTCGCAACTCGCGCCCGTAGCCGTGGGGCTGCAGCTGGCGCAGGCAGACGTCGGCGTCGCGCAAGGTATACAGCGGCGTGGCAACCGCCTGCGCGTCGCGCGACCTGGCGGCGCCACGCTGCGCACGCAGCGCCTCCATCTCCTGGATGTGCGCGCTGTCCGGCAGCATCACCTGCAGCAGGTCGGCGGTTGCCGCGGTGGCGTGGATCGCGCCGCGGAAGCCGGCGCGCGTCAATTTCGGCAGCAGGCCGCTGTGGTCGATATGCGCATGCGTCAGCAGCACGAAGTCGATCGACTGCGGATCGAATCCGAACGGTTGCTGGTTGCGCTGCGTGGCTTCGCGTCCGCCCTGGAACATGCCGCAATCGACCAGGAACCTTGTCGTCGAGGTCTCCACCAGGAAGCATGAGCCGGTGACTTCGCGGGCGGCGCCGAGAAAAGTGATCTGCATGGGGGTCTCCGGGTCGGTTCAGTCGCGCAGGCGGAAAGGGCGTCTGCCGGGCAGGAAGGGCAGGGTGGACAGCGCCGCCTCGATCTGGATGCACGGCCCGTGGTCGAGTGGCTCAGGGTTGCGTGGCATGCGTGGATTCCCGGGTGTCGTCGGGCTGTCCGTGGCCAGCCGGCGCGCTGGCCGTCAGCGGTTGCCAATCCGGATCGGTGAAGTAGCGGGGGTACAACTCGAGGGCGTCGAGCAGTTGCGGCAGTCCGTCGGCGGTGAGCACGCGGCCGAGCAGGAGGTGCAGGTTGGCGTCCATGCCGTTGCCGCGAGGGGGATGGTCGACGATGACGGCCACGCTGTCTTCGATCGATGCGGTGGCGGCGCGCGATTGCCGTACCGACAGCGGGCCGTCGGCCTGCGCCTGCTGCATCCAGAGCGCGACGGCGCGGATGCGCCGCATGCCTTCGCGCAGTGCGGCATCGGCAGGCCATCGCTGGCCGCGGTCGAGCTGGAGCTGACGCTGGGTGGCGGGGCGGGGGCGGTGCGTGTCCCCGGCCGCGGCGTGCGCGTGGGACGGCGGAGCTCCGGCCAACGCCGCAACCAGCAAGGACACGAGCAGGGCCCATCGCGGGCATCCGGAATGGATGCGTCCCGCCGCCATGCCAGCCCGGTGCGCGGCGGCGGCGCGCGGGCCGTGTCCGCGCAGGGGTTGCCGCGGCAGCCCTTCACCCACGGCTTGGCTCCTCGTGTCGTGCCGGCGGCTGCGGCCCGGCTACGCCCTGGCCGTGCGCATTGGTGGCGGCAGTGGCGGAGTCCCAGCCGCCGCCCAGCGCCTTGAACAGCGCCACCAGGTCGATCGCGGCGGCGGTATGCGTGCGCACGTAGCCGTCTTCGGCGTCGCGCAGCACGCGCTCTTCGGCCAGCAGCTCGGTCAGCGCGATGTCGCCGGCGGCGTAGCGCGTCTGCGCGTGGACGTAGCTGCGCCGCGCAGCGTCGCGTGCGGCCTGCTGGCGCCGCACCGCGTCCAGATCCAGCTGGTAGTCGCTCAGTGCGCGCTCCGCATCGCCCAGCGCCGCCAGCACGGCCTTCTCGTAGGCGAACGCGGCCTGCTGCTCGCGTGCCTCGCTGGCACGGATCTCCGCGCGTACGCGGCCGCCATCGAACACGCGCCAGGAGATCAGCGGCATGATCGAGAACGTCTGGCTGGCAGATTCGAACAGCTGGCTCGCATCCAGCGACTGGAAGCCGCCGCTGGCGCCGATCGACAGCTTCGGGAACAGCTCCGCCGTCGCCACGCCGATGTCGGCGCTGCGTGCCGCCAGGCGTCGCTCGGCCGCACGCACGTCCGGCCGGCGACGCAGGATGTCGGCGCGTTGGCCGACCGGGATCGGCGCCAGCGTGATCTCCGCGGCGGTCGTGTCGAGCAGGGCCAGCTCGCGCTCGGGCGGTGCGCCCAGCAACACGCCCAGGCCGAGCGCCGCGGCACGCAGGCGCGCCTGGATGGCAGGCAGGCCGGCAGAAGCGGCGTCCAGGCGCGCCTGCGCGGCATCGACATCCGCCTGCGCCGCGTCACCTGCGTCGAAGCGTTTGCCGACAAGGTCGGCCGTTTGCGCGAGCGCCTGCACCGAGGCTTCGCGTGCGGCCAGCTCGCGTTGCGCGCCGCGCAGGCTGAGATAACTGCGCGCTACTTCGGCGGCGATGCTGATGCGCACGCCCTCGGCATCTTCCTGTGCGGCCTGCATGCTGGCCTCGGCACTTTGCACGGCGCGCCGAGTGGCGCCGAACAGGTCGATTTCCCAGCCGGCGTCGAAGCCGGCGTCATGGATGGTCTGGTCCCGTGCCAGTCCGGGAATGGAGCCGATCGGCAGCGGACCGTTCTTGCTCTGCCGGCGTCGGGTCACGCTGCCGCTGACGTCGACGGAGGGCGCGTAGCCGCCGGCCGCGCGATCGCGCAGGGCACGCTCCTCGGCGATACGCGCCTGCGCCTGGCGCACGTCGAGGTTGTCCGACAATGCGGCAGCGACCAGCCGGTCCAGCGTCGGATCGCCCAACGAGGTCCACCAGGTCGACAGGGCGGCTGGCGCCTGTGCGGCGGTGTCCGGCTGCGTCCAGCCGCTGCCGGTATCGACCTTCGGCGGCCCGCGGTAGTCGGGGCCTGCCGCGCACGCACCGAGCAGCAGCGTGCCCAGCGCGACGGCCGCCACGCGTGGCACACGGCAGCGGCGATTCGATGAGCGGGTCATGGCAATTCCTTCATGCATGGCTTGGGGGATGGTCACTGCAGACGGCTGCGCACCAGCAGCGTGGCCAGGGTCAGCGTCGCCAGCGCGATCACGGCCAGTGGCCAGAGGTTGGCAAGGATGTCCGCCGCCGGCATCGTCTTGAGGAACGTGCCTTCGACGATGACCAGGAAGTGGGTGAGCGGAATCGCCTGCGCCATCCATTGCAGCGCCACCGGCATGTTTTCCACCGGCGTGGCGAAGCCGGACATCAGCACTGCCGGCACGCCGACGGCGAAGGCGCCGAGGATGGCCTGTTGCTGCGTTGCGCTGACCGCGGAAATCATCAGCCCGATGCCGACCACCGACAGGATGAACAGCACCAGGCTCGCCAGCAGCAGGCCAAACGAGCCGGTAAAGGGGATGCCGAACAGGAACACGCCCGCGCTGATCATGAACAGACCCAGCAGGGTGCCGATCGCCAGTGCCGGCAGCGACTTGGAAATGATGATCTCCGGCGTCGAGGTGGGCGACACCAGCAACTGGTCGAAGGTGCCCAGCTCGCGTTCGCGCGCGATCGACAGCGACGTGATCAGCAGCGCGCTGAACAGCGCCAGGATGCCGGTCAGCCCCGGCACGATGAACCAGCGATAGACCAGGTTCGGGTTGAACCAGTGGCGCACGACCACCGGGTTCGGCGCCTGCGCGCCCGGTACGACCGCGGCGCCGACCTCGGCGGCAATGGTCGAGAGATAGGCGACGGTGATCTGGCCGGAGTTGCTGCGCCGGCCATCGACCAGCACCTGCGCGCTGCCGCTGCCGCCGGCGGCGATCGTGCGCGAGAAATCCACCGGAATGGCCAGCGCCGCGATGACCTCGCCGCGGTCGATCAGTTCGTGCAGCTGCCGCTGGCTGTCCACGCGCCGGACGTGGGTGATGAAGCGGGCGCTGTTCAGCCGCTGCACCAGCTCGTGCGACCAGCGGCCGGCGTCCTGGTTGTAGACGGCGATATCGACGTTGCGTACTTCGAGCGTGGCGGCGAACGCAAACACCAGCAGCTGCAGGATCGGCGGCACGAACACCACCATGCGGCTGCGCGGGTCACGCAGGATGCTGAGGATTTCCTTGACGAACTGCGCGCGCAGGCGGGTGAAGCTGAGCAGGGAACCGGACACGGGCGCTACTCCAGGTTCTTGCGCGTGGCGCGCTTGGCCAGCAGGAAGAACACCGCGCCGATCGCCGTCATCGCCAGCAGGTTGGGCACGAATACCGCCCAGATGTCTCCGGCCAGGAATACCGTCTTCAGCGATTCGACGAAATAGCGCGCCGGGATCAGCCTCGTCAGGGCGCGGATCGGCGCCGGCATGGCGTCGATTTCGTATAAAAAACCCGACAGCATGAAGGCCGGCAAGAAGCCGGTGAACAGTGCTATCTGTGCTGCCAGGAACTGGTTGCGTGCCAACGACGAGATCAGCAGGCCCTGACCCAGCGCTGGCACCATGAATACCGCCGACAAGAGCAGCAATGCTGCCAGTGAGCCGTGCAGCGGCACGCCGAACACGAATACGGCCAGCGCCGCCGCGCCCAGCGTGGAAAGCATGCCGAGCACGAAATAGGGCAGCAGCTTGCCGATCAGGATCTCGGCCACCGAGGCGGGTGTGGAGAGCACCGCCTCCATCGTGCCGCGCTCCCATTCGCGCGCCACCACCAGTGCCGTAAGCATGGTGCCGATGATGGTCATGACGATGGCGATGGCGCCGGGGATCAGCGCGCGGCGGCTCTCCAGTTCGGGGTTGAACCAGTAGCGCGGCTCCAGCACCACGGCCTGCACGGGCGATGCGGCGCCGAGCCCGGCGCGCCAGGACTGCACCACGCCGCGGGCGTAGTTCTCGACGTAGTTGGCGGTATTGGGGTAGGAGCCATCAGTGATGATCTGCACCAGCGGCTCGCTGCCGCGCCGGGCCAGGCGCTGCTCGAAATCCTGCGGAATCACCACGTAGCCGCGCAGATCGCCGGAGACCAGCTGATCGGCTACTTCGCGCCGGTCCTGCACGATGCGCGCATTGAGGAAACGGGTGCCCGTGAAAGCGGCGGCCAGGGACTGGGCGGACGCGCCGGGCGATTCCAGCACCACACCGATGCGGACTTCCTTGGCATCCAGCGATACCGCATAGGCAAACAGGAACAGCAGCACCACCGGCAACACGAACGCGATCAGCAGCGTCGACGGGTCGCGCAAGGCCTGGTGGCTTTCCTTGGCAACCAGGGCCATGAGGCGGTGCAGGTCGAAACGACGCAACCCAGCCGACATCGCGCCATTCCCGTCGTTGCGCTTTTCGGCGGTGTTCATGCGGCAGCCTCCGCTTCGCGCTCGGTGGATTCCACCAGGTGGATGAAGGCGTCCTCCATGGTCGGATCGGGCCGCTGTGGGCTGACGGCCATGCGTTTGAGCGCATCGGGCGTGTCCAGCGCGATCAGTCGCGCACGCGAGAGCATCGCGACCCGGTCGCAGTATTCGGCCTCGTCCATGAAGTGGGTGGTGACCATGATGGTCACGCCCTTGCGCGCCAGCCCGTTGATGTGGGTCCAGAATTCGCGGCGGGTGATGGGGTCCACGCCCGAGGTGGGTTCGTCCAGAAACAGCACGGGTGGTCGATGCATCAGCGAGCAGGCCAGGGCGAGGCGCTGCTTGTGCCCGAGCGGAAGGGAATCGGGCGTGGCGGACAACCAGTCGCCCAGGTCGAAGGTCGCGATCATCTCCTCGATGCGCTCGCGTCGCGTGTTGCCTTCCAGCTCGTACACGCCGGCCGAGAACTCCAGGTTCTGCCGCACCGAAAGCAGGCCGTAGAGCGAGAACTTCTGCGCCATGTAGCCCAGCCGGCTCTTGGCCGCGCCGGTAGCGTGGCGCAGGTCGAGTCCCACCACATGCGCCTCACCCGCGGTCGGCTTGAGCAGGCCGCAGAGCATCTTGAAAGTGGTCGACTTGCCGGCGCCGTTGGGGCCGAGCAGCCCGAAGATTTCGCCCTTGTGTACCTCGAAACTGACGCTGTCGGTCGCGGTGAAGGCACCGAAGCGCTTGGTGAGATTGCGGCAGGACACGGCAATGTCGGAGCCCAGTTCGACCGGAGGCAGGCGCTCGGCCAGGGTCGAGGTGCCGCCGGGACCGCCGCCGAGCAGGTCGATGAAGGCATCCTCGAAGCGCGCCGGCACCGGCGCCAGCTCTACCTGCGCCTGATCGGCCAGTGACTGGATCTGCTCCGTGCCGGCGCCTGCGCGCAGCACCACGCGCACGCCGGCGCCCTGGATCACGCCATCGCTCACGCTGGGCAGGTCGAGCGCCTCGGTCAGCACCGCCCGGCGCTCGGCGCCGACGTTTTCGAGGCGGAAGCTGCGGCCTTCGAGCTGCGCAGTGAGTTCCTGCGGCGGGCCATCGAACAGCAGCTTCCCCTGATTCAGCAGCAGCACGCTTTCGCAGCGCTCGGCCTCGTCGAGATAGGCGGTGGACCAGACCACGGCCATGCCCTCGTCGGTCAGCGCCTGCACCATGCGCCACAGGTCCTGGCGGCTGACCGGGTCGACGCCCACCCCGGGTTCGTCCAGCAGCAGCACCTTGGGCCGCGCCATCAGCGCACAGGCCAGGCCGAGCTTCTGCTTCATGCCGCCGGAGAGCTTGCCGGCCAGACGCGTGGTGAAGGGCCCGAGCCGGGTGAAGTCGAGCAGCTCGGCGAACAGGTCGGCGTTGCGCTCCGCATCCATGCCGCGCAACTGCGCGTACAGGCGCATGTTCTCCATCACCGACAGGTCTTCGTACAGACCGAAGCGCTGCGGCATGTAGCCGCTGGCGACGTGGATGGCGTCGTTGTCCTTGACCACGTCGAAGCCGGCCAGGGTGACGCTCCCGGCGTTGGGGACGAGCAGCCCGGTCATGATCCGCATCAACGTGGTCTTGCCGGCGCCGTCCGGACCGACCAGGCCAGTGAGGCGGCCATAGCGGATCGTGGCGCTGAGGCCGCGCAGCGCGTGGACTTCGCCGAAGCGCTTGCCGACGTTGTCGAGCACCACGGCGGCGGCGTCGCCATGCTGGCGCGAAGTATCGCTGGCTGGCTGCGGGCTCATCTCAGCTTCCACGCGCGGGTTTGCCGGCCGCGCCAGTGGTGTCGACGTCGATCGTCACCGGCATGCCCTGGCGCAGGCCCTGGTCGGCATCGGACACCACCACGCGCAGGCGGTAGACCAGATCGGTGCGCAGGTCGGCGGTCTCCACCGTCTTCGGCGTGAATTCCGCGCGCGGCGAGATGAAGCCGATCTGGCCGTGATAGACGGTAGCGGAGGAATCGGTGTGGACGCGTACTTTGGTGCCCGGTGCGATGCGGCCCAGGTCCGCCTCGTCGACGTACGCCCTCAAATACACCGGATCGCGCAGGCTCAGGCTGTACACCGGCGTGCTGTTAGCCACCATGCTGCCCGGTTCGCGCACGCGGGAGATCACGATGCCGTTGCTGGGGGCGACCAGCGTCGCGTCGGCCACCGCGGTGCGTGCCTGGGTCAGGGCGGCCTCGGCCGCGGCAACGCGTGCCTGGCCGGCGTCGATGTCCTCGCGGCGGAAGCCGGCGGTGGCCAGCGACAGCGATGCCTGCGCCGCGGCCAGATTGGCGGCGGACTGGTCGCGGGCGGCGCGTGCGGCGTCGACCAGGCGCTGACTGCTGGCGCCCGATGCGAGCAGGGTGTTCTGGCGCTCGAAGTTGCGCGCAGCCTCGTTGGCGCTTGCCTGCGCCTGACGCACCTGCTCGCGGGCCTGGGCGATTTCCTGCGGGCGGTTGCCGCTGTGCAGCTTGTCCAGCTGCGCCTGCGCCGCCTGGAGCTCGGCTTCGGCCGCCGCCAGCTTCTCGTGGTACGGCGTGGCGTCGAGCTGCGCCATGACTGCGCCGGTGGTGACGGCGTCGCCTTCGTCGAACGCCATGTGGGTCAGGCGGCCGGGCTGGCGAAAGGCCAGCTCCACCTCGCGGATGTCGACGTTGCCGTACAGGCGCAGCGTATTTTGGTCGCCATGGTCGTGCAACCGCCAGAACGCCAGTGCGCCACCGATGGCGATCACGACGACGGCGATCACGATCCAGCGGGTCTTTCCAGTGGGAGGGCTCGGAATTTTCATCGCGACGGGGTTCCGCTTGAGAGGGGGTGTTCAGTGCGCGGGGCCGCCGGCGCAGCGGCTGCTGCCAGGCGCTGGGCCAGGATCGCGATGCCCATCCACACCATCGTGCGCAGGGTCATGGCGATCGGCGTGCGGTGCTCCCAGGCGCCACCCAGAGCCACATGCATGGCAAAGGCGAGGAACACGAGCGCTGTGACGACGGCGATGGCGAGCGCCAGCCGTGCCGCCCAGCGCCGACGCAGCCAAAGCCCGATGCCAGCGACGACGTAGGCGAACCCGGCCAGGAAATTGAACCAGACCACGAACGGCACGTAGTGGCCGGCGGCGTGACGCGCGGCGCCGTCGACAAACAGCACCGCGCCGCCTTCCCGGAGGGTCAGCAGGCCGAAGCCGATGGCGAACAGGGACATCAGCCATGTCCAAACGCTGCGTTGCGGGTGAGCAGTCATCTTCATGGTCCTCGGTTCGCCGGGGGGGTGCCCCGGCTGCAGGATGGAAAACGCTTCATGCGGCACGCGCGATGCCGCGTCGGTAGATCGCAAACGCGCCTGCCGCTTCCTGGCGCATATGGCGGGTATCGCCAGCCAGCAGCGCCTGCATCACCAGGCCCTGGATGCTGCCGATGAACAGCGTAGCCGCCGCGGCCGGGTCCAGCTGCGGGTCCAGTTCGCCGGCGGCCTTGCCCTCCTCGATCAACGTGTGCAGGCGCTCGCCGTAGCGACGGATCATGGTCTGCACCATCCGCTTGGCGGCAGTGTCCTCGGCCCGCTGCAGCTCGCCGAACAGCATGCGCGGCACGCCGGCGTGTTCGGCGACAAAGACAATATGCGCCATGAACATCGCCTCCAGCGCAGCCAGCGGGCTGGCGGCATGGCGGGCAGCGCGCTCGACCCGCGCCAGCAGGTGGTTGGCCACCCATTCCATCGCCGCCTGCCAGATCGCGTCCTTGCTCGGGAAGTGGCGGAACAGGGCGCCCTGGGTCAGCTTCATCGAGGTGGCGATCGCCGCGGTGGTGATGTCGCTGGGGTTCTGTTCGGCCGCCAGCTTGATGACAGCCTCGATGGTGACCGCGCGGCGTTCGTCCGCAGGCAGATGTTTGCGCTGGGTGTCCATGGTCATGGTTCGTACCAGTAAGTAATCAATTACTATCTTACGCGGACCGCAGCCGTTGTCAACAACAGAAGTGACGCGGCTTTTCAGTGGAAGGTTTCTACCGGGTCACGGTGCCGCTGCAGTCCGCATGCGCGTGCTGCGCGGCGAGCCGGTGGCCCGGATGGCACAGTGGCGAGCCGGATCGCCTTTCGGTGGCGCGATGTCGCGCGCTTCAGCGCGCCGCGGCCTTTCGTGCCGTTCCGCGCGCCCTGCGGCGCAGCAGTTCCAGCCAGACGACGGCGGCAGCCAGCATGCCGATGGTGGCGAGCAGCGCGAGTGCGCCCGGTACCGCCAACCCCATCACCCCGCGCAGGAACGGCAGCCCGACCACGGCCGCCAGCATCAGCGCCACGGCGCCGAACATCCGCGGCAGCCAGGGATTGCGCGCCGGCAGGCGGGCCAGCGCCGGACGGGACAGGTCGCGGTTGGCCAGGGTCAGCAGGAACAGGCCGAGCACGAGCGCGATGAACACCGCGCTGCGGCTTTGCGCGGCATCCAGGCCCTGGTCGAGCAGCAGGCCGTAGCCGAGTAGCAGGATGGCGGCGAAACCCAGCCCCTGGATCACTGCATGGCGCAGGTTGGCGGCGGCGAACGGCGAGTCCGACGGCGCGCGCGGCGGCCGCCGCATGATGTCGTCGGCGGCGGGGTCGGCCTCGTACACCACCGAGCAGGCCGGGTCGATCAGCAGCTCCAGCAGCACGATGTGCACCGGCATCAGCAGCACCGGCCAGTGCAGCAGGGTAGGCACCAGCGCCAGCGCGATGATCGGCATGTGCACGGCGAACACGAAGCGGGTGGCCTTGGTGATGTTGTCGTAGATGCGCCGGCCCTGGCGGATCGCGCTGACGATGCTGGCGAAGCTGTCGTCCAGCAGCACCAGCGCGGCCGCTTCGCGCGCCACGTCGGTGCCGCGCTCGCCCATCGCCACGCCGACGTCGGCGGCCTTCAGCGCGGGCGCGTCGTTGACGCCGTCGCCGGTCATCGCCACCACCTCGCCGTCCTCGCGCAGCAGCCGCACCAGGCGCAGTTTCTGCTCGGGCTTGAGCCGCGCGCACAGGTCGACATGGCGCAGCCGTTCGCGCAGTGCGGTGTCGTCGAGCGCATCCAGCTCCGCGCCTGTGATGACTTCGGCGCGTTCGCTCAGGCCCACCTGGCGGGCGATCGCCTGCGCCGTGGCGGGGTGGTCGCCGGTCATCATGATGACGCGTACGCCGGCACCGCGGCACTCGGCGATCGCCGCCGGCACCTCCGGTCGCGGCGGGTCGACGAAACCGACCAGACCGAGGAAGCGGAAGTCGAAGTCGTGCTGGCTGCGCGGCCACGCCGCACCCTGCCACTCGCCGCGGGCCACGCCGAGCACACGCAGGCCGCGTTCGGCCATCGCCTCCACCTGGCGCAGGATCGCCGCTGCCTCGGCATCGGGCAGGTGGCACAGGTCGATCACCGCTTCCGGCGCACCCTTGGTGGCCAGCAGATGCGCATGGCGCACGTCGCCACGGAACACATGGGTCATCGCCAGGATGTCGGGCGACAGCGCGTACTCGAACTCGGGCGCCCACTCGGCGTGCACGTGCTCGGTGTCGGTGAGCCAGTGCAGACCGAACTGCTGGATCGCCTTCTCCATCGGGTCGAACGGGTCGGCTGGCGTGGCCAGCATGGCGAACTCCACCAGCTCGTGGAACAGCTCGGGCAATTCGGTGGCGCCTTCGCCGTGCGCGCTGTCGTCGGTCAGGCGCAGCTCGGCCACCTGCATGCGATTCTGCGTCAGCGTGCCGGTCTTGTCGGCCGCCAGCACCGAGATGGCGCCCAGCGCCTCCACCGCCGGCACGCGGCGGGTCAGCACCTTGTGCTTCGAGATCCGCCACGCGCCCAGCGCGAGGAACACGGTGAGGATCACCGGAATCTCCTCCGGCAGGATCGCCATGGTCAGCGCGATGCCGGCCAGCACGCTCTCGAGCAGGCCGTGGCCGTCCCATAGCCAGCCGAGCAGTGCGTAGGCCGTGGCCAGCAGCAGGCCGCCGACGGTGAGGTTGCGGATCAGGCGGCGCGAGGCCAGTTGCAGACCGGACACCGGCTCGACCGTATCGGCCAGTGCCTGGCCGATGCGGCCGACCGCGGTGGCGCCGGCGATGGCATGAACCTCGGCGACGCCGACGCCCTTGGTCACCACGGTGCTGGCGAACAGCTGTCCGGCCTCCCTGCCTGCCAGCTTGGTGACCGGCACCGCTTCGCCGGTGAGCAACGACTCGTTGACGTCCAGATGGCCGTCCAGCAGCACGGCATCGGCGGCGATGCGGTCGCCTTCGTGCAGCACCAGCAGGTCGCCGACCACCACTTCGCGGCCGGGCACGCGGATCTCCTCGCCGCCACGGACCACCAGCGCGCGTGGTGCGGACAGCTCGCGCAGCGACTCCAGCGCGCGTTGGGTCTTGTGCTCCTGCGCCAGCGTGATGCCGATGACCACGAACACGAACGACAGCAGGAACGCCGCCTCGGCGCGGTCGCCCAGCGCCAGGTACAGGCCGCCAGCCACCAGCAGCATCAGGAACATCGGCTCCAGCAGCACGCCGGCAACCATCGACCACAGCGTGCGCGGCGCGCTGCCCGGCAGCAGGTTTGGTCCGTGCTCGGCCAGCCGGCGCGCGGCCTCGGCCGGCTCCAGTCCGGCCAGGCTGGCGGGCTGCGGCGACCGAACAGTGCTCATGCGTGTGCCTGCGGCGCGCGTCGGGCGAGGTGCAATGGACGGGAGCGCGTCAGCGCCAAACCAGCACCGGCACGTCGCCGTTGAGGATCACCTTGTGCGTCTCGCTGCCCAGCAGCAGGCGGTCGAAACCGCGCCAGCCGTGCGAGGCCATCACGATCAGGTCGCACTGCTGCTTGCGGGCGGCGCCGACGATGGCCGAGTAGGGGCGTGCATCGATCTCGTAGCTGCCATCGCTGGGAACGCCGGCGGCCTGCGCACGTTGGTGCACGTCGGCCAGATAGCGTTCGGCGTTGGCGATGGCCTCGCGAGTGTAGCTCGGCTCGTTGGCCACGACGAACTCGGCAAAGTAGACCGAGGCGGGGAACGGCGCGATGACGTGGAATGCGTACACGCTGGCGCCCAGCTTGGCGGCCAGTTCGATGCCGGCGTCGACCGCACGCAGGGACAGTTCGGAACCGTCGGTAGGCAGCAGGATGTGCTTGAACATGGTGAACTCCTCTTGCGCGGGGTGATCAGCGGCAGGTGTAGCCGCCGTCGATGACCAGCTCGCTGCCGGTCACGAATTTCGATTCGTCGGAAGCCAGATACACCACGCCCCAGGCGATGTCGTCCGGTTCGCCCAGGTGGCCCAGCGGATGCAGCGCGCCGGTATCGCGGCGGTGCTGCTCGGGGTCGCCGCCCATCGCGGCCAGGTGCTGTTCCACCATCGGCGTCCGGATGAAGCCGGGGTGCACCGAGTTGACCCGGATGCGGTCGGCCGCATAAAGCATGGCGTCGGTCTTGCTCATCAGCCGCACCGCTCCCTTGGACGCGTGGTAGGGCGGCGAGTCCGCCGCGCCGACCAGCCCGTAGATCGACGACAGGTTGATGATGCTGCCGCCGCCGGCGGCGCGCAACGGCCCGATGGCGTGCTTGGTGCAGAAGAATACGCCCTTCACGTTGATCGACTGCACCCGGTCCCATTCGGCCTCGGTGAGTTCGTGGGTCGGCTTGTTCGCGCCGGCGATGCCGGCATTGTTGACGAGGACGTCCAGCCGTCCAAACGCGGCCACGGTGGCGGCCACCGCCGCGGCCACCTCGGCTTCCACTGAGACGTCGGCATGGAAGTAGCGCGCATCGTCGCCGAACTCCGCTGCCAGCCGTTGCCCCGGTTCGTCGTGCAGGTCGACCAGGGCCACCCGCGCGCCCGCCTCCAGCAGCCGCCGCGTGCAGGCGGCCCCGATACCCACGGCGGCGCCGGTCACCAGTGCCACTTTGCCGCTCAATCTGCCCATGGTCGTGTCTCCTCGGGAATCGAACCCTAGCATGGGTGCAGCGGCACATGCCGGTGTTGACTGGAGTCAAGGGAACGCCATGCCGCCACGTGGATGGCGCCGCCGCGATTCAGTTCAGCTGGGCGCAGCTGGCGATCTGGGCAGCGTTGGCTGGGGCGCCGCGGACGCGACCGGCAATGGAGACGGCCACGGTGAGCGCGTCCTTCGCGTTGGAGGGCTGACAGAACAGCAGGGTGATGTTGCTGCCCCCGGCGCTGCCGTCAGGGCGGAAGCGCACCTGCTGTCGGCCGTTGCTGCTGCGGATGATCAGCTTGCCGTCGTAGCCGCTGCCGACGTGCAGGGGGCGATCGTCGGGCTGGTCGTCGCCGTCGCCGTCGCGGCCGAGCAGCCAGCCGCTCTCCCACTGGGCGCCACCGCTGCAGCGGCTGCCATCCCGGCTGGGGCAGAACAACGTGCGCTTGCCGCTCATGACGGCGGCTTCGCGGGCGTGGTGCAGGGCGGCGATGAAGTCGGTCTGCGCGACCCGCAGCGCGTTGCGGCCCAGCAATTGCCGCAAGGGCGGCGTGGCGATGCCGAGAAGCACCGTGATGATGGCGAACACCATGATCTGCTCGATCAGGGTCACGCCGCGCTGCCTGCGCAATGGACCGGCATTCCTCGAAGTCGACACGGCATCGCTTCCGGCGGGGTCATGGACCTGCATGCTAGGACGCCGCTTTCGCCCGGGCAGCCGTCCGCCCGCCATCCGCATGTCGGTGCCTGCTGACGCGTACTGTCAGCAGGGGCGATTTAGAATGGCCCTTCCCGCCCACATCTGTAGCCGATGACCGACCGCTTCCAACTCGCTGCCCCCTACCAGCCTTCCGGCGACCAGCCGCAGGCGATCGCCCGGCTCGCCGAGGGTTTCGAGGCCGGCCTGGCCGCGCAGACCCTGCTCGGCGTGACCGGCTCGGGCAAGACCTACACCATCGCCAACATGATCGAGCGCGTGCAGCGCCCGACCATCGTGATGGCGCCGAACAAGACGCTGGCGGCGCAGCTGTACGGCGAGTTCAGGGAATTCTTTCCGCACAACGCGGTGGAGTACTTCGTCAGCTACTACGACTATTACCAGCCGGAAGCCTACGTGGTGGCGTCGGACACCTTCATCGAGAAGGACGCTTCGATCAACGAGCACATCGAGCAGATGCGGTTGTCCGCGACCAAGGCGCTGCTGTCGCGGCGCGATTCGATCATCGTGGCCACCGTGTCAGCGATCTACGGCCTGGGCAATCCGGAGGATTACCTCAGCCTGCGGCTGATCCTGGCCACCGGCGAGCGCATCGACCAGCGCAAGCTGATCCACCAGCTGACCGAGTTGCAATACACCCGCAACGAGACGGAACTGCGCCGCGGCACCTACCGCGTCCGCGGCGAGATCGTCGACGTGTTTCCCGCCGAGTCCGAAACCGAGGCGCTGCGCATTGAGCTGTTCGACGGCGAAGTGGAGAAGATGGCGCTGTTCGATCCGTTGACCGGCGAGACGATCCGCAAGGTGCAGCGCTACACCGTCTATCCGCGCACGCACTACGCCAGCACGCGCGAGAGCGTGCTCAACGCGATCGAGACGATCAAGGTCGAGCTGAAGGAGCGGCTGGAATATCTCTACCGGGAAAACAAGCTGGTCGAGGCGCAGCGGCTGGAGCAGCGCACCCGCTTCGACCTGGAGATGATGGCCGAGGTGGGCTACTGCCAGGGCATCGAGAACTACTCGCGCCACCTGACTCGGCGCGCGCCGGGCGAGCCGCCGCCCACGCTGTTCGACTACCTGCCGGCCGACGGCCTGTTGGTGGTGGACGAGTCGCATGTCACCGTGCCGCAGCTGGGCGCGATGTACAAGGGCGACCGCTCGCGCAAGGAAACCCTGGTGGAGTTCGGCTTCCGCCTGCCGTCGGCGATGGACAACCGGCCGCTGCGCTTCGAGGAATGGGAGGCTCGCGTGCCGCGTGCGATCTACGTCTCCGCCACCCCGCGCGACTACGAGCTGCACAAATCCGGCGACGCGGTGACCGAGCTGGTGGTGCGCCCGACCGGCCTGGTCGATCCGGAAGTGGAGGTGCGCCCGGTGCGCACCCAGGTCGACGACCTGCTCAGCGAGGTGCACAAGCGCGTGGCGATGGGCGACCGCGTGCTGGTCACCACGCTGACCAAGCGCATGGCCGAGAACCTCACCGAGTACCTGGCCGAGCACGACGTGAAGGTGCGCTACCTGCACTCGGACATCGAGACGGTGGAGCGCAGCGAGATCATCCGCGACCTGCGCCTGGGCGAGTTCGACGTGCTGGTCGGCATCAACCTGCTGCGCGAGGGCCTGGATATGCCCGAGGTGTCGCTGGTGGCGGTGCTCGACGCCGACAAGGAGGGCTTCCTGCGTTCCACCGGTTCGCTGATCCAGACCATCGGCCGCGCCGCCCGCAACGTGCGCGGCAAGGCGATCCTGTATGCCGACAACGTCACCCGCTCGATGCAGGCGGCGATGGACGAGACCGCCCGCCGCCGCGAGAAGCAGGTCGTCTTCAACGAAGCGCACGGCATCACCCCGAAAACCGTGGTGCGGCGCATCGCCGACATCATGGAAGGCGCGCGCAGCGAGGTGGGCAATCGCCGCGGCGGCAAATCCTCGACGCGCAGTCGTGCCGCGGTGGCCGAGCCTGCCGCCGAGTACGCCGGGCTCAGTCCCCAGCAGGCGGCCGGTGCGATCAGGAAACTCGAGGCGCAGATGTACAAGCACGCGCAGAACCTCGAATTCGAGGATGCCGCCCGGCTGCGCGACCAGATCCACCAGCTGCGCGAACAGGCCCTGCGCTGAGCCGGCGATGACGTTGCCCCTTGCGGGATATTGTCGAGCGTCGGCGGCTCCCGTATACTGCGCGGCTCGCGTAGTCGGTACATCGGCGCGAAGCGGGCGGTTAGCTCAGCGGTAGAGCACTACCTTGACATGGTAGGGGTCACAAGTTCGATCCTTGTACCGCCCACCAATTAGAATCAAACAGGGAGCCATCTTTCGGGGTGGCTCCTTTCTTTTGCCCTCAGAGAACGTGCACAAATCAGCCCCTCGTGCACTAGTTCCCACGGCGGTCGCCATCATGCCGGTGACAGCCTGGCGTCACTCACGAGCCACAGTGCTTAAACCGGAAGGGTCGCTCAGCGGGCTACGAAGGGTGCTGACGGTTGCTAGTGCCGAACACTGGACATAGCTGACACGCAAGGTGTTCCTATGGGTTAGGATGCCTCTCACAGGGGAGGGCAAGGTATTGGCCATTAACTCTAGATTGCCGCTTAAGCAACGGCTCTTTACTTGAGTTCGGGCGGCGGCTGGTTCGATGCGGTCGAGCAGGTGTACGACACTGCCCAGGCCGATGCCGCGATCAGCGTGGACCTGTTCGATCAGCAGGTGGCTGCGCTGGCCGGTCCACTCGATGCGCCGCGACCAGCGGCGCCGGCATTTCTGCGCGGCATCGACTGGAACGCGGCAAGCCGTTGGCACCTGCCGCTCCCGGCCAGCATCGCGGCCGCACCCTTCCTGGACGAACCATGGACGCGCCTCGCGTCGCCGTCGACGCCTGCGGCATGGCTGCCAGACGACCTCGAACTGCTGTCCGGCCTCGGCGTGGCCACGGTGGCGCGGACTTCGCCGGTGGCGTTGGCCGGGCAGGCGGCTGCAGCCCTGCTTCGCGAACGAGGCGGCGCCCCCGACGAACATCGGCGGCGATGGCGATTTCGACGACCTGCTGTTCAGTCGCGCACCGCTGGCGCCCGGACTCGGCGCGGCAGTGCCGGCGTGCGGCGAGGTGCTGTGCACCGCCGAGGCTGGCGACCGCATGCTGCTGCTGGCCACCCAGCCGCTGCTGCAGCTTGCGCCGGACGTGCTGGCCCGCGGCCTCGCGCTGCCGTCCGGCGACGAGGCCTGCCGGTACATCGCCACGGCGGCGCTGGGCACGGACGCGGCCCGCTGGCCGCTGGCGATCATCGAGGTTGATGCATGACGACTCGATACGTTTCCGCCGGGCGCACGGTGACCGGAAAGGTGCGCAAGCACAACGAGGACGCCATCCTGGTACGCGACGAAGTGGGCCTGTGGGTCGTCGCCGACGGCCTCGGCGGTCACTCGGCCGGCGACTACGCCAGCAACCTGATCATCGAGCGGCTCGGCGCGCTGCCACGGCCGGGCAACGCCGTCGACTTCATCGAGACGATCGAGGATGCACTGGTGCAGATCAACGCCGACCTGCTGCAGGCCGCCGCCACGCGTGGCGTCGACCTGATCGGTTCGACCGTGGTGGTGCTGGTATCCGACGCCGACTACATGTTGTGCGGCTGGGTCGGCGACAGCCGCGCCTACTGCTTCGAGGATGGCCGGCTGCGCCAGATCACCCGCGACCACGTGCATGGCAACGACGGTGACGACATCACCCATTTCGGCGCCGCGCCGGCGCCGCAGGCCGGCTCCGGCGTGCTCACGCGCGCGGTCGGCGCCGAGGAGAGCCTGTTCGTGGACTGGGTCGTCGCCGGCAACCGGCCAGGCACGGCGTTCGTGCTTTGTTCCGACGGCATCAACAAGGAAATGTCCGATGCCGAACTCGATGACGAATGTCGCCGCAACCCGCAGCCGCAGGATCTGGTTGCCAGCCTGTTCGACCTGGCGATGAGCCGCGCCGGGCGCGACAACATTTCCGCCGTGGTCGTACGTATCCAAGAATGATGAAAAGCCCCCAGTCATGAATGCCATCGCCGAACTGGTCAGCGCCTACCAGGCCGACAAGCTCAAACTTCCCGCCGTGTTCGATGCGCTGGGCGCGCGCGGTGCGCTGCCCGAAGCCGAGTACCAGGCCGAACGCGAATGGCTCGAACAGCAGCGCGACGCCGGCGCGCGCGACCCGATGATCGCCAAGGCGCTGCTGGCCAGGCTGGCGGCGGTGCAGACACCGCTGGTGCCCGCGGCGCCCGGTGGCGACGTCAGCATGATCAAGCCGGCCACCCAGCGGCTGGTCGCGCCGTCGACGCCGCCGCCAGGCACCGACGACGAGGCTGCCCGGGTGCAACCAGTCTCGCGCGCCGCGCCGCTGGCAGGCGACGACGTGGACGACGCCACCGTGGTCAAACTGACCTCGCACCCCGCGTCGCCGCCGGTCGCGGACGAGGCCACCATCGTCAAGCCGGCTTCGGGCACGCCGCGGTCGGCGCCCGAGGGGCATGCCATCTGTGCCACCGGCACGCAGCAGGGCAGGGCCGGCGCCAGCTCCAGCATGAACAGCTCCAGCTGGAACCACATCGCTGACGCCGAAACCGCCGACTTCGTCACCGTCGGTTCGCTGCTCGAGGGCCGTTTTTACCTGGAGAAGGAGATCGGTCGCGGCGGCAGCGTGATGGTGCGCGGCCGCAGCTACAGCTACAGCTACAGCACTACTGGTCCGACTGCAATGTCGACGCGAAGCCTGCAGATGGCGGTTCGCCGCAGCGGGATGTGGGTTTCCGGGTGCTCAGGGAACTGAAATGACCGAACGCGAACGTGCCATCAATCGGGATCTGCATGTGCTGGACGAAGCGCATCGACTGGGCCGGCTCTCGCGTGCGGAATACCGTGCCCGGCGCCGTCGCGTGCTGCAGGCGCTGCGCGACGGCAACAGCATCGTCATCGCGTGCAGGACCCTGGCGCCGTCGGACGCCATCACCACACCGCGCGCGTGTCGCGCCCATGTCATGTCGGCGGGCGACACTTTCGCCGATACTGGACGGGCGTTGACGATATTGTTGTCGATACGTCCGGCGATGGCCTGGAAGCCGCTGCTCGCCATCCTGGCGGGCGTCATCCTGCTGGTGCTGGCGGTGGGCTGGTTCGTCTTCGCGGGGTAGCACATCGGTCGCCGCCGCGAGAGCGGGTTTCGTGTATGGCGATCATTCGATGACCGGCGCGCGGTGACAGCGCACGTCTCGCGGCAAACGCGTTCGGCCTTCGGTGCGGCGGCGCGTTCGAGTGCAAGAAACTCCGGGGGCGGCTTCCAGCTCGTTACCTGCGGGAGATTCGTCCCCGATCGGTGCCAGCAAAGACTCAGGATCGTATTGCGTCATGGTTCGCACCGCCTTCCAGGCGCGGTTCCTCCCATTGTCACCGATTATCTGCGCAAAACCAGCCGGCGGCCGGCCTGCATCGGGGGCGCGCGCCGGTCGGGCAGCGGTTTTTCAGCCCTTGCCCCGCTGCGCGCGGCGGGACTGTTTCCATCGCACCCAGCACCGTTCCATCCACAGCAGAGCCCGCCGCATCGGGCGGCGCAGGAATGGCAGGTCCTGGGCCAGCAGCAGCAGCCCGAACGGCAGCATCCAGAAGCCCAGCACCGGCAGGATGCTGAAGATGCCGCCCACGATGAACAGCAACCCTGCAGGAATGCGTACCCAGCGTGCCGACGGTCCGCGCAACCAGCGCAGGCTTTGCCCGACACTCCGCGGCAGCTCTCGCTCGAAGCGATCGAGTCGCCGGTTGAGCCCGTCTACGTCTTTGTCGGTCATGCTGCGCGGGCAAGCCTTCCACGGAAACGCCCATCGTATCTGCAAACCCACGCCTGCCGTCGGTGGCGGGGCACACTCCCTATTCATCCTCCGACGAGGGCGAGGTGTAGGTCGGATCCTCCGAGTCGCGCGCATGGCGGATGGCGTTGCGCAGACGCAGGTCGAGATGGTCGAAGTCGAGGACGACCTTGCCGGAGTGGACCGCCTTGACCGCCGACATCGGCACCACGAAGTCGCCGGCGTTCTCGATGTAGACGAGCAGTTCGGGCAGTCCGTGCCGGATTTCGCGGACGGAACCGATGCCATCGCTGCCGTCGGCGACGAAAACCATGGAACCCTCGTTGATCTGTTCGTGCATGTGATTTCCCAGGGCGGGTTGGCGGAGGGGGCCCCGCCCGGCGGATGCATGGCGGGCCGCGGCGCATGATGGGCATAGCCGTCGTCTTGAAGTGGTGAAAAACATGTCTCGCGTCGGGCCGATTGCGACGTGATTCACAGCTTCCGGGCCGGCTGTGGAAGAATGGAGAACCTGCCGCCGCGGATGGCTGGTTCCAGCCCGGGACGCCATTGCCGCGGCGCATACTCCCGCCGCATCCGGCGGCTGCCACAGACGAACGAGTCCCATGCAAGCCATCGAAACCCTGATCGACGACGCCTTCGAGCGCCGCAACGCACTCACCCAGGCCGAGATCGAGACGCGCCTGCGACCGGCCATCGACCAGGTGCTCGACCTGCTCGAGTCCGGTGAGCGCCGCGTCGCCGAGCCAGACGGCCACGGCGGCTGGACGGTGAATCAGTGGATCAAGAAGGCGGTGCTGCTGTACTTCCGCATCAACGACAACCGCGTGGTGAACGGTGGCGCGGCGCAGGCCTTCGACAAGGTGCCGCTGCGCTTCGCCCACGGCAATGACAGCGAACTGCAGCAGCTCGGCGCACGCGTGGTGCCCGGCGCGCTGGTGCGCCGGGGCGCGCACATCGCGAAGGACGCGGTGCTGATGCCCAGCTACGTCAACATCGGTGCCTTCGTCGGCGCCGGCAGCATGGTCGACACCTGGGCCACGGTCGGCTCCTGCGCGCAGATCGGCGCAGGCGTGCACCTTTCCGGCGGCGTCGGTATCGGCGGCGTGCTGGAGCCGCTGCAGGCCAACCCCACCATCATCGAGGACGGCTGCTTCATCGGCGCGCGCTCGGAAGTGGTCGAGGGCGTGGTGGTGGAGAAGGGCAGCGTGATCGGCATGGGCGTGTTCCTGGGCCAGTCCACCCGCATCTACAACCGCGCTACCGGCGAGGTCAGCTACGGCCGCGTGCCCGCCGGCAGCGTGGTGGTAGCCGGCAGCCTGCCGGCGAAGGACGGCAGCCACAGCCTGTACGCCGCCATCATCGTCAAACAGGTGGACGAGAAGACACGCGGGAAGACCTCGATCAACGAACTGCTGCGTGCCGCCGTGTAGGAACCCGCTTGCGGGCGATGACTTTGGCGGGATTCGGGATTCGCAAGAGCAAGAGCATCGCCCGCGAGCGGGCTCCTACAGGAAGGAAAAACCGGGATGACGACTCTGTACGGACTGCCCACCTGCGACACCTGCCGCAAGGCGCGCAACTGGCTGGCCCGCTTCGAGGTGGCGCACGACTTCGTCGACTACCGCGCCAGCCCGGTGCCGGCGGCGACGCTGAAGGACTGGGCGGCGCAGCTCGGCGGCTGGGAGAAGCTGGTCAACAAGTCCTCCACCACCTGGCGCAACCTGCTGCCGCAACGCAAGAACCCCGGCAGCGATCCGGAATGGACGTTGCTGCTGAAGGAATGCCCCGCGCTGATCCGCCGCCCGGTGGTGGTGCAGCCGGACGGCTCGGTGAGCGTGGGCTTCACCGACAACGGCTTCAAGAAACTGTTCGGGCGCTGACCTGTCGATGCGCCTCTCGAAGGCCGCGCTGGCGGCGACGATCGCGCTGTGGCTGGCGCTGGTCGCGTTCGGCAACATTACCGATTACGGCAGCAACCTCGCCTTCGTGCAGCACGTGCTGGCGATGGACTCGGTTTTTCCCGACGCCGGCATCCGCTACCGCGCGATCCATGCGCCTCTGCTGCAGCATGCCGCGTACGTGTTGATCATCGCCGCCGAAACGCTGGCCGCCGTGCTGTGCGGCATGGGCGCCTGGCGCATGTGGGCTGCGCGCCGCGCGTCTGCGGCGGCGTTCCGGCGGGCCGGGCAGCTGGCGGTGGCCGGACTCACGCTCGGCGTGCTGCTGTGGCTGGGCGGATTCATGGCGATCGGCGGTGAATGGTTCGGCATGTGGATGTCCACGCAGTGGAACGGCCTGGCCAGCGCCTTCCGCTTCGTGGTAGTGCTGCTGGCCGCGTTGCTCTACCTGGGCCAGCGCGACGCGGAAGGCGACAGCTGAAGGCGCTGCCGCGTGGTGCGCTTGCTATGCTGCACCGGTGCCTGCCGCCTGTTCCATGAACCCCATGCCCGATGTCCTCGAACTCACCCGTGACCTGATCCGCCGCCGCTCGTTGACGCCCGAGGATGCCGGTTGCCTGCCGCTGATCGGCGGGCGGCTGGCGCGCGCCGGCTTTGCCGTCGAGTACCTGCGCTACGGCGAGGTGGACAACCTGTGGGCCACGCACGGTACGGGCGAGCCCACGCTGATCTTCCTCGGCCATACCGATGTAGTGCCGAGCGGGCCGGAAGTCGCGTGGCAGAGCCCGCCGTTCGAACCGACTCTCCGCGATGGCCGTCTATACGGCCGCGGCGCCGCCGACATGAAAGGCTCGGTGGCAGCGATGGCGGTGGCGCTGGAGCAGTTCGTGGCGGCGCACCCCGGCCATCGCGGCCGAGTCGGCCTGCTGCTGACCAGCGACGAGGAAGGCCCGACCAACCTCGACGGCGTGCGCCGGGTGGCGGAACGCTTCCGCACGACCGGCGAGCGGATCGACTGGTGCGTGGTCGGCGAGCCGTCGGCAAGGGAAAGGCTCGGCGACCTGATCCGCGTGGGCCGCCGTGGCTCGCTTTCCGGCACGCTCAGCGTACGCGGCGTGCAGGGCCACGTGGCCTATCCGGAGAAGGCGCTGAACCCGATCCACGCGTTCGCCCCCGCGCTGGCCGAACTGGCCGCCACGCGCTGGGACGACGGCAACGCCGATTTTCCGCCCACTTCGTTCCAGGTTTCCAACCTCAACGCCGGCACCGGCCCGAACAACGTGATCCCCGGCGAGCTCACCGCACTGATCAACTTCCGCTACTGCACGGCCAGCCGCGCCGACGACCTGCGTGCACGCACCGAGGCGATCCTGCAACGGCACGGCCTGGACTTCGCGCTGGACTGGAATCTCTCCGGTGAACCGTTCCTCACCCCGCCCGGCGGCGTGCTGCGCGAAACCGTGGTGGCCGTCTGCCGCGACCTGTGCGGCATCGACCCCGAGCAAAGCACTGGCGGCGGCACCTCCGACGGCCGCTTCATCGCGCCGCTGGGCGCCGAGGTGGTCGAGCTTGGCCCGGTCAACGCGACCATCCACAAGGTGGACGAGTGCGTGGATGTAGCGGAGCTGGAGAAGCTACCGGCGATGTATCGGGCGGTGTGCGAGCGGCTGTTGGCCGGGACCTGACCGGGCGATGACGCTTCAGCCGGCAGTTGCCGACCGCCGTCGCGGTGCCCGCACCAGGTAAATCAGTGCATCAGTGTCGTTGTTCGGCATCGACATCCAGCCGCACCGCCTGCGGCACGGTCTCGTCCGGCTGGCCGTGCTTGAGTCCCTTGCGGAAATCGGCGATGGCACCGCCGAGGTCGCGGCCAACGTTGCGCAGCTTGCCGGTACCGAATACCAGCAGCACCAGTACCAGCAGCACGATCCAGTGCGAAAAACTGTTCAGTCCGAGCATGTTCCGGATTCCTGTTACGGATGTGGGTGTGGGTGAGCCGGCTGCGGTTGCGGCGCCGGAGGAAACGTTGGTTGCGGATGGGCCGGCAGGCCGAGGGACGACGCCGGCGGAGCCAGGCATTGCTGCGGGCCTTGACTGCCGGCAGCCTGGGCGGGACAACGGTAGTTCAGCGTGGCCACCAGCGCAGGCGTGATCTCGTCGAAACCGAGCACGGCCCCGCCGTGTTCGTGCACGAAGGCTTCCGCCGCTGCGCGGGTGGCGAACGGCGCCAGGGTCGGCCCCATCGAACCGGCCAGCGGTTGCCAGGCTACGTAGAAGGCACGACGCGCGTCGATGAAGCTGACCGCGGCGTGGCTGGGCCGCTGCCAGTCGATATGGGCGCTGTCCTGCACGTACAGCTCCTGCAGCGCGGACTGGTTTTCCGGCTGCAGCACGTAGGCGAAGAAGTCGCGGGTGGAGTCGAACACCAGCGGCTTCGCGCGGCCGCTCACCCAGGCTTGCGCGCGCGGGCCCGGCGAGCCGTCCAGATACATGCCGCACACGGCGCAGGCATCGTCTGGATGGGTGTCGACAGCGTGCTGCGCGGGCGCGTGGCCGCCGCCGCAGCCGGCGAGCAGGGCCAGCGCAAGGACCAGCACGGCCGGGCGAACGGAGCGGAGCGTGGGGCGGATGTGCATGCGGTTCTCCTCAAACTTCCTTGCGCCGGAACGCGAGCATCGCCCACGCGAACGGCAGCACCGCCCAGGCCAGCATCACCAGGCCCAGCAGCAGCGGCGGGTAGCTGTGGTGGGCGGTCATGCCGGTGAGCAGGTCGTTGCCGGCGCCGTCGCCGAGCGCGGTGAGGTTGACCAGCCGGAACACGTCGACCGGGTTGAGCAGCAGCAGGTACGGATACACCGCCCGCTCCAGCGGATTGCCGCCGCTGACCACCAGCAGCGCCAGCAGCGCGAGGTCGAACAGCACCACGCTGAGCAGCCAGCCGATCAGCGCCAGGCCGGCGGCGCGCGACTTGTCGGTGGTCTGCACGCTGATCAGGCAGGCCAGCCCGACGAAGCAGGCACCCAGCAGCGAGGCGCTGAGGATGAAGCGGCCGATGTGCAGCCACGCCTGCAGCGTCTGCGCGGGCGGCTGCATCCACTGCATGATCGCCACCGCCAGGCCGAAGCCGACCAGCGTGGCGGCAGCCAGCGCGCCGCAGTGGCCGAGGAACTTGCCGGCTACCAGCTGGCCGCGCGCCAGCGGGTAGCTGAGCATCAACAGCAGGGTGCCGTCGTCGCGTTCGCCGACGATGGTGTCGTAGGCAATCAGCAGGCCGATCAGCGGGATCACGAACGCGCCCAGCGTGGTCAGGCTGGCCAGCGTGGCGTCGAACGAGGTGAAGCCCACGCGCCCGGCCGCGGCGCTGCCGAACCAGGCGATGCCCAGCGCCAGCAGCGCGAACAGGATGGTCAATGCGACCGTCCAGCGGTTGCGGAAGTCGTCGCGGAATTCCTTGGCGGCGACGGTGAGGATCGGGTTCATGCGGCCACCTTTGCGCCGGATTGCGGACCGGCGCCGAGCCAGTCGTAGAGTTGCGCCAGGGTGGGTTCGCGCACGTCCAGGTCGACGATCGCGGGATCGGCCAGCAATTCGCGCAGCATGTGCAGTTTGCTGGCGCGCGGCACCTGCAGTTCCAGCCGGCCATCGGGACGCGGTTGCGCGGACAGGCCGCCCGTTTCGAGGCGCGCAATCAGTTCGGGCATCGCCTGCTCGCGCGGACGCACCAGCACCTGCGCCGGCAGCGCGGCCTGCTCGCCCAGCGTGTGCAGGCTGCCGGCCGCAAGCAACCTGCCCTGGCGCAGGATCAGCGCACCGTCGATATGCGGCTCCAGCTCGGCCAGCAGGTGCGAGGAGAGCAGCACGCTGCGCCCGTCCGCGCGCAACTCGCCGACGATGCGGTACAGCTCGCGCGAGGCCTGCGGGTCGAGCCCGGTGGTCGGTTCGTCCAGCAGCACCAGCTCCGGCGAACCCAGCAGCGCCTGGGCCAGGCCGAGGCGCTGACGCATACCCTTGGAGTAGGTGCCGATGCGCCGGTCGGCGGCGTGCGTCAGGCCGACGCGTTCCAGCAGCGCCGATACCTGGCTGCGCGATGCCTGCTTCAGCCGGGCCAGGTAGTCGAGCAGTTCGCGGCCACTGAGGCTGGCGTAGAAGGTGGCGCTCTCGGGCAGGTAGCCGATGCGCCGGCGCAGCGCATGCGCGCGCCACGGCGACTGGCCGAGCACCTCCAGCCGGCCGCCGCTGGGCGCAATCAGGCCGAGGATCAACTTGATCAGCGTGGACTTGCCGGCGCCGTTGTGGCCGAGCAGGCCGATCACCTGGCCGCGTGGCACGCAGGCGCTGACGCCGTCGAGCGCGGCGAGCGCGCCGTAGCGCTTGGTCAGTGCCTCGAATTCAATCGCGTGGTTCATGGTCGGACCGGAGGGGAGTTGGGGCCTTCATCAGCGGGTGGCTGTCCTGCACCGACGGCGGCGTGAACACCGGAAACGCGCGCTGCACGTAGCGCAGCAGCAGCACCGAGGGGCTGGACATCAGGTTGCGCGCGGAAGGGTATTTCCACAGCAGCACGTCGACGCCGTCGTTGGGGCGGAACGGCACGTCGCCGATGCCGTCGGCGTCCAGGTCCCAGCCGAGGTAGTCGCTCCAGAAATTGCCGCGGCCGTGCGCCGACCATTCCTGGGCGAGGTTCTGCACATATTTCACCTGGATGCGGTTGTCCACGAAGCGATTGCTCCACAGGCGGTTGTTTTCCGAGCCGGCGGTCACGTGAATGCCGATCTGCGAATCGGCGACGAGATTGTCGTGGAAGTCGTTGAGCTGCGACAGGTAGACGAACAGGCCCTTGCCCTCGGTGCCGTCGATCGTGCCGCCGGCGTCGTCGCTCTGGCCGTTGACGCGATGCACGCGGTTGCCGGCGATCTCGCTGTGCGAGATGTAGTTGAGCAGGAAGCCGTAGGATTTCTCGTCCTCCGAACTGTTGCCAATCACCTTCAGATGGTGCGAGGACATCAGCGCGTAGCCGGCCAGGTTGCCGCGGCTGACGTTGTCCAGCAGCACATTGTCCTGGGAATACATGTAATGGATGCCGTAGCGCACGTCGTGCACCACGTTGCGCGCGATCGTGTTGTGCGGGCTGACGTAGACGTAGATGCCGTCGCGCGAACCGGCCACGTCGTTGCCCTCGATGGTGCAGCCGGTGTCGTTCCACAGGTGGATGCCGTCACCGCGGTCGGCCACGCGCAGGTTGCGCATGCCGCGGATCACGTTGTGTGCGACGCGCACGTTGGCCGCGCCGTCGAGGTAGACGCCGAACAGGCTGTCCTCGATGCGGTTGCCGCTGATGACGATGTCGTGCGCCTGGCGTTCGACAAAGATGCCGGAGTTCATCGCGGTGAGGTCGGTGCCGCTGCGGCGCACGGTCAGGCCGCGCACGGTGACGTTCGACGCGCGGATGCGCACGACGTCGCCGCTGCCGCCGCCGTCGAGGATCGCGCCGGGCTCGCCGATCAGCGTGATGGGTTTGTCCAGCCGCAGGTGCACGGCATGCACGCCGGCCGGCACGCTGACCGTGGCGCCTGGCGGCGCCGCGGCTACGGCCTGTTCCAGCGATTCGCCCGCGTGTGCCGGCAGCGCCAGCAGCGGCAGCAGCAGGATCGCAAGGCGACGAAGCATATGCATGGCAATGGAAGACCCGGCCGTACCGTCGCGCGCATTGCGCGACGGCACGGCACGGCTCAGGCCTCCACCAGCATCCGCCCGCTCATCTCCATGTGCATCGCATGGCAGAAGAACGTGCAGTAGTACCAGAACACCCCCGCCTTGTCGGCGGTGAAGGTGGCCGAGGCGGTGGCGCCGGGGCTGATCTCCATGTTGATGCCGTAGTTGACGATGCAGAAGCCGTGGCTCACGTCCTCCACCGCGTCGATGTTGGTCACCACCACGGTTACCTCGTCACCCTTCTTCACCTTGAAGCTGCCCATGCCGAAGATCGGCGCGGCCGAGGTCATGTACACGAACACCTTGCGGCCTTCGCGGATGACCTTGCTGTCGGACAGCACGTTGACACCGTGTTTCTTGGCCATGGCCACCGTCTCGGCGAAGAACGGGTCGTCGCGGTCCCAGCTCTTCTTGACCTTGTCGATCAGCTGCCGGCGGTGCAGCAGGATCACGTCGTGCGGCTCGGCGTAGACCGGGCCGTCGGCGACCAGCTTCATGGTCTCGCCGGAGATGTCGATCAGCTGGTCGTTGTCCGGATGCAGCGGGCCGGTCGGCAGGAAGCGGTCCTTGGAGAACTTGTTGAGCGACACCAGCCATTTGCCGTCGGCGTCGCGCGTCTCGCCCATCGAGGTGTGGCAGTGGCCGGGCTGATAGGCCACATCGATCTTCTGGCGCAGGTAGTTCACCTTCTTGCCGTCGTGGGCGGCGATCGCGTCGGCGATGTTCCACTTGGCGATCTGGCTGTCGATGAACAGGGTGGTGTAGCCGTTGCCGCGGCCGTCGTAGGCGGTGTGCAACGGGCCCAGGCCCAGCTCCGGCTCGGCCACCACAGTGTCGCGCGGGTCCTTCAGCTTGCCGTCGAACCAGTCGTCGATGCGGCTCCACTCCATCACGGTGACGGTGGGCGAGAGCTTGCCGTTGGCGACCACGTACTTGCCGTCCGGGCTGGCGTTGATGCCGTGCGGGTTCTTCGGGATCGGGATGTACAGCGTGAACGAGGAGCCGTGGCGGCCGTCCAGCACCGGCACCTTGGAGCTGCCGATGGTCTTGAACTCGCCCTTCTTCACCGCCTCCTCGATGCGTGGGATGTTGAACACCACCACCCAGTCGCGCTCGGCCTGCATCGTGCTGGGCAGGTCCATGCCCTTCTCGCTGTTGTAGCAGGTGGAGATGGCGTACTTGCCGGCGTAGTCGGCCTCGGTATTGTCCAGGTTGCCGTCCACCAGCACCTGCCAGGCGACCTCCATGGTGTCGCCGTCGAGCGCGCTGAACATGG
The DNA here is from genome assembly GCF_000264375.1 of Rhodanobacter thiooxydans LCS2. Taxonomy (GTDB): domain Bacteria; phylum Pseudomonadota; class Gammaproteobacteria; order Xanthomonadales; family Rhodanobacteraceae; genus Rhodanobacter; species Rhodanobacter thiooxydans. The sequence continues at coordinate 81,383 of NZ_AJXW01000003.1, forward strand.
TCTGGTACTTGTCCGGGTCGTCCAGGTCGCGGCCGTCGTTCGGCGCCGGGATCAGGAACTCGCCGTTGGCGAACACGTAGCCGGTGCGCGGTGCGCGCTGCACGCGCAGGCCGTGGATCGACTGCACGTTGGGCACGTCGGTGATGCGGTCGGTGCGCATCACGTCGCAGCGGATGCGCGCGACGCGGGTGTGCGCCTTGTCGTTGATGAAGATGTAGCGGCCGTCGTAGTGGCCGTCGGTCTGGCTCATGTGCGGGTGGTGGCAGTCGCCGCCGGGCGGGAAGTTCGGCCCGAGCACGCGCTTGCTCTCGTTGGTGACGCCCCAGCCGATGGTGAAGTCGGGATTGAACACCGGGATGCGCATCAGCTCGCGCATGGAGGGCACGCCGACCAGGCGCACCTCGCCGGACTGGCCGCCGCTCCAGAAGCCGTAGTACTCGTCGAGCTGGCCGGGCGGCACGTGGTCGGAGAGTTCGCCGGCGGCCGAGGCCGCCTTGGCCGGGCCGGCGGCGGCGCCGGCCGCGCCGGCGGGCTCACCCTTCTTGCCGCAGCCCGCCAGTGCCAGTCCCGCCGCGCCGGCGAGGCCGGCCAGCGCGCTGTTCTTCATGAAGTTGCGGCGCGCGGGGTTGCCCGGTTCCGCGGTCTGGCCGGACTGGCCGGTCGGGTTGCTCGATTCGTCGTGCATGGCATTCATCCGTTCGGATCGTGGTGGGTCAGTCGGCGACCTTCGCCGGCTCGTGGGTTTCCGGCGTCGCCGCCGGGGTGATCGTCAGTACCGGGGTGGGCAGCGGCCGCGCGGCGCGTTCACGCTTCTTGCGGCGCTCCACCAGTGGTGGGCATTTCTGGTCGTTGGCGTAGGTGACCTGGCAGTCCAGGCAGTAGTGGCATTCGTTGAAGTTGATCTGGCCGATCGCGTTGATCGCCTTCACCTCGCACTCGTTGGCGCAGATCTGGCACGGGCGACCGCACTCCTTGCGCCGGAGCAGCCACTCGAACAGGTGCCAGCGGCCGGACACCGCCAGCCCGGCGCCCAGCGGGCACACGTAGCGGCAGTAGAACTTGTTGTTGAACGCCGACACCGCCACCAGCGCCACCGCGTAGAGCACGTAGCTCCAGGAGCGGGCGAAGTGCAGGGTGATGGCGGTCTTGAACGGCTCGATCTCGGCGTAGTGCTCGGCCATGTTGAGCGACTGCAGCGACATCCCGAACAGCACCAGCAGGATGATGTACTTGATCGCCCACAGCCGTTCGTGCAGGTATTGCGGCACCTCGAACTGCGGCACGTGCAGCCGGCGCGCCAGCTTGTTCACCAGCACCTGCAGCGCGCCGAACGGGCACAGCCAGCCGCAATAGATGCCGCGCCCGAGCAGCAGCAGGGTGGCGGCCACGAACACCCACAGGATGAACACCAGCGGGTCCATCAGGAAGGTGGACCAGTGGAAGCCGTGCAGCATCGCCTGGATGAAGGTGAGGATGTTCACCACCGACAGCTGCGCCAGCCCGTACCAGCCGATGAACACCAGCGTGTAGATCAGGAAGCCCACGCGCAGGCGTTCGAGCAGGTGCGGGCGCGTCACGATCCAGTCCTGGAACATCAGGATCAGCGTGAGCACCGACAGCCCCGCCACCAGCAGCGCGATGTCCAGCCGGCGCCCGTGCCACACCTTCTGCCACAGCGGCGCGTCGGCCGGCAGCGCGTCGGTGTCCGCCACGGCCGCCACTTCCGGACGCGTGGTGTAGACCGCCGGCATGCGGTAGTCGCGGGTGAAGGTGTGGTAGATGCTCTGCAGCGGGCCGACTTGGCGGTTCACCAGCAGCTGCAGCGTCCATGGCCGGGTGGCGTCGAAACCGCTGCCGCCGTTGCGCACGATGAAGATCGCCTGCTCGGCGAAGGCCGGCTTGCCGCGCAGCGGGGTGTCGTTCAACTGCACCAGGTCGCTGTCCTTGAACAGCACCAGTTTGCCGTCCTGCAGCAGGTGTACGCGGTCGAAGATGCCGCCGCGCACGTAGCCCACGCCCTTGAACGAGTAGATGCCGTTGGCCATCACCGCGATCGCCGAGTCGCCGGGCTTGAGCTGCTTCATCAGGTCGGCGTGGGCGGTGGGGCCGAGTAGGTTGCGGCCCACCGTGGGCGGGGTGACGTCGGCGAAGTACAGGTCGATGAAGGTGTCCGCACCGTGGCCGGGCGCCGGCGCGGTGGGGTCGTCGACCAGGCCGCTTTCCGGCTGGCCCTTGAAGGCGTCGGTGATCGCCTGGCGCGCCAGCTGCAGGTGGCCGATCGCGCCGTTGCCGGTCAGCGTCTGCCAGTCAGCCGGCACGAAGTAGTCGGCGCGTACCTGCGCGGTAGCCGCGCCGGTGTCGGCCACGCCGGCGATCAGCTTGCGCGAGGCCGCCACCTTCAGCGCCGAGTTCATGATCGTCTCGTTGGCCACCATCGAGGTCACCGTGGCGCTGCTGATCGCGTCGATGCGCACGCTGCCGCTGCCGCCGCCGCCGACCACGATCTGGTCGTCCACACGGTGGCCGATGTAGCGGGCCACGAAGTCGTACAGCTTCTGCACCGGGATGCCGACAAGCAGGATCGGCTCGTGCTGCTCCAGCACGCGCGCGTCGCGGATGGTGCCGTCGGTGCCGATCGACACCAGGATGTTGATCGGCGCGCCGGAGTAGGCCGGCACCGGCGCCACCATCACCGTCTCGAACACGTAGCCGATCACCTTGTCGCCGTGGTACACGGCCGCCGCAGGCGGGGTGCCCTCGATGTCGCCGTAGCGCTCGGCCTCGGGGAACACCTGGTGCAGCTGCGGATACTTGGCGTCGATGCCGGCCAGCGCCACGGAGGCGGGCGCCAGCAACAGCAGCGCGAGCAGCAGCCTGGTGATCAGGGAGAGTGGACGTGTGCCGCGCATCAGACCAGCTCCGCCGTGCCGGCGACCAGCGGCAGCTCGCGCGAGCGCCAGCGCTGCTCGCCGCTGCGCGAGAACGCCAGCCACTGGTGGTCGCGCGCCGCCATCAGCGCGGACAGCTGCGGCAGCTCCAGCGAGAACGCCGCCGTGCTCATGCCGTCGGCCAGCACCGAGCGCCGCGCCACCACGGTCACGCTGGAATAACTCTGCGGCGACCAGCCGGTGCGTGGATTGACGATGTGGAACAGGCGCCGGTCGCTGGAGAAGAACACGCGGTAGTTGCCGGAAGTGGACAGCGCCGCGTTGCGCAGCTGCACCACCGCCGCCACCCGGCCCGTGTCGCGCGGGTCGACGATGCCCACGTTCCAGTGCCGCCCGGGATCGTTGCCGCTGATCGCCTGGATGTCGCCGCCGGCGTCGATCAGGGCGTACTCGATGCCCGCCGCGCGCAGCGCCGCGATGCCCTGGTCGACCACGTGGCCCTTGGCGATGCCGTCCAGGGTGATCGCCATGCCCGGCCGCAGCAGACGCACGCCGCGAGCGTCCAGCACGAGGTCGCGATAGCCGACCAGTGCGTCGCGGTCTTCGGCCACGCGCTGCTCGCGCGCATCGGTACCGGCGACGCCGCGCAGCGTCTCGAAGTAGCGCAGCACCGGCAGCACGGTGACGTCGAACGCGCCGCCGGTCAGCGCCGACAGCGCCAGTGCCTCGCGCAATACCACGTGCAGGTTCGACGGCACCAGCGCCAGCCGGCCATCACGGTTCAGCCGCGACAGCGGGCTGACCGGATCGAAGCGGGTCAGCTCGGCCGCCGTGGTGGCCATGCGCGCGAACGCCGCCTCGATCGCCTCGCCTGCCGCCTGCACGTCGTCGCTCAGGCAGGTCACTGCCACCGAGGTCTGCATCAGCGTGCGCTCGCGGCGCACCTGCCACAGGTTCTGCTTGCGCTTGAGCACCGCCCAGCCGCCCGCGGCCAGCAGGCCGCCGGCGATGGCGAGCTGGCCGGCCTGCCGCAGCAGTCGCCGGCGCTCGGGCGAGCGCGGTTCGGTGGGTTCGATGGAGCGGTGCATGGGAGGACCTCCCGGTGGTGCGAATGCGAAAAGGTATGGAGCGTCAGGCCGCGCTGGCTTCGACCCGTGGCGACGGTTGTGCCACGACGTCGGCGCCTTTGGCATCGCGCACGCCCAGGCGCCGCTGCAGTGCCGGGCTGGTGGTCGTGTACTGCAGGTTCACCTTGTCGCCTGGATGCAGGTGCGCATGCGCGGCGAACGCGCACAACGCGGTTTCGTGGAAACCCGACAGGATCAGCTTCTTCTTGCCGGGATAGGTGTTGATGTCACCCACCGCGAACACGCCGGGCACGGAGGTCTCGAACGTCGATGGATCGACCACCAGCTGCTGACGCTCCAGCGCCAGTCCCCAGTCGGCGATCGGCCCCAGCGCCGGATGCAGGCCCCAGAACACCAGCAGATGCGACGCCTCGATGCGCTGGACCATGCCGCTGCGTGTGCGCACGCGCACCTGCGACAGCGCGCCATCAGCCGTCTCCAGCCCGACGATGTCGCCTTCGCTGAACTGCATGCAGCCCTCGTCGCACAGCGCCTGCATGCGCGCCACGCTGGCGGGTGCCGCGCGAAAGCTGGACGAGCGATGTACCAGCACCAGGCTGCGTACCCGCTCGACCAGAGCCAGCGCCCAATCCAGCGCCGCGTCGCCGCCGCCGGCGATCACGATGTCCTGGTCGTCGAACAGGGCTGGCTGCGTCACCTTGTAGTGCAGCGTGCGGCCCACCAGCGGCGCGGCTTCCGGCACGTCCAGCGTGCGCGGCGCGAACGCGCCCAGGCCGCCGGCGATGATCACCGCGCCGGCGTCGAACGCCAGGCCGCCACTGGTCTGCAGGTGAAAGCGGCCGTTGTCCATGCGCTGCAGCGAGGTGACGGTGTGGCCCAGGTGGAACTGCGGCGCGAACGGGCGGATCTGCTGCTGCAGGCGCTCGATCAACTCGCGCCCGCTGCACACCGGCAGCGCCGGGATGTCGTAGATCGGCTTGTCCGGATACAGCTCGACGCACTGGCCGCCGGCATGCGGTACGGCATCGATCACGTGCGCATCTACCCCCAGCAGACCCAGCTCGAAAACCTGAAACAGACCGACCGGGCCGGCCCCGATGATGATGGTGTCGCAGCTGATCATGGATGAATCCGCCGTGTGAACGGAGGGGATCATGCGCGCCCATGAGGGCGGTGTTTTTGATTTCGATCAGCTGCGCCGGCGGCGATTTGTGTGGTCGAATGCCGCATGGGCGGCCGCTCGGTCGACGCCGGTCGGCGCGTCAGCGTGCGACCGGTTGCAGCACCAGCGTGTGCTGCGGCAGTCCCGGCAGCAGCGGCGTTGGTCGACCGGCGACCCAGTCCGCGTGGCCCGCGCCGAAATACGGCGACAGCGGGTGATCGCTCTGGCCGCCGGGCATGTTGAGGATGCCGTGGGCCTCCTGGCCGGGAGCCACGACCAGGTGCTCGGAGGCACCGAAGCCGGGCGCGGCGACGTGCGGCATATTGTTGTCGCCTGGCATCGGCTGGTCGGGCATGTCGATGAAGCGGGCCAGCCACGATGGCAGCGCGGCGGACAACGGGTGGCGGATGCCGGCGCGGTTGTGTTCGCCCCAGCTGCGCGCAGCGAGGCCGCCGGATTGCTGACCGAGTTCGTCCGCCACCCGCTTCGCCGCGTCGATGAGCAGGGCGTGCCAATCCGGATATTTCGGATCGAGCCATGCCATCGGCTGCTGACGGACCAGGGCCCACACCGCCGCCTCGGCGCTGGTCTCGCGGGGCCAGCTGAAATCCGCGTAGCGCTGCTGCACCCGGGCGGCGAGCGGCGCCAGCACCGCTTCGCCGACCTGGTTGCGGAAGGCGCGCACCAGTCGGTAATCGACGCTGTCGACGGCGGCGCGGCCGCCCCATGCAGCGGTGAGCCGGCGCAGCTGCTGCAGTGACGGGTCGCGGTTGTCGGCCAGGGTGTCCTGCAGCAGGCGTTGCCAGCGGGCGAGGAACAGCGCACGGTCGTCCAGCTGGATGTCGAGCAGGGCACCGGGGGTGAAGCTGGCGCGGGCACGCAGGTCGTCGCGGATCTGCTGGGCGCGGGCGCCGACGTCGTGGCCGCCGTTGCCGAGCAGAGCCAGCGCGTCGCCGTCGACGGTGCGGTTGTTCGCCGTCCACAGGCGGCCATCGGCGGGGTTCTCGATGCGCGGGTACTGCGCGGGCGCGGCCCAGCCCTGCCAGCCGCTGCCGGGCGCCGACCAGTCCGACGGCAGCAGCCGGTCGATGCCGGCGCGCAGCGGGATGCTGTTGCCGGCGATGGTCCAGCCGATGTGGCCGGCGCGATCGGCGACCAGCAGGTTCTGCGGCGGTATGCCGAGCCGCGGCGCCAGCTCGATTGCCGCGGCCACGTCGGGTGCGCGTTCCAGCTGCATCAGGTCGAGGTTGTAGCCGTGCGCGCGGCCGCCGATCCAGGCCAGCGCCAGCGGCGTGCTGTCGATGTCGCTGCCCATGATCGGGCCCCAGCGGGTGTCTTCGACCTTGAGGATGGTGTCGGGCTGACCCTTGACCCGGATGTGCTCCTCATGGGTTTCGATGCTTGCCCAGCCGTTCGCCACCTTGTAGCGGGAAGCATCGGCCGGATCGCGCAACACGCGTACCCAGTCCTGCCAGTCGCCGTAGCTGTTGGTGAAACCCCAGGCGATCTGGCCGTTGGAGCCGACGATGATCGCCGGCGTGCCGGGCAGGCTGACGCCGTTGATGTCACGCTGGCTGCCCGGCGCAGTGGGATCGGGATAACGCAGGCGGGTACGGAACCAGATGTTCGGCACGCGCAGGCCCAGGTGCATGTCGTTCGCCAACATCGCTGCGCCGTTGCCGGTGAGCGTGCCGGCCACGGCGAAGTTGTTGCTGCCGGGGCGCGGCGTATCCAGTGCCGGCACCAGCGCGGCAGCCAGGCTGGTCGAGGCCGCAGCGGTTGGCAGCCGACGCAGGTCGAACACGTCAGCGTCCGGAACCACCGGCGGGCGCGACAACCAGCCGCTCAGCGGTGCCTCCCAGTCGGGGTCGGGCGCCAGCAGGAAATCCACCAGTGCGCCGGGCAGCACCGCGCGCATCTGCGCCATGCGCAGCTCGCGTTCGTTGCGGCCGCCGCTGTTCAAGTCCAGGTACATCGCGGCGATCACCAGCATGCTGTCTTCCGAACGCCACGGCTGCGGCCGACTGCCCAGCAACAGGTATTCCCACGGCCGCACGCGCAGGTCGGCCAGGCCGGCGTTGACGCCGTCGCGGTAGCGGTCCAGCTGGTGCTGTTTCGTGGGCGTCAATTGCGCATAGGCGGCCGCGACCACGGCGCGCAGGCGGTGGCGGCGATGGTCCAGATCGGTCTCCAGCGCGGCCGGCCCGACCAGCGCGGACAATTCGCCGGCGCTCACGCGACGCATCAGGTCCATCGCGAAGAAGCGCTCCTGCGCATGCACGTAGCCCAGCGCGTAGCTGAGGTCGGTGCGGCTTTTCCCAACGAGGGTGACCGTGCCCAGCGCGTCGCGGTCGAGGCTGACCGGCGCCGTCAGGCCAGCAGCCTGGCGTGTGCCGTCAAGCTGCGCACGGCTGCCGGCGAGCAGCCACCCCAGCACGATGAAGGCAACCGCCAGCAGCGCCAGCAGGACCAGCGACAGGGCGCGCAGGAGGCGCCAGCGGGATTTCCTCCGTGAGGTTGCCGTCATGGTCTGGCGAACACCGCGAAGATGCCCGCGTACGGCTTGACCATGAACGCCGGCGCGCCGGCATAGCCTTCGCCGTCCACATACAGCTGCGAGATGCTGCCGTCCAGATAGAGGGCGTCGCGGCAACCCAGCTTGTCGCGGAACAGCCGTCCGAACGCGTGGAAGTTCACCGGCGTCTCGCTCACCGCGAACACCACCTCGGTGGGCGTGCGTGCGCATACGCCGCTGCGCCATTTCATGCTGGCGGAGTCGTCGACGAACTGCTCGTTGAGCTTGCCGTCGATCAGCAGCATCGGCCCGGACTGGGTCGCCCACTGCGCGCTCTTGCCGTCGGCCTTGAACGCGGCGCTGGTGCGTACCGCGGCATGGCCGTCCGGGTACACCGCGAACACGCCATTCGGCAGCAGCGAGAAATTGCCCGAAGCCGGGTTGCCGTGCGCCAGGTTCAACGGCACCACCGTCTTGCCGTTCTCCACGTGCAGGCCCAGCGGCGCGAACTTGTGATCGTAGATGCCCGCATTCGCCGCGAACAGCAGGTGCTGGCCACGGGCTTCGCCCCACTGGCGCAACGCCTCGATGCTGCCGAACGGCTGGCCGCTGGCGGACTCGCGCCAGTGCAGGCTCAGCTGCTCGCGCTTCAGGTTGATGTGCACCACGCGGTAATTCTGGCCTTCGAACGCCAGCTCTCGGCTGTCCAGCGCCCGTGCGCCCGGGGCGCAACCGCCCACGCCGGCAAGCAGCAGGAACAGCAGCGCGGGCAGCAGCACGCGCCGCGGTGGCCGGATCGGAAATGGTCGGGGCGGGAAAACGGAGGCGCGCATCCGTCGATGGTCGCCGGCCGGCCGTGCCGGTGCAAGTCCGTCCCTGCGCCACGCGCCCGCTGCCGCTAAACTGGGTCCTTTTCGCGGTGCCCGCCCATGCCCTATACCCCGATAGTGGCGACGCTCGGCTACGTGCTGTCGCCGGATCGCAGCGAAGTGCTGATGATCCACCGCAACGCCCGCCCGGACGACCTGCACCTGGGCAAGTACAACGGCCTCGGCGGCAAGATGGAGCCGGGCGAGGACATCGCCGCCTGCATGCGCCGCGAGATCCGCGAGGAAGCCGGCATCGAATGCGAATCGATGCAGCTGCGCGGCACCTTGAACTGGCCCGGCTTCGGCAAGCAGGGCGAGGACTGGCTGGGCTTCATCTTCCTGGTCGACGGCTTCAGCGGCGAACCGCACCAGGGCAACCACGAGGGCACGCTGGAGTGGGTGCCGCGCGCGCGCCTGATGGAACTGCCGATGTGGGAGGGCGACCGCCACTTCCTGCCGCTGGTGTTCGACGCCGACCCGCGCCCGTTCCACGGCGTGATGCCGTACAAGGACGGCCGCATGCAGTCGTGGTCGTACAGCCGGTTGTGAGTGAAGCGTCGGAGCTGTCGCCCTCGCTCACGCCACGTCGGTAAGCCACGCCGGACTGCCGAACTTGCCTTGTGCGAGCGCTTCGGCCTGAGCCAGTTCCTCGGCGCTCAGGTAGTCGTCGGTGAGGCCGTGCAGGCGGCGGAAGGTGGCGGTCATGCGCTCGATCACCGCCTCGCGCGGCAGGCCGGTCTGGCTGCGCAGCGGATCGACCCGCTTGGCGGCGCTCTGGGTGCCCTTGTCCGACAACTTCTCGCGGCCGATGCGCAGCACCTGCAGCATCTTCGCCGCGTCGATGTCGTAGGCCATGGTGACGTGGTGCAGCACCGCGCCGCCGCGGTGCACCTGCGCGGCGCCGGCGATCTTGCCGCCCTCGGAAGTGATGTCGTTGAGCGGCTGGTACCACGCCTTGATGCCCAGCTCGGCCAGCGCTTCCAGTACCCACTCGTCGAGGAAGGCATAGGCTTCCTGGAACGACAGGCCCTTGACCAGCGACTGCGGTGCGTAGATCGAGTAGGTGATGGTGTTGCCGGGCTCGATGAACATCGCGCCGCCGCCGGAAACCCGGCGCACCACCTCGATGCCGTGGCGCCGCGCGGCCTCGCCATCCACCTCGTTGCGCAGCGACTGGAAACGGCCGATCACCACGGCCGGCGACGCCCATTCCCAGATGCGCAGGGTGGGTGCGCGGCGACCGGCGCCGACCTCGTGGGTCAGCACGTCGTCCAGCGCCATGTGCAGGGTGGGTGATTGCGGTGCGGTGTGGATCAGCTGCCAGTCGTGGTCGCGCCAGTCGGTACGCATCATGCAGCAGGTTCCTTGTGCAGGGCGCGGCGCACGGCCACCGCGATGGCTTCCGGAGAAATACCGTACATCATGACGTCGGCAGCGAGCGCGTCGCGCACGGCGGCGGCGAGCGCGGCTTCGTCGGCATGCCCGGGCTGGCCCGTCAACGCGCCGTTGATCGCCTGCAGCGCGCTGTCCGGTTCGAGGAAGAAATCGCCGCTGAGCTGCACCTCGGCAAGGCGGCCGTCGCGCAGCTCAAGGTCGATCACCACCAGTTTGCCGCCGGGCATCTTGTATTCGCCGTGCATCGAGATGCGTCCCTTGCGTGATCCTGCGATTATAGCTTTGCCCGGTCAGTGGCCGCGGTCGTGGAAGTGGCCGCTGCCGGCGCCAACCGAGATGCTGACGCCGCCGGTGGGGTGGTCGCAGCTGCCGAACGCCTGGCTGAGGTTCACCGTGCCGGTCTGGTAATTGCCGCTCACGTGATTACCGCCCACCACGCCCATGCCGACGCTGCCGTGCATCTGCGGCTGGTTGTAGGTGGAATCGTCGCAGTCGGGGCGCTCGCTGCTGGCGACGTCGGCGTTGCCCATGCGCCCGCTGGTGTCGCCGTAGTACGTGCCGGGCGCGTCGCGGGTCGGTGCGGCAGCGGTGCTGCTGGCGGCAGGGAGGTCGCCGGGCGGCAGTTTCAGGTTCAGGGGCTTGCCGGCGCTCTGCGCCCCGGCCGGCGCGGCGAGCAGCATGGCCAGCAGGGCGGGAAGAAAACGTGGGATGTTCATGCGTGCTCCGAGGCTGTCACGTATCCAACGCGCGAGCTGCGTCGGCGTGTACATCCCTGTTGGAAAGGTCGCGCGCCGACAAGTTCCTGCCTCTCGCCGTAGGGCGGGCAATGCCCGCCGCTGTTGGCCGCGATGTCTGTCGAAGAGCCGGCGGGCATTGCCCGCCCTACGAAGCCGTCCTGCGGATGGAATGCGGGTTGGCTCAGCTCAGCCACTGGTCTCGATCCGTTCGACGCGGCGCAGGCCGCGCGGCAGCAGGCCGCCGCGGGTGGCGCGGGTGCCGCCGTATTCGACCAGGTCGGCCCACTTCAGGGTGAGCTTGCGCGCGCCGGCGTACATGGTGACCTCGCCCTTGCCCTCGCTGACCACCGCCACGCCAGCCACGCGCTCGCCTTCGGCCAGCTGCTTCTTCGGAATCTCGATCAGCTTGTTGCCCTTGCCCTTGTCCAGTTCCGGCAGCTCGGCCACCGAGAACATCAGCAGGTGGCCCTCGGTGGTGACCACCACGATGCGGTCGCGTGCCGGGTCGGCGCTGGCCTGCGGCGCCAGCACCTTCGCGCCGTCGCTGAGCGAGATGATCTGCTTGCCGGCCTTGTTGCGGCCGGTGAGCGCTTCGAAGCGGGTGACGAAGCCGTAGCCGAAGTCGGTGGCGAGGATCAGCCGGGTGTCGTTGTCGCCGGCGATCAGCGCGTCGAAGCTGGCGCCCGCGGCCGGGCTGAAGCGGCCGGTCAGCGGCTCGCCGTTGCCGCGCGCCGAGGGCAGGGTGTGCGCCAGCGTGGAGTAGGCGCGTCCGGTGGAGTCGATGAACGCCACCTGCTGGGTGGTGCGCGCCTTCACCGCGGCGAGCGGGCCGTCGCCCTCGCGGTAGTTGAGGCCTTCGGCATCCACATCGTGGCCCTTCGCGGCGCGCGCCCAGCCCTTCTGCGAGAGCACCACGGTGACCGGCTCGCTGGCCACCAGCGCACTCTCGTCCAGCGCCTGGGCGGCCTCGCGCTCGACCAGCGGCGATCGGCGGGCGTCGCCGAATTTCTCGGCATCCGCGCGCAGCTCGTCCTTGATCAGGCCTTTCAGCTTGGTCGGCGATTTCAGCAGTACGTTGATGCGCGCGCGCTCCTCTTCGAGCTGGTCGCGCTCGGCGTTGATCTTCATCTCCTCGAGGCGGGCCAGCTGGCGCAGGCGGGTCTCCAGGATGTAGTCGGTCTGCTCCTCGCTGAGCTTGAAGCGCGCCATCAGCACCGGCTTGGGCTCGTCCTCGCTGCGCACGATGCGGATCACTTCATCGAGGTTGAGGTAGGCGATGCGCAGGCCTTCCAGCAGGTGCAGGCGGCGCTCGACCTTGGCCAGGCGATGGTTGAGCCGGCGGGTGACCGTGTTGGTGCGGAACGCCAGCCATTCGGTGAGGATCTTCTTCAGGTCCTTCACCTGCGGCCGGCCGTCCAGGCCGATCATGTTGAGGTTGATGCGGAAGCTCTTTTCCAGGTCCGTGGTGGCGAACAGGTGCTGCATGGTCTCGTCGGCGTCCACGCGGTTCGAGCGCGGCACGATCACCAGGCGGGTTGGGTTCTCGTGGTCGGACTCGTCGCGCAGGTCCTCGATCATCGGCAGCTTCTTCGCGCGCATCTGCGCGGCGATCTGTTCGAGGATCTTCGACGGGCTGACCTGGTGCGGCAGCGCGGTGATCACGATGTTGCCTTCCTCGCGCCGGTACACCGCGCGGGCGCGCACCGAGCCGCCGCCGGTCTGGTACATCATCAGCAGGTCGGCGCGCGGGGTGATGATCTCCGCCTCGGTCGGGTAGTCCGGCCCGCGCACGTGCTCGCACAGCTGGGCGACCGTGGCGTCCGGCTCGTCCAGCAGGCGGATGCACGCGCTGGCCAGTTCGCGCAGGTTGTGCGGCGGGATGTCGGTGGCCATGCCCACGGCGATGCCCATCGAACCGTTCAGCAGCACGTGCGGCACGCGCGCAGGCAGCCAGCTCGGTTCCTCCAGCGTGCCGTCGAAGTTCGGCACCCAGTCCACCGTGCCCTGGCCCAGCTCGCCCAGCAGGGCTTCGGCGATCGGGCTGAGCTTGCTCTCGGTGTAGCGCATCGCCGCGAAGCTCTTCGGGTCGTCCGGCGAGCCGAAGTTGCCCTGGCCGTCGACCAGCGGGTAGCGGTAGGAGAACGGCTGCGCCATCAGCACCATCGCCTCGTAGCACGAGGAATCGCCGTGCGGATGGAACTTGCCGATCACGTCGCCGATGGTGCGCGCCGACTTCTTCGGCTTCGCGGTGGCGGCCAGCCCCAGCTCGCTCATCGCGTAGATGATGCGCCGCTGCACCGGTTTCAGGCCGTCGCCCACGAACGGCAGCGCGCGGTCCAGCACCACGTACATCGAGTAGTCGAGGTAGGCCCGCTCGGCGTATTCCTTCAGCGGGATCTGTTCGTAATTGGCTTGCGGGTTCATGGATTACATCTTGGAAAGGGGCGCACGCGGCGGGATAACCGGTCGATGGTGCCAGAAAGCGGCGGGCTCTTGTAGGCGCGGTTTCGCCCGCGATCTGCTATGGCACGCTGGCCGGCAGCGGCGGCGCGCGCAGCGGCACCGGGGTGGATTGCACGATCGAGGTGGTGGTCTGGCCGTAGCGCAGGAAGCGGTCGAGGATCAGGTCCAGGTGCTCCAGCGCGTCCAGGTGCACCTTGATGATGAAGCAGTCCTCGCCGGTGACGCGGTGGCACTCGACCACCTGCGGGATCTTCTGCGCGAGTTCGGCGATTTTCGGCAGTTGCCCCGGCACCGGGCGCACGCGCACGTAGGCGGTGACCGGCCAGCCCAGCGCCCTGGGGTCGAGGTCGAGCCGATAGCCGCGGATCACCCCGCTTTCCTCCAGCCGGTTCAGGCGTTCCTTCACCGCCGGCGCCGACATGCCGACGCGGCTGGCAAGCCGGGTGACGGGCTGGCGCGGGTCTTCCTGCAGCGCCTGCAGCAGGGCGATGTTACGGGGGTCGGACAGCAAACTGGAAATCTGAGGCATGGGATGTCACCGGGCTTTCAAGTCAGGAAATATTGGTCGTTGATTCCTTCTTTTCGGGATGGATCATGCGCCGATCGTTTGCAAAAGTGGCTGCATGAACCATGCATCCGATTCCGCCACGCTCGAGCCGCGGTCGCTATCCCTTGCCGCTGGCAAACGGGTGCCGCCCTCGCTGTACTTCATGGTCAGCGCGGTCTTCCATTACCTGGGGCCCGCGTTTGCGGTGCTGCTGTTCGCCCACGTCGCGCCGCTGGGCGTGGCCTGGCTGCGGATCGCCAGCGCAGCGCTGATCTTCGCGCTGTGGCGACGGCCCTGGCGCTATTTCACACAGCAGAGCGCCGCGGTGCGCTGGAACAGCGTGGCGCTGGGCGCGGTGCTGGGCGGCATGAACGTCTGCTTCTACCTGGCGATCGACCGGTTGCCGCTGGCCACGGTGGGCGCGATCGAGTTCCTCGGCCCGATCGCGCTGGCCTTGGCCGGCCTGCACAGCCGCCGCAACGTGGTGGCGCTCGCCGTGGCGGCGGCCGGCGTGACCATGCTGACCCACGCGCGTTTCGCCGGTACGGCCACCGGCTTTGCTTTCGCGTTCGCGAACTGCGCGCTGTTCATGCTGTACATCGTGCTCAGCCATCGCATTGCCGGGGACGGCGGCGGCCATGGCATCGACCGGCTGGCCGCGGCGATGCTGGTGGCGCTGCTGGTTGTGATGCCGCTGGGCTGGCGCGAGGCGGCGGTGGCCTTCACCCATCCCGGCCTGCTGGCCGCAGGCATCGGCGTGGGCGTGTCGTCGTCGGTGATCCCGTACGTGTGCGACCAGTTGGCGATGGCGCGGTTGCCGCGCGCCACATTCGCGCTGATGCTGGCGCTGCTGCCGGCCACCGCCTGCGTGATCGGCATCGTGGTGCTGCACCAGTGGCCGGGCCCGGCCGAGCTGGCCGGCATCGCCCTGGTCATCGCGGGCATCAACCTGCACCGGGCGGCGCCGCGCTGAACCTGCATCGACATCCGAACCCTGAAGGAGAACAGCATGGACTACATCAATCTCGGCCAATCCGGCCTCAAGGTCTCGCGCATCTGCCTGGGCTGCATGAGCTATTCGGCAATGCCCACCGAGGCGCGGCCATGGACGCTGGACGAGGAGCACAGCCGGCCGTTCATCCGGCGCGCGCTGGAACTGGGCATCAACTATTTCGACACGGCGAACATGTACTCGGGTGGCGGCAGCGAGCAGGTGCTGGGGCGCGCGTTGCATGATTTCGCCCGGCGCGAGGAGGTCGTCATTGCGACCAAGGTGTTCTACCCGATGCGCGCCGACGCGAACGGCGGCGGCCTGTCGCGCAAGGCGATCATGACCGAGATCGACGCCAGCCTGCGCCGCCTCGGCACCGACTACGTCGATCTCTACCAGATCCATCGCTGGGACGCGGCCACGCCGATCGAGGAAACGCTGGAGGCGCTGCACGACGTGGTGAAGGCGGGCAAGGCGCGTTACCTGGGCGCCTCGTCGATGTCGGCGT
Source organism: Rhodanobacter thiooxydans LCS2 (assembly GCF_000264375.1). Classification (GTDB taxonomy): domain Bacteria; phylum Pseudomonadota; class Gammaproteobacteria; order Xanthomonadales; family Rhodanobacteraceae; genus Rhodanobacter; species Rhodanobacter thiooxydans. Next base: position 96,546 of record NZ_AJXW01000003.1, read on the forward strand.
GGCAGTTCGCCCAGGCGCTGTACACCGCCGACCTGCGCGGCTGGACGCGCTTCGTGTCGATGCAGCCGCACTACAACCTGCTGTATCGCGAGGAGGAGCGCGAGATGCTGGCGTTGTGCGCCGACCAGGGTATCGGCGTGGTGCCGTGGAGCCCGCTGGCGCGCGGCCGCCTGGCGCGGGCGTGGGAGGACAAACCCAGCACGGTGCGCGGCGGCTCCGATCCGTGGGGCGATGGCGTGTACGCCGCGAGCAAGGCGGCGGACAAGGCCGTGGTGGACCGCGTCGGCGAGGTCGCCGCGCGGCTCGGCGTGCCGCGCGCGCAGGTGGCGCTGGCGTGGCTGCTGCACCAGCCGGTGGTGACGGCGCCGATCGTGGGCGCGACCCGGCCGCACCACCTGGAAGAGGCGGTGGCGGCGTTGGCGGTCAGGCTGCCGGCAGCGGAGATCGCGGCGCTCGAAGCGCCGTACCTGCCGCATGCTGTCGCCGGCATCGACTGATCAGGGCAGGCGTTCGACCGGCACGCCCAACTGCCGCAGCTGTACCTGCACGCTGTCCGGCCCGGCCAGGTGGGCGGCGCCGACCGCGATGAAGGTGGTGCCCGGCTGCTGCAGCATGGTGGCGATCTTTGTCGCCCAGGCCTCGTTGCGTTGCACGAGCAGCAGCTGGTAGAGCTTCGGTTCGTGCTGGCGCATGTCGTCGTTGCCGATGCGGGCGATGGTGTCCACGTCGCCGGCCTTCCAGGCGTCGATCAGTTCGGTGAACAGGATCGAACCCATGTCAGCATCGCGCATGGTCGAGCGCAGCAACGCCAGTTCGACGGGGCGCGGCATGTCGGCGAGAAAGCGGATCTGCCGCTCGGCGGTTTCCAGCCCCAGCACCGGCTTGCCGGCCGCGCTCATCTGCGCCTTCAACTGCTTGTCCACGCCGTGCTCGGGGTCGAGCCCGGCCTTTTGCAGCGGCGTCACCGCCAGCGTCAGCGCGGCCAGCCACGGACGCATCACGTTCAGCGTCTGCATGCCGCCGGGCACGCCGAGCTTGTTCGCCAGCAGGTCAAGTCGGTGCGCCTCCGCCGGGCTGAGCTGGCTGGAGAGGGGGTGCGCCACGTCCATCCCGTAGCGCAATACCAGCGCCGCCATGTTCGCCGGGTCGTCATCGGTCAGCTCGATGTACAGCGTCTGGCTGTCCGCCAGCGCCTGCTCCAGCGCGGCGTCGTGCCAGCCGGCGTCGCGCGGCATCAGGTGCACGGTGCCGAACAGGTAGATGGTGGTATCGGCATCCTTCACCACCCACAAGGCCGGTTTCGCCAGCACCGAAGTGCAGGCGAACAGCAGGGCGAGGCTGGCGAGCAGGCGCAGGGTGAGCGTGGTCTTCATGCCGGGAGTGTCGCGGCTGGCCGCGGCCGGTTCAATCCCGGCGAGATGACCATGGCGTGGGCCGTTGGCCTGTGGAACCGCGAGGTCGGGATGGCGCGGGTGCCGGCCGGCAAGACTCCCGCATGCCATGGCCGTGGCCATCCGCGTCGCCGTTGGCGCGAAAAGCATTGCGGGCATCTGCCGGGAGAGCTGGACCGGGCCGTCGTGGACGTGCGCCGGATGAGGCTGCCGGGGTGCGTGCTACAGGCCAAGCAGCAGCCAGGTCCAGTAGAGGCCGATGCCCATCTGCACGGCGAAGGCGGTGAAGCGGGCATTGACGGCGATGATGCTGGTCGAGGCCAGATGGATGCCGGACTGGACGATCCGGGCGCCCAGCAGCCAGGGCGCAAGCGTATCCGTGACTTCCGCCCGGCCCAACACGATGGCGACCAGCAGCAGGCCGCCGAAGACCGGCAGGCTCTCGACGCAGTTTGCGTGTGCGCGGGCAAGCCGCTGCATGAACGGCGAAAGATTCGAGTTGTCGGGTTTGAACTCGTTCGAACGGACGTGGCCCGTGACAACGAGGTAGCCGCGCAGCGCCTCCATGACGGTCAGCAGGAGCAGCGTCCAGGCAAGGAACAGGGTGAGTACCAGGGCCGAGGTGGTCATGTTCGGTCTGCGATTCGCGTGTGGTGATGTTTCGGGGGTGCAGGTGATTGAATCAAATTGATCACTTGCCTCTACTTTGCTCGAAGCTCCGACTTGATTTCCTCCGTTCCGTTATTTCAGCAGCGCCCGGCAAACCATGCCACCCAGTAACGCAGGGCGTTGGCGTAGCTTCACGCGGTATTGGCCGACGCGGCTTCTGCCAGGATGTCGTGCACGGCTGTCGCCGCGCTGGCGTCCAGCATGGCCGGATCCAGCATGGGAAGGGCATCGGCGGGCGGCAACAGATCGTGTGACGTCATACATCGATCATCTTGGCGCCCTGACCACCGCGTCGGTCCACGAAGCGGATGCCTCGCCCGAGGTGGCCGGGTGTACGCGCCGCAGCGGGCCATGCCGTTCCCGCAGCGGCGACCCGCCCCCGCGCGAGCGCGTCGTTGCGTCGGAGCTACACCATCGAACTGATGTCGGAGGCGAAGCTCGGGTACGCAAAGATGGTGGCCTTGATCTGCTTCGCGGTCAGGCCCGCGCCCATCGCCATCGCGAACAGGTTGATTTGTTCCTCGGCACCGGGCCCCATCACATGCGCGCCCAGGATCAGGCCCGTCCCGTGCTCGACGAGCGTCTTGAAAGCGCTTCTGCGTGCCCCGACGCGCAGCGAGGAATACCAGCCACTGGTTTTCTCGAATTTGACGTCGAACTGGAGGCCGCGCTCGCGCGCCTCGGCTTCGGACAGTCCGACGGCGGCCACCGGCGGCAACGTGAACACGACACTCGGGATCGGCGGGTATTGGATCGCGTGCTCGTCCTTGCCGGCCAGGAGGTTCTTGCCCGCAATGCGTGCCTCGTAAACCGAAACCGGCGTGAGGTTCGGACCGCTATCGGCGCAATCGCCGGCGGCGAAAATCGCGGGATTGGTGGTTCGCATGTAGGGACTCACCGTGATGCCGCGCCGACCGCTTTCGACGCTCGCCGCCGCCAGATTCAGGTGCTCGATGTTCGGCACCCGGCCGCCGCCATGCACGACACGCCCGCAGGTGAGGGTCCTGACGCCAGAGGGCGTTTCATAGGTCACGGTATATGCCTCGCCGGTCTGCTCGATCTTCCGGACCTTGGCCTGGGTTTGCAGATGGATGCCCAACTCGGTCGTGGCATCGGCTAGGAGATCGACCAGATCCGGATCGAAATTGCTCAACGGGCGCTCGGCCATCTCCAGCACGGTGACTTCGCTGGCTCCCGCCCGCCGGGCCACATGGGCGAACTCCATGGCGATGAAGCCGCCGCCGACGAAGACGACCTTCTGCGGCGCCTCCGGCAGCTCAAGAAACCCGGTGCTGGTGAGCAGCAGGTCTTCGCCGGGGATGTTCAGCGTCATCGGCCGTGCGCCGGTGGCCAAGTGGAAGTGCTTCGCACGCAGCGTGGCGCCGTTGACCTCGACCGTATCCGGACCGGTAAAACGCACGTCGCCGTGCAGCGTGGCCACTCCTGCGCGTTGCATTGCCGCCTCGATTCGTGACGGCATGACATCGGTGAAGGTACGCTTGAACGCCATCATGGCGGGCCAGTCGATCGACGTGTGGGCGTCGAACCCTTTGCCCTTCATGTTGTGCGCCCATCCCACGCCTTCGGTGACGGCGATCAGCATCTTTTTGGGGTCGCACCCGCGCAACGTACAGGTGCCACCATAGGGTAGGCTGTCGATGATGGCGACGTTCCAGCCCGCCGTCGCGACCCTCCGGGCGACGCCATTGCCACCGGTGCCGGCGCCGATCACGAGCAGGTCATAGTCGTATGCATCGGTCATGGCGTTCTGTCCGATCCCGTCTGGTTATCTAGTCGTAGTCGCCCAACAGAGAGCTCGCGCCGTTTCTGACGCCACGCTTGCAGGGGCGTCTTGTGCCCGGGGCTTTCCGGGCAGATGGTCATCGTACATCGCCACGCGGCTGCCGTTCGGGCGTGGCAGGAACTGGCCATATAACGTTTCTTCGCCATGCGGGCCGCGCGGGCAACCGCGCGGCCGGCTCAGCGCGGCACGCGATACCCGCCGGACACCCCGTGCGGGCTAAGCACCAGTTGCCACAGCTGGTCGCGACGGCAGCGGAACACCGCGGCGGAGGCGGCGAGGTAGTAGCGCCACATGCGCCGGAAGCGTTCGTCGTAGCCGGGCGGCAGGCCGGGCCAGGCGGCCTCGATGTTGGCGCGCCAGGCGGTGAGCGTGCGGTCGTAGTCGGCGCCGAAGTTGTGCCAGTCCTCGACCACGAACAGGTCCTCCAGCGCGGTGGTGAGCTGGCTCGCGGCGGGGATCATCGAGTTGGGGAAGATGTACTTCTCGATCCACGGATCGGGCTGCGCCGGCGCGCCATTGCTGCCGATGCAATGCAGCAGCGAGAGGCCGCCGTTCTTCAGGCAGCGGCGCACGGTTTCGAAGTAGGCGCGGTAGTTCCTGCCGCCGACGTGCTCGAACATGCCGATCGAGTACACCGCGTCGAACTGTTCGTTGACCTCGTGATAGTCCTCGAGGCGGATTTCGATCGGCAGGCCGGCGCACAGCTCGCGCGCGTAGTCGGCCTGCTGCTGCGACACGGTGATGCCGACGCCCTCCACGCCGTAGCGTTCGGCCGCGTATTTCAGCGCCTCGCCCCAGCCGCAGCCGATGTCCAGCACGCGCTGGCCGGTCTTCAGCTGCAGCTTGCGGCAAACCAGGTCGAGCTTGGCCGCCTGTGCGTCGTCGAGATTGTCGGCCTTGGCCCAGTAGCCGCAGGAGTACACCAGGCGCTTGCCCAGCATGGCCTGGAACAGGTCGTTGCCGAGGTCGTAGTGCGCCTTGCCGATCTCGAACGCGCGCTCGCCGCGCTGCAGGTTGATGAAGCGCGCCTTGAGGTGGGCGAGCAGGGTGTCGAGCGTGCGCAGCTCCTGGTCCAGTCCGGCGCCGAGCAGGCGGGTGAACAGCGCGGACAGGTCGTCGGCGTCCCACCAGCCGTCCATGTAGGCCTCGCCCAGGCCCAGCGAGCCGTGCGCGAACACACGCGCGTACAGGCGCTCGTCGTGCACGCGCAGGTCGGTCGGGGCGCCGCCGTCGATGCGGATGCCAGCCTGTTCGAGCAGTTCGCTGGCGCGGTTCTTCAGATCGTCCTGGCTCATGCGGGTCCCCGTGGAAGCGTGGCAGTCAGTGGCCACCAAGCACGGCAAAGTCTGCCGGCGAACGTGCATACGTCGCGTCGACACCGGCCTGGCGCACCAGTTGCAGCAGCAGTTCGGCCTGCTCCTCGCGCAGCAGGAATTCGATCTTCACCGGCAGGTCGTCGGCCAACTCGAAGAACTGCTCCTCGTGCAGCACGCCGTGGCGGCCGAAGCCGGTGATGGCGCGGAACACCGAGCCGCCACCGATGCCATGGGCCCTGGCCTGTTCCAGCAGCCACTCGGACAGCAGCATGCCATCGTGCTTCGCGCGCGAGTGGCAGTAGAAGGTCAGGTGTACGCCGTGCTGCAGGGTTTCCTGGTTCATTGGGTGCTCCAGGGTTCAGTGGCGCAGCAGGCTGCGGGTGAGCGCGATGCCGAGCACGGTCATCGCCAGCGAGCCGGCCACGTGCACGGCCACGTGGCCGCTGAACCACAGGTATTGCTGGCGCAGCAGCAGCGTGGCCGATTCCGCCGAAAAGGTGGAGAACGTGGTCAGCCCGCCGAGGAAGCCAGTGAACACGAACAATCGCAGCGCCGGCGACAGTGCCTGGAAGTGGTCGAACAGGCCCATCACGCAGCCCATCAGCAGGCCGCCGGCCAGGTTCGCCGCCAGCGTGCCCAACGGCAGGGTGGGGAAGACGGGGTTGAGCAGTACGCCCAGCCCCCAGCGCAGCCAGCAGCCCAGCGCGCCGCCGATGCCGATTGCCACAAATCCGTTCAAGCCCACGTGCGTGCCTCCCGACAGTGAAAGTGTCCGGTTGCCGCGGCAGGCGCGCCTGCGCCGCCGGGAACCGGAGGTGCAGGCATCATCAGCTTCAACGCAGGATCGCGAGTAGCGGTTTGTCCCGGCGCGCCGAAGGTGCCGGAACGGGAGGCATGCCATCTCCGAGCGGCCATCCTAATGGATCGGGCCGGTCGATCGTCAAGCGCAGCGGCTCTATACTGCGCGGCCCCATGTAGCCACCGTGCCGCCATGAGCCCAGCCCATCGTCCCGTGCGCCGCAGCCTGCCGTGGCTGCTGGCCGCGCTGTCGATGATCGGGCCGTTCTCGATCGATGCGGTGTTCCCGGCATTCCCGCTGGTCGGCGCGCGCTTCGGCGTGGACGCCGCGGCGTTGCAGCAACTGATCAGCGTGTACCTGGCCACCTACGCCGCGATGAGCCTGTTCCATGGCGCGATCTCCGACGCGGTGGGGCGCAAGCCGGTGATTGTCGCCGGCCTGCTGGTGTATGCGGCCGCATCGGTGGGCGCGGCAGTATCCAGCTCGTTCGCCATGCTGCTGACGTGCCGCGCGCTGCAGGGCATGTCCGCCGGCGCCGGGCTGGTGGTGGGCCGGGCGGTGATCCGCGACAGCCTGCAAGGGCCGGCAGCGCAGCGGCTGATGTCGCAGGTGATGATGATCTTCGGGGTGGCGCCGGTGATCGCGCCGATGGTCGGCGCGCTGCTGCTGTCGCTCGATGGCTGGCACGGCATCTTCTGGCTGCTGGCCGTGTTCTCGCTGTTGCTGGCGCTGGCCCTGCAGCGGTTCCTGGACGAAACCCATCCGCCGGCGCAGCGCACGCGGTTTGCGCCGCGGCCGCTGCTGGCAGGCTACCTGTCGTTCGGCCGCGACCGGGTGTTCTGGCCGCTGCTGGTTTCCAGCTCGGTCAATTTCGCCGGCCTGTTCCTGTACATCGCCTCGGCGCCGCACATCGTGCGCGGGCTGCTGCAGCTGTCGGCGCAGGGTTTTCCGTGGTTGTTCGTGCCAGTGGTGAGCGGGCTGATCGGCGGTGCCTGGCTGTCCGGCCGGATGGCCGGGCGGTACAGCGCGAAGTCCACGGTGAGCCTGGGTTATGCGGTGATGCTGCTGGCGTGTGCGGCGCACCTGCTGCTGGCGCTGGCGCTGCCTGCACCGCGGCTGCCGTGGTCGATGCTGCCGCTGATCCTGCACGGCATCGGCGTGCAACTGGCGTTCCCCACGCTCACGCTGCTGCTGCTGGATCGCTTCCCGCACCATCGCGGCGGGATCTCCTCGGTGCAGGCCTGCGCCAGCCTGATGCTGTGCAGCTTCGTGGCGGGGGTGATGTCGCCGCTGCTGTCGGGCGACATGCTGCAGCTGGCGTTGGGCGCGTCGGCGCTGACCCTGCTCGGCGTGCTTGCGTGGTGGTGGTACTACCGCATCACGCGCCGGGCGCTGGGGCAGCCGCTGGCCGGCGTCGATACGGCTGCCGGGATCCAGGCGGGGATCGCCGAGCCGCGCTGAGAGGTTGTGATTTTTCCAACCTCTGAGGCCGGCCACGGCGAGGGCATGGATGCCCGAGTTGAGGCAACGCAGGGAGCGGTTGCCCGATGCCCGAGTTGAGGCAACGCAGGAGCGGTTGCCCGAGGGCCGGGCATGAAACAGTCACACCAGTGACTGTTTCATGTGAGCGAGTCCGGGCGTGTACCGGACTCGCGACTGAAGAAAACCGCAGGAAGTGGTTTTCTTCACAAGCTCTGAGGCATCGCCGCATCGGCTACGCCGGTGAATCCGGCATGGCCGCGGGGACGCGCGCCACGGCATCCGCCAATACCAGCGCACTGCTGTCGGCCAGCGCCCTGACCAGTGAAGGTGAGCGATAGCTGCCGTCGGCGAGCCAGCGCTGCCATACCGAACCGTCGATCTTCTCGTTGACGCCGGTGCCGAGCATGCGGTCGAACGGCGGCTTGAATTCCTTGTAGAGGCCGTCCATGAATTCCGCGTACGAATTGCGCGTCACGCCGCTGGCGGCGTCGTCTTCCGGCATGAACAGCGCATGGCAGGCCAGCCCGGCGGCGATCGCCTTGCGCTGCAGCCAGGCCAGCGGCAACCCGGGCAGAGGGTCGGGGCGGCGCCCGGCGCCGTCGCAATCGTTGCCGCCGCCGACGTCGGCGTGCGCGCCGATGAACCAGCGCTGCTCGATCTCGATCTGCTCGGCCTTCTTCGAGGTCAGCGTTTCGCCGGGCTTCACCGTGTACGGGTTGCGCGTCCATACCGTGGGCGCGAAGTCGGCGCGGTGCTCGTCCAGTGCCAGCGCCTGGTAGGCGTATTTCACGATCCTGCTGAGTTCGGTGTCGTGGAACTGGTAGCGCTTGCGCGCGTAGGGAAACCACGAGGCGGTGCCCGGGATGCCGAGCGAGCCGACGGTATCCCATACGCCGATGAAGTGGATGTCGACCACGATCGAATGGTCGGCGCGGAATTCCACCGCGACTGGATCGTCGGGCTTGCAGCGGGTGTCGCGATAGACGTCGTACGCGGCGGCGACGTCGGCCCTGGCCACGCTGCCGTGGCTGTCGCAGCGGAGCAGGCCGCATTTGCGGATCATCCCGCCAAGGCTGCGCGCGGTATAGGCGCCGCGGCTGAAGCCGAACAGGTAGAGCAGGTCGCCGGGCTGCCAGGTTTCGCACAGCCAGCGGTAGCCATCGAGCACGTTGCCGGACAGGCCGTAGCCGAACGCGCCGCCGAGCAGATGGGCGATGCCGCGCGTTACGCCCACGCCGGGAATGTAGTTGACCAGCTGCGCATGGCCGCCCGCATCGCGCGGCGCGATCAGCCGGCGCAGGCGCTCCACGTTGGTGTCCGACTCGGGCTTGTTCCAGGTGCCGTCGAACAGCAGTGCGAGCCGGCGTGCGGTCATGGTGCCTCCAGCGGGATTGCGCAGGGCAACTCTAGGCCTCGGTGCTGCGCCGGGCCAGTGCCTGGCGCAGCCCACGGGTGTACCCTATGCGCCCTGACAACAGGCGATGGCAGACACTACGGTGGACAGGCAGGTCGACAAGGCGCACGCGTTCCGTCGGATGCACGAGCGCAGCGCGATCCTGCTGCTGCCGAACGCCTGGGATGCGGGCAGCGCGCGGCTGTTCGCGCAGCGCGGCTTCGCGGCGATTGCCACCACCAGCGCCGGCATGGCCTGGTCGCTCGGCTACGCCGACGGCGAGCAGGCACCGCTGACCGAGGTGTTGGCGGCGATCGCGCGGATCGTGCGGGTGGTCGACCTGCCGGTGACGGCGGACATCGAGACCGGCTATGGCGAGACGCCGGAGGCGGTCGCCGCCACGGTGCGCGCGGCGATCGCGGCCGGCGCGGTCGGCATCAACCTGGAAGACGGCCGCCCCGGCCACGGCCCGCTGCGCCCGGTCGAGGAGGCCGCGGCACGCATCCGCGCCGCGCGCGGGGCGGCAGAGGCGGCCGGCGTGCCGATCGTGATCAACGCGAGGGTGGACAACTGGATGCAGCACGTCGCCGATCCGGCCGTGCCGCTCGCCGACGCCGTGCAACGCGCGCAGGCCTACCTGGCGGCGGGTGCCGACGGCATCTATCCGATCGGGCTGGGTGACCGCGCCACACTGGCCGCGCTGGTGCGCGCGGTCGACGCGCCGGTCAACGTGGCCGCCGGCCCCGGCATGCCCGACCTGGCCGAGCTCGCCGGGCTGGGCGTGGCCCGCGTCAGCACGGCCACGCGTTTCGCCACGCTGGCGCTGGCGGCGGTGGATCGCGCGGCGGCAGCGCTGCTGGAGAGCGGCCGCTTCGACGGTTTGGCCGCCACCTTCACCTATGCGGACGCGCAGCGGCTGTTCGAGCGCGGCTGAGCGGCGCAGCAGTTTTTTCATCGAGGAGTCTGTAGTGAGCAAGCGTATCGAGTACGGCAAGGTGGCACCCGCGGGCCTGAAGGCCATGCTGGGCATGGAGATGTATGTGCACGGCTCCGGCCTGGAGCATTCGCTGATCGAACTGGTGAAGATGCGGGTGTCGCAGATCAACGGTTGCGCGTACTGCCTGGACATGCACAGCAAGGACGCGCGCGCCGCCGGCGAGACGGAGCAGCGCCTGCACGTGCTGGCGGCGTGGCGCGAGGCGCCGTTCTACTCGGCACGCGAGCGGGCCGCGCTGGCCTGGGCCGAGGCGGTCACCCTGGTGTCGACGAATGAACTGCCCGATGCCCTGTACGAGGAGGTGCATGCGCAGTTCGACGACAAGTCGATGGTCGACCTCACCCTGGCCATCATCACCATCAACGGCTAGAACCGCCTGGCGATCGGTTTTCGTGCGGACGTGGGCAGCTACCAGCCGAAGTCGGCGGCCTGAGAGTGGCGCCGCTGCTGCCCCGCCGCAGGCCGGCAGCGGCGTTCGTGCCGCGGATGCGCGAGTATGCCTGACCGGCCCGTGGCGCTGGGTCGCGCCTTCTACCGGCGCGACCCGCGCGCGGTCGCCCTCGACCTGCTGAACAAGGTGCTGCTGAATGCGGATGGCCGCAGCGGCCGCATCGTGGAAATCGAGGCCTACTGTGGAGCGGCGGATGCGGCCGCACATTCCTGGCGCGGTCGCACAGCGCGCAATGCGACGATGTTCGGTGCGCCCGGATTGCTCTATGTGTACTTCACCTATGGCATGCACTGGTGCTGCAACCCGGTCTGCGGCGAGGAGGGCGAAGGCGTTGCGGTGTTGCTGCGCGCGCTGGCGCCGCTGACCGGGTTGGCCGCGATGCGTACGGCGCGACCGGGTTGCCGCAGCGATCGCGACCTGTGCCGGGGACCGGCACGATTGTGCCAGGCTATGGGCATCGGCCGCGCGCAGGACGGCATCGACCTGGTCGGTGGCGCCGGCGGCTTCAGCATCGTCGACGACGGCGTGCCGCCGCCCGCCGCGCCGGTGGCCACCACGCGCGTCGGCATCACCCGCGCGGCCGACGAACCCTGGCGCTGGTACGTGCCGGGCGAGCCGCACGTCTCCCGTCGCTGAACGGCGTCGCCGTGTTGGCGCGGCGAGCACGTACGGTTGACGGCGGCTTGATCGCGCATGGCCCACGCTGCTTGGCATCACTCGTCCATTGCGGGGTCCGTGCCATGCCTTACGCATCCATCGGTGAACTGCCCGACAGCGTGCGCAAGCACGTGCCGAAACACGCGCAGGAAATCTACAAGGAGGCGTTCAACAGCGCCTGGGACGACTACGCCGACAAGGATGAACGCCGCGGCAGCGAGTCGCGCGAGGAGGCCGCGCACAAGGTGGCCTGGGCCGCGGTCAAGAAGAAGTACGAGAAGGGTGGCGACGGCGACTGGCATGCCAGGTAGCCGGGATTCGGGATTCGCGCGTCAAGCGTGCGGCAGGCTGCGTGCCTTGAGAAAGTCGCGGGCATTGTCGGCGTCGCGCTCGAACCAGGCGCGCGCGGAGCCGAGCCGGAACGTGTAGCCCCAGGCATCCATGTCGCGCATCAGGCGGTCGCGCCCCACGCCGGGCAGTTCGCCGGCCAGCACAATCTGCAGGCAGCAGGTGGCGTCCTCCTCCTCGATCGAATCGGTGGCATCGGTATGGACGTCTGGACGTCTTTCCGGTGGCAGCACGATCAGGTGGCTGGCCTCGTGCAGCAACGAATGCACCGGGGTGTCGTCGCGGGCGTAGACGGTGCTGCCGATGATACCGGCCTCCTCGTCGCCCCAGAAGCTGCCTGGAATCGGTTCGCCCGGCGCCACGCGCTGGAGCTTGAGGCCGAAGCGATCGAGCAGGGAAGCAGGCGCATCGAAGCCGATCTGGCCCAGGCGCAGCACGCTGCTGGCCGGGTCGTCGCCGCAGGCGAGAGGAGTGTCGGGGGACATGGGTGTGCGCGACGGACGCAGGTGGCTTCGATGGCGAGAAAGGACCGGGCGACGCGGCGTCGTCCGGGGACGGAATGGCGCTGGCTCAACCGGCTCTCAGCCGGTCTTGGCTTCGCCCTTGGTTTCGCTCCTGGCGGCTTGCTTGCCCTCCGGCAGGGTGACCGAGAGTTCGAGGATCTCGTGGCCGCTGTCGCGCTCGAAGTTGATGCTGATCGCCTCGAGGTCGACGTGGACATACTTCTTGATCACTTCGAGCAGCTCGTTGCGCATCATCGGCAGGTAATCCGGCGCACCGCGGGTGGAGCGCTCCTGCGCCACGATGATGCGCAGGCGTTCGCGCGCCACACTGGCGGTGGCCTCGGGCTTGCGCTTGAGGAAATCGAGAATACCCATCGTGATCAACCTCCGAACACGCGCTGGAGAAAGCCTTTCTTCGGTACGTCGATGAAGCGCAGCGGGCGCTCTTCGCCGAGGATGCGGGCGACCGTGTCGCTGTAGGCCTGGCCAGCCTGCGAGGCCGCGTCGACGATCACCGGGATGCCGTTGTTGGAGGCGGTCAGCACGTTCTCCGATTCGGGGATCACGCCGACCACCTCGATGCCGAGGATTTCCTCGACGTCCTTCACGCTGAGCATCTCGCCGATCGCCACGCGCGCGGGGTTGTAGCGGGTCAGCAGCAGGTGCTGGGTGACCGGGCTCTCGCCCTTCTCGGCGCGCCGGGTCTTGCTGGCGAGCAGGCCGAGGATGCGGTCGGAGTCGCGCACCGAGGACACTTCCGGGTTGACCACCACCACCGCGTGGTCGGCGAAGTACATCGCCAGGTGGGCGCCCTTCTCGATGCCGGCGGGGGAGTCGCACACGACGTACTCGAAGCCCTCTTCGGACAGGCCGTCGAGCACCTTTTCGACGCCCTCCATGGTCAGCGCGTCCTTGTCACGGGTCTGGCTGGCGGCCAGCACGTACAGGTTGTCGTAGCGCTTGTCCTTGATCAGCGACTGCTTCAGCGTGGCCTCGCCGTGCACGACGTTGACGAAGTCGTACACCACGCGCCGCTCGCAGCCCATGATCAGGTCGAGGTTGCGCAGGCCGACGTCGAAGTCGATCACCGCGGTTTTCTTGCCGGCCATGGCCAGGCCGGTGGCGAGCGAGGCGCTGGTCGTCGTCTTGCCGACGCCGCCTTTGCCGGAGGTGACAACGATAATCTCAGCAGTCAAGGGCCCATCTCCGCGTGGTTGTTCTTGTTGTGGGTGGCTACAGTCTGGCAATCAGCAGCTTGTCGCCTTCGAGCCAGCATTGCACGGACTGGCCCTCGAGGTCGCCGGGAATCTGTTCGAACACGCGATACTGCCCGGCAATCGCCACCAGCTCGGCGCGAAAGTCGGAGACGAAGATGCGCGCCTTGCCGTCGCCCTGTGCGCCGGCCATGGCGCGGCCGCGCAGGCTGCCGTAGATGTGGATGTTGCCGTCGGCGATCACCTCGGCACCGTTGGCGACGGCGCCGGTGATGATCAGGTCGCGCTCGCGCGCGTAAACCTGCTGGCCCGAACGTACCGAGCCGGCATGGTGCTGGGCGCCGTGCATGCCATCGGACGGTGGCGCGGACAGGATCGGCTCGCGCTGCACGGTCGGGGCCGCTTCGGCGCGCGGCGCCGGTTCGGCGGGTGACGTGCTGCCCGCGGCCGGCTCGTAGGCGGCGCGGAACTTGGCGATCAGCGGCAGGCCCATGCGTTTGGCCAGCGCCTCGGTCTCGCTGGTGCCGTAGGCCAGGCCCACCGGCAGCATGCCGGCGCTGCGCACTGCCTCCAGCAGCGCGTCGACGGCGCCGTCGTCGGGCAGGTTGGACAGGTGGCTCAGGTCCAGTACCACGGCAGCGCGGGCGAACATCTGCGGGGCGGCGCGCACGCGGCGCTCCAGTTCGTCGCACAGCGCGGCGGCGTCGACCCGGCGCACGCGCACGCAGGCAATACCGACCTGGCCGAAGCGCAGGTCGCAGGCATCGGTGACTTCTGCTTTTGCATTCACGGGCGCCGCTCTCCGGCGAGGCGGCGCGGGGTGGTGGCGTCGTGCAGGGCAGGGCGCTCGCGCTCGGCCAGCCACGGCACGTCGGGCAGGCCGCCATGTTCGAGCCAGGTGTCGCGCACGTAGGCGTAGCTGGGCAGGTCACGGGCCAGCAGGCTGACCTGCGGGCCGTGCTCGCCCATGCGCTGCTGGCCGACTTCCTGGAAGCCATAGGTGCCGTGGAACAGCACCACCACGTCGTCGCGCGGCTCCAGGAACACCTCGCAGGTGAGCAGTGGCACGCGCACCTCGGCGTAGCTGTGCACGTCGCAGTAGAAGATGCGGCCCAGGCCGTGGCGGCGATAGGCGTTGGCGATCACGATGCGGTCGATATAGACGAACTGCGGGTAGTGTTCGGCGAACCAACGGTAGTTCGGGCTGGCGTAGTCACCGCCTTCGCGCAAGGCGATCAGGAACCCGGCCAGGTGACCGTCGATCTCGGCCACGCGGAAATACTCGGCGTGCTCGTAGAAATAGCGCAGCTGGGCTGCATCGAGGGCGAGGATGGAGCGACCGGCGGCATTGTTGAGCGCCAGTACGGCATCCAGGTCGTGCTCGCGCACGTCGCGGATGGCAAGGGCCATTCGTTGCTCCGCAATGGTGGATTCGGGCGCGAGGTCGGGCCACAACCTCGCGCAATGGCCCATTATGACATGCGGCCGGGGGCCTTACATCTCGCAAGGGCACATGTAAAAGCTTCGTAAAGCCGGCATCGTCGCCCGCGCCATGACTTCCCGCGCATTGCACGAAGCGCCGCCACGGCCAATGATGCGCGGATGCGCTGGCCATTCATCAACCATATCCGCCTGCTCCGCTATGCGGGCTTCTTCACCTACCTGTCGGCGGGCACGCCGCTGGTCACCAGCTGGGCCACCGAAAGGCTCGACCAGCTGCATCGCCCGAACTTCTCGTTGCTGCTGTGGACGCTCTGCTACCTGATCTTCGGCCTGATGTACTGGCTGCTGACCAGCAACCTCGGTTCGCGCCGCTATCCGGGGCTGAAGTTGCTGGGGCTGACCCTGATGACGGCAGCGGCCGTCGCGGTGGGCTGGTACAGCCACAGCGGTCTGTCGGCGATGCTGATGGTGGTGGCCTCGCTGGTGCTGCCGTGGCTGCTGCCGTTCTGGCTCGCCGCGTCCTGGCTGGTGCTGCAGCACCTGAGCCTGGTGGCGGTGTTCGCCACCTTCCCTGAGTATGACCATAGCATCGCGGTGGGCTTCATCCAGGCCAGCATCTACCTGGGCATCTCGGTACTGGTGTTCATCACCTCGACCGTGGCCAGCCAGCAGGCCGAGCAGCGCGAGGTGCAGCGTCGGCTGAACTCCGAGTTGCGCGCCACCCGCGCGCTGCTGGCCGAGTCCAGCCGGATCGCCGAGCGCATGCGCATCGCGCGCGACCTGCACGACCTGATCGGCCACCACCTGACCGCGCTGAGCCTGAACCTGGAAGTGGCCAGCCACCTCAGCAACGAGGCGGCGTGCGCGCACGTGCGCAAGGCGCAGGGTACGGCCAAGCTGCTGCTGGCCGATGTGCGCGAGGTGGTCAGCGAGCTGCGCCAGGACGATGCGATCGACCTGACCCAGGCGCTGCGCAGCCTCACCGAAGGCGTGCCCGGCCTGAACGTGCACGTGGTCATGCCACCGCGCTTCAGCGTGGAGGACCCGCGCCGCGCGCAGGTGCTGCTGCGCTGCGCGCAGGAAATCATCACCAACACCGCCAAGCACGCCGGCGCGCGCAACCTGTGGCTGAATTTCGCCTACGCGGGGGAAAACCTGCTCGGCCTGCACGCGCGCGACGACGGCCGCGGCGCGGAGAACGTCGAGCCGGGCAACGGCCTGTCCGGCATGCGCGAGCGGCTGGCGGAATTCGGCGGCAGCGTGGTGCTGGACACCGGCCTCAGCCAGGGCTTTGCCCTGACCGTGCGGCTGCCGCTGGGCGAGCACATCGCACTGGCGCACGCGCCGACCCGGCTTGAGCCGCCGGCGCTGAATGTGTCGTAATCTTGGCAGCCTGCGCGGCGTGCAAAAATGCGCTGGTGTCGGCAGCGGCCCGGCCCGGTGGCTGTCAACATCACTTTCTTGAGTCATGTCTGCCCGAGGATCCGCGATGATTTCCGTTTGTCTCGTCGACGACCAGAATCTGGTGCGCCAGGGGGTCCGCTCGCTGCTCGACCTCGCCGAGGACATCCGCGTGGTGGCCGAGTGCGCCGACGGTGCCCAGGCCGTGCAGGACATTCCGCGGGTCAAGCCGGACGTGGTGCTGCTGGACCTGCGCATGCCGAACATGAGCGGGCTGGAGGTGCTGCAGGCGCTGTCCGCCCGCAACGAGCTGCCGCCGACGATCATCCTGACCACCTTCGACGACGACCAGCTGGTGCTGCAGGGGCTCAAGGCCGGCGCGCGCGGCTACCTGCTGAAGGACGTCTCGCTGGAGCAGCTGGTCGAGGCCGTGCGCACCGTGGCCGGCGGCGGCTCGCTGGTGGCGCCGATGGTTACCCAGCGGCTGATGGCCGGGGTGGCGCGGATGCAGAACAGCTTCACCAGCCTGGAGCAGCCCGACCCGCTGACCGAGCGCGAGACCGAGATCCTGCGTCTGCTGTCCGGCGGCTACAGCAACAAGGAGATCGCCAACTCGCTGAAGGTGGCCGAGGGCACGGTGAAGAACCATGTGTCCAACATCCTGTCCAAGCTCGGCGTGCGCGACCGCACCCGTGCCGTGCTGAAGGCGCTGGAAATGGGCATCGTATGAGGCGGGCGGGGCCGCTGCGGCGGCCACGCCGTGGCCCGCTTTTGGCCTTCCGGATGGCCTGCGACGGGCGATAGCGTTCCGGCCCGCGAGCAAGTAACATCCGTTGCTTCGGCGTTTGCCGACCCCCTGCCATGGCCTACGGGTGAACCCTCGGGCGGGCCCGCGTGGACGGCTGGGGCAACCCTAATCTAGGTATGGCGTAAAGACGCTTCGGAGAACTCTGGAATGATGCGTGTCTTTGAATTTCTTGCTGCCCTGGTCATTGTGGCGGTCATCGGCGTCCTGGCGGCTGTAGTCATGCCCGGCAGTGGCCACGTAGAACGCCAGCTGGTTGTCGGCAAGGACATGCGGCAGGTCTACGACGTGCTCAACAACTACCGGCGGCTGCCCGACTACTCGGTGCTGCGCTCGTACGACCCGCGCATCGAGTTCAGCTTCTCCGGCAAGACTTACGGCCCGGGCGCCGAAATCAGCTGGGCCAGCACCGACCCGAAGGTCGGCAAAGGCGGCCTAACCATTGCCAGCGCCACCCCGGATTTCGACAAGATCGACAGCAACACCAAGTCCGCCAGCATCGTCTGGAACCTGGACAACAGCTGGCGCGGCCTGGACAAGCATTTCACGCTGGACCTGGAGCGCCAGGGCAGTCGCGGCCAGCTGACCCAGGTCACCTGGTCGTATGACGTCGCCTACGGCTGGAACCTGGTCAACCGCTTCGCCAACCTGTACATCCACGGCGATCCGGACTCGTTCATCCAGTTCAGCCTGAACAACCTGCAGAACGTACTGGCCGGCGTGCCGAACATCGACTACAGCCAGCTGATCCCGTACATCGAACAGACCCAGCCCACTCCAGTGCTGCTGGTATCCACCTCGATCCAGCGCAAGGACGGCATGGAGGCGGTGGAAGACGCCATCGCCAAGGCCAACACCGAAGTCCAGGCGGCCGCCAAGAAGCTCGGCGTGAACGTCACCGGCTCGCGCATCCTGATCACCACCAATTACGGCGACCAGACCTACAGCTTCGACGTGGCGTTCCCGATCGACTCCAGCACGCTGACCATCAACGGCCAGAGCGAGCAGCTGACTGCGGCGACCCCGCCCGCGCTGGATGCCGCCGGCGCGCCGGCCGAGGCCAGCAGCGCCGCCGCCGCCGCGGACGCCAACGTCGCCGCCGGCAGCCGCGACCGCTACGGCCGCCTGGTGGTGGACGGCAACGTGCGCGCCACGCTGGCCTTCGGCGGCGCGGCGTTGAAGGGCGTGTGGAACGGCACCTTCGCCGGTGTGCCGCAGACCCGCGACATGCTCAAGGCCTACGCGCAAACCCACGGCTACAAGTACGACGAGGTGGTCAACCGCCCGTACGACGTGATCGCCACGCCGGAAGTGAAGGATGCCGGCGGCAACATCACCACCTACGCGAAGTACAACGTGTTCCTGCCGATCAGCAACGCGCCGGAGCACACGCCGGAGCAGGAAGCCGGCCTGCAGCCGCCGACGCTCGACGAGGGCGCCCCGGCCGCAGCGGGCTCCGCCCCGGCACCGGCCACCAGCGCCGCCAAGCCGGCCGCGGCGGCCAGCGCAGGCCAGTAAGCCGGCATCGCCGCGGCGCATGAAAGGCCCTTCCGTCCGGAAGGGCCTTTTTCTTTTCGGGCCGCGGGCCGGCGTCTTGCGGTACATTGCGGGGCGATCCGCGGCGACGGCAGGCGGGTTCGCCCGCGCCATGCGCGCACCCGCCCCAGCCCACCATCGGACATGATCGAAACTGACCAGCTCACCCGACGCTATGGCAACCTGACCGCAGTGGATGCGCTGAGCATCCGTGTCGAGCCGGGCCAGGTGCTGGGGCTGCTCGGTCCCAACGGTGCCGGCAAGTCCACCGCGATGCGCATGATCGCCGGCTTCCTGCTGCCCAGCTCGGGCACCGCGCGAGTATGCGGGCACGATATCGGCCGCGAGCCGCTGCAGGCGAAGCGTGCGCTGGGCTATCTGCCCGAAGGCGCGCCGAGCTACGGCGAGATGACCGTGCGCGAGTTCCTGCAGTTCATCGCGCGCATGCGCGGGCTGAGCGGCGAGGCTGCTTACCGCCGCTTCGACGCGGTGGTGCAGCAGTTGCAGCTGGAGGAAGTGCTGGGCTTGTGCATCGACACGCTGTCGAAGGGCCTGCGCCGGCGCGTCGGGCTGGCCCAGGCGATCCTGCACGACCCGCCGGTGCTGATGCTGGACGAACCCACCGACGGCCTCGACCCGAACCAGAAGCACGCGGTGCGCCAGCTGATCGACGTGATGGCGCGCGACCGCACCATCCTGATCTCCACCCACCTGCTGGAGGAGGTGCACGCGCTGTGCAACCGGGTGGCGATCATCGCCCGCGGCAAGCTGCTGGCGGATGCCACTCCGGCCGAGCTGGAGGCGCGCTCGCGCTATCACGGTGCGGTGTCGTTCAGCGCGCCGGGCAGCGGCATGTCGCAGGAGATGCTGGGCCGCCTGCCGCAGGTGGCGGCAATCGAGGTGGATCCGCTGGACGGCCGCATCACGGTGTTCCCGAAGCCGGGCGCGCGGGTGCTGGAGCCGGTGGAGACCCTGCTGCGTGAGCAGGGCCTGGAGGTGTCGGAGATCCAGCTCGAGCGCGGCCGGCTGGACGAGGTGTTCCGCCAGATCACCACCGGCGGCGATGTCGCGGAGGGGCGCGCATGAGTCCGGTCAACGCGGTGTTGCGGCGCGAGCTGCGCAGCTACTTCGTGACGCCGGTGGCGTACGTGTTCCTGGTGATCTTCCTGGTGCTGGCCGGCATCCTCACGTTCTATGCAGGCGACTTCTACGAGCGCGGCCAGGCCGACCTGCAGCCGTTCTTCACCATGCACCCGTGGCTGTACCTGATCCTGGTACCGGCGATCACCATGCGCATGTGGGCGGAGGAAGCCAAGGGCGGCACGCTGGAACTGCTGCTGACCCTGCCGCTGACGCTGTGGCAGGCGATGCTGGGCAAGTTCCTCGCCGCATGGCTGTTCATCGGGCTGGCCTTGCTACTGACCTTTCCGATCTGGATCACCGTCAACTACCTCGGCTCGCCGGACAACGGGGTGATCCTGGCCGGCTACCTGGGCAGCTGGCTGATGGCCGGCAGCTTCGTCGCGATCGGCGCCTGCCTGTCCGCGCTGACCCGCAGCCAGGTGGTGGCGTTCATCCTGACTGCGCTGGTGTGCGTGCTGCTGATTCTGGTTGGCCAGCCGCAGGTGCTGGATTTCTTCTCCGGCACGCTGCCGCGCAAACTGATCAACGCGGTGGCGCACCTGTCCATGCTGCGGCACTTCGAGGCGATCGCACGCGGCGTGCTGGACGTGCGCGACCTGGTCTATTTCCTGCTCAGCACGCTCGGCTGGCTGGCTGCCGGTGTGTTGCTGCTCGACCTGAAGCGGACGCGCTGACGCCATGCCCCGCTCGCGCCTGCATCGACTGCTTGCCACCCCGCTGCACCTGACCCGGCGCGGTGTGCTGTACGGTGCGCTGGCGCTGCTGCTGCTGCTGTTCGTGCCGCTGATCGTGGCCAGCAGCCGCTGGCTGCATGCCTCGCGGGTCGACCTCACCACCGACAAGCTGTACACGCTGACGCCGGGCACGCTGCACATCGTCGACACGCTGCAGCGGCCGTTGCGGCTGACCCTGTACTTCTCCGAACACGCCACCCGCGATCTGCCGCAGTTGCGCAGCTACGAGCAGCGCGTGCGCGAGATGCTGCAGGAGATGGTGGCGCGTTCGCACGGGCGCATCCGGTTGCAGATCATCGACCCGGTGCCGTATTCCGACGACGAGGCCAGCGCCGAGGGCAACGGCCTGACCGCGGCGAACGGCGGCAGCAACGGCGAGCGGGTGTTCTTCGGCCTGGCCGGCAGCGCCATGTCCGGCGGCCGGGAGAACGAGGCCATGGACGATCGCGTGCCGGAGAAGACGCTGGCGATCGCGTTCTTCGATCCGGCCCGCGAGGCCTTCCTGGAATACGACGTCGCCAAGCTGCTGTACGAGCTGAACCAGACCAGCAAGCCGCCGATCGGGGTGATCAGTTCGCTGCCGGTGCAGGGCAACCCGGTGCTCGGCACGCCGCCGTGGGCGGTGTTGCAGCAGTTGGGCCAGCTGTTCGACGTGCAATCGCTGGATGCGTCGACGTTGCGCAGCATCGACGAGCACATCAAGGTGCTGCTGCTGATCCACCCCAAGCGGCTGCCGCCCGATGCGCAATACGCGATCGACCAGTACGTGCTGCGCGGTGGCCACCTGGCGGTATTCGTCGACCCTGATGCGGAACTCGACGCCTCGCCGTATGCGCCGGACAGCACCACCTTTCCCGATCACGGCTCGGACCTGCCGCGGTTGTTCAAGGCCTGGGGCGTGAGCTACGACCCGCACAAAGTGGTGCTGGACCGCGCCCGCGCGCTGCAGATCGAACTGGCCGGCAGCAGCCTCAACCACCCGGCGATGCTCGACCTGGGCGCGCAGGAGCTGAACCGCAACGACGTGGTCACCGCCAGCCTGCAGCGGATCAACGTGTCCACCGCCGGCTATTTCGACCTCGCTGCGAATGCGCACACGCGGCTGGTGCCGCTGTTGCAGAGCAGCGCCGAGGCCGAGGTGGTGCCGACCCAGCGGGTGCTGGACGCGAGCAGCGACCCCACCTCGCTGCTGCAGGATTACAAGCCCGACAACGCGCACTACGTGCTGGCGGCGCGCCTGCGTGGCACGTTCGACAGCGCGTTCCCCGAGCGTGCCGGCGGGGCGGGCCACCGCGCCAGGTCGGCGCCGGACGCCGAGGTGATCCTGGTCGCCGACACCGACCTGCTCAGCGACCGGCTGTGGGTGGAGCCGCAGACCATCCTCGGCCAGACCATGATGCGGGTGTTCGCCAACAACGGGGATTTCGTCACCAACCTGGTGGACAACCTCAGCGGCTCCTCGGCGCTGCTGTCGATCCGCGGACGCTCCACCTCGCAACGGCCGTTCACGCGGGTACAGGCGCTGCGCAACGTGGCCGACCAGAAGTTCCTGCAGAAGGAACACGAACTGGAGCAGGAACTGGCCGATACCCGCCGCCGGCTGGATGAACTGCAGCCGGCCAAGGGCAGCCATGCCCGCACCGCCACCACCGAGCAGCGCCGCGAGATCGAGCAGTTCCGCCAGCGCCAGCTGGCAATCAACAAGGAATTGCGCGACGTGCAGCACCAGCTCAATGCCGAGATCGACGCGCTGGGCCTGCGCCTGAAGTTCATCAACATCGTGCTGGTGCCGGCGCTGGTGGTGCTGCTGGGCCTGTTGTATGGCTGGCGGCGCACGCGCCACAGCCGGCGGCGACGCTGAGCCGGCCATCGCGCGGCGACTTGCCGCAAGCCCGAGGCTGACTCCTCCGCCGCGCGGCATTATGCTGGGCGGTCGCCGGCCGTTGCCGGTGCAGACCGAAGTGCCGTTGCAGTGACCGCTACCTTGCTGAAATGGATCGTGCCGTGGGAGTTCTCGTGGGTGCTGCTCGCGTGCTTCGTGACGGCCGCCGTGCTGTACCTGCGCGGCAGCCGCCGCTTGCCGGTCAGCTTCGGTCGCAAGCTGGCGTTCTGGTGCGGCATGGCGATCATCTACCTGTCGCTGCACACCTACCTGGATTACTACGCCGAGCATGAGTTCTTCATGCACCGCATCCAGCAGCTGCTGCTGCACCACATCGCGCCGCTGCTGATCGTCACCGCCTACCCGGCCACGGTGCTGCGCGCCGGCCTGCCGCTGGCGTGGCGGCTGCGCCTGCTGCGGCCGCTGCAGCGTTCATGGCCATGGCGACTGGTCTTCCGCGTGCTGCTGAACCCCACCGTGGCGACGCTGCTGTTCATCGCCTTCATCCTGGTGTGGCTGATCCCGTCCCTGCAGACGCTGGCGATGCTGGACTGGCGCATCTACCGCTTCATGAATTGGAGCATGCTGGTCAGCGGCTTCGCCTACTGGTCACTGGTGCTCGACCACCGGCCGCATCCGCCGGGGCGGATGACCGCCGGGCTGCGCGTGCTGTCGCCGGGGATCACCATGACGCCGCAGATCGTGGCCGGCGCTATCGTCACGTTTTCCAAGACCGACCTGTACCCGATCTTCGAGATCTGCGGCCGCGCTTTCACCTTCAACGTGCTGACCGGGCAGCTGATCGGTGGCGTGATCATCTGGGTGCCGTCGGCGCTGGTGGAGACGATCGGCGGGCTGATGGCCTTGCGCATGTGGCTGCGGCTGTCGCGCAACGGCCGCCTGCCGCGCAAGCCGCCGCGCCGGCCGGCTGTCCACCGCTCTGCAGTGACCGAACCGGTCGTGCCGGACTGAGTCTCGCCGCGGCTCAGTGGCCGTGTGGCATCGCGTCGTGGTCCATCGCCGGCGTGGCATGGTCGTCGCCCGCGTCCATGGCATTCGCCGGCCGCGCGACGAAATCGGTGGCCAGCGTGCTGCCGTCGCCGAACTGCAGCGTCAGCGTCACCGTGTCGCCGGGTTTCACCGGTGCATGCGGCCGCATCAGCATCAGGTGGTAACCGGCCGGCGCCAGTTCCGCCTTGCCGTGCGCGGGCACGTTCAGCGCATCGACCATCGCCATGCGACTGACGCCGCCTTCGCGCGAGCTTCGGTGCAGCATCACCTCGGCGTACACGCTGCTGCTGGCGCCACGCAGCGCGACCGGCTGGTTGCCGTCGTTCTCCAGCGTGACGTAGGCGCCGGCCGGTAGCGCGCCCGGCAGCACGCGGATCCAGGCGTGGCTGGCGCGGATGTGCGCGGCGTCGTTGGCGTGGGCGCCGCCGGCCAGCAGCAGGCCGGCCAGCAGCAGCGGCAGGGCGGCTGACTTCATGCGGGATGACTTCATGACGTGGCTCCGGTGTCGAGCAGCAGGTGCAGGTCGTGTACCAGGTCGTCCTGCGAGGCGGACGGGGTGGCCAGCAGACGGGCGCGGCCGCCGCGGTCGAAGACGTAGATCGCCGAGCTGTGGCTGACTTCATAACTGCCGTCGGCCGCGCTGGGCTCGCGGGTGAAGGCCGAGCGGTAGCGCTTGCTCAGCGCCTCGACGCTGCGCGCATCGCCGACCAGGCCCACCGCCCGCTTGTCGAACGCATTGACATAGCCGTGCATGATCGCCGGCGTGTCGCGCGCCGGGTCGACGCTGACGAACAGGATGCGCGCACCGTCGGCCAGCGGTCCCAGCCGCTGCATCACCACGTGCAGTTGCGCCAGGGTCAGCGGGCAGACGTCGGGGCAGTGCGTATAGCCGAAGTACAGCAGCACCACCTTGCCGCGGTAGTCGGCGCCGGTAACGGCCTTGCCGCTGTCGTCGGTGAGCTTGAAATCGAGGTCAGGCATGTGTCCGCTGATGTTGGTCAGCCGCAGCGGCAACGGTTCGCCGCGATGGCAAGCGCCCAGCAGCACGCCGGTGGCGAGCAGCAGGAGCAGCAGGGCGGGGCGCAACCAGCGGCGGGGCTTCATGCGAGAATCCTTGGTGTTCATCCATTCAAGCATACGACACCGGCCGCATGGCCGGGTTCGTCCGGGCCGGGATACGCACGATGCGAGCACCTGTCACTTCCCGCGTTGCCCTGCTGGTCGGCCTGGCCGGAGCCAGTGCGGTGTTGCTGGGCGCGTTCGGCGCGCATGCGCTGCGCGGCGTGCTCGATGCCCGCGGCAGCGAGCTGTGGCGCACGGCAGTGGACTATCACGTGTGGCACGCGTTGGCGCTGGCCGTGGCGGTGGGACTCGGGCGCGGCCGCAGCGGGCGTCTTGCGGCCGCGGCCTTCACTGTCGGCATCGTGCTGTTCAGCGGCAGCCTGTACGCGCTGGCGCTGGGCGTGCCGCGCTGGGTCGGGATCATCACGCCGTTCGGCGGCGTGGCCTTCATCCTAGGCTGGCTCGCGCTCGGCTGGGCCCTGCGCACGCGCAACGAATAGTTCTTGCGGCTGTCATCCGGTGGTAATCGCCGCTTGCGATGGTGCGGGGCATGAACCCGCAGATCGCCCTCCGCCAATGGTCTGTCGTGGCCTGGTCGCCAGGCCGCTTCTCCCGCGGCATGGTCGGCGCCGCGCTGCTGCTGGCGTTGGCGTCGGCGCTGTTGTGGTGGTGCTGGCCGGTTGCCGGTCGCGCGGCGGGAACGCCATCGACGCCATCGCTCGTGCACTGGCAGGACGCAGCCCACGACTGGCTGCTGGTGGTCGACCCGGCGACCCGCGAACTGGTGGTCTACGACGCCGCCAACGGTCGTCCGTTGCAGCGGCTCGGCGCGGACGACGGCCTGCCGGAGGTGCAGTCGATAGCGCGGCAGGGACCATGGCTGTGGGTAACGGGCAAGCAGCATCCGACGGTGCGGCTGAAGCTGCCGCAGTTGCAGGCGATGGCCGCCAGCGACCGCTGAGCGGCGGGTCAGGCGGTGCCGGTCGGCGGCAGCGCCACGTGCAGCACCAGATCGGCGCAGAAGTGCGCCAGCATCGCGTGCTCCAGTCCGTACTTCCAGAACGGTCCGTCGCAGGCGACGCCGACCACGGCATTGAGCAGGACGATGCGCGCGATCAGCAGCGGCGTGCCGAGCAGGTCGGCGGCATGCGCAGCGGGCAGGTGGCCGCCGCCGAACAACAGCGCGGCCAGCACGATCGCCAGCATGAACATCACGGGCGCGCCACGCACTGGTTGCCGCGCGCCAGCAGCCAGCACAGCACACCCCGGTCTTCACCACCGCTTGCAGCGCGCCGGCGAGACCAAGCAGCGCGGCAAGCTTCAGGTGCGGGCCGCTGACCGGCGGGTGGGCAGGCATGTGCACGCCCTCTTTCGTGGGCTGCTCAATCGGCGTCGTGGTCGTCGGCCGCCGGCCTCGTCGGCCTCGTCAGCCTCGCCGGGCCAGCCTTCAGCCGGTCGGCCTTGCGCGGTGCCTTGCGCGGCACGTACTCGATCTGCGCGTTTGGGCTGCGCAACTCGTCGTCAGACCAGTGCTGCATGGCCTCCAGTACGACAGCGCTGACGCGCAGCGGATAGGCTTTTTCTCGCCGGTCATCGCGACGATCAGTACAAGGTGCCGGTGTTCAGCGCCGGCTGGGTGCCGCGCTCGCCCCACAGCACCACCAGCAGGTTGCTGACCGTGGCCGCCCTGCGCTCCTCGTCAGGTTCACCACGCCGCACTGGCTGAGCTGGTCCAGCGCCATCTCGACATGCTCACCGCATCCTCGACGATCTTCGTGCGGGCGGCGATGATCGCGCCGGCCTGTTGCTGCTGCAGCATCGCCTGGGCGATTTCCTGGGGGTAGGCGAGGTGGCTGATGCGCGCCTCGACCACCTGCACGCAGGCCTTGCCGGGGTGGGTCTGGATCTCGTCGCGCAGGTGCGAGTTGATCATCTCTCATGGCTGCGCAGCGAGGGTTTGCCGTCGTCGTGGGCGCCGTAGGGGTAGCTTTGCGCCATCTGCGCGCAGCGCCGACTCGCTCTGGATGTGCGCGAAGTTCTCGTAATCGTCGACGCAGATCACCGCCTCGGCGGTGTCGATTACCTGCCACACCACCATCGCGGTGATCTCGATCGGATTGCCGTCGTTGTCGTTGATCTTCAGCTTGCCGCTCTCGAAATTGCACATGCCCAGCGAGATGCGCCGGCGGCTGCAGAACGGCTTGGTCCAGCGCAGGCCTTTCCTGCGTACGGTGCTGGTGTACTTGCCGAACAGCTGCAGCGCCGGGCCCTCGTTCGGGACGAGCTGGGAAAAGCCTTTCAGCCGGAAGCCGTCGATGGCCGGCGCGATCGCGCCGGCCATCGACGGTGTTGGCGAGTGCCCTGCGCAGTGGACAGCACCGGCGCGGCGCCGATCGCGGCGAGCATGAGGCACAGACCGATGAAGGGAATGCCGGCGATGGAAAAACCATGGCGTTCGTTCATGTGTCGTCTCCCTGAGGTTTGCTGGTTGGATAGCAATTTGATATCACAACCAAGTAATGCGGCATGCTTCCACTGGCCTCGGTCAGGGCGCGCGCTGCCGGGCGGCGTAGCGCATACAATGCCGGCTCGTCCGCAGCGGAGAACCCGATGAAACCTTTCGGCACGCCCCATTCCGACCACGCGCTGCGCGTGCTGCTGCTCGGCGCCGGCGAGCTGGGCAAGGAGGTGGCGATCGAACTGCAGCGCTACGCGGTGGAAGTGATCGCGGTGGACCGCTACGCGAACGCGCCGGCGATGCAGGTGGCCCATCGCAGCCATGTGATCGACATGCTGGACGGCCAGGCGCTGCGCGCGGTGATCGAGCAGGAAAAGCCCGACGTGGTGGTGCCGGAGATCGAGGCGATCCACACGCCGACCCTGATCGAACTGGAGAAGGAAGGCCAGCGGGTCATCCCGACCGCCCGCGCGGCATGGCTGACCATGGACCGCGAAGGCATCCGCAGGCTGGCGGCTGAGGAGTTGCAACTGCCCACCTCGCCGTACCGGTTCTGCGACGACGAGGCGCAATATCGCGATGCGGTGGCCGCGATCGGCTACCCGTTCGTGATCAAGCCGGTGATGAGTTCGTCCGGCAAGGGCCAGAGCGTGGTGCGCGCCGCCGATGGGCTGCAACATGCGTGGGATTACGCGCAGTCCGGCGGGCGCGCGGGCAAAGGCCGGGTGATTGTCGAGGGTTTCGTGGACTTCGACTACGAGATCACCATGCTCACCGTGCGGCACGTCGACGGCGTCAGCTTCTGCGCGCCGATCGGCCACCGCCAGGAAGAGGGCGACTATCGCGAGTCGTGGCAGCCGCAGCCGATGAGCGACGCCGCGCTGGCCGAGGCGCAGCGGCAGGCCGCCGCGGTCACCGGCGCGCTGGGCGGCTGGGGCGTGTTCGGCGTGGAGTTCTTCGTCAAGGGCGATGCGGTGATCTTCTCCGAGGTCAGCCCGCGGCCGCACGACACCGGCCTGGTCACGCTGATCTCGCAGGAGTTCTCCGAGTTCGCGCTGCACGCGCGGGCGATCCTCGGCCTGCCGATCCCGGTAATCCACCAGTACGGACCGGCGGCCTCGTGCGCGGTGCTGGTCGAGGGCGACGGCGCCGGGCCGCGCTACCACGGCGTGGCCGCGGCGCTGGCCGAGCCTGACACGCAGCTGCGCATCTTCGGCAAGCCCGCGGTGAAGGGGCGCCGGCGCATGGCGGTGACGCTGGCGCGCGGGGCCACGCTGGAGGCGGCGGTGGGCAAGGCGGTGCGTGCGGCGGGCCATCTGCGCATCGAGCTGTGAACGCATCCGCCTGAACGAGTCGATGCGATAGGCTTGGCGATGGCGGCCGCGTCGTCGCCACCGGCATTCGACTGACGGAAGGAGAGGCGGGATGGAATCAAGCGGCTTTGCGCACTGGCTGATCGTGCTGGTCGAACTGGTCACTGCGTTCGCCCTGCTGCTGCTGGCGCTGGTGATCGTGGTGCTGGCGGTGACCTGGGTGGTTGACCGCAACCAGACCGGCAACGCGGTGCTGCGCAACTTCCCGGTGGTCGGCCACTTCCGCTACTGGTTCCTGCACCTGGGCGAGTTCTTCCGCCAGTACCTGTATTCCAGCGACCGCGAGGAGATGCCGTTCAACCGCGCGCAGCGCACCTGGGTCTATCGCGCTGCGAAGAACGTGGACAACACCAACGCGTTCGGCTCCAGCCGCGACCTGCGCGCCGAGGGCGTGCCGTTCTTCGTCAATGCGCCGTTCCCCGACCTGGGCGTGGACCACGTCGAGCCGGTGCCGGTGACGATCGGCCCGTACGCGCGCGAGCCGTACAGCCATGCGGCGTTCTTCAACATCTCGGCGATGAGTTTCGGCGCATTGTCTGCGCCGGCGGTGCGCGCGCTGTCGCGCGGCGCGGCCAGGGCGGGCATCTGGATGGACACCGGCGAGGGTGGTCTGGCGCCGTACCACCTGGAAGGCGGCTGCGACCTCATCTTCGAGATCGGTACCGCCAAATACGGCGTGCGCACGCCGGACGGCAAGCTCGACGACGACAAGCTGCTGGCGATCTGCGCGCACCCACAGGTGAAGATGGTCAGCATCAAGCTGGGCCAGGGCGCCAAGCCCGGCATGGGCGGCCTGCTGCCCGGCGCCAAGGTCACCGCCGAGATCGCCGCGATCCGCGGTATTCCGGTCGGCCAGGATTCGCAGAGCCCGAACCGCCATCTCGACATCGGCAACGTGTCCGAGCTGATGGACGCGATCGCGCACATCCGCGAGCTCACCGGCAAGCCGGTGGGCTTCAAGGCGGTACTGGGTGGCGTCGAGTGGATCGGTGAACTGTGCGACGAGGTGAGGCAGCGCGGTATCGCGAGCGCGCCGGACTTCATCATCGTCGACGGCTCCGAGGGCGGCACCGGCGCCGCGCCGCAGACCCTGATGGAAGGCGTCGGCCTGCCGCTGCACGAGGCGCTGCCGGCGCTGCTCGACATGCTGATCGTCAAGGGCCTGCGCCAGCGCATCAAGGTGGTCTGCTCGGGCAAGTGCATCACCGCCTACGACGTGGCGTGGGCGCTGTCGATCGGCGCGGACTTCGTCAACTCCGCGCGCGGCTTCATGCTGGCGCTGGGCTGCATCCAGTCGCTGCAGTGCAACCGCAACACCTGTCCCACCGGCATCACCACGCAGAACCCGAAGCTGCAGCGCGGCCTGGTGGTCAGCGACAAGAGCGAGCGGGTGTTCCACTACGCGAAGAACCTGATGCACGAGGTCGGCATCATCGCGCACAGCTGCGGCGTCAGCGAACCGCGCCAGCTCAGGCGCAGTCATTGCCGCGTGGTCGGCGACGACGGCCTGTCGATCCCGCTGGAGAAGCTGTTTCCGTATCCTCAGTCGCAGGAGTCAGGGCTGGAAACCCGGTAGGGCGGGCACTCCCCGCCGCTGGTTCCGCATGGGGCGGAAAGCAGTGCCCGCCCTACGGCATCGCCTGCCAGCCTTCGGTGGTGCGGATCTGCAGTGGCTTGAAGCGCCGCTTGTAGTCCATCTTCGGGTGGCCGTCGATCCAGAAGCCCAGGTACAGCCATGGCAGGCCGCGCCGGCGGCACAACGCCACCTGCTGCAGGATGGCGCAGGTGCCGAGGCTGCGCGCGGTCTCGTCGGGGTCGTAGAAGGTATAGACGGCTGAGGCGCCGTTGGGGCAGACGTCGGTAACCGCCACCGCGAGCAGGCGCGTGCCCAGGCGCAGCTCCATGAACAGGGTGGGGCTCCACGGGGCGGTGAGGAAGCGGCGGAAGTCGCTGGCTTCCGCATCGTCCATGCCGCCGCCGGCGTGGCGGCTCTGCAGGTAGCGCTCGTACAACGCGTGGCGCTCGCGGTTGTAGCCGGGGATCGACTCGCGGACCACGAGATCGGCGTTGCGCTTCAGGCAGCGACGCTGGGCGCGGTCCGGCTGGAAATTCGCCACGTCGATGCGGCACGGCGTGCAGGCGTGGCATTGCGCGCAGTGCGGGAAGTACAGGTGGCCGCCGGCGCGGCGGAAGCCGCGTTCGAGCGCGGGGCCATACAGCTTGTCGAGGTTCGGCGCGGCCGGGTCCAGCACCAGGTTCTGCGCCGTGCGGTCGGCGTAGTAGCCGCACGCATGGGGCAGCGTCTGGAACAGGCGGACTTGGTCTGAACGGCGCATTCCCCGATTCTATGCCGCCCGCCGCGGCAGCGCATCCGTGGGTGTGTTACATGCGCAGGAATCGCAGCATCGCCACGGCGAGCACCGCCAGCACCACCAGCAGCACGATGCGGCGCACCCGCGTCACCGTGCGGTTGCGCCGGTCCAGCGGGCTGGGGTTGCGCGCCGCGGCCAGTTCCTCGCCGTGGCGCACCACCGGCTCGATGCCGATCTGGCGCAGCAGCGCGCGCGCCTTGGGGTAGTCGTCGGCGTGGGTGATCCACACCTGCGCCCAGCGGCTGCGTTCCTCGTTGCGCGTCGAATAGCTGAAACGCTGGTAGCTCGGCCGGTTGTAGTTGGAGCGGTTTTCCACCGTCGCGGCGATGCCGTGCTCGGCCATCAGGGCGATCACGGCGTCGATGCTTTCCGGGCGGGGCGAGGTGTAGATCTGGCGCATGCTGTGATTCTACTCAGTCACCGCGCACGCGGATCAGCCCTTCCTGTGCGGAAGAAGCCACCAGGCGGCCATCGCGGCTGAAGATCTGCCCGCGCGCCAGGCCACGCGCGCCCTGCGCGGTGGGGCTGTCGAACGAGTACAGCAACCATTCGTCGACGCGGAACGGACGGTGGAACCACAACGCGTGGTCGAGGCTGGCCATCTGCACGTTGTGGGTCATGTAGGAGATGCCGTGCGGCAGGGTAGCGGTGCCGATCAGGTGGAAATCGGAGGCATAGGCCAGCAGCGCACGGTGCAGGATTGCCGCGTCGTCGATCGGCGAGGTGAGCCGGAACCAGATGTGCTGGATCGGCGGGCGCTTGACCGGGTGCATCTCGTCGCGCGGCCACACCTGGCGGAACTCGAATGGGCCGTCGATGCCAAGCCAGCGCTGCAGCTTCACCGGCAGCCGAGCCAGCTCGTCCGGCGGCAGCGGATGCAGCGGCTCGATGTCTTCCGGCGCGGGCACCTCGGGCATGCTGGTCTGGTGTTCCACGCCCGGCTCGGGCGCCTGGAACGAGACCGAGCCGTTCAGGATCGGCTGGCCGTGCTGGATCGCCACTACCCGGCGTGAGGAGAACGTACCGCCGTCGCGGGTGCGTTCCACGCTGTAGATGATCGGTGCCTCGATGTCGCCAGCGCGCAGGAAGTAGGCATGCAGCGAATGCGCCTCGCGCGAGGGGTCGACGGTCTGCTGCGCCGCCGACAGCGCCTGCCCCAGCACCTGGCCGCCGAACACGAAGCGCGTGCCGATGTCGCGGCTCTGGCCGCGGAACAGGTTGTCTTCCAGTCGCTCCAGGCGGAGCAGCTGGACCAGTTCGGCGACGTGGTCTTCGCTCATGGCGTGTCCTTGCAAAAGGGCGCCAGTATAGCGGTGGCGGCCCGCGCCCGGGCACGGCGAAGCGCGTGGCGGAGGCGTGGTCAGGCTCGGCGATCGGCCGCGGCCCACAGCCGCCGCGCCTCCTCGGCGATCACCTCGGGCCGCTCCTCGGGCCAGAACAGCTTGCTGCCCGCGAGCCGGCGCACGCCCAGCGAATGGCCGAAGGCACGGTCGAGGAAGTCGGCATTGGCGGCGGCAAAGATCGTGTCCGCCTCGCCCCAGACGATGCGCACCGGCACGCGCGAGCGCGCCAGCGCGGGGCCGATGCTGGCCAGCGCGTTGCGCTCCAGTGCGATGGCGTAAGCATGCGCCAGCTCGCGGCTGCGCCGCGACGCCAGCAGCGGCGCGAAGTAGGTTTCGATGGCCTCGTCGGTGGGATGCGCGGGGTCGGCGTAGCACATGCCGCCGATGCCGTCGGTCGAGCGTGCCAGGGTATGGTCGTGGCGCCACCGCCCCAGCCACTCGTCGACGAAACGGCCCTGCTTCGCCAGCACAATCACCGGCAGCAGCGCCGGCGGCGGGCTGTCCTGCTCGGTGTCGCAGTTGGTCAGCAGCAGGCTGCGCACGCGTTCGGGGTGGCGGGCGAGCAGCAGTTGCGCCACCGCGCCGCCGCTGTCGTTGGCGACCACATCGGTGCGATCGACACCCAGCGCGTCGAGCAGGGCGAGCAGCATCGCCACCTGCGCGTCGGGGGCGCAGGATTGCCCTTCGGCGACCTCGCTGCAGCCCATGCCGAGGAAGTCGGGCGCGATGCAACGCCGGTACGGCGCCAGCCGTTCCAGCGCGCCGCGCCACTGGAAGCCGTTGAGCGGAAAGCCGTGCAGGAACAGCGCCGCGGAGCCGCTGCCGCGCTCGACATGGGCGATGCGGCCGAACGTGGTGCCCGTGTAGCGACGTACGGCGTGGAAAGCCGCCGCGTCCATCACCGGTGGCGCGATGCCGCCATGGGGTGTGCGCATCACGCAGCCTGCGGCGAACGTGGCCGCGGACAGGGCGAGAAAGCGGCGCCGGGTCATGCCCGGCGCCGCGGATGGAAAGACATCGCCGCTCACGCTTGCGCTGTCGCCTCGCGCAGCTTCTGCGCGCACTCCTCGCAACACACCTCGACGGTGCGGCTGCCGATGGTGACTTTGATGGCGTTGTCGTCCAGCGGGTAGTCGCAGGCGGCGCAGGTTTTCTCGTTCATGTCGGGTCTCCGTGGGTTGCCCGGATCGGGCAGGCACAGGAAACCACCGGTCGCCGGTTGCGGCTGTCAGGATCTTTAGCGATTCACGACGCCCGGGCCAGCGCGGCCTGGCGGAACGCGCTGGGCGTGCGGCCGTAGGCCTGGCGGAAGGCCGCGCTGAAATGGCTGTGGCTGGAGAAGCCCAGGTCCAGCGCCAGCGCGGCGACGTCCTCGCAGTCGGCGATCCGGTCCAGCGCATGCGCGAGGCGCAGGCGCAGGTGATAGCGGTACAGCGGCATGCCTTCGACCTGCTGGAAGGCCTGGGTGAGATAGACCGCCGAACCGCCGACGCCGGTCGCGATTTCCGCCAGGGTCCAGCGTCGGGTCAGATCGCTGGCCAGCAGCAGCTTGGCGCGGTCCACCAGCCGCTGCCGCGCGTGGCCGGCGCCGGGCGCGCGGGCGGTGCGCGGGCCGAGGCTGCGGCAGGCCAGGGTCAGCGCCAGGCTCTCGCCTTCCAGCGGTTCGATGCTGCCGCTGCGCAGGCTGTGGCGCAGTAACGCGACCAGCACCTGGGCGCGCTCGTCGATGCGCAGCGACTGGCCGCGGAACACCGGCTCGTCGCGGCGTTGCAGCAGCCCGGCCGGCGCCAGTTCGCGCAGCAGCGGCGACGAGATCGACAGCGACAGGCAGGCGTCGCCGCCGCTGGCCGGATGGCTGACCTGGTAGCCCTCGCCGGCATTGAACAACAGCACATGGTTGGCATCGGCCACCGATTGCGTGCTGCCCACGTGGCGCAGGAACAAGCCGCGGTAGGGAAACACCAGGTGGGTGGCGGCCGCGCATTCCTCCGCGCTGCGATGGCGGCACTTGCCGCGGCAGTGCACGTCGTGCGCCGCGACGAGCGGCGTTTGCAGCAGCGGCTGGACGGTGAACTCCGACATGGCGCGGGCCGGGGCGGGCAGAGGCGCAGTCTAGCGCAGCCGCTCGAGGCCGCTGGCGGGCACGATGGCATCCCATGGAAAGCGCGGGCCGGGGTCGAACTTGCGGCGGATCTGCCGTGCGGGATCGTCGCTGGCTGGCATGAGGTCGGTGTCCAGCTCTTCGTGCCCGGCGATCCGGCGCAGGTGCGGGAACTCCGCGCGCAATTGCGCCAGCAGGGCAAGCAGCGCGGCGATCTGGACCTCGGCGTAGGGCTCGGTCATCTGCTGCTGGTGCGAGTCCCACCAGTGCGGGTAGCGACCCCGGTTGACCAGCTCGATGCCGATCGAGTCGGGGTTGTGGCCGCGCACGTGGTTCGCCACGCGGGTGCCGGGCACGTAGCGATACACCGCGCCGTCGCGGTCGACGTAGTAGTGGCCGCTGTTGCCGGTGCCGCTGGCGTGCAGCACGCGTTCGCCGTACTCGCGCGCCATCGCCAGGTCCGGCAGTTCGGTGCAGTGGATCACCACCAGCTCGACCGCCACGGCCGGGCGTTCGGGCAGCAGGTCGACGTAGGGCAGCGGCTGGTCGTGGATGGTCAATGGCATCGGCCAAGTCTCGCATGTGGCGGGCGGGGGCGGAAACGCCGCCTGCTACCATGCACGCCTTGCTTTCCGCCCTCTCGGGGAGACCGCCATGCGCGGCCAGATCATTCTTTCGCACGGCTCTGATTCGGCGCCGGAGGCGACCAAGGTCAGCGCTCTCGCCGCGCTGGCCGAATCGCTGGGCTGGCGCACGCAGCGGCCAGACTACCGCGCCGACGATGCACGCGGCTTTGCCGGTTCGGTGGCGCCGCGGATCGCCCGCCTGCGCGCCACCATCGAGGCGCAGGATGCTCCGCCGCTGCTGGTCGGCTCCAGCATGGGCGCGTTCGTCTCCGGGCTGGTCTCGCTGGACGTGCCGGTGGCCGGTTTGCTGCTGCTGGCCACGCCCGGCGAAATCCCCGGCTACGCACGCAAGTTCGACTTGCGCGAGGACGTGCCCGCGCTGCTGATCCACGGCTGGCGCGACGAGGTCTGTCCGCTGGCGGGCACGCACGCGTTCGCCGCGAAGCGCCGCCTGCCGCTGCTGGTGCTGGACGACGACCACCGGCTGGGTTCCAGCATGGGCATGATCGCGGCGCAGTTCCGCGGCATGCTCGACCAACTGGCGGCTGCCGCATGAGTCAGTACTTCGCCACCTGTCCAAAGGGCATGGAATACCTGCTGCGCGACGAGCTGGCCGCGCTGGGTGCGCTCGACGTGCGCGAGGCGCTGGCCGGCGTGCACTTCACCGGCACGCTGGAAACCGCGTATCGGGCCTGCCTGTGGTCGCGCCTGGCCAGCCGCATGCTGCTGCCGCTGGCCGAGTTCGACGCAGCCGACGACGACGCGCTGTACCGCGGCGTGCAGGCGATCGACTGGAGCCAGCACCTCGCCGCCCACGCCACGTTTGCGGTGGATGCCGGCACCGCGCTGAGCAAGCTCACCCACAGTCAGTTCATCGGCCTGCGCACCAAGGATGCGGTGGTCGACCAGTTCCGCCAGCGCGACGGCTCGCGCCCCGACATCAACACCGATGAGCCGGATATCCGCATCAACCTGCGCCTGCGCCGCGACCGCGCCACCGTGTCGCTGGACCTGGCCGGCACGCCGCTGCACCGGCGCGGCTGGCGCGAGGAGCAGGGCGAGGCGCCGCTGAAGGAAAACCTTGCCGCCGCGATGCTGCTGCGCGCGCAATGGCCTGCGGTCTACGCCGCTGGCGGCGCGCTGCTCGACCCGATGTGCGGCTCCGGCACGCTGCTCATCGAAGGCGCGTTGATGGCGGCCGACGTGGCGCCCGGCTTGCGCCGCGAATACTTCGGCTTCCTCGGCTGGCAGCAGCACGACATCGCACTGTGGCGCAGCCTGCTGGACGAGGCGAAGCAGCGCGCCGAAGCCGGCCTGCGCGCGCTGCGTCCGTGCTTCTTCGGCAGCGACGCCGACCCGCGCATGGTGCAGACGGCCAAGCGCAACGCGCAGCAGGCGGGCGTGGCCGGCTTCTTCACCCTGGACCGGCAGGACATGGCGCACGCCGCGCCGCCGCCGGGCGTTGCGCATGGCCTGGTCATCACCAACCCGCCGTACGGCGAGCGCCTCGGCGACCGCGCCGAGATGCCGAAGCTGTACCGTGCACTGGGCGACACCCTGCGCCAACGCTTCACCGGCTGGCGCGCCGCGGTGCTGGCCGGCGACTTGGAACTGGGCCGCGCGATGCAGCTGCACGCGGACAAGCGCTACGCGCTGTACAACGGCGCGCTGGAAACCGTGCTGCTGACCTTCGACCTGAAAGTGCGCGACGAACCGCCGCGCGAACCCAAGCCGCTGTCCGCTGGCGCACAGATGCTGAAGAACCGGCTGGAAAAGACCGCCCGGCACCTGCGCAAGCGGCTCGTCCGCGAAGCCATCCATTGCTGGCGCGCCTATGACCAGGACCTGCCCGAGTACGCCGCCGCGATCGACGTCTACGGCGACACGCGTGGCGACGAGCACCTGCATATCCAGGAATATCGCGCGCCCGCTGACGTGCCGGCCGACGTGGCGCGGCTGCGCCTGCGCGAGATTGCCCGCGTTGCCGGCGAGGTGTTCGGCGTGCCGCGCGAGCGCATCGTGCTGAAGACCCGTGAGCGCGGCAAGGGTGGCTCCAAGTACGGCCAGTTCGACCAGCGCGGCGAGTTCATCGAAGTGGAGGAGGGCGGCCTGAAGTTCCTGGTCAACCTCACCGACTATCTGGACACCGGCCTGTTCCTCGATCATCGCCTGGTGCGCGCCAAGCTGCGCGAGCTGGCGCGCGGCAAGTGCTTTCTCAACCTGTTCGCCTACACCGCCACCGCCAGCGTGTACGCTGCGGCCGGCGGCGCGCTGGAAACCACCAGCGTGGATCTTTCCGCCACGTATCTCGAATGGGCCTCGCGCAACCTCGCACTGAACGGGTTCACCGGCGCCGACCACCGGCTGACGCAGTTCGACGCCATGGAATTCCTGCAGCGCGACCGCGGCCATTACGGGCTGATCTACGTCGATCCACCGACCTTCTCGAACTCCAAGCGTGCCGAGGATTTCGACGTGCAACGCGACCACGTGGCGCTGCTGGAAGCCTGCAACGAGCGGCTGACCCGCGACGGCGTGATCGTGTTCTCCAACAATTTCCGCCGCTTCAAGCTTGATCGCGAAGCGCTGGAAGAGCACTTCGCGATCGAGGACTGGAGCGCGCCCAGCATTCCATTCGACTTCGCCCGCCGCGCCGACATCCACGGTTGCTGGCTGCTGCGCCGGCGCAAGGCCGTGACGGGGATCAACCCCTGGGAAAATGCGCGCCCGAAAACGTGAACCCTTCAGTGCAGATTAAGCGCGATCGGATGAGCATCCGCCCCGTACAACGGAGAACGATCATGACCAAGAGCATCGGCAGGACGGGCAGGCTGGCGGCCATCGGCCTGGCGGTTGCGGTGGCTGTGGCGGTGCCACTGGGCGCCTCGGCGCACGAACGTGGCGGTCGCGGCTGGGGTGGCGGTTATAACGGCTACCATGACGGGTACCACGGTGGTTACTACGGCCATGGCGGGCACTGGAGCGGCGGCCGCTGGATCGCCGGGGCCATCGTCACCGGCGCGGTGGCCGGCCTGGTCAGCGATGCGCTGCGCCCGGCGCCGGTGTACTACGAGGCACCGGTGGTGTACGGCCCACCGCGCACGGTGATCTACGAGGATGCCCCGGTGGTGCGTCGTCGTGTGATCGAGCGCACGGTGGTGTACGACGACCCGTACCGGGTGCGCTACATCCGCGACGATGGCTATGACGACGACGACGATTGACTCCGGCGACCGCGCCGGCAGCGTGTGACCGCGAAAGGCCCGGCATGCCGGGCCTTTCCTTGTTTACGGCCATGCTGGCTTCGCGCTCAATGCGCGGGCATGCGCGCCGGCAGTTCCGCGCCGCTGCCGTGGCGCAGCGCGTGCGCACTGAACTGGTCGAAGCGCGCCTTGTCGATCTTGCGGACCGACTGAATCGCGCACGGCGGCTGGTAGCGCGAATGCACCGTTTCGCCCACTTCGCCGCAGATGCGGCCACGATTGACGACGGTGTTGGACGGGTTGGCCCGGAAGATCAGCCCTGGCGGCGGCGTACCCAGGCGCGGGCAATCGTTCTGCAATGTCACCAGGTAGCGTTTCGGGCCGGTGCGCACGATGGCGGTGCGGGCGTCGACGATATGCCACTCGTTGATCTGCGTGGTGTCGATGCAGTCGGCGGCCGGCAGCGGTGAGCGCGCCGGCACCGCCTCCGTAGCATACGCGGCGCCGCTGCCGGCGACGAGCGCGAGCAGCAGGGAGGGGAGGATCGTTTTCATGGGTGTTACCTCGTCCGTTCGTATGCGTGCGTGCCGCGATGCGGTGGCGTGGTTGCATGCCGGCATCTGGCAGCGCGGCTGCAAAGTATCTGCCACCTGGGTATCACGATAAGTGAACGATTGAGGCGGCATGCTGATGGGCATGCATCGCAACACTCCAGCACCCGGCACCCCAGCTCATGCGGCCACCCCGATGGCCACTGGCGGCAGGTCACCATGACGGCCGGGCACACGTGCGCCGTTGCAGGCATCGCCGCCCGATTCCTGCAGCTGCGGCAGCGAACGCTTGAACTCTGCGCCGGCCTCAGCGCCGAGGACCTGCAACTGCAGTCGATGCCCGACGCCAGTCCCGGCAAGTGGCACCTGGCGCACACCAGCTGGTTCTTCGAGCAGTTCGTGCTGGGTCGCGACCCAGCCTACAGACCGCGCGATCCGGCTTGGCACTACCTGTTCAACTCCTACTACCAGTCGGTTGGCCCGATGCATGCGCGGCCGCAGCGCGGCCTGCTGTCGCGGCCGTCGCTGGACGAGGTGCGCGATTACCGTCGCCGCATCGACGACGCGGTGGGCGAACTGCTCGACCGCAGCGACGACGCGGAGCTGCCCGGGCTGGTCGAACTGGGTCTGCAGCACGAACAGCAGCACCAGGAGTTGCTGCTGACCGACATCAAGCACGCGCTCTGGTGCAACCCGCTGCAGCCGGCATATCGCGCGCCGGTCGCTGCACCGGCGGACGCGAAGGCGGTGCCACTGCAGTTCGTCGCGGGCCGCGAGGGCATCGCCGAAATCGGCCACCGCGGCGAGGGCTTTGCGTTCGACAACGAGACCCCGCGCCACCGCACCCTGCTGCAGCCCCACGCGCTGGCCAACCGGCTGGTGACCAATGCCGAATACCTGGCCTTCATGGGCGAAGGCGGCTACCGCGAACCCGGCCTGTGGCTGTCCGACGGCTGGGCCACGCTGCAGCGCGAGGGCTGGCAGCATCCGCTCTATTGGCAGGACGATCTGGCCAGCGAGTTCACCCTGGCCGGCGTGCGTGCGCTTGACCCGCACGAGCCGGTGTGCCATCTCAGCTATTACGAAGCCGAAGCGTTTGCGCACTGGGCCGGCGCGCGCCTGCCCACCGAGGCGGAGTGGGAGTCGGCGGCACAGGGCGTCGCGATCGAAGGCAACCTGCAGGACGCGCAGCGCTTCCAGCCGCGTGCGGCCGGCGCCGGCAGCGGCCTGCAGCAGCTTTACGGCGACGCGTGGGAGTGGACCGCGTCGCCCTACATCGGCTACCCGGGCTTCCGCCCGCTGCCCGGTTCGCTGGGCGAGTACAACGGCAAGTTCATGTGCGGCCAGTGGGTGTTGCGCGGTGGTTCCTGCGCCACCCCGCGCGACCACATCCGAGCCACCTACCGCAATTTCTTTCCACCCCAGGCCCGGTGGCAATTCGCCGGGCTGCGACTGGGACAGGACCGATGAGCAGTGTGCAACCCTTTGGCCTCAGCGACGACGACCGTCGCCCGCCGTCGAGCGATCTCCTGGAAGTCGTCCAGCGCGGCCTCGGCGCCCGCCCCAAGCGGCTGCCGTCGTGGCTGTTCTACGACGAGCGCGGCTCGGCGTTGTTCGAGCGCATTTGCGAGCAGCCGGAGTATTACCTCACACGCTGCGAGATCGCGCTGATGGACGAACACGCAGCCGACATCGCCGGTGCACTGGGCAGCGACGTGCGGCTGGTCGAGTACGGCAGCGGCAATGCGCACAAGACCCGCATGTTGCTCGAACATCTGCGCGCGCCGGTGACCTACGTGCCGGTGGAAATTTCGCCCGAGCCGCTGCGGCAGAGCGTCGAGCGGCTGGCCACGGCGTTCCCGCAGTTGCCGCTGCAGCCACTGTGCGCGGATTTCAGCAAGCCGCTGCGGCTGCCAATCCCGCCGCGCGCGCCGCGACGCACCGTGCTGTACTTCCCCGGTTCCACCATCGGCAATTTCGACAACCGCAGCGCGGCCGCGCTGCTTCGCAAGATGCGCAACGAGATGGGCGATGCCGGCGGCATCCTGATCGGCGCGGACCTGAAGAAGGATCCGGCGCTGATCGAGGCAGCCTACAACGACCGCGCCGGCGTCACCGCCGAGTTCACCCTGAACATGCTGGCGCGGCTCAACCGCGAGATCGGCAGCAACTTCGAGCTGTCCGCGTTCGCGCACCGGTCGCACTACAACCCGATGGCCGGGCGCATCGAGACGCACCTGGTCAGCCGCCGCGAGCAGCAGGTCAAAGTCGGCCGCGTGAACGTGCCGTTCCGCACCGACGAGGCGATCCAGGTCGAGTACAGCTGCAAATATTCGCTGGAGGACTTCGCCGCACTGACCGCCCGCGCCGGGCTGGCCGTGCAGCGAGTGTGGACCGACCCGCAGCGGATGTTCAGCGTGCAGTACCTGGTGCGCGCGAGCATGTCGGCGCGCTGACGCCGCGACGGTTTGCTCCCGCTTCCTTGTGTAGGGCGGGCACCGCCCGCCAGCTTTTGATTCCGTGACGCAGCAGCGGCGGACAGTGTCCGCCCTACGAGGCCGGAGAGATACACGTCATCACTTGACGCCGTACAACGCCTTCACGTCGGCGGTCAGCGCGGCCTGGCTGTCGGCGCGCGAGTAGAACATGTGGCCGCCGGGGTAGTTCTTCACCTGCACGCGGGTCGGGTCGCCCATTGCCGGCATCTGGTCGACGATCAGCACCGAGGCCATGAACGGACATGAGAGGTCGTCCCAGCCGTGCGTGATCAGCACGCGCAGGCCCGGGTCGTTGGCGACCGCCTCGCGCAGCTGCGACACCGAACCTTTGTCGGCATCCTCGTCCTGGTGCCACAGCTTGTTCACCTCGTAGCTGAGCGCGTTGTAGCGGCCGTCGACTTTCCAGCCCACGACCCGGGTGACGAGATCGACCATCGCGCTGGTAGTGGGCGCGATGATGCCGTTGAGGATCGGGTCGCCGGTCTGCTGATGCGGCGCGTAGGGAAACGGATCCCAGGCGGTGACGTTGGAGTCGTAACGGCTGCCCAGCTTGCCTTCGGCGCGGTATACCTCGCGCAGGTAGGCCTGGGTTTCGATGCGGCCGCCGGAGCGCTTCACGAACAGCGGGTCGAGCCCGGTCAGTTCGGTGACCTTCTTCACCACGCGGTCGGTGGCGTGCGGGTCGGAGCGGCCGCGCATCAGGTCGCTGGCGTATTCGCCGCGGGTGTATTCGACGATCGGTGCCATCGCCTCGGCGCTGAGCCGGTGCTCGCGCTCCAGGTGCGCCGCGGCGATCGAGGGCAGGGTGAGCATCCACGGCAGCGGCGATACGTTCTCGTCGTGGTAGGCCGCCGGGTCGAGGTAGGGCGACAGCAGCACCACGCCCTTCATCGCCACGCCGAGCCGGGTCTGCAGGTACTCGGTGATGCGCGGGCCGCGGAAGCCGCCGTAGCTCTCGCCGACCAGGTACTTGCGCGAACCCATGCGGCCGTTCTTGACCAGCCAGTCGTAGACGATGCGCGACAGGTACTTGATGTCGCTGTCGGTGCTGTAGAACTGCTTGGTCGCTTCCTTGTCGTCGACCAGCGCGCGGCTGTAGCCGGTGCCCACGGGATCGATGAACACCAGGTCGGTGAAGCCCAGCCAGGTGCCGGGGTTGTCGTGCAGCGTGGCCGGGTCGGACGGACTGTCCCCCTCGACGCCGAAGTTCACCTTCTTCGGCCCGATCGCGCCGAGGTTCAGGTACACCGACGAGGCGCCCGGGCCGCCGTTCAGCGCGAACGTCACCGGGCGGTCCTTGCCGGTCATGGTGTAGGCGGTGAACACCACTTCACCGGTGGTCTTGCCCTTCCCGTCGCGCACCGGCAGCGAGCCGACGGTGACCGTGTACTTGAGCGTTTTGCCGTCCACCGTGGTCGATTGCGTCACGTGCGCATCGGCCGGCAGCGGCGGCAGCTGGAAGCCGTCGCTGCTGCCGGCCTCCGCTGCTGCCGGCTTGTGGCTGTCGGCGGCGAGGGCTGGGGCAAGGCTTGAACCGGCCAGCACGAAGGCGGCCAGCAGCACGGAGGGCAGGGATGGGCGCACGACGTTTCCTCGCGGAC
Organism: Rhodanobacter thiooxydans LCS2; assembly: GCF_000264375.1. Lineage (GTDB taxonomy): Bacteria > Pseudomonadota > Gammaproteobacteria > Xanthomonadales > Rhodanobacteraceae > Rhodanobacter > Rhodanobacter thiooxydans. The sequence goes on from NZ_AJXW01000003.1 coordinate 138,713, forward strand.
GAAAGCGGCCAGCATAACCGGCGCCGCCGCGGCGGAGGGGTGCATAAAGGCATGGGTGAGCGCGTTCAGCACCGCGCCGTTGCGACCGGTTCCGGCCTGGCGAGCGGCGGCGCCACGCGTGCGATCCAGCGCTCAAACGCCAACAGAAAGTCCTGCAGCGACTGCACGGTAGCCAGGTCGGCCAGTGTGCTATCGGCGTCCAAGCGGCTGGCCGCGTTCGCCACGAACAGGGTTGGTGCCGGCATCACCAGCGCGCCGCAGGTGTGCAGCACCTGGCGCAGCGAGGCCTGCGCCAGGCGTGTGCCCCACGGGCCGCTGCTGGCGCCGAGCACGGCCACGGGTTTTTCCGCCAGCACGTCGCCGGCAGGGCTTTCGCGCGAGAGCCAGTCCAGCGCGTTCTTCAGCACGCCCGGCATGGCGTGGTTGTATTCGGGCGTGGCGATGACCAGGCCGTCCGCGGCGGCGACCGCCGCGTGCAGCGCCTGCACGCCGGCGGGTCCGGCCGCTTCGCGCTGCTCTAGGTCCTCGTCGAACAGCGGCACGGTGGACAGCGCGTCGTAGACATCCAGTTGCAGTGTCGCCGGTGCCTGAGCCACGGCCGCCTGCAGCAGGCGGCGGTTCCAGGAATCGCGGCGCAGGCTGCCGGCAAGGCACAGTACGCGGCGGGCGGGAGTCGGGTGGAAGGTGGTCATCTCGGTATCTCTGGTGAGCAAAGGGTCAAGGTTCGATCAGCAGCAGCAAGGCGCAGGCGACCAGCAGGACGCCCATCACGACGTCGACGCCGTGGCGCACGGCAGGACGCACCAGCCAGCGGGCCAGCCACGCGCCCAGCGCAGCCCACAGCAGCAGGCACAGGATGGGGATCAGCACGAACAGTCCGGCCAGCGGCAGGTAATCGCGCAGACCGGTGGCCGGCATCGCCGCCAGCACGGTCAGCACGATCACCCAGCTTTTCGGGTTGAGGAACTGGAAGCCGATCAAGCCCAGGGTGCCGGCCGGCAAGGCCGCCGACGTCGCGGCGGCGTGTCGTGGCGCGATGCCGGCGATACACAGCGATACCCCAAGCCAGGCCAGGTACAGCGCACCGACCGCGCCGGTCCAGCGCTGCAGCGGCGGGTGCGCCGCGAACACCGCGCCCGCGCCCAGCGCCGTCACCGCAAACAGCAGCAGGCCGCCGCACACGATGCCGGCGATTGCCGGCAGTGCACCGCGCACGCCGGCATGACCTGCCGCGCGCAGCACCACCAGGTTGTTCGGGCCGGGCGTGATCGCGGCCACACTGAGCAGGCCGCCCGCGGTGAGCAACGAATCCATGCAATTCCCTCATCGGCAATGGTCGAATGACGTCCATGTTCGACCAGTTCGATGGTCCATGGTGCGGGATCTATGGTCTAGAATTCCGACCATGAACGAGTTGCCGTTGAATGCCTTGCGCGCGTTCGCCATGGTCTACGCGCATGGCGGCGTGCGCGCCGCCGCGCGCGAGCTGGGCATGGCGCACTCCTCGGTGAGCCGGTACCTGGGCGAACTGGATCGCTGGCTGGGCGTGCCGCTGCTGCGCGCGGCGGCCGGGCGCGGGCCGCTGGTGTTCACCCCGCAGGGCGAGGCGCTGGGTCGCGCCACACTGTCCGGCCTGCGCGAGATTGAACAGGCGGTGGTGGCGTTGCGCGAGACCCGCCCGGCGCACGCGGTGACTCTGTCTACCTCGCCGTCGTTCGCGATTCGCTGGCTGCTGCCACGGTTGCCTGCGCTGGAGAAGACGCATCCGAAAATCGAGCTGTCGGTGCAGGTGGAACAGCGGCTGGATGCGCTGGACGACGGCCGCGTCGACCTGGCGATCCGCATGGGCAAGGGGCCGTGGCCGGAACTGCACGCCGAGCCGCTGATGGACGACGCGTTGTATCCGGTGATGAGTCCGGTGCTGTGGCAGGCGTCCGGGCGTCCGTCCAGACCGGCGCAACTGGCCGGCCTGCGCCTGCTGCACGACCGCGATCCGGAGGCGGCGTGGGAACTATGGCGGCAGGCGCACGGGCCGGCGAGGCTTTCGCTGCAGGGCGGCGCGCGCTACACCTCGTCCGACCTGGTGCTGCGCGCAGCGATGCAGGGCCAGGGCGTAGCGCTGGCACGTCATCGGCTGGCCGCGGACGACGTGGCTAACGGCAGCCTGCTGCGCCCGTTCGGCGATCTGGACGTATCGCTGGGTCCGTCGTACTGGATCGTGCGGCCGCCGGCGAAGCCGCGCGCCGCGGTGGCGGCGGTGATCGACTGGCTGCGCTGGCAGGCGGCCGGCGCCGGCGCGCGCTGATCAGTCGCGCGCCAACGCGCTCTCGACGAACTGCTGCAGCTGCGCCGCGTTCAGTGCGCCGGATTGCCGCGCGATCTCGCGGCCCTGCTTGAACATGATCAGCGTGGGAATGCTGCGGATGTTGAAGCGCCCGGCGATCTGCGGCTGCGCCTCGGTATCCAGCTTGGCCAGCCGCAGGCGTGGTTCGAACTTGCCGGCGGCCTGCACGAACACCGGCGCGAAGCCGACGCACGGCCCGCACCATGGCGCCCAGAAATCCACCAGCACCGGCAGGTCGCCGCGGCCGGCGATCGCGTCGAAGTTCGCCGCGGTCAGTTCCACCGGATGTCCCTCGAACAGCGCCTGCTTGCAGCGGCCGCAATTCGGATGTTCGCTGAGGCGTTCGGCCGGAACGCGGTTCAGGGCGCCGCAATGCGGGCAGGGGATGGCCAGTGGTGTACTCATGGCAGACTCCGGTAACAGGTCAGGCGCCAGGCGCCAACGCCGACAAGATGGCGGCGCCCTTTGCCGAAACCAAGCCGAGCCGACATGCCGCAACGTCCCGACACATCCGCTTCACGCTGGCCACGGCAGAGCCTGCTGGCGCTGGGCATGCTGTGGACGTTGCCGAACAGCCTGCCCGGCCTGCTGTTGGGCCTGGCTGGCCTTCCCTTCGGCGCCAAGCTGCGCTGGCAGCGGCGCGAGCTGGCGCTGGTGGTGCGCCGCTGGCCGTGGGGGCGCGGCGGGGCGCTGACCCTGGGCAACGTGATCGTGCACACCGGCGAGTGGCTGGACGTGCCGTGCCTCACCTATGCCCATCGCGCCGGCCACGGTATCGAGCCGCCGGTATCGCTGGCCGAGCACGAGCGCGCCCACGTCTGCCAGTACATGCTGCTCGGTCCGCTGTTCCTGCCGCTGTACCTGCTGTGCGGCGGCATCAGCGTGCGCAATCCGTTCGAGCGCGCGGCCGACCGCTATGCGCGCACAGGGCGCGGCTGGTGGCCGTGGTCGCGGGACGACGGCTGAGCGTTCAGGCGTGGCGCGGCACGAAGCGCAGCGCCACCGAGTTCATGCAGTAGCGCAGGCCGGTTGGCTGCGGGCCGTCGTCGAAGACGTGGCCGAGGTGGCTGTCGCAGCCGGCGCAGCTGATCGCGATGCGATCCATGCCGAACATGCTGTCGTGGCGCTCGATCACGTTGCGGGCGGCGATCGGCTGCCAGAAGCTGGGCCAGCCGGTGCCGGAGTCGAACTCGGTGGCGGCGTCGTACAGCGCGGTGGCGCAGGCGACGCAGCGGAACAGGCCGGGCACGGCGGGCCGTTCGTGCTCGCCGCTGAATGCGCGTTCGGTGCCGTCCTGACGCATGATCTCGTACGCCGCCGGCGCCAGCCGGTGCCGCCATTGCGCATCGCTCAGCACCAGCTTCGCCACCTTGCGCGCGCCGAGGTCGTGGCCGGCGTCGTCGAAGATTTCCAGCAACACGTCGCCGGGCCTGCCGACCGGCGTGTTCGCCGCCGCCCGCAGGCGCGGCAGCAGCCATCCGCCGCCGACGGCCAGCAATGCACCGCCGCCGAGTGCTGCGCGCAGAAAGCGGCGGCGGTCCATCGCGAGGGTTTCGTCGATGCGTGACATGGCAACCTCCGTGGATGTCGTTTTGCAGGAGTCCGCATCGCGGGCGCTGCTCTTGCGAATCCCGAATCCCGGTGGAGAACATCGCCCGCGAGTGGGCTCCTACGAGAGCCGATCAGCCGAACGTGAACGCGTATGCCTGCACGCCGGGATCGAGGAAGGTGATCTCGAACAGCCGCTCGCCGCCGCCGCTGGCCTGGCGCACCAGCTGGTACAGACGCTGGCCGGTGACCGTGCCGTTGCCGGCCTCGTCGGTGTCCATGCCGTGGTCGGCGCCGGGCGGCTGGCCGTCGATGCTGACGCGGTAGCGGATCGGCTTGCCGTCGCTGGCGGGGCCGAGCACCAGGTGCAGGTCGCGGCCGCGGAAGCGGTAGACGATGGCGCCGCCAGCCCGGTCCAGCTGCGCGTTCTCATCGCGCACGGTCCAGCGGCCGTCGAGCGACCACTGATTGGCGGCGAGCGAGGCGGGCGCGCGATAGTCGTGCGTTTCATCGCGCGCCACCCGGCCGCCGACGAAGTTCATCGCGCGGGCGTAGCCGACGTAGGTTTCCGGCGAGCGGGTGAGGTCGTCTGACGCGGCGGCTTCGACGCCACGATGGTCGTCGCTGACGTAGCCGCCGGGCAGGTTGTTCTGGCCGGCCTCGGTCAGCAGCTGGCGGATCACGTCCTCGCTTTGCCGATACTCGCCTTCGCCGAAGTGGTGGTGGCGGATCTGTCCCTGCGTGTCGATGAAGTAATGCGCCGGCCAATACTCGTTGTTGAAGCCTTTCCAGATCGCGTAGTCGTTGTCCAGCGCGACCGGGTAGTCGACGCCGAGGTCCTTCACCGCCTTCGCCACGTTGGCCGGGTCCTTCTCGAACGCGAACTCCGGTGCGTGCACGCCGATCACCACCAGGCCGTGGTCCCTGTACTTGTCGGCCCAGCTGCGCACGTACGGCAGTGCGCGGATGCAGTTGATGCAGGAGTAGGTCCAGAAATCGACCAGCACCACCTTGCCGCGCAGCGACTCGGTGGTGAGCGGGGGGCTGTTCAGCCACTGCGTGGCGCCGGCCAGCGACGGGAACGTGCCTTCCACCGGCAGCGGGTCGCCAGCCTTCAGCAGCGGCTGCGACGCCGGTGCCGGGCGCACCGCGTTGATCAGCTTCTGCTCAATGCCGCCGGTGCTGGCCAGCGAGACGCGGGTGAGCAGGCCGGTATCCAGGCCCAGCGCGATCGCGGCGACGCCACCCAGCACCAAGACGCCGAGCGCACGGCGCACCCATTCGCCGGCGCCGAGCGAACGCTTCATCAGCGCGAACAGCTTGCCGCCGAGCAGCAGCGCCAGGCCCAACGAAGTGGCCGCGCCGGCGGCGTAGGTGAGCAGCAGCAGGGTGGTCTGCACGTTGGCGCCGTTCAGCGCCGCGCCGGTCAGCAGCAGGCCGAGGATCGGCCCCGCGCAGGGTGCCCACAGCAAGCCGGTGGCGACGCCGAGGCCGGTCGCGCCCCAGATCGAATCGCTGTCGCCGGCCGAGCGCTGCGACAGCCGGTTGCCCAGCGCCACGAACGGGCGCGCGATCCATTCCGCCAGCCGGGTCGACAGCAGGGTGAGGCCGAGCACGGCCAGCACCAGCATCGCCACCCAGCGACCGTACTGGTTCGCGTGCACCGCCCAACTGCCGCCGATCGCCGCCAGCGTGGCGACCGCGGCGAAGGTGATCGCCATGCCCAGCAGCATCGGGAAACCGTTGCGCATGAACGGGCGATCCGAGCGGGCGAACACGAACGGCAGCACCGGCAGGATGCACGGGCTGAGGATGGTCAGTACGCCGCCGAGATAGGCGAGGATCAACACGAGCATGGGAAGCATCCGTGGGTGGTTGCCTGGTTATTCGCCGGCATGCTGACGGCGGTTACCTGCGGGCTGGAGTAACACCGGGGCCGGCTGCAGCGAATACTCCTTCAGGCGTTCCGCCGTGGAGTCCGCATGTCACAAGCCTTGACCGCCGCCGCCGGCATGGGTCTAGATAGTGGACTTTCCCTGCGGGCGAGTCTCGACCCCGTGCCAGCTGATGTCGTCATGGTGAACGACAGCGAATCGCCCGACCGGCGCCGGGCGGTGTGGATGGCGGCTGCGCAGGCCGGCGACCGGCGCGCCTACGAGAGGCTGCTGGCCGATTCGGTGGCGCTGATCCGCGCCACCGCACGGCGCCAGGGCGTGGCGTCGGACAGCCTGGACGACGTGGTGCAGGAGACCCTGCTTACTGTGCACCGCGTGCGCCACACCTACGATCCGAGCCGTTCGTACGACGCATGGCTGAGCGCGATCGCCAGCCGCCGTGCGATCGACGCGCTGCGCCGCCGTGGCCGTCGCGACAGCCGCGAACTGCACGACGACTACGCGCTGAACCGACACCCGGATGCCGACGACGCCAGCGTGGCCACCGAAAGCGGCCAGCGTGCGCAGCGCCTGCATGAGGCGATCGCCGAACTACCGCCGGGCCAGCGCGAGGCGGTGGAACAGCTGGGCCTGCGCGAGCGCACGCTCAGCGAGGCGTCTGAGCTGACCGGGCGCAGCGCCGGCGCACTGAAAGTGAACCTGCATCGCGCGTTGAAGGCGCTGCGCGAACGTTTCCACGGAGAACCCTGACGTGATGCCCGAGCAGTCATCATCCCATGAGGCGCTGATCGACCATCTCGGCACCGGGCTGGTGCCGGTGCGGCGGCTGTTGCCGCCATGGCTGCGCACTGCCGGCTGGCTGCTGGCGGTGCTGGCGCTGGCAGCCGGATTGTTGCTGCATTACGGCGCCGCCCCGATGCTGCGGCGCTGGGCCGCCACGCCGGACCTGGCCTGGGCCGGCATCGGCGCGGCGATCACCGCGATCTGCGCGGCGTGGGCTGCATTCGCGCTGGGCGTGCCGGGGCGGCGGGCGGCGTGGGCGTGGCTGCCGCTGCCCGGCGCTCTGCTGTGGATCGGCGCCAGCGGCCTCGGCTGCCTGCGCACCTGGATCGCGCCGGGGACGCAGCTTGCCGGCCTGCATCAGACCGCCGACTGCCTGCTCTTCATCATCGGCTTCTCAGTGCCGTTGTCTGCGCTGCTGATCGTGCTGCTGCGTCGCGCCTGCCCGCTGCGACCGGTGCTCACGGCCGTGCTGGTCGGGCTGGCCAGCGCGGCGGCCTCGGCCAGCCTGCTGGAGATCTGCCACGCCTATGATTCCGCCGCCACCGACCTGCTGACGCATGCGCTGGCAGTGGTGGTGGTGGTGGCCGTCAACGCCGCGATGGGTGGGCGATTGCTGTCGAAAGCGTAGGTCCCGCCGCTGCCCGTAGGAGCCCGCTGGCGGGCGATGCCTTTCGTAGTGTCGAAGAGCATCGCCTGCGAGCGGGCTCCGGCGAAGGATCAGTTTGTCGCAATCTCGCAAGGCAAGAGCCGGCGGGCGGTGCCCGCCCTACGCGGTTCGCGACGCGTGTGATGCTTTGCACGGATCCCGGTTCAATCCCGGAAGTTGTCGAACTGCAGCGGCAGTTCCACGTCGGACTTGCGCAGCACCGCCATCGCCAGTTGCAGGTCGTCGCGCTTCTTGCCGCTGATGCGCAGCTTGTCGCCGTTGATCTGCGCCTCGACCTTGAGCTTGGCCGCCTTCAGCTCGGCCACCAGCTTCTTCGCCACCGGCTGCTCGATACCCTGCTTCACGGTGATCTTCTGCCGCGAGCCGCCCAGGTTGGTTTCCGGCTCGCCCGCGTCGAGCGCGCGGATGTCGATCTTCCGCGCGGTCAGCCGGCCGCGCAGGATGTCCAGCATCTGCTGCAGCTGGAATTCGCTCGGCGCGCTCTGGGTGATCACGCCGTCGTCCAGCACGTAACTCGCGTCCACGCCCTTGAAGTCGAAGCGGTTGCCCAGTTCGCGGTTGGCCTGGTCGACCGCGTTGGTCAGCTCGTGCTTGTCGACTTCGGAGATTACGTCAAAGGAAGGCATGGCGGCGGCTCGCTGGCAACTGAAGGGCTGAGTGTAAGCGATGCGGCTGGGCGATAATGCGCAACTTTCCTTTCGCCGGGATGGCGAACAAAAGCGCAATGGCGTGACCATGGTGAGTTCTTGAAAACCGAGGTGTTGATCATCGGCGCCGGCGCCGCGGGGCTGATGTGCGCGATAGCCGCCGGCCAGCGCGGTCGCCGTGTGCTGCTGGTCGACCATGCGAACAAGGTCGGCAAGAAGATCCTGATGTCCGGTGGCGGGCGCTGCAATTTCACCAACATGGACGCGACGCCGGCGAACTACCTGTCGGCCAACCCGCATTTCGCCAAGTCCGCGCTGGCGCGCTACACGCCGTGGGACTTCATCGCGTTGGTGGAGAAGCACCGCATCGCGTACCACGAGAAGGAACTGGGCCAGCTGTTTTGCGATGACTCGTCGAAGCAGATCGTGCGCATGCTGCTGGACGAGTGCGCTGCGGCCGGTGTGGCGGTGGAGGTGAGCTGTGGCGTGCAGCGCGTGCGCAGAACACCGGAAGGCTTCGGCGTGCTCACCGCGCGCGGCGAGGTGCATGCCGGGTCGCTGGTGGTCGCCTCGGGCGGCCTGTCGATTCCCAGCATGGGCGCCAGCGGCTTCGGCTACGAACTGGCGCGCCAGTTCGGCCACGCTGTGCTGCCCACGCGCGCCGGCCTGGTGCCGCTGACCCTGAGCGGCAAGCACCAGGAGCACTATCAGGACCTCGCCGGGGTGGCGCTGTCGACGGTGGAAACTCGCGTCGGCAAGCAGAGCTTCCGCGGCGGCCTGCTGTTCACCCATCGCGGCCTCAGTGGCCCGGCGATCCTGCAGATTTCCTCGTACTGGCAGCCTGGCGACGACCTGCGCATCGATCTGTTGCCGGACCTCGACGTCGGCGAGTACCTGGTCGAACAACGCACCGCGCGGCCGCTGGCCGAGCTGAAGACCGTGCTCGGCGAGGTGCTGCCGAAGCGCCTGGCGCAACGCCTGTGCGAGCAGTGGTTCGACAATCGGCCGATGCGTCAGTACCGGGAGGCCGAGCTGGTGCAGCTCGGCGCGCAGCTCAATGCATGGCCGATCACCGCCAGCGGCACCGAGGGCTATCGCACCGCCGAGGTCACCCTGGGCGGGGTCGATACCGACCAGCTGTCCTCCAGCACCATGCAGTCGAGGCGGGTGCCGGGGTTGTATTTCATCGGCGAAGTGGTCGACGTCACCGGCTGGCTCGGCGGCTACAACTTCCAGTGGGCGTGGGCTTCGGGGCAGGCGGCAGGCGCCGTGGCGTGATAGGCGGATTTCGCGCGAATTGAATATCGCGCATGTTCCACTGGGCGCCGGTTTCGGCATGAGGGCACCTGCATGAAAGTCGGATTCATCGGCCTCGGTGCGATGGGCAGCGCGATGGCCAGCAACCTGCTGGCGGCCGGTCACACGCTGGCGGTATGGAACCGCTCGGCGGGAGCCACCGAGCCGCTGGCTTCGCTGGGCGCAAAGGTGGCGAAGACGGCCGACCGTGCCGTGCAGGGCGAAGTGCTGTGCAGCATGCTGGCGAACGACCAGGCGGTACGCGAGGTGTTCCTCGATGGCGGTGTGCTCGATGCGATGGATCGCGGCACCGTGCACGTCAACCACGCCACGATCTCGGTGGCACTGGCGCAGGAGCTGGCCGCGGAACACGGCAGGCGCGGGCTGGAGTACGTCGCCGCGCCGGTGTTCGGGCGCCCGGACATGGCCGCCGCGGCGAAGCTCAACATCCTGGTGGCCGGCAAGCCCGCCGCCATCGAACGCGTACGGCCCTTGCTGGAGGCGATGAGCAGCAAACTGTGGCCGTTGGGCGAGGCGCCGGAGCGCGCGAACGTGGCGAAGATCGCAGGTAACTTCATGCTGGCGGCGGCGATTGAAAGCATGGCTGAAGCCACCGCGCTGACCCGCGCCCATGGCGTCAGCGCGGCGGAGTTTCTCGACGTGATGACCAGTACCCTGTTTGCCGCGCCGGCCTATCAGGGCTACGGCAAGCTGATCGCCGAGCAGCGCTTCAAGCCGGCCGGGTTCGCCTTGCCGCTGGGCTACAAGGATGTGGGGCTGGCGCTGGCCGCGGGGGAGGCGCAGCGCGTGCCGCTGCCGTTCGCCGGCGTGCTGCGCGACGCCATGCTGGAGGCGCTGGCTGCCGGCGACGCGGAACTGGACTGGTCGGCGCTGGCGCTGGTCGCCGCGCGCCGCGCGCACCTTGACGAGCGCGAATAGCCGGTGCGGCGCGTTACGGCGTCCACGCCAGCGTGCCGTCGATCACCGTATGGCTGCGTCCGCCGACCCAGATCGCGTTGCCGTCGATGTGCACGATCAGTTGTGCGTCGTGGCCGATCTCGCGGCCCTGGCTGACCTTGTAGCCGCGGGCCAGCGGGCCGTGCGGTTCGACATGGGCGATGTAGGCGGCGATCAGGCCGTTGGCGGCGCCGGAGGCGGGGTCCTCGACGATGCCCACGCCCGCCGGGAATGCGCGTACTACCAACTGGTAATCAGGCTGACGGCATCGTGCGAACGCGCACAGGCCCATGCTGTCGCTGGCGTGGGCCAGCGCGGCGATCGCCGCATGGTCGGGTTGCCACGCGCGCAGGCCGGCTTCGTCGGCCAGCTCGGCCAGCCACCAGCGGCGGCCACCGTCGACCAGCGCCGGCGGCAGTACGCCCGGTTCGATGTTGGCCAGCGTGGCCGCCAGCAGCGGGTGGGCGTCGCGGCCGGTGTCAAGCACGCGTTCGCCCGGCGACTGCAGCAGCAGTTCGCGCCCGGCGCCGTCGCCCAGGACGCGGATCGGCAGCACGCCGGCGCCGCATTCCTGCCACAACAGGCCGTCGCGCGGCTCGGCCAGGCCGCAGGCGAGCGCGGCGTGCGCACTGCCGATGCTGGGGTGGCCGGCGAACGGAATCTCCTTGTGCGGAGTGAAGATGCGCGCGCGGTAGCTGGCGCGCGGATCGGTCGGCGGCAGCAGGAAGGTGGTCTCGACCAGCGCGGTCCAGCGCGCGAAACGCTGCATCGCCGCGGTGCCCCAGCCATCCGCGCCGAGTACCACGCCGAGGTGGTTGCCGCCGCCCTGGGTGGCGGCAAAGACGTCCAGATGCAGGTAGCGAAGCGAGGTCATGGCATGCGCCGGGCGACCGGACGGCCGCGTAAAGCGGCGAATGATAGCCGCCTGCCATGGGTGCGGGCAGTGATTTCCCGGAATATGGCGCGACGGCAGATGCATAAGCGCGGAAGTCGACAAGCCGCGGCGACGGCGCCAAGATGTCCGCTTTTGTTGCCGGACGCGGAACTGCCCATGCTGATCACCCTGGCCATCATTGCCATCACCTGCATCGTCTCGTTCATGGCGTTCAAGAACAGCCGCCTGCTGAACGACCTGATCCTGTGGCCGCCGGCGATCGCCCGCCAGCGCGAGTACCACCGCCTGGTGACCTACGGCCTGGTGCATGCGGACTTCGGGCACCTGCTGTTCAACATGATCACGCTGTTCTTCTTCGGCCGGGTGATGGAGAGCTTCTTCGCCTCGCGCATGGGGCCGTTCGGCTTCGCACTGTTCTACATCGGCGGCCTGGTGGTCTCGATCCTGCCGACCTACCTGAAGAACCGTAGCAACCCGAACTACCGCAGCCTCGGCGCCTCGGGCGCGGTGTCGGCGGTGCTGTTCGCCTTCATCCTGCTGGCGCCGTGGTCGCGCATCATCGTGCTGGTGATCCCGATGCCGGCAATCGTCTACGCCGTGCTGTACACCGGCTACTCGATCTACATGGACCGGCGCGGGCAGGGCAACGTCAACCACAGCGCGCACCTGTGGGGCGCAGCCTACGGCGTGATCTTCACCCTGCTGGTGGAGCCGGGGGTGCTGCCGCATTTCCTCGACGCGCTGATGCATCCGAGCTTCCGATGATGAACGCTTCTTGCGCTGCGTAATGCCTGCCGCGGCCGGGGCGTGCATACTGGTCACAGCTGCATCGTCCACCGCAGGAGAACGAACGCATGGCTATGACCCGCAAGTCGGCTGCGAAGAAATCCGCGGCAAAGAAAGCTACCGCCAGGAACGCGCCGGCCGGGAAGACCGTCGCGAAGAAGTCCGCCCCGCGCAAGGCCGCGGTGAAGAAGGCTGCCACGAGGAAGGCTACCCCCCCGAAGAAGGCCGCCACGAAGAAGGTTGCCGCTAAGAAGACGCCAGTGCGGAAGCCAGCCGCCGGCAAGGCGGTGGCACGGAAGACCGCGAAGAAGCCGGCGACGAAAAAAGCGGCGGTCCGCAAGGTCGCCGCGAAGAAGGCGGCGGCGAAAAAGCCTGTGGCGAAGTCGGCGGCCAAACCGCGCATGGCCAGGGCTGCTGTCCAACCTGCCGTTGCCGCGAAAAGGCCGGCCCCGCGCAAGCGTTCGCCCGAGCCGGCAACCCCCTACCTCAGCCAGGAGGATGCCGTGGCAAAGATCCAGGCCTTGCTTGCGGTCAAGCAGGAACGGGCAAGGCAGGGGCCGATCTGGCCGGATGCCAACCCGGCCCAGCCGGGGTCGGGCCGGGCGGAACTGCACCCGCCGCTGGCCGGTCCGGTGGGCGGCGAAGGCGCCGACGGGCGCGTGCGGGCTCCCCAGCGGGGCGAACAGAGCAAGCGCAAGGGCTGACTGGCTCCGCTCCGCCGACCTGAATCGAAGCCGAGGTGGCGATACGTGGCTGGCGGGTAAACGCCGGCAGGCGGTGCGCTGCAACTCAGTGCGCGTTCAAGTGCAGCGGCCTAGCGTGAAGTCGCAACTCCCCGATGGAGACAGATCATGAAACGCCTGCTGGCCAGCGTTGTCCTGAGCGTCGCCGCCGCGACGCTGTCGGGCTGCTATTACGACCCGGGCTACAGCTATGTGCGTGGCTCCGGCTACAGCGGTGATGCTTATTATGGCGATGGTGGCAACGCCTATTACGCGACGCCCGGCTACTACGACGGCTATTACGGTGGTTACTACGGTTGCTGCTATGCGCCCGGCGTGAGCGTGGGCGTCAGCAGCGTGTGGTATGGCGGCTCGCGCTACCGGGATGGCGGCTACCGCTACCGCGACTACGGCGGCTACCGCGATTATCACGGCCACGCCGGCCGGTGGCAGGGCCATGACCGCGGCGACCATCGCGACGAGCGCCCGCCGCGGCGCGACGCCCGCCGCGACCGCGACCGCGATCGCGACGACCGCGACCGCCGCTGAGAGTTGAGGCAGCATCGGGGCATGCCCGGATTCGCGCCTCCGCGCCGCCGTATTCCAAGGCTCATCGCCATCGCGGCGATGGGCCTTTTGCTATGCGCCTGCGGCAGTCTGCGTTACTACGCGCAGGCCGTGCACGGGCAGGGCGAGCTGGTCGTGCACCGGCGTGCGGTAAGCAAGCTGCTGCGCGATCCGGCCACCGATCCGCAGCTCGCCGCGCGGCTGCAGCAGGCGCAGCAGGCGCGCCGGTTCGCCTCGCAGCGGCTGGCGTTGCCGGACAACCGCAGCTACACCGGGTACGTCGCGCTGGATCGGCCCTACGTGGTGTGGAACGTGTTCGCCACGCCGCGCTACTCGGTGCAGGCCGTGCCGCAGTGTTTCCCGGTCAGCGGCTGCGTGGCCTATCGCGGCTGGTTCCGCGAGGCGGCGGCGAAGGAGTATGCGGCGCAGTTGCATGCGCGCGGCGACGATGTGTGGATCGGCGGCGTGCCGGCGTACTCCACGCTGGGCTGGTTCGCCGATCCGATCCTGTCGAGCATGCTGCGCTGGGATGACGATGAGCTGGATGGCACGATCTTCCACGAGCTGGCGCACCAGCTGGTCTACGTGAAGGGCGACACCGCGTTCAACGAATCCTTCGCGACCTTCGTGCAGACCGAGGGGCTGCGCGAATGGCGCCAGTCACGCGGGCTGCCGCCACCGGATGAGCGCGTCCACGCGATGGAGCGGGGCTTCACCCACCTGGTGCTGGACCTGCGCACGCGACTGGCGACGCTGTATGCCAGCGGCGCGGACGCGGCGGCGATGGAGGCGGGCAAACAGCGCCAGATCGCGGCGTTCCGCGTCCGTTACGCGCAGTGGCGCGAGCGCGACTGGCCGGGCGATCACCGCTACGACGCCTGGGTCGCGCAGCCGATCAACAATGCGCGGCTGCTGCCGTTCGGCCTGTACGAGCAGTGGACGCCGGCGTTCGCAGTGCTGTTCCGCCAAGCCGAGGGGCAGTGGTCGGCGTTCTACGCCAGCGTGCGCGAGCTGGCGCGCGAACCGAAGACGCAGCGCGAGCAGGCGCTGCAGGCATTGTGCGATTCTTGGCAGGCCGAGGCGGCGGCTGGGCCGTGAATGGCACGGTCGCCTCAGCTGCCGTGCTTGCGTCCCGCCATATGCCGCAGGTAGGCCAGCACGGCGTCGAGGTCGGCGTCGGACAGCACCTGTGCGCCGAACCCTCGCATCCTCGCCTGCGGCCATCGCCGCAGCGACTGCGGGTCGCGGATGAATGCGCGCAGCAGGTCGGCGCGCAGGTACTCGGTGGGATTGTGCGGGATGTTCAGATCCGGGCCGAGCTTTGCATCCCCCTGACCGTTGAGCGTGTGGCAGGCGAGGCAGGTGCGCTGGAATACTGCGAAGCCGCGCTGCACCTCGCTGTCCTGCGGCAGCGAGGGATCGGGCAGGAGCGCCGGGAAGCGCGCGGCCACGTTGGCCAGCTTGCGGATGCTGGCCAGCTGGTACGGCCATTGTTCCGGGCCGATGCCGGCGGCCTGCGGGCGCATCCACACCACGTAGAACGGTCCGGCCCGGGCGTGGCCCGGCAACGTGGGCCACGGCCGCGCCGGGTCCTCGATCGCCAGCCAGGCTTCGCTGCCGTGCGTGTTCAGCAGCAGCGCGGCGGGAATCTCGGCGGCAAAGCCGTCGCCGGCCACGAACTGCAGGTGGTCGCCGGGAGCGATGCCATCGAGCAGTGCGATCAGCGGCACTGCGCGGTAATGCATCGTGCGGCGGAACGCCACGTCGGCGGGTACGTCGATCGTGCGCGCGTCGGTGCGCTTGAGCAGGGTTTCGCTGCTGTAGGCCGTCACGCCATGGCCGAGGTCGACCTTCAGCTCGGCCGCTGCCGCGGGCAGGGCCAGACACAGCGCGAGCAGGTATACGGCGAGCAGCTTCATGGTCGATTCCGCGATAAGGAGAGGAAATTGTAGGCGGCGGATGCGCGAACCGTCGCGTCCGTCTCGTGACGGCAAGCCTGTCGGAAAGCTGAACAAGCGCCGCTGTGCACGTTGAACTCACCTGCCAGCGGCCACACTAAACACGTGTATCGCCGTGACGGCGACAGGAAGTGGCGCAATCCACCGCGCCACTGAGGGGCCGGCATTCCTCCCCTGGATGCCGCCTGACAAACCCCATCAGTCCTCCCCTGGCTGATGGGGTTTCTTTTTGGGCGGAACAAGCCGCGCGGTTGGAGTGGATAATGGTTGTCCCGCTCCGCTTTGCTCCCTGCCACCGATGATCATCGAATCCCTGCTCGACACCGACCTGTACAAGTTCTCGATGATGCAGGTGGTGCTGCACCAGTATCCGGCCGCCCAGGTCGAGTACCGCTTCAAGTGCCGCACGCCTGGCATCGACCTGGTGCCGTACATCGAGGAGATCCGCACCGAGCTGAAGGCGCTGTGCCAGCTGCGTTTCGCGCCGGACGAGCTCGACTACCTGCACACATGGCGTTTCATCAAGAGCGATTTCGTGGACTTCCTGGGCTTGTTCCAGCTCAACGAGAAGTATGTGGAGATCGCACCGGCCGCGACGGCCAACGGCGAGATCGAGATTCGCATCCGCGGGCCGTGGCTGCATACCATCCTGTTCGAGGTGCCGCTGCTGGCGATCGTCAACGAGGTGTACTTCCGCAGGACCAGCGGCGGCCTCGACCTTGCCGAGGGGCGCCGGCGACTGCAGGCGAAGATCGCCCTGCTGCATGACGCGCCCGGCTACGAGGGCTGCAAGATCGCCGACTACGGCACGCGCCGGCGCTACTCGCGGCTGTGGCAGGAAGAGGCGGTGACCGCGCTGCGCGACGGGCTGGGCGAGCAACTGGCCGGCACCAGCAACGTATGGCTGGCGCGCAAGCTCAACCTGACCCCGCTGGGCACGCTGGCGCACGAGTACCTGCAGGCGCACCAGGCGCTGGGGCCGCGCCTGCGCGACTCGCAGGTGGCGGCGCTGGAGGCGTGGGCGAAGGAGTATCGCGGCGACCTCGGCATCGCACTGTCGGACGTCTACGGGCTCGACGCGTTCCTGCGCGACTTCGACATGTACTTCTGCAAGCTGTTCGACGGTACCCGTCATGACTCCGGCGATCCGTTCGCCTGGGGCGAGCGGGTGCTGGCGCACTACGCCGCGAACCGTGTCGATCCGCGCAGCAAGGTGCTGGTGTTCAGCGACGCCCTGGATATCCCCCGGGTGATGCAGCTGTACGCGCACTTCCGCGGCCGCTGCCAGCTCTCGTTCGGCGTGGGCACCAACCTCACCAACGATGTGGGCCCCGAACCGCTCAACATCGTGATCAAGATGATCCGCTGCAACGGCCAGCCGGTGGCCAAGCTGAGCGATTCGCCGGGCAAGAACATGTGCGAGGACGAGGCCTACGTGGCGTATTTGCGGAAGGTGTTCGACATCCCTGCGGAACAGGGGTGAGCGCTTCGGCTTATCCTGCCTGCAGGGAGTCCTTCAGGTGAGGAGCGGCTCCGCTCCGGTTGGCGGGGAAAGGTCAAGAGCGCCCCCTCCCTCCGCAAGGAACTCCCTTCGATCACAACCCTTCCCTGCGTCGCAGGGGAGGAGCACGAGCCTAGAACGCCGGCAGCACGGCGCCGTGGTACTTCTGCTCGATGAACGCCTTGATCTCGGGGCTGTGCAGCACCCCGGCCAGCTTCTGCACCCGCGGGTCGTTCTGGTTGTCAGGGCGGCCGACCAGGTAGTTCACGTAGGGCGAGTCCTTGTCCTCGATCAGCAGCGCGTCCTTGGTGGGATTCAGCCCGGCGGCCAGCGCGTAGTTGGTGTTGATCAGCGCCAGGTCGACCTCGTCCAGCGTGCGCGGCAGCATCGCCGCCTCCAGCTCGCGGAACTTCAGGTGTTTCGGATTCGCGGTGATGTCCTTCAGCGTGGCCATCTGGTCGGTCGGGTCCCTCAGCGTGATCAGGCCATGCTTCGCCAGCAGCAACAGCGCGCGGCTGTTGTTGCTGGGGTCGTTCGGCAGCGTCACGCTGGCGCCGTCGGGCAACTGGTCGATGCTCTTGTACTTCTTCGAGTACGCGCCGAATGGCTCGATGTGTACGCCGGTGATGACGACGAGGTGGGTGCCGCGCTCGCGGTTGAACGCATCCAGGTAGGGCCTGGTCTGGAAGTAGTTCAGGTCGATGGCCTTCTCGGCCAGCTGGGTGTTCGGCTGCACGTAGTCGGCAAACACCTTGACCTGCAGGTCCACGCCTTCCTTGGCCAGCAGCGGTTTGGCCTGCTTGAGGATTTCCGCGTGCGGGATCGCGGTGGCGGCCACACGCAGTGTCTGGCCGTCCTCCTTCGATGCGGAACAGCCCGCCAGCAGGAGCAGGGCGGTGATGAAGGCGGCGCGTAGGAGTTTCATGGGGACTTCGCTTGTGCGGCGCACAATAATAAGCCGTCTATACCGCCAAACACAATCCTGGGTTCGGCATCGTCTGCCACGCGTCATGCCCTCGGCCTGGCATGTCCGGCCAGCAGGAGCAGGGCCAGGATGGCGGCGACGGCGGCGAGCAACAGGCTCATGGCGGTGATTCCCGGTGGCGGCCAGCAAAAGTAGGGCGCCCGTACCGCCACGCGCAAATAACCGATCAGCTTCGCTTATAACGCATCACGATGTGGTCGCCGAGCATCTGCAGTGCCTGCACCAGCACGATCAGCAACACCACGGTGACCAGCATGTAGTCGGACTTGTAGCTGAGGTAGCCGTAGCGGTAGGCCAGGTCGCCGAGGCCGCCGGAACCGATCGCGCCGCCCATCGCCGTGTAGCCGACCAGCGCGATCGCGGTGACCGTGATGCCGGCGAACAGGCCGCCGCGGGCTTCCGGCAGCAGCACGTGGCGCACGATCTGCCACAGGCTGGCGCCCATCGCCTGGCTGGCTTCGATCACGCCCTGCTGCACCTCGTGCAGCGCGGTCTCCACCAGCCGCGCGAAGAACGGCGCCGCGCCGATCACCAGTGGCGGGATCGCGCCGCGGATGCCCAGTTTGGTGCCGACCAGGGCGTAGGTGAGCGGCATCAGCACGATCATCAGGATGATGAACGGCACCGAGCGCAGGATGTTCACCAGCAGCGAGGTGATGGCGTAGAGCTTCGGCATTGGCCGCAGCTGGCCCTTGCCGGTGAGGTACAGCAGCACGCCCAGTGGCAGGCCGATCAGCACGGTGAGGGCGAGCGAACCGCCCAGCATCAGCAGGGTGTCGACGCAGGCGCGGCCGATCTCGCCCCAGTCGTCGATGCTGGGAAAAAGTTTCTGCAGCGGGTTCATCGGTGCAGCTCCTCGATCTCGATGCCGGCCTCGCGCAGCATGGCCAGCGCGGTGTCCGTCCGTGCGCCCTGCATCGCCAGGGTGAGCTGGCCGTAGGGCAGGTCCTTGATGCGGTCGATGCGCCCGGCGAGCAGGTTGAACTCCACCCCGGTCTCGCGTGCCACCCGGCTCAGCGAAGGACTCAGCGTGGCGTCGCCGCGGAAGCTCAGGCGCAGGATGCGGCCGTCGACCCGGACGAACGGCGCCAGTTCGCTGGCGGCCTCCTCGGGCAGCGCCTCGTTGACAAAGCGCTTCGTGGTGGGGTGCTGCGGGTGCAGGAACACATCGGCGACCGCGCCGCGCTCGACGATGGCGCCGGCGTCGAGCACCGCCACGCGGTCGCACACGCGGCGCACCACATCCATCTCGTGGGTGATCAGCACGATGGTGAGCTTCAGCTCGCGGTTGATCTCCGCCAGCAGTTCCAGCACCGAGGCGGTGGTCTGCGGGTCGAGCGCACTGGTGGCCTCGTCGCACAGCAGGAGGGCGGGCCGGTTGGCCAGTGCGCGGGCGATGCCGACGCGCTGCTTCTGGCCGCCGGAGAGCTGCGACGGGTACTTGTCGGCGTGGGCGGTCAATCCCACCCGCGCCAGCAGTTCGTCGACCCGCGCGCGGATGACGCCAGCGTCGCGTTCGCCGGCCAGCCGCAGCGGGAACGCCACGTTGTCCGCCGCGGTCTGCGAGGCGAGCAGGTTGAAGTGCTGGAAGATCATGCCGATCCGCCGCCGCTGCGCGCGCAGCGCCGGTTCGGCCAGCGCGGTCATCTCGGTGTCGCCCACGAAGACGTGGCCGCCGCTGGGCCGTTCGAGCAGGTTGATCAGCCGTATCAGCGTCGATTTGCCGGCACCGGACAGACCGATGATGCCGAACACCTCGCCGTCCATGATGTCCAGGCTGAACGGCTGCAGCGCGGGGACGTCCCTGCCGTCGACGCGATAGGACTTGTGGACATCGACGAAGCGGATCACGGCGGGGAAGTGGCCTGCGGGCGGGTGCGCCATTCTATGCCACGGGCGGGGGCGGCGATGGCGTATGCTGCCGGATTGACCCATCACGACGGAGTCCGGCCATGTCCAGCGTCTACGATTTCACCGTCCGCGACATCGACGGCAAGCCTCGCTCGCTAGGCGAATGGCGCGGCAAGACCTTGCTGATCGTCAACGTCGCCTCCAAGTGCGGCTTCACCCCGCAGTACCAGGGGCTGGAGACGCTGTGGCAGGACCAGCGCGACCTGGGCCTGGTGGTGCTCGGTTTTCCGTGCGACCAGTTCGGCCACCAGGAGCCCGGCGACGAGGCCGAGATCAAGACGTTCTGCAGCACCCAGTACGACGTGACGTTCCCGTTGTTCGCCAAGCTCGAGGTCAACGGCGAGCACGCCGACCCGCTGTACAAATGGCTGAAGAGCGAAGGCAAGGGCATTCTCGGCAGCGAGTCGATCAAGTGGAACTTCACCAAGTTCCTGGTCGACGCGGACGGCCAGGTGGTGAAGCGTTACGCCTCCACCGACACCCCGGAAAAGATCGGCAAGGACATGCGGGCCCGGCTGGGCGGTTGACGGCCCGATCACGGCGGTCTGATGCGCTTCTGCTAACCTTGCCGGTCCTCGCCGCCGGTGTGGGCGGCGCCGAACCCTTTCACGAGACCATCATGCAGATTGCCCAGAACGCCGTTGCCGCCTTCCATTACACGCTGACCGACGACGATGGCCAGGTCATCGACAGCTCCGCGGGCCGCGAGCCGCTGACCTATCTGCACGGCAGCGGCCATATCGTGCCGGGCCTGGAAAAGCAGATGGAAGGCCGCGCCACCGGCGACAAGTTCACCGCCCACGTGGCGCCCGAGGAAGGTTACGGCGTGCGCCACGAGGAGCTGATGCAGGAAGTGCCGCGCGCGGCGTTCCAGGGCGTCGAGGATATCCAGCCCGGCATGCAGTTCCAGGGCAACGGCCCGGAAGGCCAGGTCAACGTCACCGTCACCAAGGTCGAGAACGACGTGGTGTTCATCGACGCCAACCACCCGCTGGCCGGCAAGACCCTGCACTTCGCCATCGAGGTGACTGACGTGCGCGGCGCCACCGAGGAAGAACTGGCGCACGGCCACGTGCACGGCGCCGGCGGCCACCACCACTGATCGCAGCTGCCGCCGCAACGCGAAGGCCCGGTACCTGCACCGAGCCCTCACCGTTCCACCCTCCGCCTAATACCAGTCGAGCAGCGACACGCCAAGGCCGAGGTAGGTGGCGTTGTGGTTGTAGTCGATCAGGCTTTCGCCGTAGCCCTTGAACACCTCCATGTAGCCACGAAGGTTGCCGGCTACCGGGAAACTCCAGGTGAAGCGCGCCGAGCCGTGGCTGCGGTTGCCGCCGCGCAGCGAATGGCGCAGCAGCATGCCGAACTCCTGGCCGCGCCATTCGTGCACGACCTGCATCTCGCCACGGCCCATGTAGTCGCTGATGTCGGGGTTGTTGTCATCGCTGCGCGCTTCCGGGACGCGCCACCACGGGCGCACCATCACGGCCCAGCCGTCGCGCTCGAAGCCGACGCTGGCGATCACCCGGTTCCAGCTGCGCGACAGCGGATTGCTGCGGCCGTTGGACTGGTGGTTGAAGCCGATGCCGAGCATCCGCCCCTCCCAGCCCAGCGCCTGGTAGTGGGTGTCGAACACCAGCATCGCCTCGGGCTCGTAGTTGGTTTCGCGGAACGGCCGCGAGGCCTTGGCGTTGTACACCTGCCAGCGCGAGGACTGGGTATAGCCCACCCACAGGTCGCCGGCGTCGCCGAATACGCCCTGCCACAGCTTGGTTTTCAGACTGAGCTGGAACTTCATCTCGGCGTTGTCCAGTTGCTCCCCGGGGGCTGGCACGGTGTTGTCCGGGTTCGGGCTGTGCGGCCGCTTGTTCTGATTGCTGGTGGCGAAAACCGGCAGCGCGTACACCGGTTTGTAGCCACGGATATTGAAGGTACCGAGCTTGCTTTCCGGCGACAGTTCCCAGCGGCTGTCGAGCAGCGACAGCGGGGTGGCCACTTCGCGGTTGGTTTCCGCGCTGGCGAAGGCCTGCGGGCGATCGCGGCTGAAAATGCCCGGCGTGGTGGTGGCCTGGTCGGCGCGCTTCTGCGCGATCGGCAGGTTGACCCGGCCGGTGGCGTGGTCATAGCAGGCCAGCCGCTGAGCATCGCTCTCGATCGCGGTGCAGGCGCGGATGTCGGTGGGGTCCGGGTTCTGCGCGTGCGCGGCGCTGGCCAGGGCGCCGGCGCAGAGCGCCATCAGGACGGCCGCGATCGGACGTTTCATGAAGGGGAGTTCCTGGCGGGTCGGCGGACCAGTTTAGCGGAGCGAGCGCGGGCGACAGCGATCGGCACATGAAAACGCCGGCCGCGAGTGCGGCCGGCGTCTGCGGCGTGGAGGCTCACTTGTTGTCGGTCCAGCGCTTGTACTCGCTCTTGCTGATGCGCCCGTCACGGTTGCGGTCGGCATGCAGGAAGTCATTGGCAAGCAGGGGATAGGCCGAGGCCTGCTCCTCGCTGATGTATTTTCCACCACCGGACAGCTGCTCGAAACTCGGCGCCGGGCCGGCCGGTGGGGGCGGAGGCATGCTCGAACGCACCTCCAACTGGCCCGCCGGCGTGTTCATGGTGGCCGTGTTGACCTGGCTGGTCGGCGCCGCTGCCGCCGTGCCGGCCGCTGGCGGTGTCGGCGGGACGGTTTGCGGCGGCAGCGGTTGCGGTGCCGTGTCCGTGGGCGGCGGCATGTCCTGCTGAGCGATCAGGCTGCCGGCGAACAACAGGGTGCCGGCGGCGAGGGCGCTCAATAATGGCTTGCGGGATTTCATCATCGGTACTCCATGCCAGAATGATCGGTGGGGTTGTGCGGTGCCCTGCACTCCATCGGGCGGGCGTTCTCCTGCCCAATTCGGTTTTCACGTTAACAGTGGCCTTGTAAATGCCGACTCCATATCCACGTCACGAAGTCGTGAAGGCAGGCGGCCATTGGGCGCCGCTTCAGGTGATGGCCACGTGTTGAGCCTGGCGCAGGCGCGGGCGCTGCAGCTGTCGGCGCAGGGCCTGCTGCAGGCGCCGCGACGACGGCCCCGGCGCGACGACGTGGTGGCGGCGGTCGCGCGCATGCGCCTGCTGCAGATCGACACCATCCACGTGGTGGCGCGCAGCCCCTACCTGGTGCTGCA
This sequence comes from Rhodanobacter thiooxydans LCS2, assembly GCF_000264375.1. Lineage (GTDB taxonomy): Bacteria > Pseudomonadota > Gammaproteobacteria > Xanthomonadales > Rhodanobacteraceae > Rhodanobacter > Rhodanobacter thiooxydans. Next base: position 161,330 of record NZ_AJXW01000003.1, read on the forward strand.
TTCGCGCCTGGGCGATTACCCGGCGGCCTGGCTGGACGAGGCGCTCGCGCAAGGCCGGTTGGCCGAGTGCTGGGCGCATGAGGCATGTTTCGTCAGCGCCACCGATGTCGCCTGGCACCGTGGCGGCCACGATCACCGCGCGCATCACTGGGCACATCGCCATGCGGCGCGCATGCACCGCGAGCAACGTGCCGACATGGATGCGCTGCTGCAGTCGATTCGTGCCTCCGGCCCGGTGCGGGCAGCCGATTTCTCGCGTAGGGCCGGCGTCGCCAAGGCGGGCTGGTGGGAGTGGAAACCGGAGAAGCGCTGGCTGGAGGCGTGGTTCGCACTGGGCGAGCTGATGGTGGCGCGGCGCGACAACTTCCAGCGCGTTTACGACCTGGCCGAAAACGTGCTGGCCCGGCTCGAACCGCCGTTCGATCCGGCCTTTGCGCCTTCGGCGGCGCAACAGCGCGAGCGCTTCATCCTCGACAGCGTGCGTGCGCTGGGGGTGACGCAGGCGGCCTGGGTCGCCGACTACTTCCGCCTGAAGCCGAAGGTCGGCGAGCGCGAGCTGGCGCCGCTGGTGGCCAGCGGCGAACTGCTGGCGGTGCCGGTGGAGGGCTGGCCCACGCCCGGCTATGTGCATCGCGACCATGCCGCAACGCTCGCCCAGGCATTGGCAGGGCGGCTGCGAGCCACGCGTACCGTGCTGCTGTCGCCGTTCGACCCGCTGGTATGGGACCGGGCGCGCGCCCATGCCATGTTCGGTTTCGAGTACACCATCGAGTGCTACACGCCGGCGCCAAAGCGCCGCTACGGCTACTTCGTGCTGCCGATCCTGCATCGGGGCCGGCTGGTCGGCCGGCTCGACGCCAAGGCCCACCGTGACATCGGCGTGTTCGAGGTCAAGGCCGTGTTCCTGGAGCCCGGGGTGTCGCCACAGCCGGCACTGGTGCAGGCGGTGGCCGCAGCGATCGCCGATACCGCGCGCTGGCACGGCACCCCGGAGATCCGGCTGGGGCGCACTTCGCCAGCCGCGCTGGCGCGGCCGTTGCGCGCGGCCTGGTCGGCCGGCTGACCCCGCGACTTTACGGCGTGGTGGCCGCGGGCGCCGGGCCCTCCGAGCACGTCTTGCCGTGCAGGGCCTGGCGCAACTGGCTGGCCAGCGAGTTGCAGCGTGCCGCCAGTTGCGGCCGGATATCCGGGTTCTTCGCATCGCGCAGCAGGCCGGCGCGCATCGCCTCGTAGCGGGATTGCAACTGGTTCGGCGGGAAGATCGCCGCCGCGCGATGGCAGGCCAGATAGCTGGCCAGGTAGTCGTCACAGGCGGTGATGCCGGTGTCCTCGGACAGGTCGGGCTTGGCGGCGGCAGGCTTGCTGGAAGCGGCGCCGACACGCTGCCGTTCCCGCTGAGTGGCAGCCTCGTGGGCGGATACGGAAGGGCTTGCCGTGCTGGCGCTGGTCGTTGTCGTGGTCCGCGTGGTCTCATGGGGTGCGCAAGCCGCCAGCAGGCCTGCGAGCGCGCTGGTCAGGATCAGGCGGGACAGTGCGGACATGGCTCTTCTCCAGGGTGGCGACCGCGCCGGCCGGGTAGCGGGCGGGTCTGGGGACTGCCTGCCACTAGACTGCGCCGAAGGTCAAGAAAATCTGAATTTGCCGCCGCCGCAGTGCGGAACGGTGAACCGGCTCCATTCCGTTCGGCCCGGTTGTGCCGTTATGATCCGCCCACTGAGTTTGCCGGGGTCAGCAGAGTTTGTGGCCCGATGCTGCCGATCCGCGATCTGCCTCATCGTTCACCCCTGGGTTGTTTCCTTGCACACCAGTCAAGCCGGCCGGTCGCCTTGCGGCGGCTGTCCATAAACCCTGTGGAGTGATTAAACATGTCTGATCGTCAGGTGGGTACCGTCAAGTGGTTCAACGACGCCAAGGGCTTCGGTTTCATTGCCCGCGACAATGGTCCGGACGTTTTCGTGCATTTCCGCGCCATTACCGGCAGCGGCTTCAAGAGCCTGCAGGAAGGCCAGCAGGTCTCGTTCAAGGTGGTGCAGGGTCAGAAGGGTCTGCAGGCCGAGGAAGTGACCCCGGCCTGAGCACCCTGCGATGGGGGAAAAACCGGACAGAGATGCCCGGTTTTTTCCGGCCTGGATAATGTCCCCGACAGCCCGCTTGACAAATCACTCGCCGGCTGAAAATCCGTTATGCTTGGGCCGCTGCGTCTGCTTGGCTACGTGAGTGCCCGGTAAGGATTTCCTGAATCCGACTGTTGCACCGGACCCTGCATGCTCAGTAAACGTCGGCCCGCAGGGGCCGGTTTGTCTCAGCGTCTGGATAGGATCGGAGTGAGTCATGTCGGATCGTGAAGTAGGTACCGTCAAGTGGTTCAACGACGCCAAGGGTTTCGGCTTCATCAGCCGTGAGAACGGCCCTGACGTATTCGTGCATTTCCGCGCCATCACCGGCTCGGGTTTCAAAAGCCTTCAGGAAGGCCAGAAGGTGAGCTTCAAGGTCGTCGACGGCCAGAAGGGCTTGCAGGCCGAAGACGTCACCCCGGTCTGAGGGCGGTGGCGGCATCCGTTTGAAGAGGTCGGCGCAAGCCGGCCTCTTTTTTGTGGTGGCGGGGACAATTCGCTAGCCTGCGGCAATGGCCGACCCTTCCATCGACAACATCCCCGCCACGGCCGAGCCGCTGGTGCTTCCGGCAACCGCCGCCGACGGCGCCCGTTTCGAACTAATGGCCGTGTGTCCGGCCGCGGCCTGGCAGCGCCTGTTGTACTGGATTCCGGCGATGGGCATACCGGCCCGGCATTACCTGCCGCTGGCGCAAGCGCTGGCGGCGCGGGGCATCGCGGTGGTGCTGCACGAGTGGCGTGGCATCGGCTCCAGCGACCGACGCGCCGGCCGCGGCAGCAACTGGGGTTATCGCCAGTTGCTGCAGGACGACCTGCCCGCCGGCCTGACCACCATGCGCCAGCGCTGGCCGCAGGCGAGCTGCCTGCTTGGCGGGCACAGCCTGGGCGGCCAGCTCGGCCTGCTCTACGCCAGCCTGCATCCGCGCGACTTCACTGGCTTGCTGCTGGTGGCCAGCGGTTCGCCGTACTGGCGATGCTTCCGGCATGGCGGGCTGATTCGGCAGGCTTATGTGCTGGCGCCCCTGCTGGCCGGGCTGCTGGGTTACCTGCCCGGACGACGGCTCGGCTTCGGCGGCAACGAGGCGCGCGGGGTGATCGCCGACTGGGCGCGCAGCGGGCGCACTGGCCGCTACGCGGCGAGCGGGATGACGCAGGATTTCGAACGCCAGCTGGCCGCGCTGCCACTGCCGTTGCTGGCGCTGCGGCTGCAGGAGGACTGGCTGGGTCCGGCGGCATCGCTGGAGTGGCTGCTGGGCAAGCTGGGGCCGGGTGCACGGCGCGTGCAGACGATCGCGCGCGACGATCTCGGCGGTCAGCCGGCCGACCATTTCGGCTGGATGGGGACGCCCGTGCCGGTCGCCGCGCGCATCGCCGACTGGCTGGCCGAGCCGGACGCAGCGTTCGTCGCAAGCGACAGCGCGGCGGGTTGATTCGGCGCGGGCCCGGCTGCATGTCGAGAGATCCAGACCGCCGGACACCCCCATGAAACTGTTCGAACCGCTTCCCCAGCGCAGCCTGAGCCTGCGCAACCGCCTGGTGGTCTCGCCGATGTGCGAATACTCCGCCATCGACGGCGTGCCGAACGACTGGCACCTGGTGCACCTGGGCAGCCGCGCGGTGGGCGGCGCGGGGGCAGTGATCGCCGAGGCCACCGCGGTCTCCGCCGAAGGCCGCATCTCGCCGCAGGACACCGGCCTGTGGAACCAGGCCCAGGTGGACGCCTGGCAGCCGATCACCCGCTTCATCAAGGTGCATGGCGCGGTTGCCGGCGTGCAGCTGGCGCACGCCGGGCGCAAGGCCAGCACGCTGCGGCCGTGGGAAGGACATGGCCCGGTGCCGAGCGGACAGGGCGACTGGCGCATCGTGGCGCCCTCCGCGCTGCCGTTCGACGACGGTTGGCAGGTTCCGCAGGCGCTGGACGAGGCCGGTATCAAGGCGGTGGTCGCGGATTTCCGCGAAACCACCCGGCGCGCGCTGGCGGCGGGCTTCGAGCTGATCGAAGTGCATGCGGCGCACGGCTACCTGCTGCACCAGTTCCTGTCGCCGCTGAGCAACCGGCGTGACGATCGCTATGGCGGCAGCTTCGAGAACCGTACCCGGCTGGTGCGCGAGGTGCTTGCTGCCGTGCGCGAGGCGTGGCCGGCCGAACTGCCGTTGTGGCTGCGCATCTCGGCGACGGATTGGGTCGACGGCGGCTGGACCGCAGCAGAAAGCGTGGAGCTGGCGCGCCAGGTGCAGGCGCTGGGCGTGGACCTGATCGACGTCTCCAGCGGCGGCCTGGTGCCGCACGCGAAGATCCCGCTGGGTCCGGGTTACCAGGTGCCGTTCGCCGGGCAGATCCGCCGCGAGGCCGGTGTCGCCACCGGTGCGGTGGGGTTGATCACCGGCGCTGAGCAGGCCGCACAGATCGTCGCCACCGGCGACGCCGACGTGGTGCTGATTGCGCGCGAGAGCTTGCGCGACCCGTACTTCCCGCGGCGCGCGGCACAGCGGCTGGGTGCGAAGATCGACGCGCCAGTGCAATATCAGCGGGCCTGGTAATCATCGAGGAGAACGTGATGGATGCTGCGCCTGCCCTGATCGAAGGTACCCGCCTGCATGACCTCGGCGACGGTTTCATGGTGCGCCGCATGCTGCCGGTATTGCTGGCGCGGCACGTCGGGCCGTTCGTGTTCTACGACCACATGGGGCCGGTCACCTTTGCCGCCGGCAACGGCATGAACGTGCGGCCGCATCCGCACATCGGCCTGGCTACGGTGACCTGGCTGTTCGACGGCGTGATCCGCCATCGCGACAGCATTGGCAGCCTGGCCGATATCCACCCTGGCGCGGTGAACTGGATGACCGCCGGCCATGGCATTGCCCATTCCGAGCGCACGCCGCCGGAGGCGCGTCAGGGCAGCAAGCTGCTGCATGGCATCCAGGTCTGGGTGGCGCTGCCGCAGGCCGACGCCGAGGTGGCGCCGGAATTCCACCATCACGACAGCGATGCGTTGCCGCGGATTCGCCAGCCCGGCGTCGAGGCGGTGTTGATCGCGGGCACCGCCTACGGCGAGCGTTCGCCGGTGAAGGTGTTCGCGCCGATGTTTTTCCTCGAAGTGCGGCTGGAGGTGGGCGCCGAACTGGCGTTGCCGCCGGAACACGCCGAGCGCGGCGTGCATGTGGTCGAGGGGGCGGTGCGCTGGGGCGAGCTGGAGATTGGCGCGCAGCAGATGGCGGTGCAGGCCGGCCCGTCGGCGCCGACGCTGCGTGCGCACGAGACCAGCCGGCTGATGCTGTTCGGCGGGGCACCGCTGGATGGTGAACGGCACCTGTGGTGGAACTTCGTGGCCAGCACGCGCGAGCGCATCGAACAGGCCAAGGCCGACTGGCGTGAAGGCCGCTTCCCGAAAGTGGCCGGCGACGAGCAGGAATTCATCCCGCTGCCGGAGTAGGCGCACGCGGATTGCCTCGCTTCGCAGGGCTGACACGGTCCGCCGCCTTCGGCTTCAACAAGGCAAAGGCCGGCGGGCAGTGCCCGCCCTACAGCGCGCATGGATCAACTGAGTGGCAGAATCGGGGCATTCCGCCGCGGAGCAGAATCATGTCTGGCTATACCAGCTTTGCCGAGTTCTATCCGTTCTACCTCAGCGAGCACCGCGACCGTCGGTGCCGCCGGATGCATTTCATCGGCAGCACGCTGGTCGTTGCGGTAGTCGTGCTGGCGCTGGCCAGCGGCCAGTTGCGCTGGCTGTGGCTGGCGCCGGTGGCCGGCTACGGTTTCGCCTGGGTCGGCCACTTCGGTTTCGAGAAGAACCGCCCGGCCACCTTCAGGCACCCGCTGTACAGCCTGATGGGCGACTGGGCGATGTACGGCCAGATGCTGCGCGGCAAGATCCGCTTCTGACCTTCCTCTTTTTCCTGGCTGCCAGGATCGGGGCGGGAACGTCGGAAACCCGTTGTTTGGCTCGTCATTCCTGCGCAAGCAGGAATCCAGTGTCTTTGCCGACAAGAACTCTGGAGTCACCAGGCCCCAGCTTTCGCTGGGGCAACGGAGGTTTTCGAGATGCCCCTTCGGTTCAGCGGTACTGCTGATGGCAGCTCTTGCAGGTCTCGCCGACCGGCTTGATCGCGGCCGCCACTGCCTCGCAGCTTGCTGGCGCGGTCTGCACAGCCTGGTGCAGGCGTTCCTGCAACTGGGTGGCGTCGTCGGTGAAGGCCTTCTCGTTGATGCCGAACACCGGCGTGATGTCGCTGGCAGTCGACTCCAGGCGGGCCAGGTGATGCTGCACCTTCACCGGATCGCACCGTTTCGCCTTGATCGCGTTCTTCAGTTCGCCCACGTGGTAGTCCATCGTTGCCATCACCGCCTTCGGCATCGGGTTGCGCGCGGCCAGCGCATTCATCACGTTGGCCGTGCCGATCACGCCGATCGCCAGGCCAAGCAGGATCATCAGGGCTGCGCGCATCGCTACGATTCCGAGGGTGGGAAACCCGCAGGATAGCGCGGGCCGCCGCACGTCATCCACGCAGGCACGATAAAATGGCGCCTTTGCAGCAGGATTTCTTGGTGACCCACGCAGACACAACCACGCACCCGCCCGGCGGCGCCACCGGCGCGGCGACGTTCCCGGCCGAACGCTTCGCCGGCGTCGAGCGGCTGTACGGCAGCGGCAGCGTGGCCGCGCTGGCAGGCAGGCACGTCTGCGTGATCGGCATCGGCGGCGTCGGCTCGTGGGCGGTCGAGGCGCTGGCGCGCAGCGGCGTGGGCCGGCTCACCCTGATCGACGCCGACGAGGTCTGCGTGTCCAACACCAACCGCCAACTGCACGCGCTGGATGGCGAGTACGGCAAGTCGAAAGTGGGGGTGATGGCGGAGCGTGCGCACGCGATCAATCCGACCATCCGGCTGGAGGCGGTCGAGCGCTTCCTCACCCCGTCCACGCTGGACGAACTGCTCGACCGCGGCTACGACGTGGTGCTGGATGCCTGCGACGCGTTCCGCGTGAAGCTCGAAACCATCGCCTGGTGTCGCCGGCGCAAGCTGCCGATCGTCAGCGTGGGCTCGGCCGGCGGACGCACCGACCCGACTCAGATCCGCGTGCGCGACCTCTCGCGCACCGAGCACGACGCGATGTTCAGCCTGATCCGCAAGAAGCTCCGCGCCGACTTCAACTTTCCGCGCAATCCGGATCGCTATTTCGGCGTTTCAGCCGTCTATTCGCTGCAGAACGTGCAGTATCCGCAACCGGACGGCACGGTCTGCGGTACCCGCCCGCCTGGCGGCGACGCGATGAACCTGGCCTGCGGCGGCGGGCTGGGCGCGGCCACCCACGTCACCGGCGCCTTCGCGTTTGCGGCGGTGGGCAAGGTGCTGGAGAAGCTGCTGGGGTGACTGGACACGGGAGCGAGCGCGCACGTGTCCGCATGTCGAGATGGCCAGCGTCAGGTCAAGCTCACCGTGCGGTTCTCGCGCCCGGGCGGAGAATGGCTACAAATTGCCGGGCTTGTCGGCCGACGGGTTGCCATCCGAGGTCTTGTCACCCGAGGTCTTGTCCGTAGCCGCCTTGCCCTCGCTGGCGCGAATTGGAACCAGGGCGCCCACCGAGGTGGTGCCGACCGGATCCGTCTTGAATTTCGGGTCGTAGGGGTTGTCGCTTTCGCGGAACTGCTGATAGGCCACCACGCCATGCATGTCATGCCCGCTGGTGATCTCGAAACCCGCAGTATTCGTATGCAAGGGGGTGCCCGTCATGCTCTTGCCCGTTCTGGGAGCCGAGGGGCCGCCATTCGAGCCAACCTTCAGCGGCCCGGTGGCGCCGCCGGTACGTGAGCCGGTCATTCCTGCGCGCACCTGGGCCCAGCGCATCTTGGCCCGATGCAGGGCGGTGGCGTCGCCGTAAGTAGGCTTGAGCTGGTTCCACAGAGTATCGACCCGGGCGAAGTCGGCTTCGCTCAGCGGCGTGATCATCAGGTCGCGCGCCGCGATGTACTGCGGTGTGTTGCGCTCAGCCGCCAGAACCATCCAGGCGGCGCCCAGCGGGCGATCCACCGGCACGCCCTGGCCGCGGTAATACATCACCCCGAGATTGTATTCAGCTGGCTTGTAGGCCCATGACGCCGCGACCTTGTACATGTCGATCGCATAGCGGTAGTTCTTTTGCTCGTAGGCGCGGGCGGCGATGTTGAAAAAATATACCCCCGGCCTGGCATCGCTCTCGGGGGTGTTGAAGTCCTCGTTCGGCGAGGTGCCGAAGCTCGGGTCACTGTCGTACGAGGGCGCGGTGGTGGAGGGAAGGTAGGCTGGGGAAGTCGGGGTGCCGGTGGCTGGTGCTCCGCTTTGCCCCCATGCCGGCAGCGCCACGGCGAGCGCCAGGCCAGCGAGCATCCATGCGCAGGTGCCGGAAACACGTTCCATGACCATGAGCGATCTCCTTTCACCAGGTTGGTGACCATGGGATATACGCCTGGGGTGATCGGTTATGCAAGCCCGGCCCAGGTCATGCCGGCTCGCCATCCGCTCGCTGGAGCGCCCCGCGATCGAACTCCACAGGATGTGTCCGGGGGCTTGCGGTGATCGCGGTGCGCCCCGTGACCGCGCACATCCCGCTCATCCGCACGCTCCTGCTGCCTTACCAGCCCATGTAATGCCCGCCGTTGATCGCCAGGTTGGCGCCGGTGATCCAGGCGGCCTGGTCGCCGATGAAGAAGGCCACCGCGTGGGCGATCTCCTCCGGCTTGCCGAGGCGGCCGACCGGGATCTGCGCCACGATCTTCTCGCGCACTTCCTCGGGCACGGCCATCACCATGTCGGTGCCGACGTAGCCGGGCGAGACGGTGTTGACGGTGATGCCGAACTTCGCGTTCTCCTGCGCCAGCGAGATGGTGAAGCCATGCATGCCGGCCTTCGCCGCAGCGTAGTTGGCCTGGCCGTACTGGCCCTTCTGACCGTTGATCGAGCTGATCTGCACGATGCGGCCCCACTTGCGCGCGCGCATGCCTTCGATCACCGGGCGGGTGACGTTGAAGCAGGCGTTGAGGTTGGTGTTGATCACGTCCGTCCACTGCTGGTAATTCATCTTGTGGAAGGTGGTGTCGCGGGTGATGCCGGCGTTGTTGATCAGGATGTCGACCGCGCCGCACTTCTCCTCGATTGCACGGATCATCGCCTCGCAGGCAACGGGGTCGGAGACGTCGCCGGGCACCATGCATACCTCGATGCCCTCGGCCGCGATGGCCTTGCGCCAGGCTTCGGCCTTGCCCGGGTCGCGATAGTTGGTGGCCACCCGATGTCCCTGCCCGGCGAGGTAGCGAACGATCGCGCTGCCGATGCCGCCGGTGCCGCCTGTGACCAATGCCGTGCGCTGCGTCATGTCCTTGAAACTCCTGTGCAGGTGAAGCGTGGGCTGTCGCACCGGAGCATGGCGAGGGCATGTTTCAGCCGCTGTCGCCAGGCGCCGGCGCGTCCGGCATTTATAGCGTCTCAGGCGAAAGAGTGACCGCTGCAATGCGGCAAATCCGCCGGCTCGAAGTTGGCCAGCGCCTGGGCCAGCAGGTCGCCGGCATCCGCTGCCATGGCCGGCGCCGGCACGCGCAGGAACGCCAGCGCCCGCCGCAGCGCAGGCAGCGGATCGGCCGGGTCGACCGGGAAGGCCTGTTCGGATTTCGACAGCTTGCGCCCCTCGCCGTCCAGCACCAGCGGCAGGTGGCGATAAATCGGGGTGGGCAGCCCCAGGCAGCGCTGCAGCCAGATCTGCCGCGCGGTGGAGTCGAGCAGATCCTGCCCGCGCACCACCTCGGTAATGCCCTGGAAAGCATCATCGACCACGCAGGCGAGCTGGTAGGAATAAAGGCCCTCGACCCGGCGGATCACGAAGTCGCCTACTTCGCCGCGCAGGTTCTGCCGCTGCGGTCCCTGCAGCGCGTCGTCGAACGCGATGGTGATATCCGGCACGCGCAACCGCCAGGCCGGTGCCTGGCCGGGCTGCGGCAGTGCGACGCAGCGGCCGTCGCGGTGGATGCCGCCGGCACCGGCCAGCTCACTGCGACTGCACCAGCAGGGGAACACCTGGCCGGCCACGCGCAGCTGTTCGAACGCCGCGTCGTAGGCGGCGATGCGCTGCGACTGGAATAACACCGGCGCGTCGGCGACCAGGCCGAACGCCGGCAGCGCGGCGAGGATGCTGGCGGCCGAGCCGGGAACCTCGCGCGGCGGGTCGATGTCTTCCACCCGCAGCAGCCATTCGCCGCCGGCATGCCGCGCGCACAGCCAGCTGCCCACCGCGGCGACCAGCGAGCCGAAGTGCAGTTGCCCGGTGGGCGAGGGGGCGAAGCGACCGCGGTAGCTCATCGGCGCATTCTAGGGTAGCGGCGCGTACCTCGGTCGCCCCCCGGCAACCCTTGAAAGCCGCCGCTTGCGCCCCGAATCTTGAACCGCGGTTTTTCCCTTTTCCTTCATGACTGCCACAAGAGAGACAGCCATGCGTCGCATCGCATTGTTCATCGCAACCAACCTTGCCGTCCTGCTCCTGCTGAGCATCGTCCTGCGCCTGTTCGGCATCGACCAGATGGCCGCCGCCCGCGGTTACGGCGGCATGGGCGGCCTGCTGGCCTACGCCGCCGTGTTCGGCATGGGCGGCGCCTTCATTTCGCTGGCGATGTCCAAGTGGATGGCCAAGATGTCCACCGGCGCGCGGGTGATCGAGCAGCCGCAGAACGAGACGGAGCGCTGGCTGGTCGACACGGTGCGCCGCCACGCGCAGAACGCCGGCATCGGCATGCCCGAAGTGGCGATCTACGATGCGCCGGAAATGAACGCGTTCGCCACCGGCATGACCAGGAACAGCTCACTGGTGGCGGTCAGCTCCGGTCTGCTGCAACAGATGAACCGCGAGCAGGCCGGCGCGGTGCTCGGCCACGAGATCGGCCACGTGGCGAACGGCGACATGGTCACCCTGACCTTGATCCAGGGCGTGCTGAACACGCTGGTGATCCTGGCCGCGCGCATCGTCGGGCGGCTGGTCGACAGCTGGATGTCGGGCGGTCGCGACGACCGCGAAGGCGGTACCGGCATAGGCTATTTCGTGACCGTGATTGTGCTGCAGCTGGTGTTTGGCCTGTTCGCCTCGATCATCGTGGCCGCGTTCTCGCGCTGGCGCGAGTTCCGCGCCGACACGGCGGGCGCGCAATTCGCCGGCCGCGGTGCGATGATCTCGGCACTGCAGCGGCTGCAGGCCAACCACGGCGAGAGCACGCTGCCGCAGACGATCGCGGCGTTCGGCATCTCCGGTCCGCTGGCCGACGGCTTCAGGCGCCTGTTCATGAGCCACCCGCCGCTGGAGGAGCGCATCGCGGCGCTGCAGCGCAGCGCGTAAGAATGGTTGCACCATAGACCCCTACATTCGTCATTCCGGCGCAGGCCGGAATCGCATTTCCAGTACGACTACGCAAAGACGCAAGTGCGATTCCGGCCTGCGCCGGAATGACGATCCAAAACGTCAACGCAACAACGGAACATCCACGCATGAACGCACCCGCCGAAACCCGCAAGTTCGAAGCCGAAGTCGCCCAGGTGCTGCACCTGGTCACCCACTCGCTGTACTCGCACAAGGAAATCTTCCTGCGCGAGCTGATCTCCAACGCCTCCGACGCCTGCGACAAGCTGCGCTTCGAGTCGATCGCCAAGCCCGAGTTGATGGCCGGCGACAGCGAGCTGCACATCGACGTCAGCTGGGACCCGGATGCGCGCACCGTCACCGTGCGCGACAACGGCATCGGCATGAACCGCGACGAGATCGTGGCCAACATCGGCACCATCGCCAGCTCCGGCACGCGCCGTTTCCTGGAGGCGATGTCGGGCGAGCAGAAGGCCGACGCGCGGCTGATCGGCCAGTTCGGCGTGGGCTTCTATTCCGCCTTCGTGGTGGCCGACAAGGTCACCGTGCTCAGCCGCCGCGCCGATGCGCCGGCCGCCGAGGGCGTGAAGTGGGAAAGCGACGGCAAGGGCGAGTACACGCTGGAACCGGTCGAGCTGGCCGAGCGCGGCACTTCCGTCATCCTGCACCTGAAGGCCGACGAGGACGAGTTCCTCAGCCGCTGGCAGCTGCGCGCGCTGATCACCCGCTACTCCGACCACGTGGCGTTCCCGATCCGCATGCCGACCGAGAAGGACGGCAAGCCCACCGACGAGTTCGAGACCATCAACGCCGCCTCGGCGCTGTGGACCAAGCCGAAGTCGGAGATCAGCGACGCGGACTACCAGAGCTTCTACAAGTCGCTCGGCCACGACTTCAACGACGCGCTGGCGTGGACGCACAACCGCGTCGAAGGCAGCCAGAGCTTCACCACCCTGCTGTACATCCCCTCGCAGCCGCCGTTCGACCTGATGATGGGCGGCCGCGACGAGCGCAAAGGCATGAAGCTCTACATCAAGCGCGTCTTCATCATGGACGCCGCCGAAGAGCTGCTGCCGAACTACCTGCGCTTCGTGCGCGGCGTGGTCGACGCCGACGACCTGCCGCTCAACGTCAGCCGCGAGATCCTGCAGCACAACCGCCAGCTCGAGCGGATCAAGGCCGCCTGCGTCAAGCGCGTGCTGGACCTGATCGAGAAGCTGGCGAAGGATGAGCCCGAGAAATTCGCCACCTTCTACAAGGCCTTCGGCAACACGCTGAAAGAAGGCATCAGCGAGGACGCCAACAACCGCGAACGCATCGCCAAGCTGCTGCGCTTCGCCAGCACCAAGGGCGAAGGCACCGCGCAGAACGTCTCGCTGGACGACTACATCGGCCGCATGGCCGTCGGCCAGGACGCCATCTGGTACGTCACCGCCGACAGCTACGCCGCCGCCGCGGGCAGCCCGCAGCTGGAAGCGTTCAAGGCCAAGGACATCGAAGTGCTGCTGATGTCCGACCGCATCGACGAATGGATGATCGGCAGCTTGAGCGAGTACGAGGGCAAGAAGCTGCGCAACGTGGCCAAGGGCGAACTGCCGCTGGACGAGGCGGACAAGAAGAAGCAGGAGGAGGCGACCAAGGAAGCCGAGCCGCTGCTGAAGAAGCTCAAGGAACTGCTTGGCGACCGCGTGGGCGAGGTCAAGGTATCGGCACGCCTGACCGATTCGCCGTCATGCCTGGCGCTCTCCGATTACGAAATGGCGCCGCACCTGGCGCGGCTGCTGCGGGAAGCCGGGCAGGATATGCCGGAGTCGAAGCCGACGCTGGAGATCAACCCGCAGCATGCGCTGCTGAAGCGGGTCGAGGCGGAAACGGACGAGGCGAAGGCGAAGGATCTGGCCACGCTGCTGCTGGAGCAGGCGGAGATTGCCGCCGGCGCGCAGCTGCCGGATCCGTCGGCGTTCGTGCAGAGGATGAATCGGGTGTTGTTGGGACTGTAAGTCTCAAGATGCAGCTTGATAAGAAAGCCCGTTGAATTCGACGGGCTTTCTTTATGAGTGCACCTCAAGGCCATGATGGAAGAATAATGCATGCTCCATTTCCTGCTGTATCTAGGAGCGCTGGAAATATTCAATAAGGCGTGTCATTACCGCTCGGGTTGCAGCTCGAAGTTCCTCCCTCAGTTTATAGCTATCGTCGAGGAGCCCTTCTACCGGTGCCTTACCGTCTTTTGCGGGTTTGGTGCGTATGTCCTTCGCAGGGATGAGCTCGAATATATAGTCTGGAAAGCGTGATTTTCCGTCCGCGTGGTCGACCGTCTTGTCGTTGTCAAACAGCGCGGCCACCCTCATAAAACCAAGGTCACTTAATACTTGGCAGAGGTGTTTAATGTTACCGGCTCCTCCCGCGCCCCAGCCGAAAATTTCAGCGGGCATCTCAATCCCGAGCTGCTTAAATACCGTGGGATAGAGCATGACGTCCTCCTGCCCCTCCGTCAGAAGGATGTTGTCCTCTTGAAAAAAAAGCTCCTTGGCATCCAGCCCAAGGACATGTGGGTTGGACAGGTTGTATGTGACTAGCCGGCTGATGGCGTCTCGGCCGTTGTGTGACAGCTGATGGATTGTCGTGCCTTTTGTGCCAGTGATCACACGAACTAACGCCGCTCCGGCAGCGATTGCCTCGAGGTTGACGAAATAGGGCGAGTGCGTGGAAATGACAATTTGGCGATCGGCGGCGTAGCTGGCCAAGACGCGCGCGAGACGTTTTTGCAAGGCTGGGTGTAACGAAAGTTCCGGCTCATCAATGACAACCATCTCGTTAGGTTGAGAATCATACAAGGCGTCGGCAATGGCGAACGCACTTATAATCCCTTCGCCCATCCCGTCACTGGAGTGGGACTGCGTGCCGGAAAAAAATTTAAGGAAATACTGACCGTGATCTGATTGATCGATAGTCCAATTCGGCGTGAAACCTAAAATCTGCTTCAGCAGGAGGTTAAAGGGTTCGGGTGCGTTGAGCACATGAAAAAGGCGGAATTCGAAGCCACTCAATGTTGACGAACGCTGCGAGGGAAGCTGGCTGTTCGTCAGAAAGGTATCGCGATTCCAAGAGGATTTGTTAAAATATGGATTGAAGGCGCGTCTAGAAGGTAGGACGAACACTTTCACACCAAGGTCGACACCCTCTTTTTTTGTCTCGCTTGAGCCTTTGGCTATGGACTGGATTGACTCGACCTTATCGTTGACTGTGTATTTGATTGAGACAGATTGAACCCTGTCATTTCGTACGCCCTGTGTGAAGCTCACGGGCTGCTGGCCGCCGCGTGCTCGTAAGACTTCGAGGATGGACGATTTTCCGGCGTTGTTGGGGCCAGTCAGGATGGTCAAGCCGCTCCCGGGTTCTCCGTTTGGCACGGCAAAGGTAATCTCACTTTGTTGCGAGAATCCCCGGTAACCATGAATTTGCAGGGTGGTTAGAGCCATGTGATGAATCTCGAATTATTGATGCCTGATCCAGTACAAGACAGCAGAAACCTGAATCTGAGTGTATTTTCAAGTCAAATTTACGGTATCAAACGTTTTGAAGCATCGCAGTACGTGAGACACGCTAGCGTAACGGCATTTCTTTTGTAGTCTTCTCCAGAATATTCATCGACTCGGCGTTCCGTTTTTTCCACTCGCGCAACTCCGCATCGTTCTGCGATTCGCTCGCGTAGGTCGTCGCTTGGGCGCGCGGTGCGGGTACCGCGGAGGGGCGACGTACGTTGGGTGCTTCCGGTCTGTATGCGGCGCGAATGGCAGCGGGTGCTGGAACCACGGGCGCTGCAGCGGGTGGCGATGGTGCGGTTGCGGTGGAGGACGAGAGCACCGCGATCAGGAGGAGGCTGGTGATCATGCTTCCGCCGAACGCCAGCGGCGTATCCAGCGGATGCGTGGTGCGGGCCTTGCCGGTTTGCAGCTTGCGCACGGTGGCGATCAGTTCGCCGCCGTGGATCAGTTCGATGGGTTTGCCTTGGGCGAAGCGGTGGGCGTCGGGGGTGTAGTCGCCGAGGGCGACGATCTTCACCGCGGCGGCCTGGTGATGCATCAGCAGGCCGTACATTTCGCGCACGACTTTGACGCCGACCTGCCAGTTCTGCCACTGCTTGCATTGCACCAGGATGGTCTTGCCGTTCTTGCGCAGGATCAGATCGATGCCGCCGTCGGCGCCGCCGAGGCCGGTTTCTTCGACGGCGTAGCCCTGGCGGCGGAAGGCTTCGCCGGCGAGTTGCTCGAACTGGCGCCAGCTCATTCGGTGCAGGCTGTCGGTGCCGGTCTGGCTGTCGAGCAACTGTCGCCGGCGGCCGCGACTGACGAAAGAGACGAGGGCGGCGAGCCAGCAGCCGATCAGCAGCATCCAGGCGAGCGGTGCGTAGGCGCCAGCTGCCGACATCCGGCCCATGCCGGCAAGGACGGGGTTGTGACTGGATGCGAGGTACCAGCCGATGCCGTGTCGTATCGCGACATACCCGATCAGGCCGATTAGGATACCGAGCCACCACGGCATGGCCGCAATCTGTTCGAAGCCGCTTTTCATGCGTTTCGCCATTTCACTCCCCCTGAGTGCTCCCTGGCGCAGCCACCGTACTGCAAACCCCGCGGGGGAAAACCGGCTGGCCACGCCGGAGCATCCGTCCGCAACGGTTTGACCCCGGCGTGCGAAGCGAAAACTCCGATGCGCAAGGCTGCGGAAGCTTGCGCGGGGAGATCAAGGCCCTGCGGCCGGAGCCGTCGGCGTGGCGCGCAAGACTTGCAGCCTTGCGTCCGGAGCTTCGAGCCTTGCGGTTTCACGCCCCTGAGCCTTGTGTGCAGAGTTCGAAGGCTTGCGCGAAAGGATCAAGGCGTCATGCGGGAAGCTGGAGGCTTTGCGCGCAGAGTCCGGAAGCTCGGCGCATCGCGTCCGACACCCTTGCGATCGAGAGTACGGGGCTCGTGCGCAAGGCCTCGAGCCTTGCGCGCGACTGCCACGCCGATTCAGTGATCTGCTGCGGGAGAGCTCGCCGGTGGGGCACTGGGAGCGCTGTGGGTAGCGTTCTGCATGACCGGGGTCGGTGCGGACTGGTAGTTCATGGGGTTCGCGGACCGGTCTATTCCCCGATTCTCGTCGAATCGGATCCGCTCCCCGCGGTTGAAGGAACTCCTGCTCGCCAGCGCCAGCCGATGACCGTCGATATGTACCCAGTACCAGGAGCCCGGGGGTACCGGCGAGATGGATTCGTAGACGAACTGGGCGTCGTAACCGCCTCCGGTACGGGGTGTCGTGTGCAGCACCAGGTTGGCGATGAACTGGCTGGACACCGGACGTCCGTGATCGGTCGCCGGTTTGCTGATCATTTCATCCAGGTTCTGCCGCAGCAATCGGCGCAGCGACGGCGGCAGTTCCATCGCCGGCGAGGCGTCGGTGACCTTGCCGTGGGTATTCACCTGCACGAGGACCGGCAGAACCTTGGGCTGGAATTCGTTGAGCGAGCCGGAGGAAGCTGCGGCCGCGCCAGTACCGGCGACCAGCATGCCGAGCAGCAAAGATAGCCGGGTGGATTTCATGACGGCCTCCTTGGATCGTCGTTGGGCGTGGCATGAGGTATGCCGCGGCGGATCGGTTTTCCGTGCAGCCACTATCCTCTGCCCCCGCACGCCCCGTCAATCGCCATCGGCGACCCTGCGGCCCGATCCATAAGCCGGATGAAAGGCAGCCCGCGTAGCTTGCGTCGGGAAGGCAGGCGCTGCCTGTCGTGCGGGAGCCGAGAGATGCCTGCATCGAGGTTCTGGCTGTTCGCCGCCGTCATCCTGTTTTCAGGCGGCGTTCGTGCGGGGGATGGCCCGTTCGGCATCGACCACCGCGTCCACTATGACAACAGCGGCATCTGGAACCGCTCCGACCAGAACGCGCTGCTGTACGGCACGATCGGCACGGTGGTCGGCGGTGCCCTGGTGTTCGGCGACAACGACCAGCTGGGCGACACGTTCTGGCGTTCGGTGGATGCGATGGTGGTGACCGGCGTCGGCGCCGAGGCGATGAAGTACACCTTCCAACGCAAACGTCCTTCGCAGACTGACGATCCCGACAAGTTCTTTGCCGGCGGCCATGCCCATAGCTTTCCCAGCGGGGAAGTGGCGGCGATCTCGGCGGCGATCACGCCGTTCATCGTCACCTACGGGCGCGATCATCCGGCCGTGTATGCGCTGGCCCTGCTGCCGGCGTACGACGCGGTGGCGCGGGTGAAGACGCATGGCCACTGGCAGAGCGACGTGCTGGTCGGCGCCGCGCTGGGCACCGGAATTGGCCTGTGGGCGGCGCACCGGGACTCGCCTTTGATCGTCAGCTGGCTGCCGGGCGGCTTCAAGGTGGGTTTCATTCACCGGTTCAAGTGAGCGCGGTACGCCGCCGGCTCAGCACTGTGTGCGGCCGCCAGCCAGTTGCTTGCATGGGTGGAAGATTGGCTGGTCCGATACCGGCGGCGGATGCTGGCCGTGGTCGCCGTCGTGGTCGTGGTCGCGAGGGGGACGCGGGTAGGGCGGCCCCCAGTAGGCGGGCGGAGCGTTGTAGACCGGCTGGCTCAGCTGGTTCTGATAGTCCGCATTCTGCTGGCGCAACGCCGCATTCTCGGCCTGCAGCCGGTCGCGGTCGGCGGCCTGTGCCGCCGCCTGGTCGGCCAGCGCCTGCTGCTGGGCTTCCTCCGCGCGTTGCTGCGCCGCGTAGGCCTCGTCGGCGTCGCGCTGGGCCTTCTCGTCCATGGCCTGCTGGCGGGCGTCGACGCGCTGCTGGTAGAGCGCTTCGAGGTGGCGCGATTGCGCATAGCGTTTGGCCAGCTCGTCCTGGCCCAGACGCAGGTAGCGGTCGATGACTTCGGTGTCGTCGGCCTGGTGCAGCAGTTCGCCGCTGCCGTTCGGGCAGGGATGGTCGGTGTAGGCAAGCTGCCCGCCCTGCGTGCATTTGTAGATGTTCTGGGCGCCGGCGGCCGGCGCCGCGGTCAACAGCATGGCGGCAGCCAGGCAACGGATTCCCGCGGTCAGGCTTTTCATGATGGCGACATTCTGCACCCGGCCGGCATCGCCCGCATTCCGGTGGCCCGGAACGGAAGGCCGCTGGGCGTGGGTCCGGCTGCGGCAGGCGGTCAGGGCGTCGACAGGAGGTGAAGGCAATTGCCGCATCGAGTCATTCCAGACCGAGAAATCGCTTCCTGATACCGCAAAAATGAGATTTGCATCACATTTCTGGTGCTAGCGTTCTTCGCTGCGGGTGCCGCCCGAGGGGTGGCTGGGTGCCCAGGGTCCGGTCGAGCGGATGGGGAAGGGTTCCCGGCAAGGGAGTGCGTCACCTCGTGCGGGAGCGCGATGCGTCATGGCGCAAGCTTCGGCGATGCCGGCATTCCGGTACCGCGCCTTCATCAGCTACAGCCACCGGGACAAGGCCTGGGCGGGCTGGCTGCACCGGGCGCTGGAAACCTATGCGGTGCCGAAGCGCCTGATCGGCCAGGCGACGGCGTTCGGCGAGATCCCCGCCCGCTTGGCGCCGATCTTCCGCGACCGCGACGAACTGGCCAGCGCCACCGACCTGGGCCGCAAGGTCAATGAGGCACTGGCCCAGTCGGAAAGCCTGCTGGTGATCTGTTCGCCGCACTCGGCGACCTCGCACTGGGTCAACGAGGAAGTGCTGGCGTTCAAGCGACTCGGGCGCAGCGAGCGCATCTTCTGCCTGATCGTGGACGGCGAACCCGGCGCCAGCGAGCTGCCCGGTCGCGCCGCCGAGGAATGCTTCGCGCCGGCGCTGCGTCACCAACTCGGCGCGGACGGTGAGTTGAGCCACGAGCGCACCGAACCGATCGCCGCCGATGTGCGGCCCGGCAAGGACGGCAAGGCCAACGCCAAGCTGAAGTTGATCGCCGGCATGCTCGACGTCGGCCTGGATGTGCTGAAGCGACGCGAACTGCAGCGGCGCACCCGGCGCATGGCGGCGCTGGCCACGCTGGCGCTGATCGTGATGGCGGTGACCACGGTGCTGGCGATCACCGCGCTGATCGCCCGCCATGCCGCGGTGGTCGCCAGCCAGGCCGCCGAGCGTCGGCAGAAACAGGCCGAGGACCTGGTCGGTTTCATGCTGGGTGACCTCAATGACAAGCTGGCACGGACTTCGCGGCTGGACATCATGGAAGCCGTGGACGACCACGCGATGCGCTACTTCCAGTCGCTGCCGACCACCGACGTTACCGACGAGGCGCTGGCCCAGCGAGCCAAGGCGCTGGAAAAGATCGGCAGCGTGCGGCTTGACCAAGGCCATCTGCCTGCGGCGATGGCGTCCTACCAGGCGGCCCTGAAGCTGGCGGGTGCGCTCGCCGATGCCGCGCCTGCCGACGTGCCGCGGCAGCTGGCTGCCGCGGAAATCCACGCGTTCATCGGCATGACCCATTGGCGGCAGGGGCAGCTCGATACCGCGCAGCGGGATTTCGTCGCGTCGCAGACCATCCTGCAGCGCGCGCGCGTGCTTGCGCCGGATGACACGCAACTGCAGTTCGAACTGGCGATGATCGACAACAACCTCGGCCATGTGATGGAGGCGCGCGGCCAGCTGGACGATGCGATGCTCTCGTACCGGAGCATGCTGCCGCTGATGCGCAAGCTGGTCGCGGCCCAACCCGACAATACCCAGTGGGCGGCATCGCTTGGCCTGGCACACAACAATCTCGGCAAGCTGGCCCTGATGCGCGGCGAACTGGCCACAGCCATCGCACAGTATGGCGCCGACGATGCGATCGAGTCCGCGCTGGCGGCGCGCGATCCGAAGGACACCGACCAACGCGACAACATGCTGATCGTCCGCGCTATCCTGGGGCGCACGCGGGCGCTGGCCGGCGACGTCACCTCCGGCATCGCCGGATTGCAGCAGGCGGTCGACATCGCCACGCAGTTGCAGGTAATCGACTCGGGTAATGCCGGCTTTCAGGAACATGCGGCGTTGTACGCCACCCAGTTGAGCCGGTTGCGGCGGCTGAACGGCAATGGGGCAGCGGCGGCCGCGCTCACCGCGCGGGCATTGATGACCTTCGCCAGCCTGACCCGGCAGGATCCGGGCAACACGGCCTGGCAGCGCGAATTTGCCGAGGCGCAACTGGAGCAGGGCGCGCAGTCGCGGGCCGCCGGTCGAACCGAGGTGGCGCGCGCGCAGGCTCGCGCTGCGCTGCGCCTGCTCGATCCACTGCTCGCCCAGCAGCCCGACGACCGCGCCACCTTGCTGGCAACGGTGGGCGCGAAGCTGTCGCTTGCCGCGGTCACCGACGATGCAGCTGCCGCGCAGCAACTGCGCGATGACGCCTTGAGCGCGATGCAGACAGTGAGAAGCGGCGGCAGCGATCCCCGGCTATTGGCGTTGCGGGTCGAGGCCCTGCTTGCGCTCGGCAGAAAGGCCGAAGCGCAACCGTTGATCCAGCAATTATGGAACAGCGGCTACCGCGATATCGCACTGATGAACGTATTGCGGCGCGCGCACATCGACTACCCGGCCAATACGGCATTCCAGCAGAAGCTGCTGGCGGCAATCGACATGAACGCTCGCCCGTAAGGCCGAGCGAAACGGACAGGGGAAATGACAGCACCAGCAAGCGCGGTATCGGCTCAAACCCCCACCACCAAGGAATCCATCATGCCGAACAATCTCGATGTCACCCTCGACAAGAGCACAACCCCGTGGTGTCTCGACATCAGCCAGCACGGCAATGTGAACGTCGGCCGAAGTCCCGACCCGCAGACCATCACATGGCGGCTGACCGGAAACGCCGCCACTGGAAAGTTCAACTCGCAACAGGACTCCCCGCCGGGTTTTGTCTGGATTGACAAGACGCCGCCGGCGGGCATCTTCAGCGCCCCCGTGCTGGGCGAGAACGGCAAGGAGATCAGCATCAGCGATCTCAACAACAGCGCCGTCACGTCGGGG
Source organism: Rhodanobacter thiooxydans LCS2 (assembly GCF_000264375.1). Taxonomy (GTDB): domain Bacteria; phylum Pseudomonadota; class Gammaproteobacteria; order Xanthomonadales; family Rhodanobacteraceae; genus Rhodanobacter; species Rhodanobacter thiooxydans. The sequence goes on from NZ_AJXW01000003.1 coordinate 182,784, forward strand.
GAGTGGGTCTATCAGTTGAGCGCCAAGATCGACGGCCAAGTCTACCAGTCGCGTGTGACGTCCATCATCGCCACCACGACGAGCCCCATGATCAAGAACACCTAGCAGGGTGTTGAAAACATCCTGCCGGTGCGGGCCACGGAAGGCCCGTCGCGAAGCAGGCACGCCAGGTGCCTGCTTCGGCGCAGCCAGCCACGGACGTGTGCCGAAGCGGGCGCGTTCGACAAGCGCAGGACGCCCCTTCTCAACAACGTCCCAGCGGACCGCGTGCGGGTCCGCAACCCGGCGGGGCAGGCACACCCCGCCAACATCGATCTTCAACAGCTCTGGAGAACATCATGTCCATTACCGAAAAGCAGCCCGACCCGGGTGCGCCATTGCCGGACAGCGAAGAGATAGGTGGGGCGAGCCATGAGAGCGGGCCGGCACCCGAGCAGACCACGAGCCCACTGTCGCCGGATACCACCACCGCACCGCTGATCAAGAACAACTGACGCGCCGCCGCCAGCAGCGAGTCAAACATCGGGGCTAGTCCGGTTCCATGGGGAAGCGGGCGGCGATGGCTTGCTCCGTATCATCGGGGTGCGAGGCCGTGCGTTGACCATCGTGATACTCAACATCATCCGGAAGCCGCCATGACTCCCCTGGTTGTCGGTGTCACCAGCCATCGCAACATCCCCGCCGAGGAGATCGAGCCGATCCGGCAGCGCGTGCGGGATTTCCTGACGCAACTTCGGCACGAGTTCCCCGCGCTGCCGCTGGTGGTGGTGTCCGCGCTGGCCGAGGGTGGCGACCAGCTGGTCGCGCAGGAGGCGCTCGCCGTCGGCGCACGGCTGGTGGCGCCGCTGCCGCTGCCGCCGGACCTGTACGTCGAGGACTTCTCCACTGAGGCGGTGCGCGCCAGTTTTCAGCTGTTGTGCCGCCAGGCCGAGATCGTGCTGCTGCCGCAGCTGATGGCGCAACCGCGGCAGGCGATCGGCTCGCCGGGCGTGGCGCGCGATCGCCAGTACGCCAAGGCCGGCGTTTACATCGCCAGCCACTGCCACATCCTGCTGGCGATCTGGGACGGCAAGGTATCGGGCCGGCTCGGCGGCACCGCGCAGATCGTCAACTACCACCTGAGCGGTACCATGCCCGGCCTGATCGACCGGCGCCGGGATACACACCACGTGCTTGGCGGTGGTGACGAAAGCCTGCTCTACCACATCGTCTGTTCGCGCGACGGCGCCGATGGCGCACCGGCCGCCGGACTGCTGCCGTTGCAGACGTTGTGGCGCACCGCCGAAACGGTGGCAGCCGCCGACAGCCTGCCGGCGGACTTCCGGCTGATGTTCGCGCGCATGGTCGAGTTCAATGGCGAGTGCGACACGTATGCCGACGAGATCGCGGCATCGGCGCGACCGGCCGACGCGGCGGATGCCACGGCAGACGTCGACAGCCTGTTTCGCGCCGCCGACTGGCTGGCGCTGCACTTTCAACGGCGCGTGCTGCTGGCGATGCGCCTGACCTACACGCTGGCGGCTCTGATGGGCATCGCCTTCACTTTCTACGCCCACCTGCCCGCGCAGGATTTCCTGATCTATCTGTTCCTGCTGCTGTTCGCCAGCGGCGGCGCGGTGGCGATGCTGGCCAAGCACCGCGGCTGGCATCGCAAGTACCTGGACTACCGCGCGCTGGCGGAGGGTTTGCGGATCCAGTCGTACTGGCAGCGGGCGAACATCGCGGCGAACGCCGACCACGAGTTCGCCCACGACAACTTCCTGCAGAAGCAGAACATCGAACTGGGCTGGATCCGCAACGTCATGCGCGCCGCCGGCCTGCAGGCGGCGCTCCGGCCGGTGCAGTCGCCGCCCGCGGCGTTGGCGCAGGTCATTGCGGAGTGGGTTGGCGAATCCGGCAAGTCCGGCCAGCTTCATTACTACGAGCGCAAGACCGCCGAGCGCACCGGGCTGCACCATGTCACCGAGGCGGTCGGCTCGATCAGCCTGTGGGGCGGCGTGGCGATCAGCGTGTTCCTGGCGGTGTTCGTGCACCGGCTGTCGCACGACACCAAGACCATCCTGGTGCTGGTCATGGCGGTGCTGTCGATCATGGCTGCCGTGCGCGAGGCGTATGCCTACCGCAAGGCCGACAAGGAGCTGATCCGGCAGTACCGTTTCATGCAGCGCATCTTCACCAGCGCGCGTGCGGCGCTGGATCGCACGAGCGATCCAGCGCTGCAGCGGCAGATCCTGCTTTCACTCGGCGACGCCGCGCTCACCGAGCATGCCGAATGGACACTGATGCAGCGCGAGCGGCAGGTCGAGCAGAGCAAGCTCTGATCTTGCGGCTGGCCGAATGCCGGGAGCCGTGCCGACGCTTCAATGAGATGCGCCCAGCTGGTGCGGTGCCGCGGTCTTCGCCACGCGCTGCCATGCGCGCAGGCCGAGCACCGCCAGCAGCACGAAGCCGGCGTACAGCACCGAGGTGATCAGCAGGTGCTTGTAGACGTACTCGCCCACGTAGATCACGTCCACCGTGATCCACAGCCACCACGAAGCCACGTGCCGCTTCGCCTGCCACCACTGCGCGACCAGGCTGAAGGCGGTCAGCGCCGCGTCCAGCCAGGGCAGCGCGGCATCGGTGCGGTAGTGCATGAACGCGCCCAGCGCCAGCGCACCGAGGCTGCCGAACGCCAGGTGCGCGATGGCCTGCCGCCGCGGCAGGGCAGCCACTTCCACGCGGCCGTCGCCGCCCAGGTGCTGCAGCCAGCGCCACCAGCCGTAGCCGATCAGCACCGCGAAGGCCAGCTGCAGCAGCGCATCGGAGTACAGCTTCGCGTGGACGAATACCCACGCGTAGACCAGCACCGAGACCAGTCCCACCGGCCAGCACCACGGGCGGCGGCGGGTGGTGAGCCAGACGGCCCAGGCACTGACCAGCGCGGCGGCGAGTTCGACCCAGCTCATGGCGATCGCTCAGAGCCCCACGGTCAACGAAAGCCGGGCCAGCCGCGGCGCACCCGGGAACAGGTAGCGGTCGCCGCCGGTGCTGCCGGTGTCGCGCCAGTAGAAGCGGTCGAACACGTTGTCGACGTTCAGCCGCCAGGTCAGCGCATGGTCGTGCCACCGGCTCTCGTAGCGCAGGCCGGCGTCGAACACGTGGTAGGCCGGCACCTTGACCGTGCCATCGGGCGTGGCGGGATTGCTGCCGGCGTAGCGCCAGCCGCCGAGCAGGCTCAGCTGCGGGGCGAACGGCAGGCGGTAATCCAGATAGACGGCCGAACGCAGGCGCGGCACGTTGATGACCTGGTGGCCTTCGTAGGCGGGCGTGCCGGTGTCCTGTGCGCGGGCGCGGATCAGGTTGATGCTGGCGGTAAGGCGCAGGTCGTCGCTGATGCGGCCCGCAGCGCCGAGTTCCAGCCCGCTGTGCACCTCGCTGCCGCGCTGCACGAAGGTGAAGCCTTCGGGCGTGCTGTCCGGTTGCGCGAACTGGTAGGCCTGACGGGTGCGGTACAGCGCGGCATTGAGGCTGAGCGCGTCGCTCCAGTCGTACTTCACGCCGGCCTCGAGCTGGCGCGACAGCACCGGCGCCAGCGCGGTGCCGCCGTTGGAGGTCCAGTACGGCGCCTGCGCGCCGAGCGACAGGCCCTTGCTGAAGCTGAGGTAGGTGGTCAGTGGCGCGATGGGCTGCCACATCAGCGCCGTCTGCGGCAGGAACTTGCTCAGCCGGGTGTCGCGCTGAAGCAGCCCGCTGCCGTCGTAGTCGCGCTCGTGCAGGCGCACGAAGCGGCCGCCGCCGAGCAGTTGCCAGTGCTCGCCCAGGTGCACGCGGTCCAGCGCGAACAGCGAGTGCTGCCAGCTGGTCAGCGTGCGCGCGGACGGCCCCGGCTGGTTCGGCGAGGGGGCGAAGTAGGGCGGGTTGGCGTTGTCGATGTTGGCCGTGCCCACATAGTCGTAGACGTACGGCCGCTGGTCCAGGGTGCGGCGGAACGCGCTGGCGCCAAGGCTGATTTCGTGGCCGATGGCGCCGGTGTCGAAGCTGCCCTTGAGCACGGCGCGCACCTCGTCGTTGACGCGGGTGTCGCCGGGGCTGCGGAAATCGTAGACGTCGTAGTCGCCGTTCGGCGCGAAGAAATAGCCCGGCGTGGCGCTGCTGGCGCAGGCCGGTGAATAGAAGCAGCCGTAGGCGAAGGCGACGTTGTCGTTGATCCGGCTGCGGCTGTGGCCGGCCGAGAGCTGCATGCTCCACGCGTCGCCGAAGCGGTGATCGAGGCGCGCGGTGGTGTTGCTGGCCGCGATGCCCACCGGCTGCTGCCACGGCTCGAAGCCGAGCATGCGGGTACGGCTCGGGTGCGGCGGCAGCGTCGTGCCGCCCAGCAGCTGGTAGCCGGAGACCGAGCGCTGGCTGCTGGTCTGGTAGTCGGTGTCCAGTTGCAGGGTGGTGTCCGCGCTGATCTTCCAGTCCGCCGCCAGCGAGAGGAAGTTGCGCCGGCCGTCGGCGTGTTCGACCCAGGAATGCATGCCCTCGTGCGCGGCGTTCACCCGCACGCCGAAGCTGGGTGACAGCCAGCCGCCGACATCCACCGCGACGTAGCGCGAGCCGTGCGAATCGGTGCCGACGTTGGCGCTGCGCACCTCGGCGGGGCGCTTGCTGACGTAGTTGACCAGGCCGCCCGGCGCGACCACGCCCGCTTCGAGCCCGCCCAGGCCCTTGAGGATTTCCACCCGCTGCTTGTCCTCCAGCGGCGTCAGTTGCTCGCCGGTGATGGTCATGTCGTTCAGCCGGTAGCCGGTGGCCAGGTCCAGCGTGAAGCCGCGGATGGCGATGTCCTGGTAGTAGCCGACCGGCGCGTAGTTGTCGCCGAGCGCCGCGTCGGAGCGGGCCAGCTCGCTCAGCGTGCGCGGCTGGCGGTCGTCGATCTGGTCGCGGGTGATCACGCTGATCGCAGCCGGCGTGTCGTGCAGCGGGGCGCTGCCGAAGCTGCCGAAGGTGTCGATCTGCGAGCTGTCGGCGTGGTAGCCCTTGGCGCGGTCGGCTTCCACATGCACCGGCGCCAGCTGCGTCGTTTGCGGTTTGTCGGTGCTGTCGTCGGCGTGGGCGGGCGCGACGGCCGCGAGCAGGGCGAGCAGCAGGGGAGTGCGGGAAAGAGGCATGGTCATCGTCGTCGTCGGTGGAGTACGGACGAAGCGACGGCGACCCGGCTGTCGCGAGGACGTGCCGGATCTGCAAGCTCCCTACGCCGGTACTAACCGGGTCAGGTTCCAAGGGACTCTCTCAGCCCGGCTTTTGCCGGGCACCCCCGCTTCAAGAACGTCTATTGAACCACGAATCGGCGCGGCGTGGTCAGCCGGCGGCGCGGATGGCCTGCAGCAAGGCCTGCCCGGCCGGCGTGCGGAACCACGCCGCGTGGCCGCGCAGGAAGGTGTCGTAAGCCACGTCGGCGTTCGCGCGCGAGTGCGTGATGGCGTGGAAATATTCGACCTCGGACAGCGCGAAATCCACATGCACCAGCGGCAGCAGGTCGGCCAGCAGGTGCAGGTCGGCCGCGTCCAGCGGGCGTTGCCGGCGGTAGCCCTCGATCAGCGCACGGGCGATGTCGGGATGGGCGGCGTCGGCGTCGAGCGCGAGCCAGGCGATCGCGTTGCGTTCGATGGCGGTGGCCAGATCGAACAGGGCGACGTTGGCGGCGGCGAGGCCGAAGTCGAGCACGGCGCTGATCCGTGCGTCGCTGCCGCCGTCGCTCCAGCACAGGTTGGAGACGTGCCAGTCGCCATGCGTCCACAGCCGCGGTTGCTGCGCCAGCCGTGGCTGCGCGGCGGCATGCCACGGGCCGAGCAGTTCGGTGAGCTCGTGCGGCCAGTCGCGATCGCGCAGGTAGTCGGCCAGGCCGGGCCGGTGCGGCAGTTGCGCACGCAGCGCGGCGGCCGGGTCGGGCGCGGCGATCAACTCGCTGCGCGCGACCAGGATGTGGGTATCGCGCTGCGGCGCGCGGTAGTCGGCGGCGGCGTCGTGCAGTGCGGCCAGCATATGGCCGGCGCGGCGGGCGTGGTCGAGGTTCGGCAGCGGTTCCCACGAGATCGCCTCGCGGTACAGGTCGACGCCGGCGGCGCGTTCGTGCACTTCGTAGACCCACTCGCCGAGCGCCGCCACGGTCTGTCCATGCTCATTGCGCAGCACGGCCGGTATCGGCATGCCGCGGTCGCGCAGGTGGGCGATGAAGCGGTGTTCCCCGGCGAGTGTGGCGACCGAACGCACGCGGCGGTGGTGGCGCTTGACGAACACGGTGGCGTGCGGCGTCTGGGCCAGGCACGCCGCCGACAGCGGGCGCGGGCTGTGCCAGTCGATGCGAATCGGCGCGCCGAGCGCAGGATAGCCGCGCAGCAGCGTCGCGACCTCGCCGGCGGTCAGCGGCGGCCAGTCCGGCGGCGTGTGGTCGCCGGCCAGCCCGTGGGCGAGATGGAGCGGGTCGTTCATGGGGAGGTCGAAGTCTCCGCGGGCGGGCAGGTCGTGGATTATCCCCGAAAGCGTCGGGCCACCGCTCCGGCCGCCCTCGGCCCAGCACGCGCGATCCCTATAATGGCCAGCTTTCGCCGCGGTGTTCCACCTGATGAGCGCGATGTTGCTGCTGTTCGCCTGCCTGATCCTCGGTGCCCTGGTGGCGCGCTACGCGCGGCCGCCGGCGGGGATCGTGCCGGGCATCAACTGGTGGGTGCTCAACGTGGCGCTGCCGGCGCTGGTGCTGGAGCTGATCCCGAAGGTGAAGTTCGACCCGCAGCTGTGGTTTCCGGTGGCGGCCATGTGGCTCACCTTCGGCGGCGCGTGGCTGCTGTTCGGCCTGCTCGGCCCGCGCCTGGGCTGGTCGCGGCAGCGCACCGGCGCGCTGATCCTGGTGTGCGGGCTGGGCAATACGGCGTACATGGGCTACCCGATGATCGAGGCGCTGCACGGCAAGGCGGGCCTGGCGCTGGCGGTGGTGGCCGACCAGATCGGCGCGTTTCCGGTGCTGGCGTCGGCCGGCATCGTGGTGGCTTCGGTGTATTCGGGGCGCAGCCTGCAACTGCGCCCGATCGTCCGTCGCATCGTCACCTTTCCGGCGTTCATCGCGCTGGTGGTCGGCATCGTCGCCGGCCTGCGGGGTGGCTGGCCCGAGCTGCTGGATGGCGTGTTCGCGCCGGTCGGTGCCACGCTGACGCCGCTGGCCTTGTTCTCGGTCGGCCTGCAGTTCCGCTTTCATCCCGGCCAGCGCCAGCTCGGCGCGGCCAGCTGGGGGCTGGGCTGGAAATTGCTGCTGGCGCCGCTGTTGTGCTGGGCGGTGGGCACCGCCGCCGGTGTCGACGGACTGGTGCTGACCGTCGGCGTGCTGCAGGCGGCGATGGCACCGATGGTGTCGGCCACCATCCTGGCCGATGAGTACGGCCTGGAGCCGGCGCTGGCCAATACCGTGCTGGGTGCCGGCATCGTGCTGTCGCTGCTGACCGTCCCGCTGGGCAACTGGCTTCTGGGCGGGTAGTGCTCCCTTGCGTCCGGCCCGCGCTGCCCCGAGACTAGCGCGCAGTCTCATGGGCTGGGGGAGCTCGTGCCATGGCAGGTTTCGATCTGATCAAGCGCATGTTCGGCGATCACGGCGAGCGCCGCGCGGCGCCGCGCAGCGGCGAGCCGAAGGAAGCCTGCATCCTGGTGGTGGACGACTCGCCGACCATCCGCGCGGTGCTCGGCAAGATGCTGGCGCAGAACCGCCACATGGTGCTGAAGGCGGCGGACGGCGAAAGCGCGCTGGAGCTTGCCCGCGCGGAACGCCCCGACCTGATCTTCCTCGACATCGTGATGCCGGGCATGAGCGGCTTCGCGGTGTTGCGCGCGTTGCGCCATGATTTGGAGACCCGCGATATTCCGATCGTGATGATCAGCGGCAACCTGCAGGCGACCGAGCAGTTCTACGTGCAGCGTTTCGGCGCCGACGATTTCATGAAAAAGCCGTTCGGCCGCAGCGAGGTGTTCGCGCGCATCGACAGCCTCACCCGCAGCGGGCGTCTGGTGGTGCGCCAGCGGGCGGAGGCGGAAAGGCTGCCGGCCGAGCCCGAGCCGAACGCGGCCGAGCATGACGCCATTCCGGACATCGCGATGCCGGATCCGCGCGACATGCTGCCGCCCGACGGGCAGGCCTGAGCCGCCCCCGATCGCGCGATAATCCGCGCGATGAGCAAGCCGCCCGACCCACCGATGACCGACCTGCGCGCGGACGTGTGGCTGTGGGCCGCGCGCTTCTTCAAGACGCGCAGCCTCGCCAAGCAGGCGATCGACGGCGGCCGCATCGACGTCAACGGCGCTGGCTGCAAGCCGGCGAAAAGTTTGCGCGCGGGCGACCGGCTGAAGATCGGCCGTGGCGAGGAACGGCTGGAAGTCGAGGTCGTCGCGCTGTCCGATCGACGCGCTCCGGCCGCCGTGGCGCAGGCGCTGTATGTCGAGACAGCGGCCAGTCGCGCGGCGCGCGAGCTGGCGCGTGAGCAGCAGCGCCTGGTCGGTCCCAGCGGCCCGCCGAAGCGCCCGGACAAGCAGGCGCGGCGCGAACTGCGACGGCTTCGAGATACCCGCTGAGCAGTGCATCGCAGAACGCCGCCCGGATCTGCGGGAATATCCATGTCAATCCAAAGGGTTGGCGCCGCCAACCGGTACGGGCGGAGGACTCGCATGGACGGACATGCACTGATGAACGGTCTCGGCTTCTTCAAGCGCCTGCTGGGCAACCAGACCGCCGATGGGCACCGTGTCGAGCCGCAGGCCGCGCTGGGTGCGCGCATGCTGGTGGTGGACGACTCGCCCACGATCTGCGCGGTGCTCGGCAAGATGCTGCACCAGGACGGCTACGCCGTGCTCAAGGCCACCGGTGGCGCGGAGGCCATCGAGCTGGCCCGCCGCGAGCGACCGGCGCTGATCTTCCTCGACGTGGTGATGCCCGGCACGAACGGCTTCGCGGTGCTGCGCACGCTGCGCCACGACCCGCTGACCCGCGACATCCCGATCGTGATGATCAGCGGCAATCCGCAGGCGACCGAGCAGTTCTACCTGCAACGCTTCGGTGCCGACGATTTCATGCAAAAGCCCTTTGGCCGCGACGAGGTCTACCTGCGCATCGGCCAGCTGGTGCGGTCCGGACGTCTGGACGGCCGCCTGCCCACGGCGCCGGCTGCTGCCGAGGCGTTGCCGGCACTGGCGGAGGAACTGTCGGCCGATGAACTGGCCGACATTCCCGATATCGCAATGCCCGACGCGGAGGCCGCCCCGCGCCGGGTCGGCACGGCCCTGCTGCGGGTGGTGCCCGGCATCGGCTGAGCGCGCCGACTCAAATCGCCAGGCCCAGCGCATTCGCCACGCCCGCCGCGTAAGCCGGGTCGGCCTTGGCGAAGTGGCCGAGCTGGCGGCGGATGATTTCCTCAGGCACGCCCTGCATCGCCGCGGCGATGTTGTCGAACAGCTGCTGCTTCTGATCGTCACTCATCAGGCGGAACAGGTCGCCGGGCTGGGTGTAGTCGTCGTTGCCGGCGCGATGGTCGTAGCGGTCGGCATCGCCGGAGATCTTCAGCGGCGGCTCCTTCACCGAGGGGTCCTCGACCGGGCCGCCGAACGAGTTCGGTTCGTAGTTCACGCTGCCGCCGCCGTTGTCGCCGTAGCGCATCGACCCGTCGCGCGCGTAGTTGTGCACCGGGCAACGCGGCTGGTTCACCGGCAGCTGGTCGTGGTTCGCGCCGAGCCGGTAGCGCGCCGCGTCGGCGTAGGAGAACAGGCGGAACTGCAGCACCTTGTCCGGCGAGAAGCCGATGCCGGGTACCACGTTCGCGGGCGAGAAGCTGGACTGCTCGACCTGGGCGAAGTAGTTGTCGGGATTGCGGTTCAGTTCCATCACGCCGACCTCGATCAGCGGGTAGTCCTTGTGCGGCCAGACCTTGGTCAGGTCGAACGGGTTGTACGGGGTTTTCTCCGCATTGGCCTCGGGCATCAGCTGCACGTACAGCGTCCACTTCGGGAAATCCCTGCGCTCGATGGAGTCGTACAGGTCGCGCTGGTGCGATTCGCGATCGTCGCCGATCAGCTTCGCGGCTTCCGCGTTGCTGAGATTCCTGATGCCCTGCTGCGTCTTGAAATGGAACTTCACCCAGTGGCGCTCGCCGGCCTCGTTCCAGAAGCTGTAGGTGTGGCTGCCGAAACCGTGCATGTGGCGCAGCGTGGCGGGAATGCCGCGGTCGCTCATCAGCGTGGTGACCTGGTGCAGTGATTCGGGCGACAGCGACCAGTAGTCCCACATCGCGGTGGGGTTGCGCATGTTCGTGCGCGGGTCGCGCTTCTGCGTGTGGATGAAGTCGGGGAACTTGTACGGATCGCGGATGAAGAACACCGGCGTGTTGTTGCCGACCAGGTCCCAGTTGCCTTCCTCCGTGTAGAACTTCAGCGCGAAGCCGCGCACGTCGCGCTCGGCGTCGGCCGCGCCGCGCTCGCCGGCCACGGTGGAGAAGCGCGCCAGCATCGGCGTCTGCGTGCCGGGCTTGAAGACCTTGGCGCGGGTGTATTTCGTGATGTCGCGGGTGATGGTGAGCGTGCCGAACGCGGCCGAGGCCTTGGCGTGCACCACCCGTTCGGGGATACGCTCGCGGTTGAAGTGCGCGTGCTTCTCGAACAGCGCCACGTCCTGCACCAGCAGCGGGCCGCGCGGGCCGGCGGTGAGGCTGTTCTGGTTGTCGGACACCGGGGCGCCGGCATCGGTGGTCAGCGTTTTGCGGTTCTGGCTCATGGCGGCTCCTGTGGGGGCTTGGGTGTTCGGCCAATCTACGCAGGCATGACGATCAATGGAATTCGAATATTCCGATGCGGACGATAGTCCATGGCTATGGATGAGTGGCCGCTGCCGCGCCCGGCGGGACAGCATCGCCGACGAGGCGTGAGCGCAAGGTGGTGGCGGCCGGCGGCATCGCCCGCCGGCCTGGTCAGCCCGGTCGTTTCAGGCGGTAAAGCAGTTCCAGCGCTTCCCGCGGGGTCAGTGCGTCCGGGTCGATATCTTCCAGCATGCGCTCGGCGGCGGAAGGCTGCGCCGGGGCGAACAGGCCCAGTTGCGCCGAAGGTTCGCCGGCCGGCGTGGGGGCGCTGGCGTGCTGGTGCATGCCGCGCTCGAGTTCGGCCAGGGTGCGCTTCGCATCGGCGATCACCGACTTCGGCAGGCCCGCCAGCGCGGCCACCTGCAGGCCGAAGCTGCGGTTGGCCGGGCCTTCCTTCACTGCATGCATGAACACCAGTTGCTCGCCCCGTTTCTGGTCGTGGAACTCCACGGCGTCCAGATGCACGTTGGCGATCGACGCGAATTCGCCGGCCAGTTCGGTCAGCTCGAAGTAGTGGGTGGCGAACAGCGTGTAGGCGCGGCTGTGGCGCGCCAGATGCACGGCGGCGGCGCGCGCCAGCGCGAGGCCGTCGTAGGTGCTGGTGCCGCGGCCAACCTCGTCCATCAGCACCAGGCTGTCGGCGCTGGCGTTGTGCAGGATGTTCGCCGTCTCGCTCATCTCCACCATGAAGGTGGATTGGCCGCGCGAGAGGTCATCGCCGGCGCCGATGCGGGTGAAGATGCGGTCGATCGGGCCGATCACTGCGCTCGCTGCCGGCACGTAGCTGCCGATGTGGGCGAGCAGCACGATCAGCGCGTTCTGGCGCATGTAGGTGGACTTGCCGCCCATGTTCGGGCCGGTGATCACCAGCATGCGGCGGTGGGCGTCGAGAGCCAGGTCGTTCGGCTCGAACGGCTCGTCGCGCACCTTCTCCACCACCGGGTGGCGGCCGCGCTCGATGCGGATGCCGGGCTCGTCGGAAAGTTCCGGCGCGCTCCAGTCCAGCGCTTCGGCGCGCTCGGCCAGGGTAGCAAGCACATCCAGCTCGGCGATCGCCGCGGCGGCGGTTTTCAGCGGTTCGAGTTTTTCGGTGAGCGTGTCGAGCAACGCTTCGTACAGCGCCCGCTCGCGCATCAGCGAGCGTTCCTTCGCCGACAGTACCTTGTCCTCGAACGCCTTCAGTTCCTCGGTGATGTAGCGCTCGGCGTTCTTGGTGGTCTGCCGGCGCGTGTAGTGGGTGGGCGCCTTGTCCGACTGTGCCCGGGTGATCTCGATGTAGTAGCCGTGCACGCGGTTGTAGCCGACCTTGAGCGTGGGGATGCCGCTGGCGGCCTTCTCGCGCTCCTCCAGTTCGACCAGGTACTGGTCGGCGTGGGTAGACAGGCGGCGCAGTTCGTCGAGTTCCGCGTCGTAGCCGTCGGCGATCACGCCGCCGTCGCGCGGCAGCACCGGCGGTTGCTCGACGATGGCGCGGGCGAGCAGGGCGGCAGTCTCCGCGTGGTCGCCGATGCGTTCGACCAGGGCGTGCAGCAGCGGGCTGAGCTCTTGGTGGAGAGTGCGGCGGTGGATGGCCGCTTCTTGATCTTCGCGATCAGGGAAGATGGCACTGGCGACGCTCGGCGCGGCCAGCAAACCATCGCGCAGGGTGGACAGGTCGCGTGGCCGTGCAGAGCGCAGCGCGACGCGGGCGAGGATACGCTCGAGGTCGCCGATGCCGCGGAGCTGTTCGCGCAAGGGTTCGTGCCGACGATTGTCGATCAGCATGCCGATTGCCTGGTGGCGTCGGCGCAGCACATCGCGGGAACGCAGCGGGCGAGTCAGCCAGCGGCGCAACAGCCGCGCGCCCATCGGCGTCACCGTCTCGTCGAGCACGCCGAGCAGGGTGTGTTCGGTGCGGCCGCTGGGGTGCGTGTCCAGTTCCAGGTTGCGGCGGGTGGCTGCGTCGAGCGCGATCGTCTCGCTGGCGCTTTCCACCGCCATGCCGGTGAGATGCGGCAGCGCACTCTTCTGGGTTTCCTCCACGTAGCCGAGCAGGCAGCCGGCGGCGGCGACCGCCAGCGGCAGCCTGTCCACGCCGAAGCCGCCGAGGTCGCGGGTGCCGAAGAAACGGTTCAGTTCGCGTGTGGCGGCGTCACCGTCGAAGTGCCATGGCGGGCGCTTGCGCAGGCCGGGCAGGGCGCTGACCAGTTTCGGCCAGGCCACGTCCTCACCCACCAGGGTTTCGGCCGGTTGCAGCCGCGCCAATTCGGCGGCCAGCGCCTCGGCGTTCGGCACTTCGCTGAGCAGGAAGCGGCCGGAGGTGAGGTCCACCCAGGCCAGCCCGTAGACGCCGTGCGCGCCGGCGGCGATCGCCAGCAGTAGGTTGTCGCGGCGTTCCTCCAGCAGCGCGGCGTCGGTCACCGTGCCGGGCGTGACCACGCGTACTACCTTGCGCTCGACGATGCCCTTGGCCAGCGCCGGGTCGCCCATCTGCTCGCAGATCGCGACCGACTCGCCCAGGCGCACCAGCCGCGCCAGGTAGTTCTCCACCGCGTGGTAGGGCACGCCGGCCATCGGAATCGGTGCGCCGGCGGACTGCCCGCGCTGGGTCAGGGTGATGTCGAGCAGCCGCGCCGCCTTGCGTGCGTCGTCGTAGAACAGCTCGTAGAAATCGCCCATGCGGAAGAACAGCAGCACGTCCGGGTGTTCCGCCTTGGCCGACAGGTACTGGCGCATGCCGGGAGAATGGGAGGCGATCCACGCGGCGTGGTCCTTGTTTTCAACTTTCTCAATCATTTCAATATTTTGCTTACGCTGTTTTTTCGCGCAGATCCGGTTGTCTTCGGCGTTTTTGCTCGCCAATGGCTTTGAGGAACACAACGTGGTGTCCAAATGGTGCCCAAGTCTCGACTCCAGAAATGGTCTGGTGTCCAAGCTCTGCTTCAAGAAAAACAGGAGCCCCAGACGGGCTGCTCATTGAACCACGGAAATGTTGGGCGCAAGTGGAGATCCGAATGGGATTCTCGGGTGAGCCACGCATCCGTCGAACCGATGACGGTCAAGTCGAGTGTCAGCACTGGCCGACTGTGCTGGCAACGCTTGGTCAGTTGCGTTGGCAATACGCGCAAGATGCCCGTTGCCCGCTTTGAGGCTTCTCGACATGCGAGCACGGAGTTTGATCCAACGGCAGGGTAGCCGCCACGTTGACGCCCGGCATCGACCTCAATCCGCCGACATCGCCCGCCACAGGATGTGGAACAGCTCGTCGAACTGATCGGTAATGGGTTGCTTGTCGGCACGCACGATGTGCATCAGCCCGACCCGGCCGAGGATGCCCATGAACACGTCCAGCAGCACCTTGCTGGAGACGCGGTTGTTGAGCACGCCGCGTACCTGGCCATCCTTCAGCACGCCGAGAAACGCGCCCATCAACTCCGGGCTTTCGTAGATGCGGATGTTGCGGTGGCGGGAGGCCGGGATGGCGGTGACCAGCAACATCATCACCGCCGGGTGCTTGTCCATGTAATCCATGAATACCCAGCAGGTCTTGCGCAGGCGTTCGCGCGAGTCGTCGATGCCTTGCAGGTGGTCGATCATGCGATCGGCCAGGCGCACCAGCATGACGTCGAGCATCGCGTAGACCAGCACCTCCTTGCTGCCGAAGTATTTGTAGATGGTCTGCAGCGACACGTTGGCCGAGCGGGCCACTTCCTGCAGGCTGACCTCGTGGAAGTCGCGCGTGGAAAACAGCTCCAGCACCGCCTTCTCGATACGGTTGAGCGTGTCGCCGCGCATGCCGCGGAGAATGTCACGGCGGTCGATGATGGTGGAGGCGGAATCCGGACTGGCTGGAGTGGTCGTCATGCGCGTCTCGTGGGGGTAGCAGGATTTCCGCTATGGAAATGCATGTTACCAAATAACATGGATATAGCCATTATTCGACGCGAACGCTTGCCTTCCATCGATCGGCTACACACTATGAGAGCACAACGATCGACCACGTTGGCGCGCTGTTGACTTCTTCAGCCAGCCACGCTGGTGATCGTTGTCGAACTGGTAATTACAGTTACCAATATCTTCAGAAGAGCCGCGCGCCGATCCCGCCCGACCCGTATCGAGGAGACACCTCTTGGCCATACAGAACTTCCCCGCCGTCTGGATGACGGACGAGCACCGGATGCTGCAGGAGTCCGCCGTCCGCTTCTTCAAGGAACAGTGGGTGCCGAAGGATGCGGCCTGGCGCGAAGCCGGCATGATGGATCGCGAGGCGTGGGAGCAGGCGGGCGCGAACGGTTTCCTGTGCGCCTCGGTGCCGGAGCAGTACGGCGGTGCGGGCGGCGACTTCGGCCATGAGGCCGCGCTGCTGTACGCCCAGGGCGAGGCCGGGATTGGCGGCTTCGGCGGCTCGGTGCATTCGGGCATCGTCGCGCAATACATCCTGCATTGCGGCACCGAGGCACAGAAGCAGCGCTGGCTGCCGCGGATGGCCACCGGCGAGCTGATCGCCGCCATCGCCATGACCGAGCCGGGCACCGGTTCGGATTTGCAGGGCCTGCGCACGCTGGCGGTTCGCGAAGGTGATCACTATCGCCTCAGCGGCAGCAAGACCTTCATCAGCAACGGCCAACTGGCCAACCTCGTCGTGGTCGCCTGCAAGACTGACAAGGAGCAGGGCGCGCAGGGTATTTCGCTGCTGGTGGTTGAAACCGACGATGCGCAGGGATTTCGACGTGGGCGCAACCTCGAGAAGATCGGCATGGAGTCGCAGGACACCTCCGAGCTGTTCTTCGATGACGTGATGGTGCCGGCGGACAACCTGCTGGGCGGCGAGGAAGGCCAGGGCTTCTTCCAGATGATGCAGGAGCTGCCGCAGGAACGGCTGATCGTGTCCGTCGGCGGCATCGCCGCGATGGAGCTCGCGATGCAGGTCACCGTGGCCTATACCAAGGAGCGCACGGCGTTCGGCAAGCCGATCTTCGCGTTCCAGAACACCCGCTTCAAGCTGGCCGAATGCCAGGCGCTGTTGCTGGCGTCGCGCGCACTGGTTGACGCGGCGATGGTGGCCCATCTCAAGGGCGAGCTGGGCATCGATCGCGCGGCGCTGACCAAGTACTGGGTCACCGACAACCAGTGCAGGCTGGTCGACGAATGCCTGCAGTTGTTTGGCGGCTACGGCTACATGAAGGAATACCCGATCGCGCGCCTGTGGGCCGACTCGCGGGTGCAGCGCATCTACGGCGGCACCAACGAAATCATGAAGGAACTGGCATCGCGTTTCCTTTGATGCGCGCGCCTTTCCGTATCACCCATCGACTCCCAGCTAAGGATTTCCCATGACCGAGGCCTATATCTACGACGCCGTGCGCACCCCGCGCGGCAAAGGCAAGAAAGACGGCAGCCTGCATCAGGCCACGCCGGTGTGGCTGCTGCGCACGCTGTTGCAGGAACTGCAGCGGCGCAACCAGCTCGACACCGCGCGGGTCGACGACGTGGTGCTGGGTTGCGTCACGCCAGTCGGTGAACAGGGCGCGGATATCGCGCGCACCGCCGTGCTCGACGCAGGCTGGGCACAGAGTGTGGCCGGGGTGACGCTGTCGCGTTACTGCGGCTCCGGCCTGGAGGCGACCAACATGGCCGCCGCCAAGATCGCCGCCGGCATGGAAGACATGGTGGTCGCCGGTGGCGTCGAATCGATGAGCCGCTGGGCAATGGGCAGCGACGGCGGCGCGTGGTTCATGGATCCGCGCGTCAACAGCGCGCTGGGCTTCGTGCCGCAGGGCATCAGCGCCGACCTGATCGCCACGCTCGAAGGTTTCAGTCGTCAGGACCTGGATGCCTTCGCCGCCGAATCGCATCGTCGCGCCGCGCTCGCGCAGGGCGAAGGGCGTTTCGACAAATCCATCGTCGCGGTGAAGGATCTCAACGGCATGCTGCTGCTGGACCGGGACGAGACGATCCGTCCGGGCAGTTCGGTCGAATCGCTAGCCAAGCTCAATCCCTCGTTCGAACAGATGGGCCAGATGGGTTTCGACGCCACCGCGATGGCGAAATACACCACGGTCGAGAAAATTCACCATGTTCACCATGCCGGCAATTCGTCGGGCATCGTCGACGGCGCGGCGCTGCTGTTGCTGGGCAGCAAGGAAGCCGGCATTCGCGCCGGCCTGAAACCGCGCGCCCGTGTGCGCATGGCCGCGGTGGTCGGTTCAGAACCCACCATCATGCTGACGGGTCCGACCGCGGCCTGTCGCAAGGCGCTGGGCAAACTCGGCATGACGCCGGCCGACATCGATCTGTGGGAAATCAACGAGGCGTTCGCCACCGTGCCGATGAAAACCGCGCGCGATCTGGGCGTGTCGCTGGACCGGGTCAATGTCAATGGCGGCGCGATCGCGTTGGGCCATCCGCTGGGTGCGACCGGCGCGGCGATTCTCGGCACGGCGCTGGATGAACTCGAACGCCGCGACCAGAGCATCGCGCTGGCCAGCTTGTGCATCGGTGCCGGCATGGGCATCGCCACCATCATCGAACGCGTCTGAGGAAGCCCACGCCATGACCGCGAACAACCCTGTCACCCTCGAGATCGATGCTGCCGGCATCGGCCTGGTCACCTTCGACCAGCCCGGCCGCGCGATGAACGTGCTCAACCCCGATCTGGTTGCGCCGTTCGCCGCCATCGTCGAGCGGCTGGAGAAAGAGGAGGCCATCAAGGGCCTCGTGCTCACTTCCGGCAAGTCAACTTTCATTGTCGGTGCCGACATCGATCAGCTCACCGCGATCAGCACAGCCGAGGAAGCCTTCAGCCTCTGCGAAGACTTGAAGGCGCTGCTGCGCCGGATCGAAAAGTGCGGCAAGCCGGTAGTCGCTGCGCTCAACGGCACCGCCTTGGGCGGCGGCCTTGAAGTGGCGCTGGCCTGCCATGCGCGTTTCGCGCTGGACGAGGCCGCGCTCAAGCTCGGCCTGCCCGAGGTCAAGCTGGGCCTGCTGCCCGGCGGCGGCGGCACCCAGCGGTTGCCGCGCATGATCGGCATCCAGAAGAGTTTTGAACTGCTTACCCAAGGCACCGAACTGCGCGCCGCCGAGGCCAGGGGCCTGGGTCTGGTCAACGACCTTGCCGCCAGCCGCGAGGAACTGCTGCAGAAATCGCGTGCGTGGTGCGTGGCCAATCCGCGCCCCGTGCAGCCGTGGGACAAGCAGGGCTTTCGTATTCCGGGCGGGGACAGCAAGCACCCGGGCGTGGTGCAGTTGCTGGCGATTGCACCGTCCATCGCCAACGCCAAGGCGCACGGCAACTACCCCGCGATCGGCCACATCATGTCGTGCCTGTTCGAAGGTTGCCTGCTGGATTTCGATGCGGCCTGCCAGGTGGAGTCGCGCTACTTTGCTGCCTGCGTGGTATCGCAGGAATCGAGGAACATGATCGGCACGCTGTGGCACCAGCTCAACGCGATCAAGAAGGGCCAGTCGCGCCCGGCCGGCGTGGCGCCGTCCAGGGTGCGCAAAGTCGGCATCCTCGGTGCGGGCATGATGGGGGCCGGCATCGCCTACGTTTCGGCCAAGGCTGGCATCGAGGTGATCCTGCTCGACACCACGATCGAGAACGCCGAGAAGGGCAAGGCGTATTCGCAAGGTCTGCTCGACAAGGCCATTTCGCGCGGCCGCAGCACGCCGGACAAGCGCGATGCGTTGTTGGCAAAGATCACGCCGACCACCCGTTACGAAGACCTGCAAGGCTGCGATCTGGTGATCGAGGCGGTGTTCGAGGATCGCGCCATCAAGGCGGCCTGCACGCAGAAAGCCGAGGCGGTAATCGCTGCCGATGCGGTGTTCGCATCCAATACCTCCACCCTGCCGATCACCGGCCTGGCCAAGGCCAGTGTGCGCCCGAAAAACTTCATCGGCCTGCATTTCTTCTCGCCGGTGGACAAGATGCCGCTGGTCGAGATCATCGTCGGCGAGCAGACCTCGAACGAAACACTGGCACGCGGTTTCGACTACGTGCTGCAGATCGGGAAGACCCCGATCGTGGTCAACGACAGCCGCGGCTTCTACACCTCGCGCGTGTTTGCCACCTATGTGATGGAAGGCCTGGCGATGCTCGGCGAAGGCGTGCATCCGCGCTCGATCGAGGCGGCCGGCATCAAGGCCGGCATGCCGATGCCGCCGCTGGCGCTGCAGGACGAAGTCTCGCTGAGCCTGTCGCTGCATGTCGCCGACCAGACCCGCAAGGATCTGGCCGCCGAAGGCAAACCGTTGCCCGAGCACCCGGGCGAGCCGGTGCTGCGCCTGATCGGCGGCACGCACCAGCGCCTGGGCAAGAAAACCGGCAAGGGTCTGTACGACTACGACGGTCGGGACAAGCATTTGTGGCCAGAGCTGACCAGGCTGTATCCGACCGCAGCCGAACAGCCCACGCAGCAGGAACTCGTCGACCGCCTGATGTTCGTGCAGGCCAACGAAGCCGCGCGCTGCTTCGAGGAGAACGTGGTGCGCTCGGTGGCCGACGCCAACATCGGCTCGATCTTCGGCTGGGGCTTCGCGCCGTTCCACGGTGGCGCACTGCAGTTCATCAACGCGATGGGCGCGGCAGGATTCGTGGCGCGTTCGCGTGAACTGACCGAACGCTACGGCGCGCGCTTCGCACCTGCCGACATCGTGGTGAAGCAGGCCGCCGCTGGCGGGCGCTTCGAGGGCGCGGCGTGAGCGCCGATCGCGACCCAATGTCCGGTCTCCTCGCGGGGCTGCGCGTGGTCGATTTGTCGCGCAACCTGCCGGGGCCGTTCTGCACGCGGATGCTGGCTGATCTCGGCGCCACGGTCATCAAGGTCGAGCCGCCGGAAGGCGACCCGACCCGTCCACTCGGGCCGTTGTTCGAGGCGCTGAACCACGACAAGGAAAGCCGCCGCCTTGATTTCCGCCAACCGACCGATCTCGACCAGTTGCGCGAGTGGCTGGCGCAGGCCGAGGTCATGGTCGACAGCTTCCGTCCGGGCATCCTGTCGTCGATGGGCCTGGACTTCGGCCGGCTCAAGACGATCAATCCGCAGCTGGTGATGGTGTCGATCACCGGCTACGGCCAGCACGGCAACTGGTCGCAGCGCGCCGGGCACGACCTGAACTTCATGGCCATGTCGGGCGCGCTCGACCAGATGCACGCACCGACCGGGGAGCTGGCCTTGTCCAACGTGCAGTGGGGCGACATGGCCGGTGGCAGCTCGATGGCCTGCATCGCGATACTCGCGGCGGTGTTCGATGCGCAACGTCGCGGTCATGGTCGGCACATCGATATCAGCATGACCCACGGCGTTCACGCGCACCTGATACTGCCCAGGGCCACCTCGTCCTTGTTCGCCCCCATGCTGGGTCGCGCGCCCGGCGCGGGGGAGGATCTGCTCAACGGCGGATTGCCTTGCTACAACCTCTACGCCACCGCCGACGGCCGCCAGCTGGCGGTGGCGGCGCTCGAATTCAAATTCTGGAAAGCGGCATGCGCGGTGTTCGGGCGACCCGACTGGGTCGAGCGACATTGGCAACGTGGACAGATGCCCGGCACCAGGCAGAACCATGCGTTGCGTGAGGAAGTCGCCATGCTGGTGATCACGCAGCCGCTGGCGTACTGGGCGGAACGTTTCGAAACCGCCGATGCCTGCGTCACGCCGGTGCTGACCATGGCCGAAGCCCAGGCCCATCCCTTGTTTGCCGACGGCTCCCGGGCGCAAGCCTGGGCCGCCGTCTGATTCGAATGGCACTGACTTATGCTCGTCACCCCCGCGAAAGCGGGGATCCAGCACCCCTGGCAGCCCTGAAGTCACTGGATTCCCGCTTTCGCAGGAATGACGGAAATTGAGGCTATGCGCTCACAGTAAGTCAGTGCCATTCCCGTCTGCTTCTTTCCATTCCATCAGAGAGACCGATGCCATGAGCGCACTCGAATTGCTGCACAAGCTGCCCCTCGCGATCAATCTGCAGAGCACCGCCGGTGTCGATCGCACCATCCAGTTCAACATCAGCCAGCCGGCCTACGTGGTGATCCGCAACGGCGCGTGCGAAGTGACGGAAGGGAGCGCCGAAAACGCCGACCTCTCGTTGAAGATGTCCGACGACGACCTGGTCAGCCTGTTGACCGGCAAGCTTGACGGCATGGCGGCGATGATGACCGGCAAGCTGAAGCTGCAAGGCGACATGGCCTTGGCGGCACAGCTGGGCCGTTATTTCGACGCCGGCAAATTGCAGTGACCGCATAGTGCGCATGCCGATGTGCATCGTGCACAACTCGACCCATCAGTGAACGTTGCACCGCGCGAAGGGGGAGTCGTGATGGTTGAGGCCAACGCACCGACGTTGCTGCATCAATTCCAGGTGTGGGAACGCGAACGGCCGGATGCCATCTATCTGACCCAGCCTTTCCCCCGATGGCAGTGTGGTCGATTACAGCTGGGCCGAGGTCGGCCTGCAGGCGCGATGCATGGCGGCGTACCTGCGCTCGCTGCGGCTTCCAGCGGGCAGCAGCATCGCGATCCTGGGCAAGAACAGCGCGCACTGGATCATCGCCGACCTCGCCATCATGATGGCCGGCCACGTCAGCGTGCCGATGTATCCCACGCTCGGTGCCGAGACGGCGCGCTACATCCTTGACCACAGCGAAGCGCGGCTGCTGTTCGTCGGCAAACTCGACGGCAGCAGCGACAACTGGCCACAGATTGAGAAAATGCTTCCGCCGGACCTGCCGTTGCTCGGCCTGCCGATGACTCCGCGCGCCGACATCCCGCAGTGGGACGACCTTGTCGCCCGGCATGCACCGCTGCAGCCAGTGCATGACGCAATGCCCGAGGAACTGTGCTCCATCATTTACACCTCAGGCAGTACCGGGCAACCGAAAGGGGTGATGCACAACTATCGCAGCATGATGGCGCCGGGGCCCGCTTTCACCGAGATGATCGTGATCACCCGCGAGGACCGGCTGCTGTCGTATCTGCCGCTGGCGCATGCCGCCGAGCGCGCCATTGTGGAGTCCAGCTCGCTGTACGTCGGACTGCACATGTACTTCTGCAACAACATGGACAGCTTCGTGCACGACATCCGGCGCGCGCGACCGACGATCTTCTTTTCGGTGCCGCGGCTCTGGACCAAGTTCCAGCAGGGCGTCAATGCCAAACTGTCGCCGTCGAAGCAGCGGCGGTTGTTTGCGTTGCCGCTGGTCTCGCGGCTGGTCAAGCGAAAGATTCTCCGTGGTCTGGGCCTCGATCAGGTGCGCGTTGCCATCACCGGCTCGGCACCACTGGCCGCCGACATCATCGCCTGGTACCGCCGGCTCGGCCTGACGCTGCTCGAGGGTTACGGCATGAGCGAGAACCTCGCTGTTTCACACAGCTGCCGCCCGGGAGATGGGCGGATCGGCTACGTCGGCACCTGCCTGCGCGGCGTGCAGGCGCGCATCGCGCCCACCGGCGAAGTGCTGGTCAGAAGTCCGGGCCAGATGATGGGTTACTACAAGCGGCCGGAACTGACGGCACAGGTCATGTTGCCCGACGGCTTTTTCTGCACGGGCGATCGCGGTGAGATCGATGCGGATGGACGCTTGCGCATTACCGGTCGGGTCAAGGATCTGTTCAAGACAGCTCGCGGCAAATATGTCGCGCCGGCACTGATCGAGAACGAGCTCGGCAACCATCCAAAACTGGAAAGCGCCTGCGTTACCGGCCCCGGGCAGCCGCAGCCGTTCGCGCTGCTGCGCCTCGCGCCGGAAGTGCAGCAGGTCGTGGATGCCGATCCCGGTTTGCGCAATACGCTGGGCGCCGAGCTCGCTGCGCTGCTGGAGCAAGTCAACGCGAACGTGGAACACCACGAACAGCTCGGTTACGCGGTGGTCGTCAAGGACAGCTGGACCACCGAGAACGGCCTGCTTACGCCGACGCTGAAGATCAAGCGCCAGGCGATCGAGGACCGCTATCTGGACAACGCCGGCGCATGGCTCGCGATGGACCAAAAAGTCATCTGGGAAAAGTAATCGCGCGCTAGTCGCTCTAGCGCCCGGCAGTCATTGGCCGCCTTGCGGCGCCGGGCGATGAAGACGATGTCTACCCCAGGGAACGTGACGAACCAGTCCTGCCACGTGCGCGGTCCATCCCGTGTGCATCCCTTGGGCGTCGTCGATTCCCTCCACCTCGCTCCATTCTCATTGCGGCCGTTGCGGTGATTTCATCCGGAATGCCCTTCGGTCGGGCCGTTCCCAGCGCTCAGGCTCGTTGAAGGAGCTGGCCTGGTCGCGGCTGCACGCGTTATCCACGTCGTGACATGGCTTCGGCGCTGCCCAGTGGGCATGCAGCCACCGTCGTTTGGACGGTTAAACGTGATGACACAAAACGCCGGTGTCCAAGTGGGCAAGGGGGTTTGCACCCCGATAGCCCTTTTTTTGGGGTCCAAGATACGTCCAAATGGGATTTCATGAGATGGCGGATGTCTCGAAACCCGCGCCCCTCTCGGGTTCGCTAACCACACGCATGTTCTGGCGCATGAACGGGGTGTGCCTGGTGAGAACGTCTTGGCTCATGCAATGCAAGTCTTGGCGTGGTCGCGCGAAACGGGTAGAACGGTGCCCCTGCGCCTGGCGCAAAGTTTCGTCCAAAGTCCGGGAGTCTTGCATGGAGTCCTCGTCCGTTCCTACCGATGCCGAGCTGCAGGCGCTGGCCGGCGAGGTAGCCACCGAAGTACAGCGCTGCCGGCTGATGCTGGTGACGGCCGAGTCGTGCACCGGCGGCTGGATCGCCAAGACGCTCACCGACCTGCCGGGCAGCTCGGCCTGGTTCGACGCCGGCGTGGTGACCTACAGCTACGAGGCGAAGGAGGCGTTGCTCGGGGTCAATCCACGCACGCTGGAGCACAGCGGGGCGGTCAGCGAGGAAACCGCGCTGGAGATGGTGTCCGGCGCACTGGCGCGCTTCGGCGCCGGCGTGGCGGTGGCGGTGACTGGTATCGCCGGACCGTCCGGCGGCACATCGGACAAGCCGGTGGGTACCGTCTGGATCAGCTGGAAACGCCGCGGCGGCTACGGTCATGCACGGCAGTTCCATTTTCCGGGCGACCGCGAGGCGGTGCGCCGGCAGACCGTGGCGGCGGCGCTCATCGGCCTGCGCAAAACGCTGACGGAGTGATGCGTGATCCGCTGCCAGACCTGTTTGACCAGTGTGGGATACTGGCCGTACGTCGATTTCCCGTGATCGCACCCCCTGATCGCAGCCCGTGAGATCCGATCCGGGCATCATGCACCCCAATCACAGTCCAACCGGAACACAAGACGATGGATGACAACAAGCGCAAGGCGCTCACCTCCGCCCTCGGCCAGATCGAAAAGCAGTTCGGCAAAGGTGCCGTGATGCGCATGGGCGACCGCGTCAACGAACCGGTCGAGACGGTCTCCACCGGTTCGCTGGGGCTGGACATCGCGCTCGGCGTCGGCGGCCTGCCGCGCGGCCGCGTGGTCGAGATCTACGGCCCCGAATCCTCCGGCAAGACCACCATGACCCTGCAGGCGATCGCCAACTGCCAGCGTGCCGGCGGCACCGCCGCGTTCATCGACGCCGAGCACGCGCTCGACCCGAGCTACGCGGAGAAGCTGGGCGTCAAGGTCGACGACCTGCTGGTGTCGCAGCCGGACACCGGCGAACAGGCGCTGGAAATCGCCGACATGCTGGTGCGCTCCGGCGCGGTGGACATGGTGGTGGTCGACTCGGTCGCTGCGCTGACCCCGAAGGCCGAAATCGAGGGCGAGATGGGCGACTCCCACGTCGGCCTGCACGCCCGCCTGATGAGCCAGGCGCTGCGCAAGCTCACCGCCAACATCAAGAAGTCCGGCTGTCTGGTGATCTTCATCAACCAGATCCGCATGAAGATCGGCGTGATGTTCGGCAGCCCCGAGACCACCACCGGCGGCAACGCGCTGAAGTTCTACGCCTCGGTGCGCCTGGACATCCGCCGCATCGGCGCGGTGAAGAAGGGTGACGAGATCATCGGCTCGGAAACCCGCGTCAAGGTGGTCAAGAACAAGGTGGCGCCGCCGTTCCGCCAGTGCGAGTTCGAGATCCTGTACGGCGAGGGCACCTCGCGCGAGGGCGAGATCATCGAACTGGGCGTGGCGCAGAACCTGATCGACAAGTCCGGCGCCTGGTACAGCTACAACGGCGACCGCATCGGCCAGGGCAAGGAGAACGTGCGCCAGTTCCTGCGCGACAACCCGGCGATCGCCAACGAGATCGACAAGCAGCTGCGCGAGCGCCTGCTGGTGCCGGTCGGCAAGCCGGCTGCCGCCGCCGCGGAAGAGGCGCTGGAGGAAGCGTGAGCCGTGTCCGTTGACGGTTTCCTGCGGATGACATGGCCCGGCTTGCCCGGGCCATGTCCGTTTGCGTGGCCATGAAACGCCTGCTTGGCAAGGGCCACTCCGGCGAAGATCCGTCGGCCAAGCCGAAGCGCAGCGCCTACGACAAGGCGCTGGGCCTGCTGGCGCGCCGCGAGCATTCGCGCAAGGAACTGAAGACCAAGCTGCGCCAGGGCGGCTACGAAGGCGACGAGGCTACCGCCGCGCTGGACCGGCTCGGCGAGCAGCACTATCAGGATGACGACCGTTTCGCCGAGGTGTTGCTGCGCAACCGGATCGCCCAGGGCTACGGCCCGCTGCGCCTGCGCGTGGAGCTGAAAAGCCACGGTCTGGCCGATGCATGCATCCGCGAATTGCTGGACCAAGCGGAGGTCGATTGGGATGCCTCGGCCGCTGCCCAGCTGCGCCGCCGCTACGGCAGCGCGGGCTCGGCGGGCCCCGCCGAACGCTCGCGCCGGGCGCAATTCCTCTTGCGCCGCGGCTTTGCCGCCGCCACAGTACGGAATGTTACCCACGCCGAAGTGGACGAAGCCGACGATATTTCCTGAAATCCGTCATCCGAGGATGGCGGGTTGAAGGACCGATCGGCCGGGCCGCGGCGTGGCCTTTATCGCCTGCCACCTTGATCCGCATGAAAACCTCCGACATCCGTTCCGCCTTCCTCGACTACTTTCGTTCCAAGGGCCACACCATCGTGCCGTCCAGCTCGCTGGTGCCGGCCAGCGATCCGACGCTGCTGTTCACCAACTCGGGCATGGTGCCGTTCAAGAACGTGTTCCTGGGCAGCGAGAAGCTTCCTTATGTGCGCGCGGCCGATGTGCAGCGCTGCCTGCGCGCCGGCGGCAAGCACAACGATCTGGACGCCGTGGGCTACACCGCGCGCCACCACACCTTCTTCGAGATGCTGGGCAACTGGTCGTTCGGCGACTATTTCAAGCGCGAGGCGATCGCCTGGGCATGGGAGCTGCTGACCGAAGTCTTCAGGCTGCCGGCGGACAAGCTGTGGGTCACCGTCTACCACACCGACGACGAGGCCTTCGACATCTGGAACAGGCAGGTCGGCGTGCCGGCCGAGCGCATCGTGCGCATCGGCGACAACAAGGGCGCGCCCTATGCATCCGACAATTTCTGGCAGATGGCCGATACCGGTCCCTGTGGTCCATGTACCGAGATCTTCTATGACCACGGCCCCGGCGTGGCCGGCGGGCCGCCCGGCTCGCCGGACGAGGACGGCGACCGCTACATCGAGATCTGGAACTTGGTGTTCATGCAGTTCGATCGCGCGCCGGACGGTACGCTGTCGCCGCTGCCCGCGCCATGCGTGGATACCGGCATGGGCCTGGAGCGCCTGGCCGCCGTGCTGCAGCACGTGCACTCCAACTACGAGATCGATCTGTTCGCGCACCTGATCCGCGTGGCGGGTGAGCTCACCGGCACGAAGGATCTCGCCAACAAGTCGCTGCGGGTGATCGCCGACCATATCCGCGCCTGCGCCTTCCTGATCGTCGACGGCGTGCTGCCGTCGAACGAGGGCCGCGGCTACGTGCTGCGCCGGATCATCCGCCGTGCGCTGCGGCACGGCTGGATGCTCGGCGTGCGCGGTGACTTCTTCTGGAAGATGGTGCAGCCGCTGGTCGAGGAAATGGGCCACGCCTATCCCGAGCTGCCGGTGAAGCAGGCCTTCGTCGAGGACGCGTTGCGCACCGAGGAGCAGCGTTTCGGCGAGACGCTGGAGCACGGCATGCACCTGTTCGACGAGGTTGCGGCGAAGTCGGGCAGGATCATCCCCGGCGCCGATGCGTTCCGTCTCTACGACACCTACGGCTTCCCGGTGGACCTCACCGCCGACATCGCGCGCGAGCACGGACTGGAAGTGGACATGGCCGGCTTCGAGCAGGCCATGAACGAACAGCGCGAGCGCGCCCGCGCCGCCGGCAAGTTCGAGGCCAAGGGCCAGATGCCGGCCGAGCTGGCCAGCCAGCTGAAGCCCACCGCGTTCCTCGGCTACGAGGCATTGCAGGCGCAGGCCAGCAAGGTGCTCGGCATCGTGCGCGGCGGCAGGCAGGTCGATCAGCTGGGTGAGGGCGAGGAAGGCCTGGTGATCCTGGACCGCACGCCGTTCTACGCCGAGTCGGGCGGGCAGGTCGGCGATACCGGCACGCTGTCCAATCCGGCCGGCTGCCTGGAGGTCGGCGACACACTGAAGATGGGCGGCGTGTTCTTCGGCCATGCGGGCCGCTGGCATGGCGGGCAGCCGCTGCGCACGGGCGATACAGTGGACGCCCAGGTTGATGCCTCCCGGCGCCAGTCGATCGTGCTCAACCATTCGGCCACCCATCTGCTGCACGCGGCGCTGCGCAAGGTGCTGGGCACCCATGTCGTGCAGAAGGGATCGCTGGTGGCGCCGGAACGGTTGCGCTTCGACTTCGCGCACCACAAGCCGGTGAGCCATGACGAGCTGGCCCGGGTGGAGGCGCTGGTGAATGCCGAAATTCGCCGCAATGCCGCGGCCGAAGTGCGACACATGGCCTACGACGATGCCATCGCCTTCGGTGCGATGGCGCTGTTCGGCGAGAAGTACGGCGACGAAGTGCGCATGCTGAAGATGGGCGAGTTCTCCACCGAACTGTGCGGCGGCACCCACGTGTTGCGCACCGGCGACATCGGCCTGTTCAAGATCGTCAGCGAGGCCGGCGTGGCTTCCGGCGTGCGCCGCATCGAGGCGGTCAGCGGCGCCGGCGCGCTGGCCTGGGTGGCCGACGAGGAGCGTCGCCTGGCTGAGTTTGCGCAGTTGCTTTCCAGCAGTGGCGATGAGGCGGTGGAGAAGCTGCGCCAGTTGTTCGAGCGCCAGAAGAAACTCGAGCGCGAGCTGGATTCGCTACGCAGCAAGGCAGCCGGTTCGGCCACCGCCGACCTGGCCGGGGCGGCGAAGGACATTGGCGGCATCAAGGTGGTGGCTGCGCGGCTGGAAGGGCTCGACGCAAAGTCGCTGCGCGACAGCGTGGACCAGCTCAAGCAGCAGCTCGGCGACTGCGTGGTGCTGCTGGCCGGCGCGGCCGAGGGCCGCGTTTCGCTGATTGCCGGCGTTCACGGCAAGGCACTTGAGCGGGTCAAGGCAGGCAACCTGGTGGCCCACGTCGCCACGCAGATCGGCGGCAAGGGCGGTGGTCGACCGGACATGGCCCAGGGGGGCGGCAACGACGCCCCGAGTTTGCCGGCCATCCTCGCCGCATTGCCGGATTGGGTCGCTGCCCAGTAGTCGCATGCAACCAGATGAACGCGCGCTGGCGGTGATGACGGCGCATTGCGCAGGAGATTCCGGCTCAGTTACTATCGAATCGGTGTCGGCACGGTCGGTAACGGTGGTGTCGCCAGTCAGGACGCTTAGGAGTGTTTTGGCTGTGAGCCGGGAAGGCGGTAGGGCCTTCGGCGGGTCAATCGTCGAACTGTGGAAGGCGGGCGCTCAGGGGTGAGGCACCGTCGATCCGCAGGCCTGTGACCAACAGCACTATGGAGTAGCAATCATGTTGATTCTGACCCGCAGGGTCGGTGAAACCCTGATGATCGGCGACGAGGTGACCGTTACCGTTCTTGGTGTGAAAGGCAACCAGGTGCGCATCGGCATCAATGCACCGAAAACCGTGGCGGTTCACCGCGAAGAGATCTACCAGCGGATCAAGGGCGAACACGACGCTGGCGGCGTGCCCGGTGAGTCCACCGAGCATTGATCCCGCGAAACTGAGGCTTTACCTCGACCGCGTCCGTCGGTATCCTTGCCGGCTCCGCAGCCATGCGAAGAAAAACCCCGGAGAGATGCCCGAGTGGCCGAAGGGGCTCCCCTGCTAAGGGAGTATAGGGTCAAAAGCCTTATCGAGGGTTCGAATCCCTCTCTCTCCGCCAGATACGCAAAGCGCCCCGCAAGGGGCGTTTTGCGT
>NZ_AJXW01000004.1 GCF_000264375.1 Rhodanobacter thiooxydans LCS2
TTTCTTCACAAGCTCTGAGCGCCGCGATCGCCGCGTGCCGGATCGCGGCGATCGGGGAAGTCCGCACCTTGCGGCCGGCTTCCCTTATCCTTGCGTGGAGACGACGACACGCAGGCTCGGGGACGCTCGGTGATCCAGTTCGATCAAGTCAGCAAACGCTACGAAGGTGGCCATGAGGCGCTCTCGCAGCTTTCGTTCGAGGTGCCCAGTGGCGAGATGGCCTTCGTCACCGGGCATTCCGGCGCCGGCAAGAGCACCCTGCTCAAGCTGCTGGGGCTGATCGAGCGGCCGTCGCACGGCAGCATCAGCGTGGACGGCAAGAGCCTGGCGAAGATCCGCCACAGCGGCATCCCGAAGTGGCGCCGGCACCTCGGCATGGTGTTCCAGGACCACCGCCTGCTGCTGGACCGCAGTGTGTTCGCCAACGTCGAGTTGCCGCTGGTGATCGGCGGCATCGCGCGCGCCGAGCGTGCCCGCCGCGTGCGCGCCGCGCTCGAGAAGGTCGGCCTGCTGGCCTACGAGCGCCAACTGCCGGCCACCCTGTCCACTGGCGAGCAGCAGCGCGTGGGCATCGCCCGCGCGATCGTGGCGCGACCGGCGCTGCTGATCGCCGACGAGCCCACCGGCAACCTCGACCCACAGCTGGCGGTGGAAATCATGGGCCTGTTCAGCGAGTTCCAGCAGCTCGGCACGACCGTGCTGATCGCCAGCCACGACCTGCCGCTGATCAAGCGCATGAAGCGGCGGGTGATCGTGCTCGACCACGGCCGCCTGGTCGCCGACCTGGCCGCGCAGGAGGTGCTGTGAACGCGTCGACGCAGACCCTGCACGCGCCGGCGGATGCGTCAGGCCGCAACACCCACAGCCGCGGCAGCCGCATCGGCAACTGGTGGGAACACCATCGCTGGAGTGCGGGATCGAGCCTGCGCCGGCTTGCCGCGCGCCCGTTCGGCAGCTTGCTCACGATCGCGGTGATGGGCCTGGCGCTGGCGCTGCCGCTGGCGTTCTACCTGCTGCTGGGCAACGTGCAGCAACTCGGCAACGCGCTGGGCCAGAGCCAGGCGATCAGCGTGTTCCTGCAGCCGGGTCAGGCTGCACCGCAGGCGCAGCTGCTGGCCCAGCAACTGGGCAATCGCCCCGAGGTGGCCGCGGTGACGGTGAAGACACCGCAGCAGGGCATGGACGAACTGGCGCAGATGCAGGGCTTCTCCGGCGCCCTGCACACGCTGGACGACAACCCGCTGCCGTACGTGCTGCAGTTGCAGCCGCGCGCGGGTGTGAGCGCGCAGGCGCTGGAGCAGCTGGTGGCCGACGTGCGCACGCTGCGCAGCGTCGACCTGGTGCAGGACAGCGGCAGCTGGCGGCAGCGGCTGGACGCCTTGCTCGGCGTGGGCAATCGCGTGGTGCTGGTGCTTGCTTCGCTGCTGGCGCTGGCGGCGCTGCTGGTGGTCGGCAACACGGTGCGGGTGGACATCGCCAGCCGCAGCGAGGAGATCGGCGTGCTGCTGCTGGTCGGCGCCAGCGGCGCGTTCGTGCGCCGGCCTTATCTGTATGCGGGGATCTGGTACGGCCTGTTCAGCGGCATCCTGGCGGCGCTGCTGGCAGTGCTGATCGAGCTGGCGCTGGCCGCGCCGGTGGCGCGGTTGAGCCAGGCTTACGATGGCAAGCTGCAGGTCGGCGGCCTGCCGCCGTGGCTGCTGCTGGCGGTGCCGCTGGTCGCCGCGGCGCTGGGCTGGCTGGGCGCGCGGCTGGTCAGCGCGTGGCAATTGCGCAAGGCGGTGTGACGGTCTTGCGCCGGGGTGACGTGAATCGCAGCCGCCGGTGCCGTATCCGGTGCACTATCCCCAGTTACGGCGGGTGCAGGAGGTGCGCCTGCGGGTTCATCGGCGCAGGACTGCCACGAGTCGGGTGGGTGAGTTAAGGAATGAGTACGAATATCAGCAGCCGTCTGCTGACCGAGGCGCCGCGGGTGCTGGTGGTCGACGGCTCGCGCGTGGTGCGCCAGTTGATTACCCGCGTGCTGCTGGCCGAGCTGCCCGGGGTCGAGGTGACTGGTTGCGGCAGTGGCGCCGAGGCGCAGCAGGTGCTGGGCGAAGGCGTGTTTGATTTCATCACCATCGCATTGCGCCTGCCCGACATGGACGGGCTGGAGCTGGCGCGCTTCGTGCGCGAGTCGGCGCCGCAGGCGTACGTGCCGATCGTGGTGGTTTCCGGCGACGTCGAGGACCGGCTGCATCGCCGCTCGCTGGGCGAACATGTCACCGATTATTTCGACAAGGCGCTGGGCTTCCAGGCGCTGGCCGAGTTCATCCGCGGCTACGTGCGACCGGACGACACCGCCGAGGGCGTGGTGCTGTACGTCGAGGACAGCCGCGTGGTGGCGCTGGCGACGCGCCGCATGCTGGAGAAGATCGGACTCACCGTGCGCCACGTAGTCAGCGTGGAAGACGCCCTGGCGCTGCTGGAGACCTCGAAGGCACAGGGCGTGGTGGGTGCCGACGTGGTGCTCACCGACGTCAGCCTGAAGGGTGAACTCACCGGCGGCGACCTGCTCAAGCACGTCCGCGGCGAGTTCGGCTACGGCAAGGGCCGGCTGCCGGTGCTGGTGATGACCGGCGACGAGAACCCCGCCAACCAGGCCGCGCTGATCAAGGCTGGCGCCAACGACCTGGTCGAGAAGCCGGTCGAGGAAAAACTGCTGGTGACCAAGCTGCTGTTCCAGCTGCGCGTGGCCAGGCACCTGCGCGAACACGCCGCCGGGGCATGAGCGACGCGGCGCAGATCCGGCTGGAACCGTCGTGGAAGGCGCGCATCGGCGATTATCTGATGCGTCCCGAAATGCAGGCGCTGGCGACGTTCCTGCGTGCGGAGAAGCAGGCCGGCAAGCGGATCTACCCGCCAGGCCCGGAGATCTTCGCCGCGTTCGCGCATACCCCGTTCGACGCGGTGCGGGTGGTAATCCTGGGCCAGGACCCATACCACGGCCCCGGGCAGGCGCACGGCCTGTGCTTCTCGGTGCGCCCCGGCGTGCGGGTGCCGCCGTCGCTGGAGAACATCTTCAAGGAAATCCAGCGCGACCTCGGCGTCGCGCGCCCCGACCACGGCTGCCTCACGCCGTGGGCCGATCGCGGCGTGCTGTTGCTGAACAGCGTGCTGACGGTGGAGGAAGGCCGCGCCGGAGCCCACCAGGGCAAGGGCTGGGAAGGCTTCACCGATGCGGCGATCGACGCGCTCAACCGCGAGCGCGAGGGTCTGGTGTTCCTGCTGTGGGGCAACTATGCCCAGCGCAAGGGCCAGCTGATCGACACCCGCCGCCACGGCGTGCTGAAGAGCGTGCATCCCTCGCCGTTGTCCGCCCATCGCGGCTTCCTCGGCTGCGGGCATTTCTCCGGCGCCAACCGCTACCTGGAGGCGCATGGCCACGCGCCGGTGGACTGGTCGTTGCCGCCGCGGGCCGCATTGCAGGGCCAATTCACGCCCACTTGAACGCTGCCCGGGCAACCTCATGTGGACTCGGATGGGGCGCTGGACAAGGGTGGAAAATATCTGTACTATTCGGTTCATTAAAAGCGCGGAACCAACCCCGCGCTTTAGCACTCCAACCACCCGAGTGCTAAACTTTGACGTCATGCAGGAGGTTCCATCCATGTCCCAAGCCTTGGCGATCACCCCCAGCAACCTGCCCAGCGTCGTCGGCAGCCTGGACGCGTACATCTCCGCGGTTCACCGCATTCCGGTACTGAGCCAGGAAGAGGAGCAGGCGCTGTCGCGCGACTACCTCGAGGAGGCCAACCTGGCCGCCGCGAAGAAGCTGGTGATGTCGCATCTGCGTTTCGTGGTGCATGTGGCGCGCGGTTACTCGGGCTACGGCCTGCAGCTGGCCGACCTGATCCAGGAAGGCAACATCGGGCTGATGAAGGCGGTCAAGCGCTTCGATCCCGACCAGGGCGTGCGCCTGGTCAGCTTCGCGGTGCACTGGATCCGCGCCGAGATGCACGAGTTCATCTTGAAGAACTGGCGCATCGTGAAGGTCGCCACCACCAAGGCGCAGCGCAAGCTGTTCTTCAACCTGCGCAAAAGCAAGAAGCGCCTGGGCTGGATGAACGCGGCCGAGGTGAGCACCGTGGCGAAGGACCTGGGCGTGCCCGAGGCAACCGTGCGCGAGATGGAATCGCGCCTGTCCGGCCGCGACATCGGTTTCGAGGCTCCGGTTGATGCCGACGACGACGCCAAGCCGGCGCCGGCGGCGTTCCTGGTCGACGATGGCGCCGACCCGTACCAGAACGTGGCCGATGAGGATTACGCCGACAACCAGATGGAAACACTGAACGACGCGCTCGCCCACCTGGACCCGCGCTCGCGCGACATCATCCAGCGGCGCTGGCTGGACGATTCCAGCAAGGCCACGCTGCAGGACCTGGCCGACGAGTACGGCGTGTCCGCCGAGCGCATCCGCCAGATCGAGGCGAACGCGATGAAGAAGATGCGTGGCCTGTTTGCGACGGCGGCCTGAGCCGGAGCATCGAGTCATGGTCGAACGAAAACGGCCCCGCGAGGGGCCGTTTTCATTTCCGCCTCTCTGGCGTGTGCCGCTCAGCGCCGCACGGCGGCGGGCTGGCGCAGCGCCATGCCCTTGAGCACGTTCAGCGCCTGCGACAACGCGTAGTCGCTGGTGGCCAGTTTGGCGTCGGCAGCGCTGCCGTCGTCATTGATGTCGGTGCCGGCCTGGGCCTTCTCGTTGGCCAGGTGATTCGGCAGGTCGGCTTCCGAGCTGATCAGCACCGGACCGTGGTCGGAGGGGTTCACCGTGAGCTCGGCCAGCGCGATGTCCGGCTTGATGCCTTCGGCCTGGATCGAGGTGCCGTTCGGCGTGTAGTAGCGCGCGGTGGTGATCTTCACCGCATGGTCGGCGTCCAGCGGCAACACCGTCTGCACCACGCCCTTGCCGAACGTGCGCTGGCCCATGATCAGCGCGCGGTGGTTGTCCTTCAGCGCGCCGGAGACGATTTCCGCGGCGGAGGCGGTGCCGTTGTTGGTCAGCACGACCATCGGCGCGCCGGCGAGCTGGTCGCCGGGATGCGCCTTGAAGCTCATGTTCGCATCCTGCAGGCGGCCGCGGGTGGTGACGATGGTGCCGGCGTCGAGGAAGTCGTCGCTGACGCCCACCGCCGCGGTGAGCAGGCCGCCGGGGTTGTTGCGCAGGTCGAGCACGGCGCCCTTCGGCGCCCCGTTCTTCGCGATCAGCTGGCCCAGCTTGCGCTCCAGGTCGCCCGCGGTGTCGTCCTGGAACTGGCTGATCCGCACGTAGGCGTAGCCCGGTTCCAGCTCGCGCACCTTGACGCTGCTGATCGCGATGTTCTCGCGCACCAGGTGCAGGTCGATCAGCTTGTCGCTGTTCTGGTGCACGATGGTCAGGTCGACCTTGCTGCCCGGCTTGCCGCGCAACTCCTTGAACATCCCGTCCACGTTCTGCGCGTCGACCACGATGCCGTTGATCTTGACGATGCTGTCGCCCGGCTTGATGCCGGCGCGCGCCGCCGGGGTGTCGTCGATCGGCGAGACGATGCGCAGGCCGCCGTCGACCTGCAGCACCTCGATGCCGAGGCCGCTGTACTGGCCGGTGGTGTCCTCGTTGAGCTGGGTCAGGCCTTCCTTGTCGAGGTATTCGCTGTGCGGGTCGAGTCCGCTGAGCATGCCGGTGATGGCGGCCTTCATCAGCGTCTTGTCATCGACTTTCTCCACGTAGGCCTGGCGCACTACCTCGTAGACGCGGCTGAAGTTGCGGATGTCGTCCAGATCCACCTGGTCGACGCTGCCGGCAGTGGCGGGAACGGCGGCGCTGCTGGTGGCGGCCGGCAGCTCGACCGGCGCGGCCGGGCTGGCCGGTGGGTTCTGCGCGCAGAGGCTCGGCGCGGCCAGCAGGAATGGCGCGACCAGCAGCAGGGCCGTCAGGCCCAGCGGCGCGCCAGAGGGGGAAAGACGCATGCGTGTGACTCCGTGCAGCGAACAGCGTCGCGCCGGAGCGCGACGGGAAAAGTGGTCAGGCATGAGACAACCAGAGGCCGGGGTAATTCAGTGTGAACGTGCGGCTAGCCTGCGATGCGGCGACGATCGCGTCAACGGTGCTGGCTCAGCCAGCTGCGCGGATCGACCGGCTGGTTGTTCCGGCGCAGTTCGAAATAGACGCCGGTGTTGACCCCGGTGGGCGGGCTGGCGGTGCCGATCGCCGCACCGGCTTCCACCTGGTCGCCGACCCCGTGCAGCAGGGTCTCGTTGTTGCCGTACATGCTCATCCAGCCGTTGCCGTGGTTGAGGATCAGCAGCATGCCGTAGCCGCGCAGGAAGCCGGCGTAGATCACCCGGCCGCGGGCCACGGCGTGGATCTCGCTGCCGCCGGAAGCCTTGATCAGCACGCCGTTGCCGTAGCTGTTGACCACCCCGCTGGCCGGCCATGGCAGGTTGCCGCGGATGTTGGCGCTGGCGCCGCCGACCTCGAGCGGCGGTGGCGGCTTGTGCCCGGGGTGCTTCCGGATCGCCGCGGCGCGCTCGGCAGCGGCGCGGGCGGCGGCTTCGTCGATCGCCTTCTGCAGTTTGTCGAGCAGGCGGTTGAGCGCCTGCGCGTCCTGTTTCAGCGCGGCCAGGCGCTGCGCCTGGTCCTTGTATTGAGCGTCGGTCTCGGCAGCCAGCTTCTGCTGCGCGGCGCGTTGCCCGGCCAGCACGGCGGCCTGCTGCTCGCGCTGGGCCCGGGTTGCCTGCAATGCCTGCTGCTCGGCGCTGATCGCCTGCTCCAGTTCCTGCAGTCGGGCCAGGTCGTCCATCAGGCGCTGCACCCGCTGCACGCGGTCCTGCTGGAAGTACTTCGAGTACACCAGCGCGCGGGCGATGCGCGCCACGTCCTCATCGCCCAGCAGCAGGCGCAGGTCCGAGCCGCGTCCGAGCGCGTAGGTGGCGCGCAGCAGCTCGGCGATCGCGGCGCGCTGGCCGTCCAGGGCCTGCTTGAGGGTCGTGCGTTGCTGCTGCAACTCGTCCAGCTGCTGCTGTTTGGCCGCCAGTTCGGCGTCGGTCTGATGTACCGCGCGTGCCGCGTTGGCCAGGGCGTTGGCCTGCCTGGCCAGCTCCGCGTTGGCGTGGTCACGCCGGCTGGCGGTATCGGCCTGCTGCTGGGCCAGTGCTTCCATCTTCTGCTGCAGCTCGGCCAGTTTGTGCTTGGCCGCGGCTTGCTCGCTGCGGCTCTTGCCGTCCTGGCGCGCGTGCAGCGGAGTGATGGCCAGGCAACCCAGCAGCACGGCAAGGATCAGGCGGCGAACGGGGCGGACGGCGGCACGGGCGGGTATGGGCATGCGGCTGATTATCCCCGAGCGGGACGGACGGGGCGAGATGGTGGCCGGGCCGGGGGCAGCGGATGCCGACGAGGCGGCACCCGCCGCGATGGTGTCCTGGCTCGTTTCGGCGCGCCGGCCGCACGCCCGCCGATCGGTGCCGGCATCGGGGCGGTTCGGCTTGGCTCGCGGCTGCCTCGAACGGCCATGCTTTCTGGATGGCAGTTTAGCCGTCCAAACAAATATTTTGACGCGTCGCAACAATTGTGCTTTAGTCAGGGCCGCTCCTGCGCAAAACGATCGGTGCCCCCGGCATCGCGGCAGCCTGCGCAGCCCGGAGGGGTGAGATGGCGACAAGCGGCACGGCGACCTTGTACGACCCGGCGTTCGAACACGACAGCTGCGGCTTCGGCCTGGTTGCGCAGGTCGACGGCCGCGCCAGCGCCTGGCTGGTCGACACCGCGTTCGCGGCGCTTGCGAAACTCTCCCATCGCGGCGGCGTGAACGCCGACGGCGTCAGCGGCGACGGCTGCGGCGTGCTGATCCATCGTCCGGCGGACTGGCTGCGCGCGCTGGCGACGGCGGACGGCATCGTGCCGGGCGAGCGCTTTGCGGCCGGGCTGGTGTTCCTCGATCCGGCCGGCGGCGAGGCGGCAGCGATCGCGTTCGAACAGCACCTGGCCGAAGCGGGCCTGGCGCTGGCCGGCTGGCGCGAAGTGGCGGTCGACGCGGAGGCCTGTGGCCCCCTCGCCAGCGCCAGCCGTCCGCGCGTGCGCCAGGTGTTCGTGAATGCAGCAGCCGGCATGGACGATGACGCGTTCGAGCAGGCGCTGTTCCGCGCACGCCGGCGCGCCGAAACCGCGCTGGTGGACGACCCGCACTTCTACGTGGTGAGCCTGTCGGCGCACGTGATCGGTTACAAGGCGATGGCCGCGCCAGGCCGGCTGCGCGAGGTGTTCGCGGATCTGCAGCATCCTGCGCTGGCCAGCGACGCGGTGGTATTCCACCAGCGCTTCTCCACCAATACCACGCCGCAATGGCGGCTGGCGCAGCCGTTCCGCCTGCTGGCGCACAACGGCGAGATCAACACCATCCGCGGCAACCGCCGCTGGATGCAGGCGCGCGAGGCGGTGCTGCGCTCGCCGCGGGTCGACCTGACCGACATCGGCCCGCTGGTGCGCCAGGACGGCTCCGATTCCGAGAGCCTGGACAACGCGTTGGAAGTGCTGCTGGCCGGCGGCCTCGACATGCTCACCGCGATGCGCGTGCTGGTGCCGCCGGCGTATGCGGCGCGCGAGGACCTGGACGAGGACCTCACCGGTTTCTACGAGTACTACGCATTGCACAGCGAGCCGTGGGACGGTCCGGCCGGGCTGGTGATGTGCGACGGCCGCTACGCGGCGTGCACGCTGGACCGCAACGGCCTGCGCCCGGCGCGCTGGGCGCTGTCCGACGACAACCACCTGATCGTCGCTTCCGAGGCCGGCCTGTGGGACGTGCCTGCGTCGCGCGTGGTGGCGAAGGGCCGGCTCGGGCCGGGGCAGATGCTGGCGGTGGATTTCGCCGGCAAGCGCCTGCTGCACGACGCCGACATCGACGCGATTAACAAGAGCCGCGCGCCATTCCGCGACTGGCTGCGCGCCGGCGTGAGCTACCTGGAATCGGACCTGATCGACCCCAGTCTCGCCGCCGAGCCACTGCCGACCACGGTGCTGCGCCGCTACCAGAAGCTGTACGGCCTGAGCCGCGAGGAACGCGAGAGCGTGTTGAAGGTGCTGGCCGAGACCGAGGCCGAAGCCACCGGCGCGATGGGCGACGACACCCCGATGGCGGCGATGTCGCGCCAGGTGCGGCCGCTGTTCGACCGCTTCCGCGAAGGCTTCGCCCAGGTCACCAACCCGCCGATCGACCCGCTGCGCGAGCGGCTGGTGATGTCGCTGGTCACCCAGTTCGGTCGCGAGGGCAACCTGTTCGAGCTGTCGGCGGACAACGCGAAGCAGATCCTGCTGAACTCGCCGGTCTGCTCGCAGCGCAAGTTGCGCCAGCTGCTGGCACTGCCGCAGTTCGTCAACGCCACCGTGCAGATCGACCTGTGCTATGCGCCGGAGGAAGGGCTGGAAGCGGCACTGCGCCGATTCTGCCTCGAGGCAGAACAAGGTGTGCGCGGGGGCGCCGGGATGGTCTTCATCACCGACCGCTATCCGAACCGGGACACGCTGCCGGCGCATGCGCTGCTCGCCGTCGGCGCGATCCACGCGCACCTGGTCGAGCGCGGCCTGCGCTGCCAGTGCAACCTGCTGGTGGAAACCGCCACGGCGCGCGACGCGCACCAGTTCGCCTGCCTGATCGGCTTCGGCGCCACCGCGATCTACCCGTGGCTGGCCTACCAGAGCCTGTTCGAGCTGGGCCGCGACGGCCACATCCGGCGCGGTGACGGCACGCCGCGCGAGATCGGCCGCAGCTACCGGCGCGGCATCCGCAAGGGTCTGCTGAAGATCCTCTCCAAGATGGGCATCTCCACCATCGCCGGTTACCGTGGCGCGCAGCTGTTCGAGATCGTGGGGCTGGCGCCGGAAGTGGTGGCGCTGTGTTTCGCCGGCACGCCCTCGCGCATCGGCGGCGCCGCCTTCGCGGAACTGGAGCACGACGCCCGCCTGCTCGCTGCCGAGGCGTGGAACGAGGCGCAGCCGCTGCGCGCCGGCGGCATCTACAAGTACGTGCACGGCGGCGAGTACCACATGTACAACCCGGAGGTGATCGACACGCTGCAGGTCGCGGTGCGCAGCGGCGCGATGGCCGACTACCGCCGCTACGCGCAGCAGGTGGATGCGCGCCCGCCGTCCGCACTGCGCGACCTGCTGCTGCCGCGGCCGGCCGGCGCGGCGATTCCGCTGGACGAAGTCGAGCCGGTCGAGGCGATCCTCAGGCGTTTCGATTCCGCCGGCATGTCGCTCGGCGCCTTGTCGCCGGAAGCGCACGAGGCGCTGGCGATCGCGATGAACCGGCTCGGCGCGCGCAGCAATTCCGGCGAAGGCGGCGAGGACCCGGCGCGCTACGGCACCGAGAAGAGCTCGAAGATTAAGCAGGTCTCCTCCGGCCGCTTCGGCGTCACCGCCGAGTACCTGGTCAACGCCGAGGTGCTGCAGATCAAGATCGCGCAGGGCGCCAAGCCCGGCGAGGGCGGCCAGCTGCCCGGGCACAAGGTCAACGAGCTGATCGCGCGGCTGCGCTACGCCAAGCCCGGCATCGGCCTGATCTCGCCGCCGCCGCACCACGACATCTACTCGATCGAGGACCTGGCGCAGCTGATCCACGACCTGAAGGAAGTGAACCCCGACGCGCTGATCTCGGTGAAACTGGTTTCGCATGCCGGCGTGGGCACGGTCGCCGCCGGCGTGGTGAAGGCGGGTGCGGACCTCATCACCATCTCCGGCCACGACGGCGGCACCGGCGCCAGCCCGCTCACCTCGATCAAGTACGCCGGCACGCCGTGGGAGCTGGGCGTGGCCGAGGCGCAGCAGACGCTGCGCCGCAATGGTCTGCGCGGACGCGTGCGGCTGCAGACCGACGGCGGCCTGAAGACCGGGCTGGACGTGATCAAGGCCGCGCTGCTGGGCGCCGAGAGCTTCGGCTTCGGCACCGGTCCGATGGCGGCGCTGGGCTGCAGGTACCTGCGCATCTGCCACCTCAACAACTGCGCCACCGGCATCGCCACGCAGAACGAGACGCTGCGCCAGGAGCACTTCACCGGCCTGCCCGAGATGGTGATGAACTACTTCCGCCTGCTCGCCGAAGACGTGCGCGAGCACCTGGCGAAGCTCGGCGTGCGCAGCCTCGGCGAACTGATCGGGCGCAGCGAGCTGCTGCGCCAGGCCGAAGGCAGCACGCCCGTGCAGAAGCAGCTCGACCTGTCACGGCTGATCGCCGCGGACGGTCTTGGCGTAGCGGTGGACAGCGCCTGCACCTTCCCACGCAACCCGCTGCGCGACGAGGCGGCGCTGGCCACGCGCATCGCCCGCGATGCTGCGCCGCTGGTCGAACTGGGCGCGGGCGGCACCTTCCGCTACGCGATCGAAAATACCGACCGCGCGATCGGCGCGCGGCTGTCCGGCGACGTGGCGCGGCGCTGGGGCGACCACGGCATGGCCGAGCCGATCACCCTGCAGCTGGAG
Source organism: Rhodanobacter thiooxydans LCS2 (assembly GCF_000264375.1). Taxonomy (GTDB): domain Bacteria; phylum Pseudomonadota; class Gammaproteobacteria; order Xanthomonadales; family Rhodanobacteraceae; genus Rhodanobacter; species Rhodanobacter thiooxydans. The sequence goes on from NZ_AJXW01000004.1 coordinate 11,492, forward strand.
GGCAGCGCGGGGCAGAGCCTCGGTGCGTGGAACACCGGCGGCGTGCAGATCGACCTCACCGGCGAGGCCAACGACGGCGTCGGCAAGGGCATGGCCGGCGGGCGCATCGTGGTGCGGCCGCCGGCGGACGCGCGCTTCGCCAGCCAGGACGCGGCGATTCTCGGCAACACCTGCCTGTACGGCGCCACCGGCGGCGAGCTGTTCGCCGCGGGCCGCGCGGGCGAGCGCTTCGGCGTGCGCAACTCCGGTGCACTGGCGGTGATCGAGGGCGCCGGCGACCACTGCTGCGAGTACATGACCGGCGGCGTGGTCGCCGTGCTCGGTGCCTGCGGGCTGAACTTCGGCGCCGGCATGACCGGCGGCTTCGCCTACGTGCTCGACCTGGAGCGCAATTTCGTCGATTGCTACAACCACGAGCTGGTCGACATCGTGCGTGTCACGCCGGAAGGCATGGAGCACCACATGCAGCACCTGCGCGGCCTGATCGCGCGCCACGCCGAACTCACCGGCAGCGCCTGGGCGAAGCATCTGCTGGGCGATTTCCGCGGCCTGCTGCAGCGCTTCTGGCTGGTCAAGCCGAAGGCGGCGAGCCTCGCCGCGCTGGCCGATGAATTGCGGAGGGCGGCATGAACAGAGCTGGGAATCGGGAATGGGGAATAGGGAATAGGGAAAGCAGCGGCGTCGCGCGCCTCCGCACGATGCGCGGCGGTGGCCGATCGAAGCCGAAACCCGCTCCCCGCCTCATTGCCTCGATGGTGCCCTATTCCCTATTCCCTATTTCCGATTCCCAGCGCCCATGAGCGACAAACTCTTCCAGTTCCTCAATCTCCCGCGCCAGCCGCCCAAGGCGGTGCCGGTGGCGGTCCGCGTGCTTGGCTACGGCGAGATCAGCGGCGACTTCACGCCGCCGGCGATCACCGGCCAGGCGGAGCGTTGCCTGGATTGCGGCAACCCATATTGCGAGCACGCCTGCCCGGTGCACAACTACATTCCGGACTGGCTGAAGCTGGTGCAGGAGGGGCGGCTGTTCGAGGCGGCCACGCTGATGCACGAGACCAATCCGCTACCGGAAATCTGCGGTCGCGTGTGCCCGCAGGATCGCTTGTGCGAAGGCGCCTGCACGCTGGAGCAGGGTGGCTTCGGCGCGGTGACCATCGGCAGCATCGAGCGTTCGATTACCGACGAGGCGTTCCGCCAGGGCTGGCGCCCGGACCTGTCCGGCGTGGTCGAGACCGGCCGGCGCGTGGCGGTAGTCGGTGCCGGGCCGGCCGGGCTGTCGTGCGCCGACCGGTTGCGCCGCGCAGGCATCGCGGTGGACGTGTTCGATCGGCAACGGGAGATCGGCGGCCTGCTCACCTTCGGCATCCCGCCGTTCAAGCTGGACAAGACGGTGATCTACACCCGCCGCGCGGTGCTCGAAGGCATGGGCGTGCGCTTCCACCTCAACGTGGAGATCGGCCGCGACATCGCGTTCGAACAGTTGCTGGCCGACTACGACGCGGTATTCCTCGGCACCGGCGCCTACACCTTCGTCGACGGCGAGCTGCCCGGGCGCGAGCTGGAGGGCGTGCACGACGCGCTGCCGTTCCTGGTCGCCAACGCCGAGCGCCTGCTCGACGACCGGCCGGTGCCGCCCGCGCTCGACCTCAACGGCAAGCACGTGGTGGTGCTCGGCGGCGGCGACACCGGTATGGACTGCAACCGCACCTCGGTGCGCCTGGGCGCTGCTTCGGTCACCTGCGTGTACCGGCGCGGCGAGGCCAGCATGCCCGGCTCGCGGCGCGAGGTCGGCTACAGCCGCGAGGAAGGCGCGGGTTTCCTGTTCCATCACCAGCCGCTGGCCCTGCTCGGCGAGCAGGGCCGGGTGCGTGGCGTGCGCCTGGTGCGTACCGAGGTGGGCCGCGACGCGGACGGTCGCGCGCGGCTGCAGCACGTCGAGGGCGGCGAAACCGAGCTGCGTGCCGACGTGGTGATCCAGGCGTTCGGCTTTCGCCCCAGTCCACCCGCGTGGTGCGCCACACACGGGATCGCGCTGGATGCCGGCGGCCGTATCCTGGCCAGTGGTGAGGGTGCGCTGCCGTTCCAGACCGGCCACCCGAAGATCTTTGCCGGCGGCGACAACATGCGCGGCGCCGACCTGGTGGTGCGCGCGGTGCACGACGGGCGCGAGGCGGCCGCGTCGATCGCGCGGATGCTCGGCGAGCTTCCGCTGGAAGCGATGGCCTGCGTGGCGTAAGTTCCGCGCATGTGCCTGATTGCCTTCGCCTGGAATGCGCACCCGCGCTGGCGCCTGCTGCTGGCCGGCAACCGCGACGAGTTCCACGCGCGTCCCAGCGCGGCGCTGGCGCGCTGGGACGATGCGCCGATCGTCGGCGGGCGCGACCTCGAAGCCGGTGGCACCTGGCTGGGCGTCACCGACGATGGGCGCTGCTGCGTGGTGACCAACGTGCGCGACCCGCGCGACCCGCAACTCGGCGCCTCGCGCGGACTGCTGGCTACCGACTTCCTGCGCGGCGACGCCGATGCCGCCACGCATGCGCAACAGCTGCTGCGCACGGCCGCCGACTACCGGCCGTTCAACCTGCTCACCTTCGACGCGCACGCCGCGTTCTACCTCGGCAACCGACCCGAGTCGCGTGCGCAGGCGGTGAGCGCCGGCGTGCACGGCCTGTCCAACGCCGACTTCAACACGCCATGGCCGAAGACCCGCACGCTGATGCAGCGCCTGCAGCAGTGGATCGACGCTGGCGACGACACGGATTTCGCGCCACTGTTCGAGGCGCTTGCCGATGAACGGCGGGCGCCGGACGCGCAGTTGCCCGACACCGGGGTGGGACTGGAGCGCGAGCGCCTGCTGTCGCCGGCGTTCATCCGCGGCGAGCAGTACGGCACCCGCGCCAGCACCGTGGTGGCGATCGGCCGCGACGGCGGCGGGGTGATCGTGGAGCGCCGCTTCGGGCCGAACGGCCGCTACCACGGCCAGACCTTGCTGCGCTTCGGCGCGTCGCCGACCGCCACCGACTGACGCCGTAGGCCTACGTGCTGCCGCGTGCCCCGCCGCCTGACCGTCGTGCGGTGTGTCGGCTAGCTTCGCCGACGCCATCCACGGAACGGAGCGTCGCATGCGCACGATCTGCCTGTTGCTGCCGATGATCGTGCTGGGCCTCGGCCCCGTGCACGCGGCCGCTTGCCCGGACTGGTCGCCGGCGCGGGCGCGGCAGGAGCTGGCCGCGCTGCATGACCGGCTGGACGGCTGGAACCATGCGTACCGCGTCGAAGGCCAATCACCGGTGAGCGATGCGGTTTACGACCAGGCGATGCAGCGTCTCGCCGGGTGGCAGCGTTGTTTCCCCGCGCAGGCATCGGCGGCGTTGGCGCAGCTCGCCGACGCCGGCGGCCAGGTACGTGCGCCGGTGGCGCAGACCGGCCTGGCCAAGCTGCCGGATGCCGCCGCAGTCGGCGCCTGGATGCACGCGCACGGCGACCGCGACCTGTGGGTGCAGCCGAAGGCCGACGGCGTGGCGGTCACCCTACTGTACGTTGACGGCCAGTTGCGCCAGGCGAGCAGCCGCGGCGACGGTGTGCACGGTTCGGACTGGATGCGGCTGGCGCAGGCGATCGATGCGATTCCCAAGAGCCTGCCCCATGCGCCGCCGCGCGTGGTGCTGCAGGGCGAGCTGGTCTGGCACCTGCCCGGTCACGTGCAGGCCGATGATGGGGGCGCCAACGCGCGCTCGGCGGTGGCCGGCGCGCTGGCGCGCAGCACGCTGGACGCCGGCAGCGCCGCGCAGATCGGCCTGTTCGTGTGGGACTGGCCCAGCGGCCCCGCCGACATGCCGGCACGGCTGGCCGGGCTGGCGGCGATGGGGCTGGCTGACAGCGTGGCGTACACGCAGCCGGCGACCACGCTGGACGAGGTGAAGCGCTGGCGCGCGCGCTGGTATCGCCACGCCATGCCGTTTGCCACCGACGGCACGGTGCTGCGCCAGGGCCATCGGCCGCCGGCCACGGACTGGCAGGCAGTTCCGCCGGACTGGGCGGTGGCATGGAAGTATCCGGCCGCTTCGGCGCTGGCCGAAGTGCACGCGGTGGAGTTCACCGTGGGCCGCAGCGGCCGCATCACCCCGGTGCTGGAACTGGAGCCGGTGCAACTGGACGACCATCGCGTGCAGCGGGTCAGCGTCGGTTCGTTGAAGCGCTGGCGCGAGCTCGACATCCGCCCCGGCGATCAGGTCGAGGTGGTGCTGGCCGGGCTGACCATTCCGCGCCTGCAGTCGGTGGCGTGGCGCGCGCAGCAGCGAGTGGCTGTGACGCCGCCCGATCCGGCGGCACACGACGCGCTCAGCTGCTGGTCGCCGATGCCCGGCTGCGAGCAGCAGTTCCGCGCACGGCTGGTGTGGCTGGGTGGTCGGCAGGGTCTGCAACTGGAAGGGTTGGGCGCGGATACCTGGCAGGCCTTGATCGACGCCGGGCTGGTGCATGACCTGCTGGACTGGATGGAGCTCACGCCGGAACAACTGGCGAGCGTGCCCGGCCTGGGCGCCAGCCGCGCGGCGCTGCTGGCGCGCAGCTTCGCCGCGGCGCGCGAGCGTCCGTTCGCGCGCTGGCTGCAGGCGTTGGGCGCGCCCTCCAACGTGGCGGGCGGGCTGCCCGACTGGGCCGCGCTGAGCGCGCGCGGAGCGGACGATTGGCAGACGCTGGAGGGCATCGGCGCCGGCCGCGCGAACCAGCTGGTGGTGTTCTTCGCCTGTCCCGAAGTTCGCGCGCTGGCCGCGCGACTGCGGGCGGCCGGCGTGCAGGGTTTCTGAGCGTCAGCTCTTCAGCTCGCCGTCGTGGTAGTACCAGCGGCCATCCTCGCGTACGAAGCGGCTGGTCTCGTGCTGGCGCTGCGCGCGGCCGCCGCCGAGCCGGTAGCGGGCGACGAACTCCACGATGGCATGGTCGTCGTCGACGCGTTGCTGGCGGCGCACTTCCAGCCCCAGCCAGGTCGGTGGCGGCTGCTGCGCGGCCAGCCGCAACGAGGCCGGGCGGGTGTCGGCGTGCCAGCTGGCCAGCAGATAGTCCTCGCGCTTGAGCACGTAGGCGCTGTAGCGCGAGCGCATCAGTTGTTCGGCGGTGGCGGCGGTGGCGCCGTCGTGCAGCGGCCCGCAGCACTGGCTGTAACCGGCCGGGTTGCCGCAGGGGCAGGGGGTCAGCGTGTCGATCGACTTCATGCCGCCTTTGTACCCGGTTCGGCGGTGGCGTGCAGGTGTGCCGTGCAGGCGGAGGCTCAGCCGTGGCGGCGCCACACGCGGCAGCGGTTGTTGGCCGGCATCGCCACGTCGTCAACCAGCGCGAAGCCTGCCGCCGCGGCCAGCGTATCCACCGCCTCGGCGTCGCGGATGCCCATGTGCGCGCCGCGCGCCTTCAGCGATGCGTCGAACGCGGCGTTGCTGTCGCTGCTGTAGTGGCCCTGCCGGTTGAACGGGCCATAGATCGCCAGCACGGCATCGCCAGTGGTGACCGCGGGCAAATGCGCGAACAGCTGCTGCACCTCGGGCCACGCCATGATGTGCAGGGTGTTGGCACTGAACACCGCGTCGAACGGGCCGGGCGGCCAGGCGCTGCCGACGTCCAGTGCCAGCGGCGGCGGGGTGTTCGGCAGCGTCGCCTCGTCCAGCCAGGCGCGAATGCCGGGCAGGTTTTCCGCGCGGTCGGAGCTTTGCCAGCTCAGCCGCGGCAGCGCCGCGGCGAAATGCACCGCGTGCTGGCCGGTGCCGCTGCCGATCTCCAGCACGTGGCGGCGGCCGGCGAAATGTTCGCGCAGCACGCCGAGGATCGGGTCGCGGTTGCGTTCGCAGGAAGGCGAGTAGGGTTTTTCGGCCATGCTCAGCGCAGCGGCAACTGGCCGCTTTCCTCATTGCGGGCGATTTCGGCGCGGCGGATCATCTGCTGTACTGCCGGCACCGCATGGACCGGAACGAGCGCGACTTCGGGATGATCGTGCGCGAAGACGCGGAACACCTCGTCCGCAAAAGCCTGGCCGATGCTGGTTACCGCATCGAAGTCCAGCACCACGGTACGGAACCGCTCCACCCGCTGCATCAGGCGTTTGGCCTGCGAACGCGACACCAGGTTTTCGTCACCGACCCGGGCCAGTCTCACCGGTACCACCGTCTTGGCGAAGGTGTAGTCGTCGGGCCCGCCGGAGTACTGGTCGAAAACCTCCTTGGCCGTCCTGGTGGTGTCGGTGCGGATTTCCATCAGCACGGTCGTACCGTGGCGGAACTGGTGCATGTCGGTGTCGAACAGCGGGTCATCGTCCTGCCCGTCAGCATGGTCGAAGACCAGATCGCCGGAAGCGATCCGGAAGCGGTCGAACATGCGCGAAGTGAAAAACACGCCTTCGCCGGAATGGCGCCGTGGATCGGTGGTCAGCTTTCCCTTGGAAAGTTCGAGCAGGGCCAGTCGTTCGTCGGGAAGATCCAGCGCACGGGTGATCTTGCGGAAGATGCCGATGCCGTCGTCCGCGACCATCATCGCGACCCGGTGGGCATTGCGGTCGACGTGGACCGTGAGGTGTTTCCCTTCGGAGTGGTCGATCGCGTTGTTCACCATTTCGGTCAGGCCGTGGTGACAGATGTCGAAGATGTTCGCGGGCAGGCCTGACAGCAGGGGCGCGACGTCGCTCGACCACACGCGGTCCTCGGCCAAGCCACGGAGTGCATGGCGGAAACCCGCACGTCTGGAGTTTCCGGGGCGGTAGGTCGGACGTGTCGTACCGGCCTTGGCAAGATAGCCGTCTCCGATCAGCGCGCGTACGCGCGTGGCGACGGCCGCGCGGCTGAGCCCGAGCTTTCCGGCGACGATCCGGACGAGATCGTCCGGGTGTTTTTGCACCAGGCGCAGCAGGGTTGCGTCGATTTCCGCCGAACGGCTGGGTCGGGCCATGCCGGCACTGTAAAGTAACTCACGCCGATTGGAAAGTTACTCTTCCGGATTGTAAAGTTTGCGCGCGGGTCAGACCGGGCGCCCACGCAGCATGCGCGCGGGCAGCATCAGCAGGGCGCCGAGGAAGGCGAACACGGCGCTTACCGTGATGCCGACCAGCCGCAGCGGCAGCAACAGCAGCCACACGATCGGGTAGAGCACCAGCGCCAGCAGCGCGAGTGGCCAGCAGAACACCAGCAGCAACAGCCAGAGCAGGAAACCAGCCATGCGGTGACCCTCGCGGAGGGGTGGGGTGGATACTGACTTTAGCGCAGCGCGACACCCGCGCGCAGGTGACTCTCGGCACCCCCGCACCGCAAGTTCACGCCATCGGGTTCACGCCGATCAATGCCAGATGCAGCCACAGCGCGAACACGGCCCAGCCGGCGATGCCGATCACCAGCGCCAGCAGGTCACCGGCCAGAGTGCCGGCCGGATAGACCGCGCCAGCGGCGCGATCGCGTCGGCGCGACACGATGAACAGCAGCACGGCCCACAGCAGGAATGCGCCGAACAGCAGCACGTCGTGCAGCATGCCGGTAGCCAGCAGGTGACCCACCGCCCAGATCTTCACGCCCAGCAGCATCGGATGGCCGAACTTCGCCTTGAGATGGTTGCGCGGGATGTACGCGGCCGCCACCAGCACGAAGGCGAGCAGGGCGAACAGCGCGTTGAGGTGACGCAGCCACAGCGGCGGCACGTACAGCGGCACGGGATGCTGCCTTGCCAGGCCGAAGCCGTACACGATCAGCACCAGGCCGATGATCGAGATCAGCGAGTAGATGCCTTTCCAGCCCAGTTCGCCAAACCGCGCCCGCTGCCGGTTGCGCCAGTCGTCGGCGAAGATGCGCAGCGAGTGGATGCCGAGAAAGATCAGCAGGCCGAGGATCAGCACGGGCATGGCGGGACTCCGGTGGCGACGGCAAGCGCCGACTATAGATGGCTGCAGTGCGGCGCCATAGTGACAATCGTCAGGTGACGGCTTCGACCCGCACGACCAGCGCCAGTGCGCCCGGTTGCAGGTCCAGCGTCGCGGCAGCGGACGCCGGCAGCCAGGCGTCACCCGCGTGCAGCCTGCCGTCGACGCTGTCGATCGCGCCGCGCGCGCAGTACACCAGCATGGTTGCAGTGTCCGTCATCTGCGTTCCCGCCTTCTGCCATACGTCGACTGCGCCGCGCACGCGGCCGCGGCGCAGCATCAGGTTGAAGTCGCGGGTGGGGCCGCCGGCCAGCGTCACATCCACTCTTGCCTCGCCGGGGAACGCGAATGGCGCGAACGGCGTGGTCAACGCGTGCGTGCGCGCGCCGTCCAGCGTCATCGTGAAGCCGTCGCCGTCGAGCAGCACGATCACCCGGTCGATGCCGGGGAAGCTGGAGAACGGCGCGGCGCTGTCGACCTCGGCCACGCTGACCCGCCACAGGAAATCGTCCATGCCGGCGCCAGACGGCTGGACGGCTATTTCGCGCGTGCGACCCAGGCCGTTCTTCCACGGCTGCGGCGGGCGGTCGGCCAGGCGGATGATCATGCGGTCCTCTCGATGACGCGCCGGAACGGCGGCAGTGCCTTCAGCATGCCGCTGCCGTAGCGCTTGGTGACCACGCGGCGGTCCAGCAGCACGATGCGGCCATGGTCGCTCTCGTTGCGGATCAGGCGACCGCAGTACTGGGTGAGCAGGCGGGTGGCCTCCGGGATGCTCACTTCAATGAAGGGATTGCGCCCGCGCGACTCCAGCCATTCGGCATAGGTGGCGCCGACCGGGTCGGTGGGCACGGCGAACGGCAGCTGGGTGATCACCACCGTCTCGCACAGCTTGCCCGGCAGGTCGAGGCCTTCGCCGAACGAGGCCAGCCCGAACAGCGTGCTGCCCTTGCCGGCTTCGATGTCGGCGCAATGCTCGGCGACCAGCTGCGACTTGCCCAGCGAACCCTGCGCGCGCACCTTGCGCACCTGCGCGATCGGCAGCTTCTGCAGCACGCGGTCGAGCTTGGCGCGCGAGGTGAACAGCACCAGGTTGCCGGCGTCCCAGTCCAGGTTTTCCGCCAGCCACTCGCTGATTTCCTCCGCGTGCGCCTCGCGTGCGTCGGGCAGCGTGCGCATCGAGGGCACTTCGAGCCGCGCCTGCGCGGACAGGTCGAACGGCGAGGGCAGGCTGAGCGTCAGCGCGTCGTCGGGCAGGCCCACCGCATCGGCGAAGTTGCGGAAATTGCCGCCGGCACTCAGCGTGGCCGAGGTCAGCAGCACGCCGCTGGCGTTGCCCCACAGCACCTCGCGCAGCAGGCCGGCGGCGGATACCGCCGAGGCGTGGCAAACCAGTTGCTGATCGGCGCCCAGGGTGATCCAGCGCGCCAACGGCGGCGCGTCATCCGGATCGTCCGCCGACCAGGCGCGCCAGCAGGCGGCCTGCCGGCCGATGCGTTCCAGCGCGATGCCCAGCTCGCGCGACAGCGCCTCCTGGGTCGGCCCGCCGTCGGTCATCTCCACCACCGCGCGGCGCACCGCGCCCAGCCAGCGCTGCACCTCGCCGGTGAGCAGGCTGAGCGCCCGCGCCTGTTCCACCCACGGCTCGGGCAGCTGGCCGAGCGAGCCGCGGTACATCGGCTCGGTTTCGGCCGGGTCAGGCAGCCAGCTGAGGCGGATGGCTTTCTCCAGTTCTTCCAGCGCGTCGCTGAGTTCCTGCAGCCTGGCGTCGCCGGCGTCCAGCGTGAGCCGGCCCAGGCTTTCCTTGTCGGTCAGCGAGTACGCCGCGTGCACCTGGCGACCGAGCCGGCTCAGCTGGCGCACGCTGGCGGTCATGTGGACCTCGGCCGCACCGCGGTCGACCGCTTTGCCCGGCAGGTGGTGGGCTTCGTCGAACACGTACAGCGTCTCGTCCGGGCGCGGCAGGATCACCCCGCCCCAGCCCGGCTCGGCGCCGCCGTCGGCCTCGCCCGGCATGGTGAGGTCGGCCAGCACCAGGTCCTGGTTGGCCACGATGATCTCGGCGTCGTCCACCGCGCGGCGCGCGACGAAGAACGGGCAGACCATGAACTGGCCGCACTTGCGGTTGGTGCAGCCGCCGGCGCTGGTGGTGATCATCGGGCGCAGCAACTCGCTGACCGGCTCCGGCGCGCTGTCCATGTCGCCGTCCCACTCGCGGCGGTCGAACGCGTCGCGCAGCTTCGCCAGCGCCTGCTTGTCGCGCGGCTGCGGCGGCTTGTCCCACAACAGCAGGTCCGCCTCGAACCCGGCCAGGCCCAGCTGCGCGTCGTGGATGCTGTTGGCCGCCATCAGCAGGTTGCGCGGGCACAGGTAACGGCCGCGGCCCTTGGCCAGCGCCACCTTCGCCTCGATGCCGTTGAGCCGGAGGTAGAGCGGGATGTCACGCTGCACCAGCTGTTCCTGCAGCGCCACGGTGGCGGTGGCGATCAGCAGCTTTTTCTTCTGGAAGCGTGCCACCTCGACGCCAGCGATCAGGTAGGCCATCGACTTGCCGGTGCCGGTGGGCGCCTCGACCGCCGCTACGCCGCCGGCGCGGGCGAACGCCTTGGCCGTCTCGGCGATCATGCGCCCCTGCGAGGCGCGCGCGCGGAAGCCGGGCAGGCCGTCCTTCAGTCGTGCGTAGGCGGTGCGGATGGCGTCCTTGGTGGTGTCGGTAAGCATGGATGGAAGCGGGGACCTGCGCTGCGGATGACGCCGAAACACGGCGGCGCCGACTCATGGCGTTGGCCAGCCGGACGCGATGGGGCAGTTTATCGGTATTGCGTGTTGGCCCGCATGGGGGCAGGCTCGCCATGTCCGATGCCGGCGTTGCCGCGGGGTTTCGACCGGGGGCCGTCCGCCGGCGTTGGCGGGCGCGGGCTTGGGGATTCGATGAAGGATGCCGATGCCATGGAAGCGGGGCCGCCGCAAGGTGGATCGCTGCAGCTGAGCTGGCTGGCCCGGCTGATCGGCACGCATGCGCCGGAAGAGGTGGCTGCGGCGATCGCCGACCTGGTGCAGGCGCGTCCGGGCTGCGTTGCTGCCAGCGTGCGCTGGGGGCAGGGCGAGGTCGTTGCCGCGCAAGGCCGCCCGCCGATGTCGTTCGCGCCGGCCGATGCGTCGTGGCTGGTGGCGGCCGCCCGCACGGCCGGGCCGTTGCGGCACCCGGACGGGCGACGTGTGGCGGTTCGCCTGTGCACACAGCCCGACGTGGCACTGCTGTTGCTGGAATGGCAGCCCGGCCATGCCGACGAGCGCCTCCTCGCGGAGCTGGAAACGCCGCTGCGACTGGCCGGCCAGCACCTGCGCTGGGCCTTGGAGTGGGCCGAGCTGAAGGATTCGCACGAGCAGCTCGAACGCTCGGAGAACCTGCAGCGTGCGCTGTTCGCGATCTCCGACCTGGCCGGCTCCGAGCGCGACATGCCCGACCTGCTGCGCGGCATCCACGCCATCGTCAGCACGCTGATGTATGCGGAGAATTTCTTCATCGTGCTGCATGACGCCGTGCAGGACACGATCCGCTTCCTGTACTTCGTCGACGAGCAGGAGCCGGTCCCCCCGGGCGGCGGCCAGGACATGCCGCTGGGCGCGATCGAGCACACGCTGACTTGGTACGTGATGCGCGACGGCAAGGCGCGCATGGGCAATGCCGAGGAGCTGCGCCGCCAGGTGGTGGGGCCGGTGACCCTGATCGGTCCGGACAGCTACGACTGGCTCGGCGTGCCGCTGCTGCGCGACGGTCAGCCGCGCGGCGCGCTGGTGGTGCAGAGCTATTGCCGCGACATCGGCTTCACCGACGAGGACCTTGCCCTGCTGGAGTTCGTCGGCAGCCACATCCTCACCGCGCTGGAGCGCAAACAGGGCAAGGACGAACTGGAGCAGCGGGTGCAGCGGCGCACGCTGCAGTTGGCCGAAGCGAACCGCGGGCTGCAGCAGGAGATCGTCGAGCGCCAGCGCGCCGAGCACCTGCAGGCCGCGCTGTTCCAGCTCGCCGAGCTGGCCACCGAGGACATCGACCAGGGCACGTTCTACCGGCGCGTGCATGCGGTGGTGGCCGAGCTCCTGAACGCGCAGAACTTCTTCATCGGGCTGCTCTCCGACGACCGGCTCAAGCTGACCTTTCCCTACTCGGTGGACGCGGTGCTGGCGCCGCCGGCCGAACGCGTGCTGACCCGCGGCCTGAGCGAATATGTGATGCGCCTGGGGCGCGCGCTGCGGGTGGACAACGCGGACATCGAGGAACTCGAGCAGCGCGGCGAGATCGCGCCGGGGCGGATGAGTTCTCCCGCGATGTACTGGCTCGGCGTGCCGTTGATCGTGGCCGACGAGGTCATCGGGCTGGTTGCCGTGCAGAGCTACCGCGCCGACGTGGTGTACGGTGCGGCCGACCAGGAGCTGCTCAGCTTCGTCGCCTCGCAGGTCGCCAACAGCCTCACCCGGCGCCGCTCCGCCGAGTCGCTCCGGCGTGCCTACGAACAACTGGAACAGCGGGTGGAAGAGCGCACGCTGGCCCTGCGCAGGGAAATCAGCGAACGCGAGCGCATGCAGGACCAGCTGCGCCATCAGGTCATGCACGACGCACTCACCGGGCTGCCGAACCGCGGCTACCTGCGCGAGCGCATCGACCGCGCACTGGACGCCATGCGGCGTGAGCCGCAGCACCCCTGCGCGCTGCTGTACCTAGACGTGGACCGCTTCAAGATCATCAACGACAGCCTGGGCCACCTGGCCGGCGACGAGGTGCTGAAGGAGGTGGCGCGGCGCCTGGCCGGCTGCGTGCGCCATCCGGATCTGGTGGCGCGGCTGTCCGGTGACGAGTTCGCGATCCTGCTGGAACAGGACGAACTGCCGTGGGCGGCCACCGCCGTGGCGCAGCGCGTGCTGGACGCGCTGGACGCGCCGATGCCGGTGGCCGGCAAGGAACTGCCGGTAACCGCCAGCGTGGGCATCGCGATCGGCGACGCCCGCTACGCCACCGCCGATGAGCTGCTGCGCGATGCCGACATCGCGCTGTACCGGGCCAAGCAGCTGGGCCGCAAGCGCTACGAGTTGTTCGACGAGCGGCTGGCGCAGAACGTGGTCGACGTGCTCGCGCTGGAAGGCGAACTGCGGCAGGCGCTGGCACAAGGCTTGTTCGAGCCGTACTTCCAGCCGATCTGCGCGCTCGACGGCAGCGGGCGCACGCTTGGCTACGAGGCGCTGATCCGCTGGAACCATCCGCAACGCGGCCTGCTGCGGCCAGGCGACTTCCTGAGGATCGCCGAGGACAGCGGGCTGATCGAGACGATCGACTGGCACATGTTCGAGCTGAGTTGCCGGCTGCTGCTGCAGCACGGACGTGACGACAGCTTCATGACGGTGAACGTGTCGGCGCTGCACCTGCGCCATGCGCATTTCGACCGGCGCCTGGTCCAGCTGCTGGAACGTACCGGGCTGCCGCCGCAGCGGCTGGTGCTGGAAGTCACCGAGGGCGCGCTGCTGGACAATCCCGAGCATGTGCGCGCCACGCTGGAGCGCCTGCGCGCGATCGGCATCGGCGCGGCGCTGGACGATTTCGGCACCGGCTACTCCTCGCTCAGCTACCTGCACTCGCTGCCGCTGCGCATCCTGAAGATCGACCGCGCGTTCGTGCAGGAACTGGACAAGGACGCCAACACCTCCAGTACCACCGTGGTGGCGGCGATCCTGGCGCTGGCGCGTGCGCTCAGCATCCAGGTGATCGCCGAGGGCATCGAGACGCCGTCCCAGCGCGATGCGTTGATGGCGATGGGCTGCGAAATGGGCCAGGGCTACCTGCTCGGCCGCCCGGCGCCGATCGCGCAGTGGCGGGCGCCGGGCAGCGTCGGCGCATGAGCGGTTCTAGGCGCCGGCGGCGATCTGCCGCAGCGCCTGCTCGAACGTCTCCGGTGGCTGTCCGCCGGAAATCAGGTGCTGGCCGTTGACGATGGTGGCCGGCACCGAGCGGATGCCGCGCGAGGTGAAGAACTGCTCCTGCGCGCGCACTTCGTCGGCAAACTCGTCGCCAGCGAGGATTTGTCGCGCGCGTTCGCCATCCAGCCCCGCTTCGACGGCCAGCCGCACCAGCGTGTCGTGCGCGCCCACGTCCTCGCCGTCGGTGAAATAGGCGCACAGCAGGATCTGCTTCAGTACCAGCTGGCGACCTTCCAGCCCGGCCCAGTGCAGCAGCCGGTGCGCGTCGAAGGTGTTGTAGACGCGCTTGCGCCGCTCCATGTCGAAGGTGAAGCCGAGCGCCGCGCCGCGCTCGCGGATCATTTCCTGGTTCGCGGCGATCTGTGTGGCTGAACTGCCGTACTTGTGCACCAGATGCTCGACCGCATCCTCGCCTTCCGCCGCCATCTGCGGGTTCAGCTCGAACGGCTGGAAATGGATCTCGGCGCTGATCTCGCCGTCCAGCTTCGCCAGCGCCTGCTGCAGCGAAGCCAGCCCGATAGCGCACCACGGGCAGGAGACGTCGGAGACGAAGTCGATGCGGACGGAAGCGGGCTTGGTCATGGGTTGTCTGCCGAAGCGGGAGAGGTGCAAAAGATGGGGGCGGCACAAGTCTCTTCAATCCGTCGCGTCAGGCGTACGGCGGCGCACGTCGCACGGGATGAGATACCAGCGATTACACTGAAGGTTTCCCGGACAGACCCCAGGTCCGGGCGATTCTTGCAGCTACCAGCGGGCAGGTACATGTCACATCGTCGAATCATCCACCAGATTCCGTCCGGCGCGGGCGGGGTTGCCTTTGGACATTCGGTGTCGCGATGAAAACCCGCGCACGCATTGCTACCTGGCAGCGGCTGCGCCAGCAGCCCACCTGGAAACTTCTGGCGGCGGACAACGCGCCGCTGATTGGCGCCCTGCTGCAGGCGCTGCTACTCGATGGCGAACGCCAGTTGCCGGCCTCGCTGCTGCACGAGCGGCTGGCGCGCGAACTGGACGAATTGCGCACGCATGGCCACGCGGCGCCGCGCGCGGCGCAGGCCTACGTGGCCGAATGGCTGGCGGCCGGCTGGCTGGAGCGGCGCTTTCCCGCCGGGGCCAGCGAGGAACAGTACGAGCTGACCGCGCCGGCGATCGCGGCGCTGCGCTTCCTGGGCAGCCTGGACGCAAGCCGCAGCGTGGCCACCGAGAGCCGGCTGGCGCTGGTGATCCAGCAACTGGTGCAACTGGCGCGGCAGACCGATGCCGACCCGCACAGCCGCCTGGGCGAACTGCTCGCCGAGCGCGAGCGCATCGATGCGCAGATCGCCGCGGTCAGCGAGGGCCGGGTCGACGTGCTGGACGACACCCGCGCGCTGGAGCGAGCCCGCGAGGTGATCGCGCTGGCCGACGAGTTGGCGGAGGATTTCCGCCACGTGCGCGACGATTTCCAGCAGCTGGATCGCGAGTTCCGCGAACGCATCATCGACGACGAGCGCCAGCGCGGCGAGATGCTGGAGGCGCTGTTCGCCGGCGTCGACGTGATCGCCGAAAGCGAATCCGGGCGCAGTTTCGACGCGTTCTGGCGGCTGCTCACCGACGCCGAGCAGAGCGGCCAGCTGGAAGCGGCGGTGGACGCGGTGACCAGCCGCCCGTTTGCCCGCGCGCTGGACCGGCGCGAACGCAGCTTCCTGCTGCACCTCACCCGTACCCTGCTCGATCGCGGCGGCCACGTGCACGACGTGCTGCAGCATTTCGCGCGCAGCCTGAAGGGCTTCGTGCAGAGCCGCGCCTACCTGGAACAGCGCCGCCTGCACCAGTTGCTGAAACAGGCCCAGGCCGAGGCGCTGAAGCTGCGCGACCGAGTACGCAGCAACCAGGGCATCGACTACACGCTGACCCTGAGCAGCGCGCGGCTGCATTCGCTGTCGCGCTGGCGGCTCAACGATCCGCGCACCGGCCAGGTCGACGGCAGCATCGTCCGCGCCGACGGCGCGGCGATCTCGCTGGACAGCGTGGGCGAGCTGGTGGCGCAGTCGGAGATCGACTTCCGCAGCTTGAAGCAGCGCGTGCGGGCGTTGCTGGCCGAGCGAGCGCAGTGCTCGGTCGGTGCCGTGCTCGAACACTATCCGGCCGAACAGGGCCTGGGCAGCGTGGTCGGCTACGTCGCGCTGGGCAGCCGCCACGGCATGCTGGTGGCCGATCGCCACGAATCGGTGAGCTGGCGCGGCGAGGATGGCCGCGAACGCCGTGCGCGCATTCCCCTGCTGTACTTCCTCAAGGAAAAACGCGATGAACTGGTCTGAAGACAGGGACGAACCGACCCCGGAAAACCCGTTGCCGGAAAGCGTGGGCGATCCCGCGCTGTTTCCCGGCGACAGCGGCAGCCTGCCGTTCGGGGCGCGCCGCGTGCTGTGCCAGTTGCTGGCCGGCCCCAGCGTGGACGCCGAGCGCCATGCGCTGCTGTGGCCGGTGCTGCTGCGCGAGGAAACCGCCATCCGCGCGCGCCTGAGCGACTTGTTTCTGGAACTGGTGCTCGACCGCGACCTGCGCGTGGCCTTCGTGCGCCAGGCCGACACCGGCGAGCTGGAAACGCCGACCCTGCTGCGTTCCAGTCCGCTTACCTTCATCGACTCGGTGCTGCTGCTGGCCCTGCGCCAACGCCTGGCCGAGGCCGAGGCGCACGGCCAGCGCGCCGTGGTGGAGGAGGACGAACTGCATGCGCAACTGGCCGTGTACGAACCGCCGCAGGGCACCGACCGCGCCGGCTTCGTCCGGAAGCTCAACGCAGCCATCGAGAAGATGAAGAAGAACAACGTGCTGCAGCCGATCCGCGGCAGCGAGGGTCGCCACGAGGTATCGCCCACGCTGAAGCTGCTGTTCTCCGCCGAGGACGTGCAGGCGCTGGGTGCGGTCTATCGCGAGCACCTGGCCGGCCGGCATGGTGGCGCGGACGTGGAGAGCGAGGAGGACGAGGAATGAAAAAGTCCGATGGCGCTCCTACCCTGTTCCTGTCCGACCTGCCCACGCCGCGCGAGGAGCAGTTCCGCATGCGCCGCCTGCAGGTACTCAACTGGGGTACCTTCTCCGGCCTGCACGAGGTGCCGATCGCCGAGCGCGGCTTCCTGTTCGTTGGCCGTTCCGGCTCGGGCAAGTCGACCCTGCTCGACGCGATGTCGGCGTTGCTGGTGCCGCCGGCGCTGGTGGATTTCAACGCCGCCGCGCGGGAGGCCGAGCGTAGCGGTCGCGACCGCTCGCTGGTGTCCTACGTGCGCGGCGCCTGGGCCGACCGCCACGACGACGATTCGGGCGAGGTCGCCACCCAGTACCTGCGTCGCGGCGCCACCTGGTCGGCGCTGGCGCTGGAATACCGCAACGCGCTGGGCCGCTGCGTCACGCTGGTGCGGTTGCTGTGGATCCGCGGCAACAGCTCCAGCGCGGCCGACGTGCAGAAGTATTTCATCATCGCCGAGCGGCCGTTCGACCTGGCGACGGAACTGGCCGGCTTCGACCTGGACATCCGGCGCCTCAAGCAGCGCATTTCCGATGTCCACTATCACGAGACTTTCAGCGCCTACGCCGAACGCTTCCGTCGCCTGCTAGGCATCGGCAACGACACCGCGCTGCGCCTGCTGCACAAGACCCAGTCGGCGAAGAACCTGGGCGACCTCAACCATTTCCTGCGCGACTTCATGCTGGAGCGACCGGAAACCTTCACCGTAGCGGAACGGCTGGTGGCCGAGTTCGCCGAACTGGACGAAGCGCACAAGGCGGTGGTCACCGCGCGCGAGCAGATCGAAACCCTGCGCCCCGCACGCACGGCGCACGACCGGCTGATGGACGTGCGCCGCGAACGCAGCGAACTGGACGAGCTGCTGGCCGGCATGGACGGCTACCGCGAGCGCCGGCGGCTGCGCCTGCTCGACGCGCGGCTGGCCGAGCTGGACACGCTCGACCGCGGCCTCGAAGGCGAGGAGGGCCGCCGTCAACAGACATGGGAACAGCACCAGCGTGAACTGGGCGACCTGCAGGCACGCCACCGCGAACAGGGCGGTGACCGCATCGAACAACTGCAACGCGACCACGACAGCGTGTCGCGCGAGCGCGATGCCTGCCTGCGCCATCGCGGCGTGGCCGAGAGCGCGTGCCGGCAACTGGATTGGCAGCTCGCCGCCAGCCCGCAAGGTTTCGCCGAACAGCTCGCCGAGGCGCGCCGCCTGCTCGATGCCGGCCAGGACGCCGCCGCCAGTGCCGACCAGCGCATGCTGGAACTGGGCATGCAGAAAAAGCAGGCCGAGCTTGATTTTGCCAGGGCACGTGCCGAGATCTCCGCGCTGGAAAAGCATCCGTCGAACGTTCCCGAATACATGCAGACCTTGCGCAGCCGGCTGTGCGCCGCGGTGGGCCTGGCCGAGACCGCGCTGCCGTTCGCCGGCGAGCTGATCCAGGTACGCGCGGACGAAGCGGCGTGGAGCGGCGCGATCGAACGCCTGCTGCACGGCTTCGCGCTGTCGCTGCTGGTGGACGAGCGGCATTACGCCAAGGTGGCGGCGTGGGTCGACGCCACCCATCTGGGCGGCAAGTTGGTGTACCACCGCATCGGCGCTGCGGATGGACTGAACGTGTCCGCGCCGCCACCACGCTCGCTGCTGTACAAGCTAGAACTGGCGCCACATGCACACCAGGAATGGCTGCACGCGGAACTGCTGCGCCGCTACGACTACGCCTGCGTGGACAGCGTGCAGGCGCTGCAGCGCAGCGATCGCGCGATCACCGCACAAGGCCAGATCAAGCACGGCCGCAGCCGCCACGAGAAGGACGACCGCCACGCCGTCGACGATCGTCGCCAGTGGGTGCTGGGCTTCGACAATCGCGACAAGCTGGCGCTGTACAAGGCCGAAGCTGGCGCGTTGGCGCAGCAGATTGCCGATGCCGACCATGCGATCGCGGCGATCCACGTCGAGCGCAGGCAGCGGGCCAGCCACGCCGCCGCCGCGCAGTCGCTGGCCAACCTGCGCTGGAGCGATATCGACGTCGCTCCGCTGCTCACGCGGCTGGATGCCATCGCAATCGAATTGGGCGAGTTGTCCGAAGCCAATGTGACCCTGCGCGACCTGGGCGAACGCATCGCCACGAAGGAAAAACAAGTTACTTCAGCGCAGCGCCTTCTGAATGACGTGCGCGTCGAACGCGATGGTCATAGGCGCGAACACGAACGGCTGGACAAGGAGCGCGCCCGCTGCGTCGACGACGTGGCGGCCAAGCCGCTGACGCCGCTGCAGCAGCAGGGCCTGGACGCGCGCTGCGAAGCCGGCGCGGCGTTCACCCTTGGCAATCTGGCCGAGCGCACGCTTGTGATGGAGCGTGCGCTGAACCAGGGCATCGGCACGCTGGAGACCGAGGCCGGTGCGCAGTCCCATCGCATCGTCAGCGGTTTCGAGGCGTTCCGCCGCCGTTGGCCGCAGGATGCCGGCGACGTGCAGGCCGATCTGCAGAGCGCGGCGGATTTCTTCGCCCGGCTGGAGCGGCTGGAACGCGACGGCCTGCCGGCCCACGAGGCGCGTTTCTTCGACATGCTGCGCACGCAGAGCGGGCAGAACCTGGTGGCGCTGCAGACGCACATCGCGCAGGCACACAAGGCGATCCGCGCACGCATGGAAGACGTCAACGCCAGCCTGGAGAAAGTGCCGTTCAACCGCGGCAGCGTCCTGCAGATCCGGCCCGAGGATCGCCGCCTGCCCGAGGTGATCGAGTTCCGCCAGCAGCTGCGCGACGTGCTGGCGCACCAGCGCACCGACGACCGCGAACGCGCCGAGGCGCAGTTCGAAGGCCTGCGCAAACTGGTCGCCCGGCTGGCCTCGACCGACCCCGAGCACAAGCGCTGGCGCGAACAGGTGCTGGACGTGCGCCTGCACGTGGAGTTCATCGGCGAGGAACGCGATGCGGTGAGTGGCGAGCAGTTGGAGGTCTACCGCAGTGGCGCCGGCAAGTCCGGCGGCCAGCGCCAGAAACTGGCCACCACCTGCCTGGCCGCCGCGCTGCGCTACCAGCTGGGCGACGAGGACGGCGGCGTGCCGCAATACGCGGCGGTGGTGCTGGACGAAGCGTTCGACAAGGCCGACAACGAATTCACCGCGATGGCGATGCGCATCTTCGAGAACTTCGGCTTCCAGATGATCGTGGCCACGCCGTTGAAATCGGTGATGACGCTGGAGCCGTTCATCGGTGGTGCCTGCTTCGTCGAGATCAACGGGCGCCACGACTCCGCCGTGCTGATGATCGAATACGACGCCGCCAGCCAGCGGCTGGACCTGCCCCGTAGTGTGCCCGGGGGCGACGATGCGCAGCCCTGAGCAGGCGGTCGCCCTGCTGCGCGGCCAATGGCCGCGCCAAGCCGGTGATTGGCTGGGCGGCAGCGGCGAGTGGCCGCTGCGTGTATTGCTGGCGGTCCCGGGTGAAAAGCAGGCCAGCGCGCACTGGGTGGCGTTCGAGGCGTGGCGATCGGCGTGGAAGAGTTGGCCGGGCGGTGAGGTGATTTGGATCGAGCGGCGCTGGCCCCTGCTCGGTCGCCAGGTGGTGCCGGAAGCGCTGTTGCTGCCCGACGCGAATGCACTGGCCGCCCTGCTCGGCGAAACCGTGCGCTGGCAGCGTGCCTGTGCGCGGTTCGCGACGTGGACGCAACGCTGGCCATCGCTGGCCACCGGGCTGCGCCGCCAATACCTTTTGCTGGCCGACACCGGGGAAACCGAGTTCATCCGCCTCGGCGACATGCTGGCGTGGCTGCAGGCACACCGTGCGTCGAACCTGTTCGCCCGCCAGTTACCGGTGGCCGGGCTCGACAGCAAGTGGCTGGAGACCCGTACCGGCTTGCTCGGCGACTGGCTACGCACACTGGCCGATCTGCCCCGTGACACCGATTTCTGGCGAGCCAGCGGCTTGCGCCGCGAGCCCGATCGACTGCGCCTGCGCGTGCTCGATCCCGCCTTGCGCGCCCGCGCTGGCGGCCTGGGTGACATCCATGCGCCGTTCGACCAGCTGGCTGCGCTGGCGTTGCCGGCGCGCCGCGTGTTCATCGTCGAAAACAAACAGACCGGCCTGGCCTTCGACGACCTGCCCGGCGCCGTGGTGCTGATGGCGCGCGGTTATGCGGTCGATCGCCTGCATGAACTACCGTGGTTGCGTGCTGCCGATGCGGTGCATTACTGGGGCGACCTGGACACCCACGGCCTGGCCATCCTCGGCCACCTGCGCGGCCACCTGCCGCAAGTGCGGTCGCTGCTGATGGACGAGACAACCCTGCTGGCCCATCGCGCGCTGTGGGTGACCGAACCGCAACCGCACCGCGCCGACGCGATCGAGTACCTGGATACCCCCGAGCAGGCGCTGTACCGGGACCTGCGCGGCGACCGCTGGGGCGTGCGCGTGCGGCTGGAGCAGGAGCGGATTGGCTGGGATGTGGCGTGGGCGAACATTCGTTCAATGGCAAGCGGATGAGTGGTTCGATCCGATGTGTCGGACGGCGGAGTGATGGTTCTGCCGCGTGAGCGGAATCCTGCGAATCCACCCTTGTAGGAGCCCGCTGGCGGGCGGTGCTTCTGCTCTTGCGAATCCCGAATCCCGGCCCAGAAGTATCGCCCGCCAGCGGGCTCCTACGGCAGCGGGTGGGGATTGGAGTCGCGTGACAGACATGAGCCATCGCGCTCATTGAACGTTATTTCGTGTCAATCATCGTGGCCGGGGAATTGCGCAAGCCGGCCGCCTTTCTCGCGAGCGCTGTCGGCGAGCAGGGCTGGCAGGGATTGCAGGATCGGATGATCGAGGCCGTCGTCACGCATGCGTCGAGCCAGCTCGCTGGCATGATCGGGCAAGGCCTCGGCCATGCCGGCAATGCGCGCCAGCGCCGGTTCGATATCCACACGCGCGTCGCGCAGCAGCGTTTCCCAGTGGTGCCGGCGGATGTCGCGCAGGCGGTAGGTGCTGCCGATTTTCATCGCCATCGCCAGTTTGTCCTGGCGCAGCGCCGGGTAGGGAAGCGCGCTGCCCAGGTCGTACAGCGGCGCCAGGCGAACGCGGCCGCCGCGACCAAACAACAATGCGTGGTTCTTCGCGTGTGCATCGGTGCCGGCGATCAGCCAGTTGAACGCCAGCGCATCGATGAAGGTATCCACGTCTTCGGAAGGGGCGCTGGAATGGGTGCGCAATACGTCGATGATGGCTAGCGGGCCGGGGCCGCTATCGCTCTGGTATTTGCGTGTTGGCGAAACAGCAAGTGCCTGGCACAGGTCTTCCTGATGTACGCGTAGCAGTCGGCCCTGATGCTCGATACGATCGAAACGGGCCACCACGATGGCGGGCTCGCCGTCGAACCGGTGCAATTCGGACTGCGCCGCCGGCAGGCCGAGCCGGCGGGCCAGGGCGAGGCAGAAATGTTCGTTCTCGGCGTGACCATCGAACGCGGCGGTCGCCGGCTTCAGGATGTGCGTGGTGGGTGTGCGCCCGGCGGGCACGCCCCAGCGGCCATCGCGCCGCAGCAGCGCCGTCTTCGGTTGCGCGCCGGCAAGGCTGAACTGGCCGTGGTCGGTGGCGCGGCGGGTGGCGGAAGGGTCGTGTCGCAGGACGCGCAGGCGTTCGCCGATCTCGGTTTCGTCCAGCCAGCCGATGTCATCGACGACTTGATCCTGCAGCGCGGACAGGCGCCCGGTTGGCACGAACTGCACCGCACCGGCGCAATCCTCCCCGATGTGCGTCAGCAGGCCGAACGCGTTGCGAGCGGAGACGTGGAACCGGCTGGCCCAGTGCGCCAGGGTCTGCTCGTTGTTGGGCAGCAGCCCCCACAGGAAGGCGTCGATCACGGCATGCGGATGCGTCGCTCGTACCAACGGCATGGACAGCGACAGCGGCAGGGCGTCAGGATGCCGGCGCCACGCGTCCGCATAGTCGAAACGCAAGCGGCCGCTGCGTTCGCGGGCGACGGTGCCAATGGCCGTGCCGTCCATCATGGCGACCAGCGTGTCGACCGTCACTGCGGCGGCTGCCGTGCGGCGTCGATGATGGCGTCGATGTCGATATCCGGCGTATCGGCGACGCGACCATAGGAAGGTGTTGCCAAGCCGGTTTGCAGCGGGTTGTCGAGCGTGTTGAGGGCACGCAGCACCAGGCCCATTTCCGCGCGTGGCTTGCCGCGCTCGACCTCCGCCACCCATTGCCGGCTGACACCGATGCGGCGGGCCAGCTCAGCTTGGCCAAGCCCGGCCTTCTTGCGGCTCTCTCGCAGCAGGGCGCCGATGTCCTGCGAGGTTCGGATGAACATGATGGCCTCGGAGTCGCCGTACGGCGACATTACGAAATGTCAGCGATCGTTGAC
Organism: Rhodanobacter thiooxydans LCS2; assembly: GCF_000264375.1. Classification (GTDB taxonomy): domain Bacteria; phylum Pseudomonadota; class Gammaproteobacteria; order Xanthomonadales; family Rhodanobacteraceae; genus Rhodanobacter; species Rhodanobacter thiooxydans. Next base: position 34,708 of record NZ_AJXW01000004.1, read on the forward strand.
AATATAGCTATGTCGTCGCTCGTTGACAATATCCGACAGGCTTCAGTTTTTCATGATGTTTCGAACTATGGCCTCGGCCACCTTGATGCCATCCACGGCGGCAGAAAGGATGCCGCCGGCGTAACCGGCGCCTTCGCCGGCGGGATAGAGGCCGCGGATGTTGAGGCTTTGCAGGCTGTCGTCGCGCGTGATCCGCACCGGCGAGGAGGTGCGCGTCTCGACGCCGGTGAGGATCGCGTCATGCATCGCGTAGCCGCGCAGCTGCCGCTCGAATGCGGGCAGCGCCTCGCGGATCGCGGCGATCGCGTAGTCGGGCAGCGCGCTGTCGAGATTGCCGAGAGTCACGCCCGGTTGGTACGAAGGCTGCACGTCGCCGAATTCACGCGAGGCGCGGCCGGCGAGGAAGTCGCCGACGAGTTGCGCGGGCGCGTTGTAGTTTTCGCCGCCCAGCACATAGGCCTGGCTTTCCAGCGCGCGCTGCAGCGCGATGCCGGCCAGCGGGCTGCCGCTGGCATCGAACGGCGCGAAGTCGGCGGGCTCGATGCCGACCACCACCGCAGCGTTCGCGTTGCGCTCATTGCGCGAGTACTGGCTCATGCCGTTGGTGACCACGCGGCCGGGTTCGCTGGTGGCGGCCACCACGGTGCCACCGGGACACATGCAGAAGCTGTAGACCGAACGCCCGCGTCCGCCCTGAATTCCTTTGCCGTGATGCACCAGCTTGTAGTCGGCCGCGCCGAGGATCGGGTGACCGGCCTGCGGGCCGAAGCGGGCGCGGTCGATCACCGACTGCGGATGCTCGATGCGGAAGCCGATCGAAAAGGGTTTCGCTTCCAGATGCACGCCGCGTGCATGCAGCATCTCGAACGTGTCGCGCGCGCTGTGGCCGAGCGCCAGCACCACGTGGTCGGTACGCAGCTGTTCGCCGCTGGGCAGGGTGACGCCGCGCACGCGGCGCTCGCCACTGGCGTTGGTGTCGATCAGCAGATCGTCCACGCGCTGGCTGAAGCGGATCTCCCCGCCCAGCGACTCGATCGTGGCGCGCATGTTCTCCACCATCGAGACCAGGCGGAAGGTGCCGATGTGCGGCTTGCTGACGTAGAGGATCTCCTCCGGCGCGCCGGCCTCGACGAATTCGGTGAGTACCTTGCGGCCGTGATGCTGCGGGTCGCGGATCTGGCTGTGCAGCTTGCCGTCGGAAAACGTGCCGGCGCCGCCCTCGCCGAACTGCACGTTCGATTCCGGGTGCAGCTGGCGCTTGCGCCACAGGTCCCAGGTGTCCCTGGTGCGCTCGCGCACCTGCTTGCCGCGGTCGAGGATGATCGGGCGCAGACCCATCTGCGCCAGGATCAGTCCCGCGAACAGCCCGCAGGGGCCGAAGCCGATCACCAGCGGGCGGTGTTCGATCCGCGGCGGCGCCTTGGCCACGAAGTGGTAGCTGGTGTCCGGCGTGGCTTGCACGTGCGCATCGTCGGCAAAGCGCTTGAGCAGCTCGGCCTCGCGCGGGGTGTCGATGTCCAGCGCGTAGATCAGCACGATTGCGCCGCGCTTGCGGGCGTCGTAGCCGCGGCGGGCGATGGTGTAGCCGGTGAGTTCAGTGGCGCCGATGTCCAGCCGCCGGAGGATCGCGGCGCTGAGCGCGGCCTCGCCGTGGTCGAGCGGCAGCTTGAGGTCGGACAGTCGCAGCATGGGAGCCCGGTGGGGTCGATCGGCGAGGGGCGCTGGCCCGGTGGACTATTGTCGATGCGACGTCGCGTGCCCGACAAGGAGCTCCGGCCTGCGACATCCTGTCTGCGACCAAGGGCGGTGCCAATGCGGGCGGCGCGGCCCGAAAGTGACCCGTTGGGTCAGTTCAGGCCGCCAGCATGGTCAGAATTTGTTCGCCCGTGGCGCGCGGGTGCAGCAGCAGGTACTGCGGGCGCCGGTTGCGGTCGTGCCGGCGGGCGGCGACGACGCACGGCTCGCCGTCGGCGGCGGTGACGCACAACGGGGCCGGGCGGCGCCCGTCCCACGGGTGACGCAGCACCAAGCCGTGCTGCGGGCCACCGACGATGATGCACTTGATCTGTTCCATGACGTTTGCTCCGGGAAAGGGGGATGTGGGGGAGTTGCTTCCCCTTCCTGCAGGACACAGGCCATGGGCCGACCGCAAAATGTGCTTTGCATCACACTTTTGCGATCTGGTGGCGACGACCCTTGCTCCGACTCGCCGCCATGCCACCCTCTCAGGCGTTGCCGATGAAGTCGGTCTTGCCGATGTCGGTGCCGGCCTGGCGCAGGATGTCGTAGGCGGTGGTGCAGTGGAAGAACAGGTTCGGGATGGTGAAGTGCAGCAGGTAGGCCTGGCCTTCGAAGTTCATCTCGCCGTTGCGCATCTTCAGGTGGATCGAGCGGGTTTCGCTGCCGTCGATCTGCGCCGGCGCGAAGCTCTTGATGTACGCGATCGAGCGCTCGATGCGGTCGTAGGCCTGCTCCAGCGTGGTCTCGTTGTCCTCGAACCCCTGCGGCTCCACTCCGGCCAGGCGGGCGGCGCCGCGGGTGGCCATGTCGCAGGCGATCTGGATCTGCTTGATCAACGGCAGCATGTCCGGGATCAGCCGGGTCTGCAGCAGCACTTCGTCGCTGACGTTCTTCGACTTCGCGTGCTGCTCGCCTTTCTTCAGCACGTGGGCGAGGTTGCCCAGCGCGCGGACGAAGACGGGAACGGCGACCTGGTACATGGAAAGTGTCATGGGTGATCTTCCTTTGGTTTGAGGGGGTGTTCGGGTGAAGCGGCGGCAGTCAGCAGCGCCAGCGGCTCGCCGGGAAGCACGCGGGGAGCGGCTTCGCCGGGCGTCGGCGCCGCAGTCGGCGGCAGCCGGCGGGTGACCCGGGCGGCGATCACCAGGCCAGCCAGCATCAGCGCGGCCGAAAGCGCGAAGGCTACACCCGGCAGATGGACCGGCGAGGACGGCGCGATCGACAGCGCGAAAATCTGTGCGAACAGGTACGGCCCGAAGATGCCGGCGAAACTGCCGAGGCTGCCGATCGCGCCCTGCAACCGGCCCTGCTCGGAAGGGTCGACCTGCTGGGTCATGATCGACTGGATCGGCGGCATCGCCAGCCCCCACAGCGCCAGCAGCGGCACGCCGAGCAGGAACACCCTGCCGGTGTCGGCCGCGCCCATCACCAGGAACGCGCCGACGCCGAACAGCATGCCGGCCAGCAGCACGCGGCGTTCGCCGAAGCGCGGCGCCAGCCGGCCGGTGAGCAGCGCCTGCACCGCGCCGTCGCAGGCGCCGACCAGCATCAGCACGTAGCCGACCGCCTGCGGGCCCCAGTGGTAGCGGTAATCCGCGTACAGCACGAACACCGTCTGCAGCACGTAGTGCGCCAGGTAGACCAGGAACAGCACCACCGCCAGGCCGAGCACCTGCGGATGGCTGCGCAGCAGCTTCAGCGAGCCGAACGGGTGTGCGCTGTGCAGTTCGAGGCGGGCCGTGCGGCGCTCCTTCGGCAGCGACTCGGGCAGGATGAAGCAGCCGTACAGGAAGTTGCACAGCGCCAGCGCGGCCGCCACCCAGAACGGCAGGCGCAGCGCGATGCCGCCGAGGAAGCCACCCACGCCGGGACCGATGATGAAGCCCAGCCCGAACGCGCTGCCCAGGATGCCGAACGCGGCCGCGCGTTTTTCCTTCGGTGTGATGTCGGCGATGTACGCGTTGGCGGTGCTGAAGCTGGCCGCGGTCATGCCGAGCAGGATGCGCGCCAGGAACAGCAGCCACAGCGCGGGCGCCAGCGCCAGCACCACGAAGTCCACCGCCAGGCCGAGGTTGGAGATCAGGATCACCGGCCGACGGCCGTAACGGTCCGACAGCGCGCCCTGCACCGGCGCAAACACGAACTGCACGATCGCGAATACCGTGCTGAAGATGCCCACCCACCACGCCGCGTTCGCGATGCCGCCACCGGCCAGCTGTTCCACCAGGTGCGGCAGCACCGGGATGATGATGCCGTACGCCAGCATGTCCAGCAGCACGGTGACGTAGATGAAGGCCAGCGCGGCCCGGTGGCGTGGTGCGGCGGCGGTCGGCGGCGACGGGTCCATGGGCATGGCGCGGCGATGGGGAGGGCACGATAGCCGAACGGCCGCGGCGCGGCACGTGCACCCCCGTCGCGCATCGCGCGCCGACGCGGCGCGATACCATGGGCAAACCCTTCGCCAAGGAATCGCCATGCTCCGACGTCTGCTCCCCGCATGCCTGCTGCTGGCACTGGCCGCCTGTTCCTCCAACCAGGGCGCCACCGCCACGGCACCGGTGTCGAAGGAGGAACTGGCGCCAGCGCCGGCGGCCAGCGCGCCGGTAGTACCGGCCGGCACCAGCACTGCCGTGCAGAAGCACCTGGCCGACTACGCCACGGTGAAGCTCACTGCCGACCTGTCGAAGTTCGACGCGCGGCAGAAGAAGATGATCGCGTTGCTGGTCGAGGCGGCCGACAGCATGAACGCGCTGTACTGGAAGCAGGCGTGGGGCGACCGCGACGCGCTGCTGCAGAAGATCGCCGACCCGGCCACGCGCGAGTTCGCCGAGATCAACTACGGCCCGTGGAACCGGCTGGACAACGACAAGCCGTTCGTCGATGGTGTCGGCGCGCGTCCACTCGGCGCGCAGTTCTACCCGGCCGACATGACCAAGGCCGAGTTCGACGCCTCCCCGCTGAAGGACAAGACCGCGCTGTACACCCTGCTGCGCCGCGACGCGCAGGGGCAGCTGGTCACCGTGCCCTACCACGAGGCGTACAAGGCCGAGCTGGAGAAGACCGCCGGCTTGCTGCGCCAGGCCGCGAAGCTGGCGAAGGATGCCGGCTTCAGGAAATACCTCATGCTGCGCGCTGACGCACTGCTGAGCGATGACTACCAGGCCAGCGACTTCGCCTGGATGGACATGAAGCACAACCCGATCGACCTCGTGATCGGCCCGATCGAGACCTACGAGGACCAGCTGTACGGCTACAAGGCCAGCTACGAGTCCTATGTGCTGATCAAGGACCAGGCCTGGAGCGCGAAGTTGGCGCGCTTCGCCAAATACCTGCCCGAGCTGCAGCGCGAGCTGCCGGTAGCCGACAAGTACAAGGCCGAAAAGCCCGGCGCCGACGCCGACCTCAACGCCTACTTCGCGGTCTACTACGGCGGCGACGCCAACGCCGGCGCCAAGACCATCGCGATCAACCTGCCCAACGACGAACAGGTGCAGCTGAAGAAGGGCACGCGCCGACTGCAGCTGGAAAACGTGATGCAGGCGAAGTTCGAGCAGATCATGCTGCCGATCGCCAGGGAGCTGATCGCCGACGACCAGCAGCACAACCTCAGCTTCGACGCGTTCTTCCAGAACACCATGTTCCACGAGGTGGCGCACGGCCTGGGCATCAAGGAGACACTGGACGGCAAGGGCACCGTGCGCAAGGCGCTGAAGGACCAGGCCTCCAGCTTCGAGGAAGGCAAGGCGGACATCCTCGGCCTGTACATGGTGACCAAGCTCGCCGACAAGGGCGAGCTGGACAAGGCGAAGCTGATGGACAACTACGTCACCTTCCTCGCCGGCATCCTGCGCTCGGTGCGCTTCGGCGCGTCCGACGCGCACGCCAAGGCGAACATGGTGCGCTTCAACTTCTTCAAGCAGCAGGGCGCGTTCAGTCGCGATGAGAACACCGGCCGCTACCGCGTCGACTTCGACAAGATGACCGCGGCGATGAACGCACTGTCGGCGAAACTGCTGACCATCCAGGGCAACGGCGACTACGAAGCCGCGAAACAGCTCACCGATCAGATGGGCGCCGTCGACGCCGAACTGGCCGGTGACCTGAAGCGGCTCGACCAGGCGCATATCCCGGTCGATATCCGCTTCGAGCAGGGTCTGGCCGTGCTGGGCCTGAAGCAGCCGTAGTGTGGACGGCCGCGGCGCGCAGGGCGCCATGGCCGCCAGCGTGCGTCCTGGCGTTCAGCGCGGCGCGAGGTCGCGCATCGCGATGCGCAGGCTGCGTCCGTCGGCGAGCTTCAGTGTCAGCATGGTGCCTTCGGCCTGGGCATGGCTGGCCTGACGAAAGCTTTCGCTGCCGATCGCGCGCACCGGCTGGCCATCGACCGCGACGATTTCGTCGCCCTTGTGCAGGCCTGCTTCGGCCGCGGGGCCACCGGGCACCACCCAGCTCACCGTGAAGCGGTCGCCGTGCTGCGCGTCGACCTTGGCCGCACGCAACCCGGCAGTGGCGAAGCGGCGCGGCGATGGCTGGCTGCGCGGCAGCAGGGTCATGGTTTGGCGACGGTAGTCGAAGTGCACGTTGAAGCGCGACAGCAGGTCCTGGCCGATGTTGCCGGCCTCGGTCGGGTTGCCGACGGCACCGGCATCGGCGCGGGTCAGCTGCGCCAGCGGATCGCCGAGCTCGACCCCACCCAGACGCATCGAGCGTACGTGCGCGATGCGCGAGACAAAGGCCCCGCCCACGCCGCCGGTGGGCTGCGGGTAGCCCTCGGCGTAGTGCGCGAGCAGACCTTCGCGCTCGACCCATTGCGGAAACAGCAGCAGGAAGCCCGAGTTGCCCGTATCGATGCCGAAGACGCCGCGCCTGCCGTCCACGCTGGCGTCGACCAGCGGCATGTCGAACGTGAAGCGCAGTGGCAGGGCATTGCCTTTCACCGCGGGCGGCGGCGTGCCGTGGTCGAACGGTTGCAACACCAGTTGCCCGTGGTCGTAGTCGAAGGTCACCGCGAAGCGCTCGAAGATCTCCAGCCCGAGGATGCCGGCGATCGGTGCCTGGTCGCCGCGCTCGGCGAAGCCGTAGCCGAAGGGCATCACCAGGAACGGCTGGTCGCGGATATCCGCCGCACCCATCGTCAGTATCGCGACCCGGGTGTAGGCGAGGCGCATCGAGCCCGGCCCGGAACCGGTACTGACGCCCTTGCCCTGGCTGGCCAGGCCCAGCTGCTTAGCCGTCTCTTCGGTGAGGATGGCGTGCCCGCCGGTATCCAGGATGAAGGGCATCGGCCGGCTGCCGTTGATGCTGGCCTCCACCAGCACCACGCTGCCCTGGAAATGCATGGGCGTGATCGCGCGGCTCGCCCCGTTGCGCATGCTGACGTCGCGGACCGTGCCGTCGGGCCGTTCGAGCGCATTGCCCGGCATGGTGGCCAGCGCCTGGTAGCGTTCGATCACGTCGTCGCTGTCGCTGTCGGTGGCGCCGCCGAGGGTGGCGCCGACGTTGCTGATGCGGAACGGCAGCTGCAGACCCTGCGCGGTCCGGTAATCCGCGTAGCGCCGGGTCATTACCAGGAACGAACCGGACCACACCGCGCGATCGAGCCGGTGGGTGGCCTTGTCGATCCACAACGTGGCGGGGCGGCCGCCCGGTGGTGTCGCCTCCACGCGGGCGAAGCGGCGCCCGTTCTCCGTCGCGTCGGGCACGGCGCGGTAGCTGGCGGCGGCCGGCGCGGTGAGCACGCCGAAGCGCTCGACCCAGCTCTCGGTGATCGCCATCGCCCGGGCTTCGGCGGAATCCAGGGGATGGATCAGTCCCGACCTGTCCTGGTGCCAGCGGCCTTGCGCGTCGAGGCCATCAGCACGCGGATACATCGGGTTGCGTGCGCGGATGGCGAAGTGGCCGGTGCGCAGGTCGACGGCGGCGTGCACGGGGCCGCTCAGTCCCTCGCCGGTCTCCTGGCCATCGGCGATCAGCGCGCCGATGGCGTTCCAGCGGGCGCCGCCATGGGCCTGGCGCAACTGCTGCAACAATGCGATGGCGCCGTCGCTGGCCGGAACGGCTGGCAAGGCGACCGGCAGCAACAGCCCCGCGAACAGCAACAGACGGATACGCAATGACGATGGCCGGTGCGGCATGGTCGGAATCTCCATGGGGTATCTCATGCTGGCGCGGCGGCACAAAAGCCGTCTAGGACGCGCTTGACCGATCAGGACGCTTTTTGCACGCCCCGGCGGAAATCACGTGGCGTCTGCCCGGTCATCCGCTTGAACACGCGGGCGAAATGGCTCTGGTCGGCGAAGCCGGCCTCGGCGGCTACCGCGGCGATCGGACGGCTGCCTTCGGCCAGTGCCTTGCGCGCGATGGCGATGCGCAGCCCGCGCTGGTATTCGCCCACCGAGACCCCCTGGGTTTGCTGAAAGCGCCGCGCCAGATGCGCCGGGTGCACGCCGGCAAGTGTCGCCAGCTCCTGCAGCGACGGCGACGCGAGCGGATCGTCGTGCAGGCGTTCGAGCACGCGCGGCAGCCAGCCAGGGCGGTTCGGCGCATGACCTTGCCGGCAGGCGTGGGCGACGAGTTCGAGTACTGCCGCATGCAGGGCCAGCGCCGCGGCGTCGTCGCCGGCGGCCAGCTCCCGTTCGATCCGTTGCCGCAGGTGCACCGCATCGGGCAGCTGCAGCAGGCGATGATCGCCGAGCAGGCGCCGCACGCCGGTGTCGGCGGCCAGTTCGGCCGAAAGAAACATGCTCAGGCAGCGCGCGCCCAAACTGGCGAAACGATTGGCGTGGCGATGGCCCTGCGGATGCACCAGCAACAGGCCGCTGCTGCACTCGGTATCGCCTCCGGCGGCGCGCTGCGTGTAGCCGCCGGCGGCGACGAGGCAGAGGTAGGGGTCGTCGTGTTCGTGCCAGGGCAGCGCCGAGTCGCCGGCATAATTGGTCACCGACACGCGCAGGCCGCCGCTCGTGTGCAGCCGTTCGGGCCGGCCGAAGTTGGTGCGTGCCAAGTGTTGCATGGATGCAGTGTACGGCCGTGCATGGCGGACGAATGTGCCAACGGTAACGGACTCGCCGCGAGCGGGAACTCAGCGCGGCGGGGGCAGGTGGCCCAGCATCCAGTCGGCGACGGCTTGCGGGTGTTCGAGGTGCAGATGATGGCCGCCTTCCATGTGGCTGACCGCGATGTCCGTCACGCAGGCGGCGCGTGCCTGCATCATCGCGGCAGGCAGGTAGGGCGTGGCCGGCTGCGCCAGCAGCAGGGCGGTGGGCGCGGCGATGCCGCGCAGCAGCGCATGCACCTGAGATTCGGCCATCCGCACCGCGCTGGGGCGGGTCAGCCGCGGGTCGATGCGC
>NZ_AJXW01000005.1 GCF_000264375.1 Rhodanobacter thiooxydans LCS2
CGGGCACTGCCCGCCGCTCTGTGTCTGCCCGGTGAGAAAAGCCGGCGGGCAGTGCCCGCCCTACGCCGACAAGGCTCGCTGGAACACCGCGCGCATGGCGTCGCTGAAGCAGCACAGCGTCACCTCGAGGTCATCGTCCGCGGCCGCCATTGCGTCGCGCAAGGCGCCCACCGCCACCGCGGCGGCCTGCGCGGCGGGGTAGCCGTAGACGCCGCAGCTGATCGCCGGGAACGCGATCGTGCGCAGCTGTTGCCCGCGCAGCAGGCGCAGCGCGTTGCGGTGGCAACGCGCCAGCAGTTCGGCTTCGCCGTCGTCGCCGCCACGCCAGACCGGCCCGACGGTGTGGATCACCCAGGGTGCGGGCAGCGCGAAGCCGGGCGTGATGCGCGCTTCGCCGGTGGGGCAGCGCACACCGGGAGCGATCTCCGGCAGCGCGCGGCAGGCTTGCAGCAGGGCTGGGCCGGCGGCGCGGTGGATCGCGCCGTCCACGCCGCCGCCGCCGAGCAGGCCGGGATTGGCCGCGTTGACGATGGCGTCCACCGTCAGGCGGGTGATGTCGGCGTGGATGATCTGGATGGGCATGCGGCGGCGGCTTATCTTATGCTTCGGTCAGGCACTCGGGCGTGGTGAGGCGGCAACCGGTCATGGCGAAAACGGAAGACCTTTCCTTCGGCTATCTGCTCAGCGACGTGACCTTGCTGTTCCGCAAGCACTTCGACCGGCGCGCGGTGAAATTCGGACTGACCCGCGCGCAGTGGCGTGCCACGAAGGTGTTGTACCACCGCGAGGGCCTGCGGCAAACCGAGCTGGCCGAATTTCTGGAAATGGAGCCGATCGCGGTGGGCCGGGTGATCGACCGGCTGCAGGCGGCCGGCTTCGTCGAGCGCCGGCCGGACCCCAAGGACCGCCGAGCCTGGCGCCTGTACGTCACCGAGCAGGCGCGGGTGATCGTGGGCGACATGGAGCTGATCGCGCGTGAGCTGCGCAAGGACGCCACCCGCGGCATCGACCACGACGAGCTGCAGCAGGCGTTGGCGGTGATCGGCCGGATCAAGGACAACCTGCTGGCGCTGGAGCAGGGCGACGGTGACACGCCCTGAGGCGTGTCGGCGGCCGCGGCCAGTACCATTGGTCGGGGTCGTCCGCGGCACGAGCCGCGGCATGGTGGCGGTTGCGGTCAACCCGTGGCCGCCGCACACGTTGTAACCAAGCTGATGCACAGTCGCCGGCACCCGCGGCGCCCTTGCCGCGCAAGAAACCCGCCATCGCGCATGGCGCGATGATCGAGAAGCTCCCGCGCATGTCCTGGAAAAAAATCGTCCTCGTGCTGACCGTCCTGCTGGCAGTTGCCCTGGCCCTGTATTTCGGGCGCGGCAGCGGCGACCGCAGCAAGGTCGCCAGGGCGCCCGCGGCGGTGCCGGTCGAGGTGGCCGTCGCCACCCGCGGCGACGTCGAGCTTTCGCTGAAGCTGGTCGGCCGGGTCGAGGCGTGGTCGACGGTGAGCCTGCGCGCGCGGGTCTCCGGCCAGCTGCAGTCGCTGTCTTTCACGCCCGGCGCCTTCGTGCGCAAGGGCAGCGTGCTGGTGCAGCTCGACCCGCGCCTGCTGCAGGCGCAACTGGACCAGGCACGCGGCAACGTGGCGCGCGGGCAGGCGCTGTTGCAGAAGGCGCAGGCCGACCAGCGGCGCTACGCCGACATGCTGGCCAGGGGTTTCGTCTCGAAGGCGGACTACGACCTGTACCAGGCCAATCTGGCGGTGGCCAGGGCCACCCTGCAGAGCGACCGGGCCGGGCAGGAACTGGCGCAGACCCAGCTCGACTACGCGCGCATCGTCGCCCCGTTCGACGGCATCGCCGGCGCGCCGCTGGTGTGGCCGGGCGCGCAGATCAGCGCTGACGACACCGACCTCGTGGTGCTCAACCAGGTCGAGCCGGTGCGCGTGGCGTTCAACATCCCCGAGGACAGCCTGCCCGCCGTGCGCGCCGCGCTGGCCGATGGCGCGGTCGGCGTGCAGGTGGTTGTCGCCGGCGACCACGCGGCACCGCTCACGGGTACGCTGGAGTTCATCGACAACGCGGTCGACGCCACCACCGGCACCATCGTGCTGAAGGCGCGCTTCGACAACGCCGAACACCGGCTCACTCCCGGCCAGTTCGTGCAGGTGAGTCTGCCCACCACGCGCCTGGCCGATGTGGTCAGCGTGCCGGTGCAGGCGCTGCAGAGCTCGAGCAGCGGCAGTTTCGTGTTCGTGCTCGGTGCCGACGGCAAGGTGCAGCAGCGCTATGTCACCACCGGCCCGATCAGTGCCGGGCGCAGCGTGATCGACAAGGGCCTGACGGCCGGCGAGCAGGTGGTGATCGAAGGCCAGATGCTGCTGATCGACGGCAGCGCCGCCAGCGTCAAGCAAGCTCTGCCATGAACATTCCCGAGCTCTGCATCCGTCGCCCGGTGATGACCACGCTGCTGATGACGGCGCTGCTGGTGTTCGGCATCGCGGCCTACCCGCAGCTGCCGGTGAACGAACTGCCGAACGTCGACTTCCCGACGATCAGCGTCAGCGCCAGCTTGCCGGGCGCCTCGCCGGAGACGATGGCCTCGGCGGTGGCGACGCCGCTGGAAGGCCAGTTCTCGACCATCGCCGGGATCAGCTCGATGAGCTCGACCAGTGCGCTGGGTTCCACCTCGATCACGCTGAGCTTCGAGCTGGACCGCAACATCGATGCGGCGGCGCAGGACGTGCAGGCGGCGATTTCCGCGGCGCTGCGCCAGCTGCCGAAGGAGATGACCACGCCGCCCACGTTCCGCAAGGTCAATCCGGCCGATGCGCCGATCCTGTACCTGGCGATGAGCTCCTCGACGCTGCCGCTGACCCAGGTCGACGAATACGCCGAGACCGAGCTGGCGCAGCAGCTGTCGATGATCGACGGCGTGGCCCAGGTAAACGTGTACGGTTCGCAGAAGTACGCGGTGCGCATCAGCGTGGACCCGGACCGGCTGGCTGCGGCCGGCATCGGCATCGACCAGGTGCAGAGCGCGATCGCCGACGCCAACGTCAACCGGTCCACCGGCTCGCTGTACGGCAGGCGCCAGCAGCTGCCGATCCGCAGCGACGGCCAGCTGCTGCGTGCGGCGGCCTACAACGACGTGGTGGTGGCGTACCGCAACGGCGCGCCGGTGCACGTGGGCGACATTGGCCGCGCGCGCGACAGCGTGCAGAACGACCAGCGCAGCAGCTCGTACAACGGCAAGCAGGCGATCGTGCTGGCGATCCAGCGCCAGCCCGGCGCGAACACGGTGGCCACGGTGGACCGGATCAAGGCGGTGCTGCCGGCCTTCCGCGCCGGGCTGCCGCCGTCGATCACGCTGGACACGCTGTACGACCGCTCGCAGTCGATCCGCGCATCGGTCGACGACGTGCAGTTCACCCTGCTGCTGGCCGGCGCGCTGGTGGTGTTCGTGATCTACCTGTTCCTCGGCAACCTGTCTGCCACGCTGATCCCGGCGGTGGCGCTGCCGATCTCGGTACTGGGTACGTTCGGCGTGATGTACGCGCTGGGCTACAGCCTGGACAACCTCTCGCTGCTGGCGCTGACGCTGGCGGTCGGCTTCGTGGTGGACGACGCGATCGTGATGCTGGAGAACATCGTGCGCCACATGGAAGCGGGCCTGCCGCCGTACGAGGCCTCGCTCAAGGGCTCCGGCGAGGTCGGCTTCACCATCTTCTCGATGACGCTGTCGCTGATCGCGGTGTTCATCCCGGTGATGTTCATGGGCGGCATCGTGGGCCGGTTGTTCCACGAGTTCGCGGTGGTGATCAGCGTGGCGATCCTGATCTCCGGCATCGTCGCGATCACGCTGACGCCGATGCTGTGCAGCCGCTTCGTCAAGGCGCACGAGCATGATCAGAAGAACTGGCTGATCGCCGGCTTCGACCGCGGTTTCGGCGCCGTGCAGCACGGCTACGCGAGCAGCCTGCGCTGGTGCATGGAGCGCCCGCGGCTGGTGCTGGCCGGTTTCGGCCTGAGCCTGCTGGCCACCGCGCTGCTGTTCTACGTGGTGCCGAAGGATTTCATCCCGGCCGGCGACACCGGTCAGCTGCGGATCAACACTGAAGGACCGCAGGATGTTTCGTTCGACGGCATGCTGGCGCGCCAGCAGCGACTGGCCGAGATTGTGGCGAAGGACCCGAACATCGCCGGCTACATGTCCACCGTGGGCGCGGGCGGCCCGCGCAGCACGATCAACAACGGCTCTATCCTGCTGATGCTGAAGCCGGCCGGCGAGCGCAAACTCGACGTGGATGGGATCATCCAGCAGCTGCGGCCGAAGCTGGCGACAGTGGCGGGCATCCGCAGCTACATCCAGAACGCGCCGGCGATCCAGATCGGCGGGCGGCAGTCCAAGGCGCAGTACCAGTACACGCTGCAGTCGGTGAGCCTCGACCAGTTGTACGAGTGGAGCGGCAAGGTGACCCGGGCGTTCGCCGCGCTGCCGGGCTTCGAGGACGTCACCAGCGACCTCGACCTCAACAGCCCGTCGATCACGGTCAAGGTCGACCGCGCCAAACTCGCGCCGCTGGGGCTCACCATGGCGCAGGTGCAGACCGCGCTGGGCATCGGCTTCGGCCAGAACCAGGTCTCCACCATCTACGGCTCGGCCACCCAGTACTGGGTGATCCTGCAGGTCGAGCGCAGGCTGCAGGACGACCCGGCGGTGCTGTCGCAGCTGTACGTCACCTCGGACCGCGGCAGCCTGGTGCCGCTGAGCGCGGTGGCCAGTTTCGTCCGCGAGCCGCAGGCGCTGACGGTGAACCACCAGGGCCAGTTGCCGGCGGTGACGGTGTCGTTCAATCTGGCGCCCGGCGTGCCGCTCAGCGATGCGGTGGCCAGCATCGACGGCGCGATGGGCAAGCTGGGCTTGCCGGCCACCATTACCGGCAGCGTGCAGGGCACTGCGCAGGCGTTCCAGCAATCCCTGCAGGGCATGGGCATGCTGTTGCTGCTGGCGGTGTTCGTGATCTACCTGGTGCTGGGCATTCTGTACGAGAGCTTCATCCACCCGCTGACCATCCTGTCCGGGCTGCCGGCGGCGGCGGTCGGCGCGTTGCTGACCCTGCTGATCTTCCACGCCGCGCTGGACCTGTTCGCCTTCGTCGGCATCGTGATGCTGATCGGCATCGTCAAGAAGAATGCGATCATGCTGATCGACTTCGCGCTGGAACGGCAGCGCGAAGAAGGCATGTCGCCGGCGCAGGCGATCGCCGACGCCTGTCGCGTGCGCTTCCGCCCGATCATGATGACCACCATGGCGGCGATGGCCGGTACCCTGCCGATCGCGCTGGGCATCGGCGCGGGCGCCGAGGTGCGTCGCTCGCTGGGCCTGGCGGTGGTTGGCGGCCTGCTGTTCTCCCAGGTGCTCACGCTGTACCTGACGCCGGTGATCTACCTGTGGATGGACCAGCTGCAGCGGCGCTTCCGGCGCGCGGGCCTGCCCGCGCGGGCGACGTAGTAGCTTGCGACATCCAGCCCCGCGCGACTAGGCTGACCGCTCCGTCATCGAGGGAACGGACATGCGTCGCCCGAGCACGATCGCCATCGTATTCGCCATTGCCGGCATGACCGCCTGCGCCCATGCCGGCACCCCCGCGTCGATGGACGCCGCTGCGCTGCAGGCGTGGGCCGGCAGACCATGGGACAAGGCCAGCGTGATGCACACCACGGTGGAGATCGGCCGTTACCACGGCGTGCCGGTGGTGGCCGAGCATCCCTGCGCGGACGTCTGCCCGCAGTACACCGTGCGCATCATCCACTACCAGCTGCCGCCAGAGGCCTCGTGCGCCAGCGTGGGCGGCGTCGAGAAGGAAGTGCTGGTGCCGATCGCGATCACCGTGATGCCGAAGACGTTCTGCGTGCCCAAACCGCTGGTGGCGTCGGGGCTGTACTACGCGAAATGAGGAGTGAGTGGAGAGGAGTGGGAAACGAGTAGGAGCCACCCTCGTTCTTCACCTTTGTCCGCTCGTGTCGCAAGAGCGGCGGGCAGTGCCCGCCCTACGGAGCCTGTCCTTGTAGGGCGGGCACTGCCCGCCGCTCTGCTCTCACTCGTTCCTCGCTCCAGAGCTCACTCGCCGGCGCCGTCCTTGGCGAACGCGCCCGGCGCGGAACCGAAGTCGCCGTTGGCCTGGGCGGCCATGTACGAGAACGCGGCGTAGACCGCCACGTTCTGCGCCAACTCGGCGGGGTCGATCTTGTCCAGCGTGTCGTTCGGGGTATGGTGCCAGTCGAAGTAGCGCGTGCCGTCCTGGGTCAGCGACAGCGCGGCCATGCCCTTGGCGTGCATCTGCGACAGGTCCGAGCCACCGCCGCCGGGCTTGCTGGCGTCGTAGGCCACGCCGACCGGTTCCAGCACCCTGGCGATCTGGCCGATGGCGTCGCGCGCCTCGGGCTTCACGCTGGCGCTCATGCGCCAGATCGGGCCGGCGCCGAAGTCCGACTCGGTGCCGAGCTGGAACTTCGCCACGTCCTTGGCGTGCTTGTCGGCATAGGCGCGACCGCCCCACAGGCCCATCTCCTCGTTGGCGAAGGCGATCACCCGGATGGTGCGGTCGGGGCGCTGCGGCAGCTCGCGGATCAGTTTGCCGGCGGCCATCGCGATCGCCACGCCAGCCGCGTCGTCGATGGCGCCGGTGCCCAGGTCCCACGAGTCGAGGTGGCCGCCGATGGCGACGACCTGGTTCGGGTGCTTGCGACCGGTGATCTCGCCGATCACGTTGGCGCCGGTGTACTCGCCGACCACGCCGCAGTCGAGGTCGAGTTTCAGCGTGACCGGCTTGCCGTAGGCCAGCACGCGGGTGAGCTGGTCGGCGTCAGGGTTGGCCAGCGCGGCGGCGGGGATCGCCTTGGTCGGGTCGCGGAAGCCGGCGACGCCGGTGTGCGGCGCGCGCTCGTGTGCGTCGGTGCCGGCCGAGCGCAAGAGGTAGCCGGCGGCGCCCTTCTCCGCGGCGAGCACCGGGCCGGCCACACGCACCGCCGAGCCCATGCCGTAGCCGTGGCCGTCCTTCGCACGCTCCATGCGGAAGTCGACGTAGACGATCCTGCCTTTGACGGCGGCCGGGTCGGCCGCCTTCAGCGCGTCGAGGCTGTCGAACCGCACCACCTCGGCGCTCAGCCCGCCCTTCGGTGTGGCGGGCGAATAGCCCAGCGCGGTCAGCGTCAGCGGTTGCGGGAACGGCGCCACGATCGCGGCGTGCTCGCTGCGGCGCACCCACTGCGGATAGCTCACCGGCTCGGTGTAGACCTTGTCGTAGCCCAGCTCCTTGAACTTCGCCACGGCCCAGTCGACCGCGCGGCGGTCGGCCGCGCTGCCGGGCAGGCGCGCGCCGACCTCGGTGGTCAGCGACGCGGTGACCTTGTACGCGGTGTCGTCGTGCAGCGCCTGGTCGCGCAGTTGTTCGGCCGTCTTTACGGCTGCGGCAGGAATCGTGGTGGTGGCGGCGCTGGCGATGCCGCTGGCCAGCAGGCCGGCGGCGAGCAGGGTGAGGGGAAGACGGCGCATCGGGGAACTCCGCTGGGTAAACCCCGATTATGGCGTGGTTGCCGGTGGCCGCTTAGGCCAGAAGTCATGGGTGGCGAGGAGCCGCTTCGTAGGGCGGGCAGTGCCCGCCGCTCTCGCTCGGCTGTGCCAAAGAGCCGGCGGGCGGTGCCCGCCCTACGCAGCCATGGCCTTGTTCGCTATGGCCGGTTCTTCAGCAGATCGCGGATCTCGGTCAGCAGGGCCACGTCGGCCGGCGGCGCGGCGGGTGCCTCTTCCTGCTTGCGGCTGAGCTTGTTGATCGCCTTGACCATCATGAAGATCGCGAACGCGATGATGATGAACTGGATCAGCGTGTTGATGAACGCGCCGTACTGGATCGCCACCTCGGCGATCTTGTGCTTCGGGTCGATGTCGTCGCCGGGCTTGAGCACCCACTTCAAGGCGGAGAAGTCGATGCCGCCGGTGAGCCAGCCGATCGGCGGCATGATGATTTGGTCGACCAGGGAGGTGACGATCTTGCCGAACGCGCCACCGATGACCACGCCGACCGCCAGGTCGATGACGTTGCCACGCATGGCAAAGGCCTTGAATTCGCTGATCATGCTCATGCTGCGTCTCCCCTCGAGTTGGGCCGGATGGCGGTGCGACTTTAGCGCGCCAACCTAGGCGCGCCCAGATGAAGGCGGCGTGGAAGCGTCAGACGATGCGTCCTTCCAGTTCCGTCACACCGACCAGCTCGGCGTGGAAGCGGTCGCCGCGCTGCAATGCGGCCACGCCGGCCGGGGTGCCGGTGAACACCAGGTCGCCGGGCTTCAGCTCGAACAGCGTGGACAGCGCGGCCAGAATGTGCGGCACGTCGTGCACCATCTCGCCCAGCGTGGCCTGCTGGCGCCGTGCGCCGTTCACGCTGAGCCGCAGCACGGTCTGCGCGTCCACCGTCGCCTCGCCGGCCGGGCGCAGCGCGGAGACCGGGGCGGAGTGGTCGAAGCCCTTGGCCACGTCCCACGGATGGCCCTTCGCCTTGGCCTGCGCCTGCAGGTCGCGGCGGGTCAGGTCCAGCCCCACGCCGTAACCCCAGACCAGCGCGGCGGCTGCGTCGGGGGCAAGGTCGCGGCCGCCGGCACCCAGCGCCACCACCATCTCCACTTCGTGGTGCAGGTCGGCGGTGGCTTGCGGATAGGGTATGTCGGCGCCGTCGCTGACTACCGCGTCGGCCGGCTTGCAGAAAAACATCGGTGTGGCCTTGTCCACCGTGGCGCCCATTTCGCGCGCGTGTTCGGCGTAGTTGCGGCCGATGCAGAACACCCGGCGGACCGGGAAGCGCTGGTCGGAACCGGTGATCGGCAGGCTGGGGATGGCGGGCGGGACGATGGCGTAGTTCATGTTCGCAAGCGTAGCAAACCGCGGCCGGGGCAAGGGCATCGAATGGAGGCTGCCGCGGCGTGTCGATCCTGCGCGTTTCCGTTCGTCATGTACGGGGTGACGGTGGAACGCGGATGACAGCTGTCACCGTCGATGGTTGATGCCAGGCTCTGGCAGCATGCCGGCATGTCGTTCATGCTGCACCTCACTATCAGGACATGGCCGTTTGTGCGGGAGTGGATGTGGACAACGCTGAACTGTTGAAGGAACTGCGCATCGAGCGCCACCAGCGCGAGGACCACGGGCGCAACCCGGGGCGCTGGCTGTGGATCGGCGGCGCCGTGGTGGTGCTGCTGTTGCTGCTCGGCGGCGTCGCGCGGCTGTTCTTCGGCCAGCATGCGGTCTCCGTGCAGACCGCCACGGCGGTGGCGCCCAGTGCCGGCGGCGAGGCGGGCGCGGTGCTGCAGGCGACCGGCTACGTCACCGCGCGGCGGCGGGCCACGGTGTCGGCGCAGATCACCGGCACGCTCACCGCGGTGCTGATCGAGGAAGGCGACCACGTGCGCAAGGGCCAGGTGCTGGCGCGGCTGGACGACCATGCGTGGCGCGCCGCGCTGGATGCCGCCCGGGCCCAGGCCGCCGCCGCCCACGCGCTGGTAGCGCAGTACCAGACGCAACTGGCGCAGAACGAGCGCGACGCCGCGCGCCAGCGCGAGCTGGCGGCGCAGGGGCTGGTGCCGAAACAGGCCGCCGAACAGGCGCGCACCCTGGCCGACAGCACGCGCGCCCAGCTCGCCGCACAACAGAAGCAGGTGGTGGCCGCCGACGCCCAGGCCGCGGTAGCTCGGGTCAACTTCGACTACTGCGTGGTGCGCGCGCCATTCGACGGAGTGGTCACCACCAAGGACGCGCAGGTCGGCGAGATCATCTCGCCACTGTCCGCCGGCGGCGGCTTCACCCGCACCGGCGTGGGCACCATCGTCGACATGGACTCGCTGGAGATCGACGTCGACGTCAACGAGGCATACATCGGCCGGATCAAGCCGGGCATGCCGGCCGAGGCGGTACTCGACGCCTACCCGGACTGGAGGATCCCTGCCCACGTGGTCGCCATCGTGCCGACCGCCGACCGCGGCAAGGCCACCATCAAGGTGCGCGTGGCGCTGGAGAAGAAAGACGCGCGCGTGGTGCCGGACATGGGCGTGCGCGTGTCGTTCCTGGAGGAGCAGCCGAAGGCGGCGGCCAGCTTGCCGCAGGGCGTGCTGGTGCCGGCCACGGCGATCGTGCGGCGCGACGGCCGCAGCGTGGTATTCGTGCTCGACGGCCAGCAGGCGCGCCAACGCGCGGTGATCCCCGCCGCGCAGACCTACGGCGAACTGCGCCTGCTGCCGGCTGCGGTGAAGCCGGGTGACAGCGTGGTGGTGTCGCCGCCGGCCGAACTGCACGACGGTTCGGACGTCCAGATCAGGAAACCGTAGTTCCTTTCATTACGTGTAGGAGCCCGCT
>NZ_AJXW01000006.1 GCF_000264375.1 Rhodanobacter thiooxydans LCS2
CGAGCGGGCTCCTACAAAGAATCCATTCATTGGAGAACACCATGGCCACGCTGATCAAGATCAAGGACCTTGCCAAGACCTACGCGCGCGGCAAGCAGAAAGTCGAAGTGCTGCACCACGTCAACCTGGACATTGCCGAGGGCGATTTTCTCGCGTTGATGGGGCCGTCCGGTTCCGGCAAGACCACCTTGCTCAACCTGATCGGCGGCCTGGACACGCCGAGCGCCGGCAGCATCAGCGTGGGCGGCCAGCGCATCGACCAGTTGGGTGGCGGCGCGCTGGCGAAGTGGCGTGCGTCGAATGTCGGCTTCGTGTTCCAGTTCTACAACCTGATGCCGATGCTGTCGGCGCAGCGCAACGTGGAGCTGCCATTGCTGCTGACCAAGCTGTCGGCGGCGCAGCGCAGGAAGAACGCCGCCATCGCGCTGCAGCTGGTCGGCCTGGCCGACCGCGCGGGGCACAAGCCGGGCGAGCTCTCCGGCGGCCAGCAGCAGCGCGTGGCGATCGCCCGCGCGATCGTCTCCGACCCCAGCCTGCTGGTCTGCGACGAACCCACCGGCGACCTCGACCGCCAGTCGGCCGAGGACGTGCTCGGCCTGCTGCAGCAGCTCAACCGCGAGCACGGCAAGACCATCGTGATGGTCACCCACGATCCGAAGGCGGCCGAGTACGCCAGCCACACGCTGCACCTGGACAAGGGCACGCTGGTCGAACAGGCGCTGGCCTGTGGAGGTCTCCCATGAAATACCTCCACCTGATCTGGGCGGCGCTGTTCCGGCGCAAGACCCGCACCGTCCTCACCCTGGTGTCGATCGTGGCCGCATTCCTGCTGTTCGGCATGCTCGACGGCGTGCGCACCAGTTTCGCCAACGCCGGCAAGAGCGCGGCCGGTGCCGAGCGCCTGCAGACCGGCTCGAAGCTGTCGTTCATCCAGCCGTTGCCCTCGGCGCTGGAGGCGAAGATCGCCAACGTGCCCGGCGTGAAGGACGTGGCCTACGCCAACTGGTTCGGCGGCGCCTACCAGGACTCGCACAACCAGATCTTCACCTTCGCGGTGAGCCCGAACTACGTCGACATGTACCCGGAGATCGTCGTCGCGCCGGAGCAGCGCAAGGCGTTCGAAGCCACCCGCACCGGCGTGCTGGTCGGCGACGTGCTGGCGAAGAAGTACCACTGGAAGGTCGGCGACAAGATCCCGCTGATGTCGAACATCTTCCCCAACCGCGACGGCAGCAAGACCTGGACCGTCGACATCGCCGGCATCATGTACGCCAAGGATCCCGACCACGGCGAATTCCTGCAGGGCGGCATCCTGATGCACTGGAAGTACTTCGACGAGTCCAATCCTTACAACCAGGGGCAGGTGGGCTGGTACGTCAGCCGCGTGGCCGATCCTGCCCAGGCCGACCGGGTGGTGCAGGCGATCGACGCGTTGTCGGCCAACTCCGACCACGAGACCAAGACGCAGACCGAACAGGCCGCGATGGCGTCGTGGATCAAGCAGATGGCGAACATCGGCCTGATCGTGTTCTCGATCATGGGCGCGGTGTTCTTCACCCTGCTGTTCCTCACCGGCAACACCATGGCGCAGGCGGTGCGCGAGCGCACCTCGGAGCTGGGGGTGATGAAGACCATCGGCTTCTCCAGCACCAGCGTGCTGATGATCGTGCTGGCCGAATCGGTGCTGCTGGTGCTGATCGGCGGCGTGCTGGGGCTCGGCCTGGCGGCCGTGCTGGGGCCGGTGGTCAGCGCCGGCAGCGGCGGCGTCATCAACATGCCGCCGGTGCATGCGGGCAGCTGGCTGCTGGGCGTGGGCCTGATGGTCGCCATCGGACTGCTGGTGGGGGTGCTGCCCGCGTGGCGGGCGATGCGCCTGAACATCGTCGATGCACTGGCCGGCCGCTGAAGGAGAATCCGTCATGGACAAGTTGAAATCGTTTCTGCGCGGCCTCGGCCTGAGCCTGGTCGTCGCCGCCGGCATCGCCGCCTGGACCGTGCTGCCGTGGCCGGCGCTGCTGGCGCTGGCCGTGCTGTTCGCGCTGTGGCTGCTGCTGGCGCGCACCGGTCGGCAGGCGGGCTCGGTCACTCGCGTCGGCGTCAGCACCCTGCCGCAGCGCATCGGTGCCTCGTCGGTGGTGGTCATCGGCGTCGCCGGCGTGGTCGCGGTGCTGGTGTCGATGCTGGCGATGGGCGTGGGCTACCGCGAAACGTTGAGCAAGAGCGGCAGCGCCGACACCGCCATCGTGCTGCGCGGCGGTTCGGCCTCGGAGGTGTCCTCCGTGCTCGACCATGCCAGTACCACGGTCATCGCGCAGGCGCCGGGCATTGCCCGCGACGCCGCCGGCAAGCCGATCGCCTCGCCGGAGCTGGTGGTGGCGGCGAACCTGCCGCTCAGCGATGGTAGCGGCGACGAGGGCAGCGTGCAGGTGCGCGGCGTCGGCGAGCAGGCCTGGACGCTGCGGCCGGAAGTGAAGATCGTCGCCGGGCGCAAGTTCAAGCCGGGCCTGCGCGAACTGGTGGTGGGCAAGGGCGCGCAGCGCCAGTTTGCCGATCTGGTGCCGGGCCGCGAGATCAAGCTGGGCAGCCAGACCTGGACCGTGGCCGGCGTGTCCGAGTCGGACAACGCGATGGATTCGGAACTGTGGGGCGACGCCAACGTGGTCGCCGACACCTACCGTCGCGGCAGCAGCCGTACCTCGGTGTTCGTGCGCCTGACCAACCCCGCGGCCTATGACGCGTTCAAGGCGGCGCTGTCCGCCGACCCGCGCCTGCAGGTGGACACCAGCACCACGCTGGACTACTTCCGCAAGCAGTCCGAGGGCGTCACCAAGGCCATCACCATCATCGGCATCGTGGTCGGCGTGATCATGGCGATCGGCGCGGTGTTCGGCGCACTCAACACCATGTTCGCCACCGTCGCCACGCGCGCCCGCGAGATCGCCACGCTGCGCGCGATCGGCTTCCGCGGCCTGCCGGTGGTGGTGGCGGTGATGCTGGAGACCATGCTGCTGGCGCTGCTCGGCGGCGTCGTCGGCGGCGCGCTGGCCTGGCTGGTGTTCAACGGCTACAGCGCCTCGACGCTGGCCCAGGGCACGGTCGGCACGCTCAGCTTCAAGCTGGCTGTGACTCCCGCGTTGCTGTGGACCGGCCTGAAGTGGGCGCTGGCGATCGGCTTCATCGGCGGTCTGTTCCCCGCCGTGCGCGCCGCGCGCCTGCCGGTGACCACGGCACTGCGCGAGCTGTAATGCAAACCATGCAGGAGCGCACTCTATGCGCTCCTGCGCATCACCGGCGGCACGCAGAGCCGTAGGGCGGGTACTGCCCGCCGCTCTCCGTCACTGCGCGAATTGGCGGGCAGTGCCCGCCCTACACTCATTGGAAAGGAGTCCCGGATTGTCGGCTTCTCCGAATCCGAATCCCGGCCCTCAAGGCATCACCGGCGGCACGTAAGTCAGCGTCATGCCCAGCAGCCACAGCATGCCCAGCACCAGTGGCACGTGCACCACCAGCTGCATGAAGGTGTAGCCGACCACGTCGCGCGCCTTCAGCCCGAGTACGCCGAGCAGCGGCAGCATCCAGAACGGATTGATCAGGTTCGGCAGCGCCTCGGCCGCGTTGTACACCTGCACCGCCCAGCCCAGGTGCACGTGCAGGTCGTTCGCCGCCTGCATCACGTACGGCGCCTCGACCAGCCACTTGCCGCCGCCGGAGGGCACGAAGAAACCTAAGATGGCCGAGTACGCGCCCATCACCGCGGGGAAGCTTTCCTGACCGGCGATGTGCACGAACAGGTTCGACAAGCGGTGCGCCAGCGTCGAGCCATCGGCGCCAGGAACATGGGTGAGCAGGGCGGCGATGCCGCCGTACAGCGGGAACTGGATCAGCACGCCCGACGTGCTCGGCACCGCGCGATGCACGGCGTCGAGGAAGCTGCGCGGGCGCCAGTGCAGCAGGATGCCGAGGGTGAGGAACAGGAAGTTGTAGGTGTTGAGGTTGGCGATCGCGGTCACCGCCGGCTTGCTGGCGAATTCGTGGCCCAGCCAGCCCAGTCCGAGCAGGCCGATCGCCAGCGCCAGCAGCGGACTGTATTCCAGCCACTCGCCCGGACGCGTGCGTGGCGGCAGCGCCGGCGTGGAGCTTTCGCCGATGTCGAAATCCTTCGAGGTGCGCGCGTTCGCATCCGACGGCGCGGTGAACCAGCACACCAGCAGCGAGACCACGATCAGCACCGCGGTCAGCACGATCGACTGCCACAGGAAGATGGTCTGGCTGAACGGCAGCACGCCGGTGATCGCCAGCAGCCCCGGCGGCATGCTGGCCGGGTTCGCCTGCAGCTGCGCCGCCGACGAGGACAGGCCCATCGCCCAGATCGCGCCAAGGCCGAGATACGCCGCCGCACCGGCCGCACGGTAATCCATGCGCAGGTCCTCGCGCCGCGCCAGCGCGCGCACCAGCAACCCGCCAAACACCAGCGAGAAGCCCCACGAGAGCAGCGAGGCCAGCATGCTGACCAGCGCGATGTAGACGATCGCGCCGCGGCCTGTGCGCGGCGCCCGCGCCAGCACGTCGATGAAGCGCGCCACCACCGGCGCGGTGGCCAGCACGTAGCCGCCGATCACCACGAACGCCATCTGCATGGTGAACGGGATCAGGCTCCAGAAGCCGTCGCCGAACGCGGTGACCGTGGCCGTCGGCGTGGCGCCGAAGGCGAACGCTGCCAGCGCCACGACGACCACGCCCAGCGCGGCGAACACCCATGCATCCGGAAACCAGCGCTCCGCCCAAGCGGCGCTGCGCAATGCCGCGCGCGCCATCCACCCGTCCTGCCTCGCGTTCATGCCGCTCTCCGCCGGTGACTCGCGCCATCGTCGCGCGGCGGTGGCCGCGTGGGCAAGCCGACCATGGTCGAGAACACCAGGTAGGAGCCCGCTCGCGGGCGATGCTTTGAAAGCCGGGATTCCGGATCCGCGAAAGCAAGAGCATCGCCCGCGAGCGGGCTCCTACGGTTCTGCGGTGTTTCCCTTGCGCTTCGCCAGCGTGATCACCGCCACGCCGGCCAGGATGATCGCCATGCCGGCCAGGTCGAACGGCCCCACGTGCTCGCCGGCCAGCAGCACGCCGAACAGCACCGCCACCGGCGGGTTCACGTAGGCGTAGCTGGTGGCCAGCGCCGGGCGCGCGTGCTTGAGCACGTACAGGTAGGCGCTGAACGCGATGATCGAGCCGAACACCGCCAGGTAGACGATCGCCAGAGTGGAACGCAGGGTCGGATGCACCGGCAGCCGTTCACCGCTGAGCAGGGCAAAGCCGAGCAGCGCGGCGCTGCCGCAGATCATCTGCGCGGCGGTGTTCATCGGACCGGGCGGCATTGCCTGGCGCCGGCTCCACACCGAGCCGAACGCCCAGGCCGCCGCGGCTACCAGCAGGGCAGCCGCGCCGATCGACGAGCCGGCCAGGCTGCTGCCCAGGTTCAGCACGATCACGCCGGCGAAGCCGATGGCCAGGCCGATCGACTCGCGCCGGTGCGGCCACTCGCCATACATGCCCGAAAACAGCGCCGCGAACAGCGGCATGCTGGCGACTGCCACCGCGGCGATGCCCGAGCTCACCCGCTGCTCGGCGAAGCACACGAGGCCGTTGCCCAGGCCGAGCAGCAGCAGGCCGGCGACTGCCGCGTTGCGCCACTGCTCGCGCGTCGGCGGTGCCATGCCGCGGCAGCGCAGGAAGCCATACAGCGCCACGCCGGCGCCGAGGAAACGCACGCCGGCGAGCAGGAATGGCGGCCAGCTTTCCAGCGCGAAGCGGATGCCCAGGTAGGTCGAGCCCCAGATCACGTACAACGCCAGCAGCGCCAACGGAATCAGAAAGCCGGGATCAGTCAGGCGGCGCGGCCTTGCGGCCGCGATGGAGGCAGCGGTATCGGACATGGGGGTGGATCGCGTGGGGAAGGCGCATTATCCGCCGGTTTCCCCGCCGCGGGTTCAATGCGTGACCGGTCGTCCCTGGCGGATCACCACGAACTCGCCTTCCATCACGGCCGGCCTAGCATCTGTCCTGGCAGCGGCCGGTCGGGCCGGGGTGCTGACCAGCTTCCACTGGCGCACGGCCAGCCACACCAGGCCACCGAGCAGCAGCACGCTGGCTACCACCAGCCCGAACACCAGCAGCACACCCAGCACCGCGATGCCGAGCAGCAACGACAGGGCACGCGCCAGCGGATGGCGGGGACGATGGTGGAGCGGCAGGACAAAACGCATGTGTTAAAAATCCGTGTGGTAAAATCAACGACTTACGCGTGCAACCATGGGGCCATCCGGCCCGCGAGGCAAGTGCCGATGGATACATTCACTCCCGCCCAGTCGACGAACCGGCAGGCGCTGTGCCGGCTGGACGAGATCCCCGATGGCGGCGCCACCGCCGTCGACGCCCGCCTGCTCGACGGCGAGGAAAGCCTGATCCTGCTGCGCCAGGGCGACGAGGTGCGCGGCTATCTCAACATCTGCCCGCACGCCGGCCGCCGTCTCGACTACGCCCCCGGCAAGTTCCTGCTGAAGGGCGACACCCTGACCTGCTGCGTGCACGGCGCCACCTTCAACCAGGCCGACGGCCTGTGCATCGGCGGCCCCTGCCGCGGCGAGCATCTGCGCACGGTGGCAGTGCAGGTGGAGGCGGGCGTGGTGAAGCTGGCGCAGTGAGGCTGGGGGATCGGGTTACAGCCGGCCGTCCACCGCAGCGGGCGGCAGCAGGCTCTTGATGTCGAACACGACACAGTTCTCGCGGCCGTAGCGGCGGATGTCCGCGTCGCCGTGGCCGAGGAAATCCCGGTGCGCCACGGCCAGCACGATGGCGTCGTAAGCATGCTCGACAGGCGCGTCGATTGGAGTGATGCCGAGTTTCTGCAGGGCTTCCTCAGGGTCGGCCCAGGGGTCGTGTACATCCACCCGGGCATGCGTGGCCTCGAGCTCGCGCACGATTTCCACTACGCGCGTGTTGCGCAGGTCTGGGCAGTTCTCCTTGAAGGTCAGGCCGAGCACCAGGATGCGCGAGTCGACCACGTGGATGCGCTTGTTCGCCATCAGGCGGATCACCTGGTGCGCCACGTACAGCCCCATGCGGCTGTTGATGCGCCGCGCGGCGAGGATCAGCTCGGGGTGGTAGCCGAGGATGGTGGCCTTGTGCGTGAGGTAGTACGGGTCCACCCCGATGCAGTGGCCGCCGACCAGGCCGGGCTTGAACGGCAGGAAGTTCCACTTGGTGCCGGCGGCGTCGAGCACGTCCTGGGTGTCGATACCCATGGTGTTGAAGATCATCGCCAGTTCGTTCACCAGCGCGATGTTGACGTCGCGCTGGGTGTCCTCGATCACCTTGGCCGCCTCGGCCACCTTGATGCTGGGCGCCTTGTGCGTGCCGGCGGTGATGATGCGGCGGTACAAAGCATCGACGAAGTCGGCGGTTTCCGGGGTGGAGCCGGACGTGATCTTGGTGATCGTGGGCAGCCGGTGCAGCTTGTCGCCGGGGTTGACCCGCTCCGGGCTGTAGCCGCAGGTGAAGTCGTGGTTGAAGCGCAGTCCGGAGGTGCGTTCCAGCACCGGCACGCAGATTTCCTCGGTGGTGCCGGGGTAGACGGTGGATTCGTAGATCACCACGTCGCCGCGCTTGAGCACGCTGCCGATGCTGGCGCTGGCGCTCTCCAGCGGGCGCATGTCCGGCCGGTTCGCCTCGTCCACCGGAGTGGGCACGGTGACGATGAACACGTTGCATCGCGCGAGGTCGCGCACGTCGGTGGTGAAGCTGAGCCGGCCGGCCGCGGCGAGTTCCCCGGCGGGGGTTTCGAGCGTGTGGTCGTGGCCCTGCCGCAGTTCGTCGACCCGGCTGGCGCTGGTGTCAAAGCCGATGGTGTCCAGCTGCTTGCCGAACTCCACCGCAAGCGGCAGCCCGACGTAGCCGAGCCCGACGAGGGCGATCCCGGGTTCGTTCAAGTGCGTATTCCCTGTTGCTGATGGCGGCGCATCGTGCGGCGCGCGGTCCGGCGGCGAAAATACCAGCGATGCGTGCTGCAGTCGCTCGTCCGGCGTGCATTCAATGGAACATCAAGTTGATCGCGAGCAGGGTGACGACGAGGACCAGGAAGGTCAGCGGCAGGCCCACGCGGAGGAAGTCCTTGCCCTTGTAGCCACCGGGGCCGGTGACCATCATCAGCGCGGGGTGGCCGGAGCTGAGCAGGAAGGTGTTGGAGGAGGACACCGCCACGATCAGCGCGTAGGCCGACGGGTTGCCTCCGGTGGCGACGGCCACGCTGATCGCGATCGGCACCATCATCACGGTGGCACCCACGTTGGACATCACCTGCGAGAACAGCAGGGTGAGCACGGCCAGCACCAGTTGCAGCAGGTAGGGCGAGGAGTTGCCCAGGTAGTGCAGCACCTGCTGCGCCAGCCACGCGGCGGTGCCGGTGGCGTCCATCGACCAGCCCAGCGGGAT
Organism: Rhodanobacter thiooxydans LCS2; assembly: GCF_000264375.1. Lineage (GTDB taxonomy): Bacteria > Pseudomonadota > Gammaproteobacteria > Xanthomonadales > Rhodanobacteraceae > Rhodanobacter > Rhodanobacter thiooxydans. Next base: position 8,482 of record NZ_AJXW01000006.1, read on the forward strand.
CAGGCAGGCGATCAGGAAGACGGTTTTCCAGTTCACCGCCTTGTACGCCTCGTCCATGTTCAACACGCCGGTCAGCAGCATCGCGATGGCGCCGGTCATCATCGCGATCGACAGGTCGAGGTTGGTGAACAACGCCAGGCCCTGGGCCAGCAGGAAGAAGCCCACTGCCTGCCAGATCTTGCCGGGGCGCTGCTGCTCCTTCGGGATGTCGGTGACGACGACCAGGTCCTTGTCTTCCGCGGCCAGTGCCAGGTCGTGCCAGTTGCTGTGCAGCACCACGGTGTCGCCGGCGCGCAGGCTGACGCCGCGCACATCGTCGCGGAAGACCTGATCGCCGCGGGTCACCGCCAGCACCGAGATGCCGAAACGCTTGCGCAGGCGCAGCTCGCCCACGGTGTGCTTGATGAAGCGCGACACCGGCGGGATCACTACCTCGGAAATGCCGGCGCGGGTCGGGTTGAACAGTTCGCCGAGCTGGCGCATGCGGGTGGACAGCCGGCACAGCTGGTTGTTGGCGAACTGGTTCAGTTGCTCGCGCGGGCCGAGTACGCCCAGCACCGAGCCCACCCAGATCACGTGGTCGGCCGGTGGCGCCATGCGCGCGTCGTTGCCGCTCTTGATCGCCAGGATCAGCGGCGCCTCGTGCAGCTGCTCCACTTCGCCGATGCTCATGCCGACCAGCGGGCTTTCCGCGGTGACGGTGAGTTCGGCGGTCTCGCCGACGATGCCGTAGGTCTCGGCGAAGTAGCTCTCGGTGCGCCCCGGCGTCACCTTCAGCCGTTCGTCCTCGTGTCCGGGCAGCAGCTTGCTGCCGAAGAAGTAGAAATACGCCACGCCAAGCAAGGCCAGCGTCAGGCCGATCGGAGTCACGCTGAACAGGCCGAATTTGGGGATGGTGTGCGCGCCGGGCATCAGGTTGGCGTTGGCGCTGGCGATCAGGTCGTTCAGCACGATCAGCGAGGAGTTGGCGATCAGTGTGGTGTTGGTGGCAGTGAGGATGCAGAACGCCATCGGCAGCAGCAGCCGCGACAACGGCACGCCGGTGCGCGCCGCCAGCCGGCTGGACACCGGGATCATCAGCGCGGCCAGCGCCTGGCTGGGGATGACCGCGCTGAACAGGCTGGCCACCAGGTTGATCACCACGCCCAGCCGCGACTCCACGCCGCGCGCCATGCGCATCACGAAGTTCGCGGTGAGGTTGAGCACGCCGGCGCGGTCCAGCCCCTCGCCCATGATCATGATCGCGATGATCGCGATCACCGCGTTGCCGGCAAAGCCGTTGAACACCCGGTCGGCGGGAATCAATCCGGTGAGGCCGATCACCACCACCACCAGCAGCGCCACCATGTCGGCGCGGATCCACTCCAGCACCAGCATCAGCATGGTGAAGCCCACCAGTCCGAGTACCAGGATCATTTCGGGGGTGAGCGAGAGTGCCACTAGCCGACGTCCCGGCGGGGCAGCTGGCAATCATGGATACGGCGGGGCAGTGGGAGCTTCACGCTGCGGTCGATTCGTCCCTGGCGGATGAGCGCGAGTATAAGCGGGGTGGTGCGATGACTGGTGAACCAAGGGCCAAGAGCGACCCCACCCCAGCCCTCCCTGCGACCGAAGGAAGTTCCTTTAGAGGCAAGCAGGGAGGGAGTGCAGCAGACGGGCCGGGTAGCTTTTCTTCCTCCCTCTGCGCAGTAGGGGAGGACACCGCCGCTCTGCTTCTCCCCCTGCGAAGTAGGGGGAGGTTGGGAGGGGGTCAGGCTCTGCGATAAAGCAGATCCCACACCCCATGCCCCAGCTTCAGCCCGCGCCGCTCGAAGTGGGTCTCGATGCGCCATGCAGGCTTCTCGGCGTACTCGCCAGGGCCGGTGGCGTTGCGCCAGTCGGGCGCCGCTTCCATCACCTCCAGCATCTGCTCGGCGTAGGGCTGCCAGTCGGTGGCCAGGTGCAGCAGGCCGCCGCTTTCCATGCGCGTGGCGAGCAGGGCGACGAATTCGGGCTGGATCAGGCGGCGCTTGTGGTGGCGCTTCTTGTGCCACGGGTCGGGGAACCAGATGCGCGCCTCGCTCAGCGTGCCCGGCGCGATCTCGAGCTGCAGCACTTCCACGGCGTCGTGCTTGTACAGCCGCACGTTCTGCGCGTTGCGCGCGGCCAGCGCGTTCATCAGGCGGCCCACGCCGGGGCCGTGCACTTCCACGCCGATGAAGTCACGCGCCAGGTCGTGCTCGCTGGCCCAGGCCAGTGCTTCGCCGTTGCCGAAACCGATCTCCAGCACCCGCGGCGCCGCGCGGCCGAAGGTCGCGGCGAAGTCGTGCGGGGTGCCCTGGTAGTCGATGCCGTAGCGCGACCACAGCGTGTCGAATGCACGCTGCTGCGCCGGTGTCATGCGCCCTTCGCGCAGCACGAAGCTGCGGATGCGGCGAATGTATTCGGGGGGCGTGTCGTCGATCGTCGGCATCCGTGCATTGTAGAGCTTTGCCCGACCCCAGCCCTCCCCGGCGAGCAGGGGAGGGGGCCATGCTCGCGGGTTCAGTGCTCTCCCTGGTCCTCACGCACCTGCCGCTTGGGGTTGGACGCTTCGCCGCGTTGTGGCTGTCGCGTTTCTGCGCGAGGCTGCGGCATGGCGCGCGGTTCCGGCATCGCGCGGGGTTCCGGCATGCCGCGCGGCTCCGGCATCGCGCGTTGCTCCGGCATGGCGCGGGGTTCCGGCATCGCACGTTGCGGCGGCTGGTAGCGCGGCATCGGTTCGCCGCGGTCCGGGACGGGCAGCGGACGCGACGGTTCGCGCACGTACTCGCGCGACGCGGGTTCGGGCCGCTGGAAGCGCGGCGCAGCCGATTCGCGCAACGTCGGCTCCATCGGCTGCGGTCGTTGCTGCTGCATGGCGCGTTCGGACCGGTAGCGCTGGAAGCGACCATCGTCCGCTGGCGTCGGCAAGCGGCGGGATTCGGCGCGACGGATCGGCGCCGGCTCCGAAGGCAGCGGGCGGTTGTCGGGGATCGCGCGCGGCCGCCCTTCGGTGGCTGGCGTGATGTAGCTGACGCCCGGACGCGGCATCGCCTCGGGGCGGTTCGCGTCGTCGCGACCACGCGGATGGGCGAAGCGAGCCGAGCGCAGTTCGGCAGCGTCGCGCGACATCTGCGGCCGGTCCCCGGGACCGGCCGCGGTGATGCGCGGAGCGACCGGAAGCTGCCCGGACATGGTCGCCGGCCGCCGCGGGCTGGCGTCGTTTCGATCGGTCAGGTCCGCGTGCTGGCTGCGCCCGGGCCGACCCGTGTCGTCGAGCACGCGTACGTTGCTGCGCGGCGTGGCGAAGCGATTGTCTCCGGGGCGGAAGGCAGCCTCGCGGGGCGCTGGTGGTACGCGTCGCGCCACCACCTCACGGTCGAAGCCGCCGGCAGGCAGGTCGCGCGCGTGCGCGCTGCGCGGCGGCCGGTCGGCGTTTTCCTGCGGGCGCAACCGGTCGATGCCGCGCACCGGCACCGGTGCGCCGGCGAGCTTGCGCGGATCGACATTGAGCAGGTCGCGTTGTACGCGGCGTCCTTCGGCGAAACTGCGGCCGGGTACGGCGGTGAAGCCGCGCGGCGCCATGCGGTTGGCGTAACTGGCGTCGCGGAGCGGACGGCCCGTGCGGTAGTAGTTGTACTGGTTATTGATGTTGTTGATGACGGTGGTGCGGTTGACGGTGTTGTGCACGTAGATGTTGGTAACGTTGACGCGCGTGTAGTAGCTGCGGTCGCAGCGATACCATGGGTTGTAGACCTCGCCCGGGCCGAGCGGGAACCAGCCCACCGGCGCGCTGCCGATGCCGATCGACCAGCCGCCGCCGCCGACGAAGGCCACCAGCGCTGGCGCGTAGACCGGGCGTACCTCGATCGGGCCCGGGATCCAGCCCCAGCCGCCGCCGAGGTAGGCCCAGCGGCCGTAGTGGTAGGGCGCGAAGCCCCACGGCGCGTCGTCCACCCAGGTCCAGCCCCAGGGTGCGATGTACGCCCAGTGGCCGCTGCGGTACGGCGCCCAGTCGACGTCGACGTCGGAGGGGTACCACACCGCGCCGTACTCGCTGGTTTCCCGCCAGCTGCCGTAGCGGTCGAGGTCCTGGTAGCCCACCACGTCCTCGGACACGTAGCGGCGGCTGGACGAGCGCGTGTAGCGGCGATCGCGCTGGCTGGCCCAGTCGTCGAACGCGTCGCCACCGGCGTCGTCGGTGATCGTCACCGTGGCCAGGCTGGAGTCGGTGAAGAGGTAGCTGCGGCCGGGGTTGATCGGGCGCTGCGCATTGTTCTCGCCGAACACGGTGGCGCGGCCGTCGAGCGCGGTGACCCGGGTGCTGCCGTCGCGATCGTCGACGTCGACGCGGAAGGTGCCGGGCTGGTCGGCCACCAGCGCCACCGTCGGAGTGTCGATCTCGTAGCTCTGGCCGTCGTCGAGGCGGCGCACGGTGAGGCTGAGCGTGCCTTGGGTCAGCTCGACCTGGGCCAGGTTGTCGTTGAGGTCGAGCAGGCCGAAGTCGGTCCGCCCGTCCATGCGCAGCGTGCCGCCGCCGAACTCCAGTTCGGCGCGCGCGCCGCGGGCGGTGGACAGTTTGTCGCCGCGGGTCAGCGGGCGGTTGATGTTGGCGTCGCTCCAGTCTTTCGCGCCGGCAGGCAGAAAGCCGAGGTCGCCGGCGATGTACGACAGTCGCGCCACCCGGCTCGGCGGATCGGCGCGGTCGTTGGCACGGTTCTGCGCGTGGGCCAGGCCCGCGACCAGGCACAGCAGCATCAGCGCCAGCGCTTGCCAGCGGCGGCGCCACGAAACGGGGAACTCGGCAAACCTGGGCATGCGACTCTCCTTGGGGAGCGCGTATGAGGCTGGAGCGGGGCGGGCGTTCGTCATGGTGCGGTCAACGTGCATTGTCAGGCCGGCGATGACGGCCGCCAGAGTGTCCGCAGAGGGCTGTTCAGCACGCGTTGGGCGCCGTGCCGCCGTTCTGCGTCCGCGCTGCATGCGGGGGTGTCCTGCGCCAAGCCAACATCAAGAGCCTCCCCCCGTCCTGGCCCCCTGCGATGCAGGGGGAGGGGCCGCCCGTGAGGCTGCGCGCCCTGCTCCCTCCCCTGCCCGGCAGAGGAGGGGCAGGCGACCGCAGGGAGTGCTTTAGCTGAGGGGTGCTCTTGGCTGACCGCGCATGAAGCCGCACGCTCTGCTCCCTCCCCTGCTAGCAGGGGAGGGTTGGGGAGGGGGTGCTGTTGGTCTCCCCAAGCTTTCCAACCACGCGAATCCCGGGTTACCATCCGTCGACCCGGCGGGTGTAGCTCAATGGTAGAGCTGTAGCTTCCCAAGCGTGCGACACGAGCCGTGTACGTGCGCGTTAAAGGCAGCCAGGGCCTCATAGCCTGGTAACCGAAGCCCCAAGCACTCCATTGTGCGCAAGGCGGGACACGGCCCGAATCCGTGGCACGTCAGCGTCGGTCACCGACAGTTGTGCAACAGGCTGTTGCACAATTTCAGGGGCCAACGCTATACACGGCGAACGCCGTGCGAGTAATTGTCAGTCGGCCTCAGGCCGAACTGACCCGGTGTTCAGCCACCGGTAGCCTAGGAGCAGTGCGGAACTGGAAACGGTTCCGTGCCAAGCGCTCTGACAATGTAGCCACCCTCACGGGTACGCTAGTTCCGCGAGGGACCAGCGTGACCTCGGAAGATGCATCCGAGTAGGCGCTAGGCTGTGCAGCAAGGGTTAGCGCAAGCGAACCATCGTCCTAAACGTCGTCAAGCTAACTGGGCCAAAGGCATTTGATAGGCCCTGCCCAAAACGGGACGAGGTCGGTCATTCCCCTGCTTGGTGGGAATGCGCTGATGGAGTACCTCCGGCGAAAAGATGGAACCCCAGCTACACTGTTACTTGTACGGAACGTGGAAACCCCGATAGGCTGTCGACACTTCGGTGCCGACTAAACATCCCGCAAGGGACGTTGAAGGCTTAGCGGGCACAGGATCGCGGAAAAAGCGAAGGCCCGGCTGTAATGGCCGGGATAGGGGATGAAACGATCGCCCCGACCCGAAAGGGTGCAGACTTCCGCGTGGTGGCCTGTCGCTAGACAGGCCTGACAACCAACTCCCGATGGGGCGACGCCCCCATCAGGGGACGTCCATCCCCAAAGGGTCATGGGCGGGTGTAGCTCAATGGTAGAGCTGTTGCTTCCCAAGCAACTGACGAGGGTTCGATTCCCTTCACCCGCTCCAACTTTGGAGGACTGATATGGACGCCAATACCCTTGGCGATGTCGCCTCCGCGCGCTGGAACCAGTGGCACACGATCCCGTGGGCCGAAGCGTTCCAACACGTCAGGAGGTTGCAGGCACGCATAGCGAAGGCAGCAAAGGACGAAAACTGGCGCACCGTGAAACGGTTGCAAAAGTTGCTAGTCCGCTCGACTACCGCACGAGCAGTCGCGGTGCGTCGAGTTACGGAGAACCGAGGCCGGAAGACCCCCGGTGTGGATGGCCTCACTTGGTCCACACCCAAGGAGAAGTGGAAGGCGATATCAGCGCTGGACTCGCGCGGGTACCGTCCCAAACCGCTTCGCAGGATCCACATCCCGAAGGCCAACGGCGGGAAGCGGCCCTTAGGCATACCCACGATGAAGGACCGAACCATGCAGGCGCTGCACTGGCTTGCACTCGATCCTGTCGCGGAAACCCGAGGTGACCTCAACTCGTACGGCTTTCGCTCTGGACGCTCAACGGCAGATGCCATCGCCCAGTGCCATAACGCACTGAGCCGAGAACATTCGCCGCAATGGGTGTTGGAGGGCGATATCAAGGCGTGCTTCGACAACATCAGCCATGACTGGCTGGTGTGCAACGTGCCGATGGATCGGCGCTTGCTGGAGAAGTGGCTAAAAGCCGGATTTGTGGAGGGTCGGAAACTGTTCCCGACGGATGCAGGTACGCCACAAGGCGGGATCATCTCCCCGTGTTTGGCAAACCTGGCGTTGGACGGCATGGAACGGTTGTTGAAAGACAGCCTCCCACGCCGGGACAAGGTGAACTTCATCCGGTATGCGGACGACTTTGTGGTGACCGGGGCCTCAAAAGAGGTTCTGGAAGCCAAGGTCAAGCCGCTGATCGTGGGTTTCCTATCCGAGCGCGGATTAGTGCTCTCGGAAAAGAAGACAAAAATCACTCACGTGACGGAGGGGTTCGATTTCCTTGGCTGGCATGTTCAGAGGCACAAGAAATTTCTGAACATTGTCCCGTCGAAACGAAACGCCAAGGCGTTCTACGCGAAGGTCAGGGACCGGCTGCGTGAACTACGAGGCGCAAGGCAGGATGACGTGGTGTTCGCCCTCAACCCGATTCTCAGGGGATGGGCCAACTACCACCAAATCGTGCATGCGTCACGGACGTTCGCAAAGCTGGATTACCAGATCACGCGCGCGCTATGGCGATGGGCAACGCGTCGGCATCCCATGAAGGGCAAGCGTTGGATCAAACGGCGGTACTTCCGCCGGGACGATTCCCGCGATTGGCTCTTTCGGACGGATGTGTCCAGCCTGATGCACCTGGCCAAGGTTCCTGTGGTCAGGCACGTGAAGGTTAGGTCCGATACCAACCCATACGACCCAAAGGACGAGGCCTACTTCGACGAGCGACTGACTCGGCGGATGCGGTCCACTCTGCAAGGACGCAGGAGGTTGTACTGGCTGTGGAACCGACAGGAGGGCGTCTGCCCAATCTGCTCCGCCAAGATCACCAAGGCCACGGGATGGAACGTTCATCACGTGGTCTGGAGGGTCTACGGCGGCTCGGACAAACTGTCCAACCTGCAGTTGCTCCACCCGACGTGTCACAAGCAGTTGCACGCGCGAGGCACGAAGGGATAGGCTGCCGCTCGTTCCGCGGGTGTGGATCGAGTTCTTGGCTGCTTGAGCCGTATGAGGCGAAAGTCTCACGTACGGTTCTTAGGGGAGGGGGTGGCCGCGAGGCCACCTCCTCACCCGACTACTGACGAGGGTTCGATTCCCTTCACCCGCTCCACTCCCCGGTCGCCGAACATCCCGAAACCCTATGGCGGATCTGATCACCGCGGCCCTGACGACCTTGGGCTGGCGCGAGCGGCTGGCGTTGCCGCAATTGGGCATCGACATGCTCAAGGCCAAGCTCGACACCGGTGCGCGCAGCAGTTCGCTGCATGTGGATACCCTCGAAGAATTCCAGCGCGACGGCGCGACCTGGCTGCGCTTCACGCTCCATGTGGGGCGGCGCCAGCCGGTGGAAACCCGTTGCGAGGCGCCGGCGTGGGACCGCCGCGCGGTCACCGACACCGGCGGGCGGCGCACCGAGCGCTGGTTCATCCGCAGCGAGATACAACTGGCCGGGCAGCGCTTCAGCGTCGACATCAACCTGACTGATCGCCGGCATATGCTGTTTCCGATGCTGCTGGGCCGCAGTGCGCTGAACGGGCGCTTTGCGGTGGACCCGGCGCGCTCCTACACCCAGCCGCGCCCGCCGCTTGCGGCCACGGACCTTCGATGACCCGCCCATGAAGATTGCGATCCTCTCGCGCAACACCCGGCTCTATTCGACCAAGCGCCTGGTCGAGGCGGCGCGCGAGCGCGGGCACGTGGTACGCGTGCTCGACCCGTTGCGCTGCTACGTGCGCGTCGCGCCGGGCGCCTCGTCGATCCGCTACAAGGGCAGGGAAGTGCGCGACATCGACGCGGTGATCCCGCGCATCGGCACCACCAGCACGTTCTACGGCACCGCGGTGCTGCGCCAGCTGGAAATGATGGGCGTGTACACGCCGAACCCGTCCGACGCGGTGCTGCGCGCGCGCGACAAGCTGCGCTGCCTGCAGATTCTCGCCGCGCAGGGCATCGACATGCCGGTGACGGTGTTCGGCGACAACCCGGACGACGCCGACGACGTACTGGCCCTGCTCGGCGATCCGCCGCACGTGATCAAGCTCAACGAGGGCAGCCAGGGTACCGGCGTGGTGCTGGCCGAGAAGCGTGCCGCCTCGCAGAGCGTGATCGAGGCGTTCCGCGGGCTGTATGCGAACTTCCTGGTGCAGGAGTTCATCGCCGAGGCGAAGGGCAGCGACTTGCGCTGTTTCGTGGTCGGCAAGAAGGTGGTGGCGGCGATGCAGCGCGACGCCACTCCGGGCGATTTTCGCGCCAACCTGCACCGTGGCGGCACTGCGATGGCGGCCACGCTGAGCGTCGAGGAGAAACGTATCGCCGTGCGCGCGGCCGGCGCGCTGGGGCTGGGTATCGCCGGCGTCGATCTGCTGCGCTCGAAGCGCGGCCCGCTGCTGCTGGAAGTGAATGCCTCGCCTGGGCTGGAAGGCATCGAGGCCGCCACCGGCGTCGATGTGGCCGGCGCGGTGGTGGAGCTGCTGGAGGCGCAGGCGCGCGAAGTGCCTGCCGAGACCCGCCCGCATCGCAAGCCGGTCAGGGCCTGAGCTGCCATTGCACGATGGCATCACGACCGGATGAGAACGGGTTAACCGCACCGTAACCCGGCACCCCCTATAAAGCGGTCACTGTTTTTTGCGGTACCGCGGCCTGCGTGGCCCGGTGAGGCAGACAATGGTATCGGGGCAGTAGCTCTTGGGCCCGGGTGGGCGACGGCGAGTCGCGCATCCGGGCTTTTTTCTTGCCGTGCACGTCCCCATTCAGTTTCACGGTGCCGCCGGCGCACCGGCTTCACCCAAGATTGTTAAGCTTGCAGCTCCAGCCGGCCCGTGCGCCGGCTGCGCAGGAGTGACCCATGCGCGTACTGGTAATCGAAGACAACAGCGATATCGCCACCAACATCGGCGACTATCTGGAAGACCGCGGCCACGTGGTGGATTTCGCCGGTGATGGCGTGACCGGCCTGCATCTGGCGGTGGTGCACGATTTCGACGTGATAGTGCTCGACCTCACCCTGCCCGGCATGGACGGCCTGGAAGTCGCGCGCAAGCTGCGCCATGAGGCGCACAAGCAGACCCCGATCCTGATGCTGACCGCGCGCGATGCGCTGGAGCAGAAGCTGACCGGTTTCGAATCCGGCGCCGACGACTACATGACCAAGCCGTTCGCGCTGCAGGAGCTGGCGGCGCGGCTGGAAGTGCTGGCGCGCCGCGGCAAGGGCCCGCAGAGCCGCGTGCTGAAGGTGGCCGACCTCACCTTCAACCTGGACACGCTCACGGTGAACCGCGAGGGCAAGTCGATCCAGCTGAACCCGATCGGCCTGAAGCTGCTGCAGGCGCTGATGGAGGCGAGCCCGTCGGTGGTCACCCGGCAGGACCTGGAGCAGCGCGTGTGGGGCGAGGAACTGCCCGACAGCGACAGCTTGCGCGTGCACATCCACGGCCTGCGCGCGGCGATCGACAAACCCTTCGACAAGCCGCTGATCCACACGCGGCACGGCATTGGCTATCGGATGGTCGAGCCGGATGCAATCCAGGCGTAAGCTGCGGTTCCGCCTGGTCGTCTCCTTCGCGCTGTTCGGCTTCGGCCTTAGCGCGCTGTTTGCGTTTGCGGCGTTGAACATCCGCACGCGGGTGGAGGATCAGCTGGTCAATGCCAGCCTGATGGACGACGCCAAGTGGGCGAATCAGCAGGCGCGCGAGCATCCCGGTGCCCCCAGCGGCTCCCGCCTGCTCACCGGCACGGTGCTCAGTGACCGCACCTTGTACAAGGCACCGCTCACCTGGCAGAGCCTCAAAAACGGGGTGCACGACATTTTCGAAGCAGGGCCGGACGGCAAGGAGCACCATTACAAGCTCGCCGTTTATCGCGAAGGCGGCATCATCAGCTTTCTGCAATATGACGTGTCGCGCGAAGAGCTCGGCAAGCAGCAACTGCTCTTCAGCGTGATCGGCGCGGTATTCCTGTTTGGCCTGCTCTCGCTGGTACTGGGCCTGTGGCTGTCGCGCAAGGTGCTCAAGCCGGTCAGCGAGCTGGCCAACCGCCTGCGCGATTTTCGCAAGGCCGGCAAGGCCGAGCCGCTGGCACCGCATTTCGCCGACGACGAAGTGGGCGAGCTGGCGCACGCGCTCGACGAGTACTCGGCGCGGCTCACCGCGATGGTCGAGCGCGACCGCGAATTCAATTCCGATGTCAGCCACGAGCTGCGCACGCCGCTGGCGGTGATCGCCTCCACCACCGAACTTCTGCAGGGTTCGCCCGACCTCACGCCCAAGCTCGCCGAACGCCTCAAGCGCATCGAGCGCGCCTCGCGCCAGGCCACCGAACTGATCGAGGCGCTGCTGCTATTGTCGCGTGCCGAGCGGCGCGGGCCCACCCGCGGCGAGACCACCGAGGTGGGCAAGGTCGCCGCCGACGTGATCGAGAGCCAGCGCCCGCAGATGCGCGGCAAGCCGCTGACCATCGAACTCGCCGTCAGCGCGCCGGTCAGCGTCAACGCGCCAGCTTCGGTGCTGTCGGTGGCGCTGACCAACCTGGTCGGCAACGCAATCAAATACACGCTTGAAGGCAGCGTGCGCGTCGAAGTGGGCGATGGCCGCATCGAGGTGATCGACACCGGCCCCGGAATCAAGCCGGAGGACGCCGAGCGACTGTTCCTGCGAGGCGTGCGCGGCGAAGGCGCGGGTGGCAGCGGCGCCGGCCTCGGCCTGGCGATCGTGCGCCGGCTGTGCGAGCTCTATGGCTGGGATGTCTCGATGCGCCCGCGTGCCGACGCCAACGGCGCGATCGCCAGCATCAGGTTCGGCTGAGCGCGGGGAGTGAATGGTGGAGCGAAGAGTGAGGAACGGTAATTAGCGCGTAGGCCGGGCACCACCAGCCGTTTTGTCACCGGACCACCGATCGAAAAGCCGGCGGGCAGTGCCCACCCTACGAAGCGTGGCTTGGGAGCGTGTGAGGAAGAGTGGGGAATGAAGGCTTTATGCTCTCATTTCTCACTCGTCGCTCCCACACGCACTTCTGCCCTCAGACCTGCTCCAGCCAGCCCCATTTGTCGTGGGTGCGGCCGTCGAACAGGCCGAAGAACAGCTCCTGCAGGCGCAGCGTCACGCGGCCGGCCTTGCCGGTGCCGACCTGCTTACCGTCGACCGAGCGGATCGGGGTGATTTCGGCGGCGGTGCCGCACATCAGCACTTCCTCGGCGAGGTAGAGGTATTCGCGCGGGATGTCGCGCTCGACCACCTCGATGCCGTCTTCGCGGGCCAGCGTCATCAGCGTGTTGCGGGTGATGCCGGTGAGCAGCGAGGCGCTGGCAGGCGGCGTGTGCAGCACGCCGTCGAAGACCAGGAACAGGTTCTCGCCGGCGCCTTCGCTGAGCAGCCCGGTGGAAGCCAGCGCAATGCCTTCGCCGAAGCCAAGGCGGCGCGCCTCGCGCGCGATCAGCTGACCGGACAGGTAATTGCCGCCGGCCTTGGCGCCGGCCGGGATGGTGTTCGGCGCGAAGCGCTGCCAGCTCGACACGCAGGCGTCGATGCCGTTCTGCAACGCTTCGGCGCCGAGGTACGGGCCCATCGGCCAGGCGGCCACCGCCATGTCGATCGGGGTCTCGGCGGACAGGCCGAAGCCGCCCAGTCCGCGATACGCCAGCGGGCGCAGGTAGGAAGCGCCCAGGCCGTTCCTCTTGATCACTTCGCGGCAGGCTGCGGCCAGTTCGTCAGCCGTGTACGGCAGCGCCATGTCGTAGATCTTGGCGGACATGTACAGCCGGTTCAGGTGGTCGGTGAGGCGGAAGATCGCCGCGCCGTCGGGCGTGGCGTAGCTGCGGATCCCCTCGAACACCGACGAGCCGTAATGCAGCGCATGCGACATCACGTGGGTGGTCGCCTCGGCCCAGGGCTTGATGCTGCCGTTCTGCCAGATCCATTCGGGGTATTGCTGGGCCATGTCGGTTCTCCGTTGGGGACCGCCCATGATAACTGCTGGCCGCCGGGGCGGCGTCAATGGCTGCGTCAATTCGCGCTGCGCAGCCACAGGCAGCCGGCCTGCCGTACCAGGTCGAAACGCAGTTCGCGCGGGGCGCCGCTGCCGTCGTTGCCGGCGACATGCAGCACCAGTTGCTCGCCGGGCGATGGCGCCGCCGGCGCGGTGTCCGTCACTGGCGGGGTGTCGGTGCTGACGGCAGGGGCCGGTGTGGCACCACCCGGCAAGTCCGCGTCCAGCAGCGGCTGCTTCATCAGTTCGGCCAGCGAACGGATATCCGCGATCACCGCACCGCGGCCGTAGCCGTTCCACAGCATCAGGCCGGCGAGGCGGTTGGCGTCACGGCTGGCGAAGGCGTCGATCACGCTCTGGCGCAGTTCGTCGGGGCTGGCGGCGCACAGGACGGGCGACGGCGCTGTCAGCGAAGTGGCCGGCGCGGACGGAGCGTTAGGGTTGACCGGAGTGGCTTGCAGCGCCGTGCAGGGCTGGTCGGTGAACACCGCGCCGCCGTTCGCGCCGATGCAGCGATGGATCGGCGACTGTGCCGCGGCGGGGGCGGTGACGGCCAGCAGGATCAGCGAGAGCAGGGCGGCCAGGCGGTGCATCGCGCCAGCATAACCGCCCCGCCAATCAGGAAAGTTGCTGCAGTACCGCCTGGGTCGCCTTCGCCCGGTTCAGCGTATAGAAGTGCAGCCCGGGCGCGCCGCCGTCGAGCAGGCGCCGGCACAGCTGCGCCACCACCTCGGCACCGAGCGCACGGACCGAATCGGCGTCGTCGCCGTGGGCCTGCATGCGCTTGGCGATCCAGCGCGGGATCTCGGCTCCGCACAGGTCGGAGAAGCGCTTCAGCTGGCTGAAGTTCGCGATCGGCATGATGCCCGGCACGATCGGCACCTCGACGCCGAGCCGGTGCACGTCGTCGATGAAGCGGAAATACGCATCGGGGTTGAAGAAGTACTGGGTGATCGCACCGTTCGCGCCGGCGTCGATCTTCGCCTTGAAATGCATGAGGTCGCGCAGCGCATCGTCGGCCTGCGGATGGGTTTCCGGGTACGCCGCCACCTCGATGTGGAAATGGTCGCCGCAGTACTCGCGGATGAAGCCCACCAGTTCGGCGGCGTAGCGGAAGTCGCCCGCGCTGGCCATGCCCGAGGGCATGTCGCCGCGCAGCGCCACGATGCGCCGGTAACCGGCGGCGCGGTAGCCGTCCAGCAGCGCGGCGATCTCCGCCCGCGTGCCGCCCATGCACGACAGGTGCGGCGCGACGTTGAAGCCATGCTGCGTGTGCAGCCGCGCCACGGTGTCGCCGGTGTAGCTGAGCGTCGAACCGCCGGCGCCGAAGGTGACCGAGGCATATTCCGGCCCGTGCGCCTTCAACACCTGCGCCGCGCGGTCGAGCTGTGCGCGCTGCTCGTCGGTCTTGGGCGGGAAGAATTCGAAGCTGATGGCTGGCATGGGCGTCCTTCGCGGCGGCTGCGGGCAATTCTATACGTTCATCGCGATGGAAAGATAGACGTCCGGATACGAGGCAGGGAAACCCCGCGTGATGTCCGCGCAAGCGGGTATCCACGTGATCTTTGGCAGACCCTCAGGGGATGCCCGCTTGCGCGGCCATGACGTCATCGTCAATCGGGCATGGCTCCCGGCAGGAAGAAGCACCGCGTGCGCTACGCTGGGGTTTTTTCATCGGCTCGGTCATGTCCATCGTCCTCACCCCGTTCGCCCGTGCCCGCCTGTTCCCGCGCGAGAGGCGCGGCAACACCATCCAGGACTGCACTCCCGAAACGTTCCAGCAGCGCCTGAACGACGAGCCGCCGTCGCGCGTGCTGGATGGCTACGCGCCGTTCTGCAAGCTGCACGTGCACCGCAACTGGACCTCCACGCGCTGCCTCACCGTGCCGATCACCGAGGCCAACCGCCCCCGGCTGCGCAGCGCCTACGAGGCACGCACCAAGGCCGAACTGGCGGTGCTGGTGCGCTGGTTCGAGGGTGTGGAATCGCCGGTGGCGAACTGGCTGATCCCCATCCTCTACAGCCGCGAGCAGCTGGCGAAAGAGGGCGAGCCGATCGACGCCGACTGGGGCATCGTCGGCTGCCTCTACACCATGGAGCCCGCGGAAATCCCGATGGCGCCGATCACCATGCTGCGCAACGCGCTGGGCGTGGACGAGGGCGGCTCCGGCGTGCCGCTGGACCGCGAGGCCTATCGGCGCAGTGTGGCGTTCTGGGAGGCCAACGCGAACTGGCGGCCCTGATCCATCCGGGCGTTGCGATGGGTGTTTTGCGTCCCCGCAAATGAAACGGACGCCGTGAGGCGCCCGTTTCATAGATGCACCAACGAAGCCCCGCTCAGTAGCGGTAGTGATCCGGCTTGTACGGACCTTCCAGCGGCACGCCGAGGTAGGCGGCCTGGGTCGGGGTGAGCGTGGTCAGTTTCACGCCGATCTTTTCCAGGTGCAGGCGCGCGACTTCCTCGTCGAGCTTCTTCGGCAGGATATAAACCTTGGCCTCGTAGCTGTCTTTGTGCGCCCACAGGTCGATCTGCGCCAGGGTCTGGTTGGAGAACGAGTTCGACATCACGAAGCTCGGGTGGCCAGTGGCGCAGCCCAGGTTGACCAGGCGGCCCTCGGCGAGCAGGAAGATCGCGCGGCCATCCTTGAAGGTGTACTTGTCCACCTGCGGCTTGATGTTGAGCTTGGTCACGCCGGCCATGGCGTTCAGCGCGTCGACCTGGATCTCGTTGTCGAAGTGGCCGATGTTGCAGACGATGGCCTGGTCCTTCATCGCTTTCAGGTGGTCCAGGGTCAGCACGTCCTTGTTGCCGGTGGTGGTGACGTAGATGTCGCCGCGGCCCAGCGTGCTCTCGACCGTGTTGACCTCGAAGCCTTCCATCGCCGCCTGCAGCGCGTTGATCGGGTCGATCTCGGTGACCACCACGCGCGAACCGTAGGCACGCAGCGAGTGCGCGCAGCCCTTGCCGACGTCGCCGTAGCCGCAGACCACGGCGACCTTGCCGGCCAGCATCACGTCCATCGCGCGCTTCAGGCCATCGGCCAGCGACTCGCGGCAGCCGTACAGATTGTCGAACTTGCTCTTGGTGACTGAGTCGTTGACGTTGATCGCCGGGACCAGCAGCGACTTGGCCTCGGCCAGCTGGTACAGGCGGTGCACGCCGGTGGTGGTCTCCTCGGAGACGCCCTTCCAGTCCTTGACCACGGTATGCCAGTAGCCCGGGCGCTCGGCGTGCACGCGCTTCAGCAGGTTCTTGATCACCTGCTCCTCGTGCGAGGAGGCCTTTTCGTCGACCCACTTCGAACCGTTCTCCAGCTCGTAGCCCTTGTGGATCAGCAGCGTCACGTCGCCGCCGTCGTCCACCACCAGCTGCGGGCCAAGGAAGCCGCCCTTGCCGTCGGGGAAGGACAGCGCGTCCAGCGTGCAGTCCCAGTACTCCTCCAGCGTCTCGCCCTTCCAGGCGAACACCGGCGTGCCGGTGGCGGCGATCGCGGCGGCGGCGTGGTCCTGGGTCGAGAAGATGTTGCAGGAGGCCCAGCGCACGTCAGCGCCAATGTCCTTCAGCGTCTCGATCAGCACCGCGGTCTGGATCGTCATGTGCAGCGAGCCGGTCACGCGCACGCCCTGCAGCGGCTTGGCGGCGGCGTACTTGCGGCGGATCGACATCAGACCCGGCATCTCGTGCTCGGCGATGTCCAGTTCCTTGCGGCCGAAGTCGGCCAGCGACAGGTCGCGGATCTTGTAGTCCTGGGTGTTTTCTTTGAGCGCGGCGTTCATCGGTGATCTCCGGTTAGTGCGAGGCTCTTTCGAGGAGCCCGGCCATGGATGGCCGGCCTGCTGCGAAGGGACTCGCGTACAAGCAACCGGGCGCCGTTGTGGAACGTGCCGCGCCGAGCCTGGCCGGTTCCCGCGAAGTTCGTTCACGGAACGGTCGCAGCGCCCCTCGGCGGGCAGTGCAGAAGGGCATTGTAACGGCAGACATGAGCTTATGCCGCATGGTTGGGTGTCGCCCGCGTCGGGATTGGTTACGCTGGGGATCAGGCCTGTCATGGAGTAGCCGTGTGGAAGCAAGTCGCGAACCCGAATTCCTGCCGCCCGACGGCCCGTTGCGCGAGGATGTCGGCCGGCTCGGCGCGATGGTCGGGCGCATGCTGGCCGAACAGGGCGGCAGGGCGTTCTTCGAGCGGGTCGAGCAGGTGCGCCAGGCGGCGATCCGCCGCCGCCGCGAAGGCGCCACGCTGGAGGAACTGGCCGCCTCGCTGGCCGGCCTCGACGCCCGCGACGCCGAAGCGCTGGCGCGCGCGTTCGCCACCTACTTCCAGGCGGTGAACACCGCCGAGCGGGTGCACCGCATCCGCCGCCGCCGCGACTACCAGCGCGAGGGCAGCGCGCCGCAGCCCGAATCGCTGCTCGACGTGCTGGGCCGGCTGAAGGCCGAAGGCGTGGGCGCCGACGAACTGGTCGGCTGGCTCGACCGGCTGTGGATCGAGCCGGTGTTCACCGCGCACCCGACCGAGGCGGTGCGCCGCTCGCTGCTGGAGAAGGAGCAGGCAATCGTTGCTTCGCTGATCGACGGCTTCGATCCGCAGCGTACGCCGCAGGAGCGGCAGGAGGACGACGACCGCATCTACATGGCGCTGTCCGCCGGCTGGCAGACCGCCGAGGCCTCGCCGGTGCGGCCCAGCGTGCAGGACGAACGCGAGCACGTGGATTTCTACCTGGCCCATCCGCTGTACCGGATCGTGCCGGCGCTGTACGAATCGCTGGCGCAGGCGCTGCAGACGACCTACGGCGTGGCGATCCGGCTGCCACGGCTGCTGCGCTTCGCCAGTTGGGTCGGCGGCGACATGGACGGCAACCCGAACGTGGGCGCCGACACCATCGCCGACTGCCTCGACTCGCAGCGCGCGCTGGTGCTGGAGCGCTACCGTGAGGACGTGGCCGCGCTGGCGCGGTCGCTGAGCCAGACCGAGGGGCGGGTGGCGGTGTCCGATGCGCTGCGCGTGCGGCTGGCCGACTACCGCGCGCGTTTTCCCGCGGCCGCGGCGCAGATCCGCCCGCGCCACGCCGACATGCCGTACCGCCGCCTGCTGCAACTGGTTGGCGCGCGGTTGGCGCTGACCCAGGACGACGACGCGGACGGCTATGCGACCAGTGACGAGTTGCTGGACGACCTGCAGCTGATCGCCGACAGCCTGTTCCAGCATCGCGGCGTGCACGCCGGCGCCTATGCGGTGGAACGCCTGCAGTGCCGCGTGCGCAGCTTCGGCTTCCACCTGGCCCGGCTCGACGTGCGGCAGGATTCGCGCGTGCACGACGACGCGCTGGCGGCACTGCTGGCCGAGCCGGACTGGGCCGCGCGCGACGGCGCTGAACGGGCCATGCGCCTGCGCCCGTACGCCAGCGGCGATGCGGTTTTCCCCCACAGCGAGGATGCTGGCGCCACCTCGCTGCAGGCGGTGTTCGCCACCCTGCGCGACAGCCGCAAGAGCCACGGCTGCGACGCCACCGGCCTGTACATCATCAGCATGGCGCGCTCGGCCGCCGACGTGCTGGCGGTGCTGGCGCTGGCGCGGCGTGGCGGGCTGGTCGATGCGGCGGGCGACGTGCCGCTCAACATCGCGCCGCTGTTCGAGACCGTCGACGACCTGAAGAACGCGCCGGCCACGCTGCGCGCATTGCTCGGCGATCCGGTCTACCGCCGCCACCTCGCCGCGCGCGGCGACCAGCAGTGGGTGATGCTGGGTTACTCCGACAGCGGCAAGGACGGCGGCACGCTGGCCTCGCGCTGGGGTCTGCAGCGCGCCCAAGTGGAATTGCTGGAGGTGGCGCACGCAGCCGGCATCCAGCTGGCGTTCTTCCACGGCCGCGGTGGCTCGGCCAGCCGCGGCGGTGCGCGCATCACGCCGGCGCTGATGTCCGCACCGCGCGGCGCGGTGGCCGGCGTGCTGCGGGTGACCGAGCAGGGCGAGGTGATCCACCGCAAGTACGGCATCCGCGCGCTGGCGCTGCGCAACCTGGAGCAGACCATGGGCGCGGTGCTGCGCGCCTCGCTGCGCCCGCGCGAAGACGAACCGCGCGAGGAACGCTGGCGCGAAGTGATGAACACGCTGTCGGCGACCAGCCGACAGAGCTACCGCGCCTTCGTCGAGCGCGACGGTTTCGTCGACTATTTCCGCAGCGCCACGCCGGTCGACGTGATCGAGCAGATGACCCTGGGTTCGCGCCCGGCCAGCCGCCGCAGCATGCGCGGCGTGCAGGATCTGCGCGCGATCCCGTGGGTATTCGCCTGGACCCAGTGCCGCTCGATCCTGCCCGGCTGGTACGGCCTGGGCAGCGCGCTGGAGCAGGGTGTACGGCAATTTGGCAAAGAAACGCTGGCGGAGATGGCGCGCGACTGGCCGTTCTTCTGCAACCTGCTCGACGACGTGGAAATGGTGCTGGCCAAGTGCGACCTGGACATCGCCGAGGCGTTCTCGAAATTGTCCGGCCCGGCGCACGACGAGTTCTTCGGCCTGATCCGCGCCGAGTTCGCACGCACCCGACACTGGCTACTGCAACTGAAAGGCAGCGACGTACTACTGCATGGCGAGCCGCGCCTGGCCGCCTCGATCCGCCTGCGCAACCCCTACGTCGATCCGATGAGCCTGCTGCAGGTCGACCTGCTGCAGCGCTGGCGCGCAGGCGAGCGCAGCGACGACGCCGTACTGCAGGCGCTGGTCGCCTGCGTCAACGGCGTTTCGCAGGGCTTGCAGAACACCGGCTGACCGCGCCCTCACCCTTTTTTGTAGGAGCCCGCTCGCGGGCGATGCTTTGAAGTCCGGGATTCAGGATTCGCAACAGCAAAAGCATCGCCCGCGAGCGGGCTCCTACGACGCGTGCGTGGTGGCGAAGTGGAGGGCCGCGATGCGTTCGGCGCGTGGCAACCGCTTCCACGCCATCTCCAGCTTCAGCGCCTCGCTGCGACTGGCCACCCACACCCAACCCAGCAAATGCCGCGGTGGGTTGGAGCGGGTGAAGCGCGCGCCCTTGCCGCTGAGGTGTTTCGCGTAGCGTTGTTTGGGGTCGCGCGCGATGCCGGTGTAGACGCGGCCATCGGCGCATTCGAGCAGGTAGACGGCCCAGGTGTCGGCGCCGTCGCTCATGCGTTCAGGCCCACTCGACCAGGCCTTCGGCCTCGCACGCCTGCTTCCACGACGTGCGCGCCTTCAGCCGTGTGGCCAGCGCGGCCAGGTGCGGCCACTCGGTGGCGGGCTTGGGCATGTTGCGCGACCAGCGCATCAGCATCAGCGCGTACAGGTCGACCAGGCTGAAGCGGTCGCCGAGCATGTACGGACCGTGCTCGGCGAGATGCGCGTCGATCTTTGACCAGCATTTCTCGATGCCGGCGCGGGCCGCCTGCTTGACCGTGTCGGCACCCTCGGGCAGGTGGTCACCGGGATAGAACCATTGGCGGAACAGCGGTTGCAGGTTGTTGGCCAGGTACAGCATCCATTGCAGGAACTCCGCACGCTGCGCGCTGCCGGGGGCCGGCGCCAACGCGGCTTCCGGATGCCGCTCGGCCAGCAGCATCGCCAGCGCCGCAGCCTCGCCGTGCGGCACGCCATCGACCACCAGGGTCGGCACCACGCCGTTCGGGTTGATCGCCAGGTACGCCGCGCTGCGCTGCTCGCCCTTCTCGATGTCGATGCGCTTGAGCTCATGCGGCGCGCCGATTTCCAGCAGCGCCAAGTGCACCAGCAGGTTGGCCGAACCGGGGGCGTAGTAGAGCGTGTACATGGTGGGTTTCCGTGGAGACAAGTCAGCAATTGTACGCCGCGGCAAGCCATCCAGTTCTGCCCGGTGCGGGTTCCGTCAGCGCCGTCCTTCCAGTTCGGCGATGGCATGCTGAAGGTTCACTATGGCCTGCTGTTCCATTGCATCAGGAAAGCAATCGCTGGTGTAGATTTTCGGCCGTTCCAGCAAGCTGCGCAGGATCGCCGCCCGCTTTTTCCGATAGAGAAACGCAGACACGAGTTTGTATTCCTGTCGCACTTGCTGCTCATAGCGCGCGTACACCGGCGGACTCGCGCCAAGTATCGACAGGTCGATGTCCACCAGTGCGGCCTCATCCCTGGTTTGCGCAGAGCCTGTGTGACGGGTGGTCATGATGAGCCGATGCACGCGGGTGGCAGCATCCGTGGCCACACCGTTATCCCGCATGAAAGCAGTGGCCCAATCTGCGCTGCGCAGTTCGTTGTCGTGGGACAGGGGTTTGTAGATCGCGTCATGGAACCACAGTGCGATCTCCACTTCATGAGGAGCATCGAGCCGAGCAGTGGTCAGGTCCAGATGCCGCAGGCACGCCGAGATGTGTTCGGCCGTGTGGTAATGGCGCCAGCTTTCCGAGTAGGCAGCCACCAGTGTGTCGAAAACCTCATGCCTGCGTGGGAAGCCCCAGGCAGTCATCAGCCGCGACCAGCGCTCAGGCGTCATCTGTGAGTCGTGGAGCATCGTCCCTCCTCAATCCGAAGGCCTGCAGCAGGTTCTTGCCAGCCAGCACGGCGTACAACCATGCCTTGCGCCAGCGGTTGCCAAGCAGAATGACATGAACGTGCCATCCCTTCTCGCGCCTTGCGCTGTACCCGCTGTAGAGAACCGTGAAGGCTTCGGTGTCGTTGAGCAGTTCCTGTGACAGGCGTTGTGCCTGGCGAATGCCAAAGTCGAGCATCTCGGCCACCTCCTCGGCCGATGGCTGACCTTGGCTCTTCGGGAAGGTCAGCAAGTAGTAATTCGGAATCAGCTCGTTCCGGATGGCGGAAAGCTCACAGCGCCGGCCGGAGGCCAGGTGAAGGGTTTTCATCTTCGGGGTGGTGGGCACGTCGAGTTTCCTTCGTCCATGGTCAGGGAAGGCCGGAGCAATCGGTTTCTTGCAGCAGGAAGCTTTTCAACAGCTGCAGGATTGGTCAAGCAGAGTCACCCTGTCTCCGCACGCCTTCATTGGGAGGCGCTGGATCCCGGCTTGACCGGCCTTCGGTCGTCATGAGGCGCCTCGCTGGGATGACGGGCAAAACGCGACTTCCCTCCCACGTTCAGGCAGAGGCTGCGCGCTCAGCCGTCCAGTTCCGACCAGCGTACATAGGCCGCGTCGAGTTCGGCCTGCAGCGTCACCAGCGCTTCGTTCGCCTTGACGATGGCGGCGCTGTCCTGCTGGAAGAACGCGGACCCGTTCATCGTCGCGGTGCGCGCGGCGATGTCGCCTTCCAGTTGCTCGATGCGTTTCGGCAGCTGTTCCAGTTCGTGCTGTTCCTTGAAGCTGCGCTTGCGCTTCGGCGCAGCCGGGGCAACGGGAGCCGGTGCGGTAGATTTGCCCGCAGTGGCGGCACTGCGCGGTGCCGGCCGCTGGCGCAGCCAATCGCTGTAGCCGCCCACGTATTCGCCGATCTGGCCTTCGCCTTCCAGCACCAGCGTGCTGGAGACCACGTTGTCGAGGAAGGCGCGGTCGTGCGAGACCAGCAGCAGGGTGCCCTGGTAGTCGGTGAGCAGTTCTTCCAGCAGTTCGAGCGTCTCGACGTCGAGGTCGTTGGTCGGTTCATCCATCACCAGCAGGTTGGACGGCTGCGCGAACAGCTTGGCCAGCAGCAGGCGGTTGCGCTCGCCGCCGGACAGGCGGGTGATCGGCGCGCGAGCGCGCTCGGGCGAGAACAGGAAATCCTGCAGATAGCCGATGATGTGCTTGCGCTGGCCGTTGAGCTCGATGTACTCGCGGCCCTCGGCCACGTTGTCCAGCGCGTTGAGCTGGTCGTTGAGCTGCAGCCGGTGCTGGTCGAAATAGGCGACCTGGATGCCGGTGCCCAGCTCTGCGGTGCCGCGTTGCGGCTGCAGTTCGCCCAGCATGATCTTCAGCAGGGTGCTCTTGCCGGCGCCGTTCGGACCGATGATGCCGATGCGGTCACCGCGCATGATGGTGGTGGAAAGGTCGTCGATCAGCACACGGCCGCCGTAGGCCTGGTGCACGTGCTTGAGGTCGATCACCTTCTTGCCGGAAGACTGCGCGTTGGCCGCGGTCATCCTGACGTTGCCATTGAGGTTGCGCCGCTCCGCACGCTCCACACGCAACGCCTTCAGCGCGCGCACGCGGCCTTCGTTGCGCGTGCGCCGGGCCTTGATGCCCTGGCGGATCCACACTTCCTCCTGCGCCAGCTTCTTGTCGAACAGCGCGTTCGCCTGCGCTTCGGCGTGCAGGCGCTCCTCGCGCCGGCGGAGGTAGTTGTCGTAGTCGCCCGGCCAGTCGGTCAGTGCGCCGCGGTCGATTTCGACGATGCGGGTGGCCAGCGCGCGCAGGAAGCTGCGGTCGTGGGTGACGAAGATGATGCTGCCGGCGAACTGCTTGAGGAAGCTTTCCAGCCAGCCGATCGCCTCGATGTCGAGGTGGTTGGTCGGCTCATCCAGCAGCAGCACGTCGGGCTTGCGCACCAGTGCCTGCGCCAGCAGCACGCGGCGCTTCATGCCGCCGGACAACGCGGCGAAGTCGGTCTCGCCGGGCAGCTCCAGCTGGGTGATCACGTCGCTGACGCGGCGATCCAGGTCCCAGCCGTGCTGCGCCTCGATCTGGTGCTGCACGTCGCCCAGCGCATCGAAGTCGCCGGTATCGAGCAGGTGGTGATAGCGCGCCAGCAGCCGGCCGAGGTCGCCCAGGCCCTCGGCGACCACGTCGAACACGCTGCCTTCGGTGCCGTGCGGCACTTCCTGCGCCATCCGCGCGACCACGATGCCGTTCTGCACGCGCACCTCGCCGTCGTCGGCATGCAGCTCGCCGGCGATCAGCTTCATCAGTGTGGATTTGCCTTCGCCGTTGCGGCCGACGATGCATACCCGCTCGTTCGCCTCGATCGACAGATCGACATGTTCGAGCAGGAGCGGGCCGCCGATGCTGAAGTCGACGCGTTGCAGTTGGATAAGGGACATACTGCAATTGTAGATGGCCGTGGCCGTCGGTGACATGGGTATCCAGGCGCGCGGAGCGGGATCATCGATCCATGCAGACATCGGGAGTTGCGCATGAACCAGTGGGATGAGCGTTACGCCGGGGAGTCGTTCCACTTCGGGACGATGCCGAACGCGTTTCTTGCGGCGCAGCGGCATCGCCTGCCCGCCCGCGGGCTTGCCCTGGCGGTGGCCGACGGGGAAGGGCGCAACGGTGTGTGGCTGGCCGAGCAGGGCCTGGACGTGCTGGCGGTGGATGCCTCGCCGGTCGGGCTGGACAAGAGCCGGCGGCTTGCCGCGGGGCGCGGCGTCTCGCTGCGTTACGAGCTTGCCGATCTGGCGACCTGGGATTTCGGTCGCGAGCGCTTCGACGTGATCGTCGCGATCTTCATCCAGTTCGCCGCGCCGGCGCTGCGCACGCGGATATTCGCGGGCCTGGGCGACGCCCTGAAACCGGGTGGCCTGCTGTTGCTGGAAGGCTATCGCCCTGAACAGCTCGCTTACGGTACCGGGGGTCCACCGATCGCGGAGAACCTGTACACCGAGGCTATGCTGCGGCAGGGCTTCGCCTCGCTGCAGATCGATGAGCTGGCGGCTTACGACGCGCCGATCCACGAAGGACGCGGCCACGACGGCATGTCGGCGTTGATCGATCTGGTGGCGCGCAAGCCGTTGCGTTGAGTGGACAAAAAAACGGGCCGCGCGAGGCGGCCCGTTCCTGTCGGCGGCTGAGGCAGCGGCCTACTTCAGTTTTGCATCCTTGCGCAGCGCCTCGGCGCGGTCGGTCTTCTCCCACGAGAACGTGGTGTAGGACTTGCCGTTGGCGTCCTTGACCAGCTGCGGGGTGCGGCCGAAGTGGCCGTAGCTGGCGGTCTGCTGGTACATCGGGTGGATCAGGTCGAGCATCTGCAGGATGCCGTACGGACGCAGGTCGAAGTGCTTGCGGATCAGCTTCTCGATCTTGTCGTCGCTGATCTTGCCGGTGCCGAAGGTGGTGACCGAGATCGAGGTGGGATGCGCCACGCCGATCGCGTAGCTCACTTGCACCTCGCAGCGGTCGGCGATGCCGGCGGCCACGATGTTCTTCGCCACGTAGCGCGCGGCGTAGGCGGCCGAACGGTCGACCTTGGACGGGTCCTTGCCGGAGAACGCGCCACCGCCGTGACGGGCCCAGCCGCCGTAGGTGTCGACGATGATCTTGCGGCCGGTCAGGCCGCAGTCGCCCACCGGGCCACCGATGACGAACTTGCCGGTAGGATTGATGTGGATCTTGGTGCCCTTGTGCAGCAGCTTGGCCGGAAGCACGGGCTTGAGGATGGTCTCGCGCACCGCCTCGATCAGGTCCTTCTGCTTGACCGACGGATCATGCTGGGTCGACAGCACCACGGCGTCGATCGCGGTGGCCACGCCGTGCTCGTAGCGCAGGGTGACCTGGCTCTTCGCATCTGGGCGCAGCCACGGCAGCGGCGAGTTCTTCCGCTTGCGGACTTTTGCCTGCTGCTCGACCAGCCGGTGCGAGTAGTAGATTGCCGCCGGCATGAAGTCCTTCGTCTCGTTGGTGGCGTAGCCGAACATGAGGCCCTGGTCGCCGGCGCCCTGGTCTTCCGGGTTCTTGCGGTCCACGCCCTGGTTGATGTCCGGCGACTGCTTGCCGATCAGGTTGATCACGCCGCAGGTGGCGCCGTCGAAGCCGACGTCGCTGGAGTCGTAGCCGATGTCGACGATCACCTTGCGGGTCAGCGCCTCCAGGTCGATCCAGGCGCCGGTGGTGATCTCGCCGGCGACGATCGCCACGCCGGTCTTGACCATGGTTTCGCAAGCCACGCGGGCGCGCGGGTCCTGCGCGATGATCGCGTCGAGCACGGCGTCGGAGATCTGGTCGGCGACTTTGTCCGGATGGCCTTCGGAGACCGATTCGGAGGTGAACAGGTAGTTGGACATCGCGGTTTATATCCCTTCGTACGGATAGAAAGATAAATGAAGTCGGGCATGATACATCGCCGCCCCCGGTTTTGCAGCTTGCGGCGATTCTGGCGGCTGCCGGGTTAGGCCCGTGTTCAGTCGTTTGGACGGCTTTACGGCCTGCTGCGGCGCTGCGGGGCGGCACGCGCATGACTCAGTAGGGGCTCGCGCGCGCCTGCACGAACGCGAAGAAGAACACCGCATCGGGGTCGTTGCGGACCGCCTGGAGTTCCGTGCGCATGCCTGCGACCGTGGCGGCCTCGACCTTTCCGGCCAGCACCAGCTGTTCGGCCGCCGACAGCAGCAGCTCTTCCCAGAATTCGATCATGTGCTTGCGGCGCGCCGGCTGGCGGTTGTCCAGATGGATGCTCTTCACTTCCGTCTGCACGTCGCGGTAGCCGCCGGCCAGCAGCAGGTTGCCCAGCTTGGCGCCGATGAACGGGTCGCCGCCGCTGTCGTACTGGTAGTCGTTGAAGGCCATCCAGTAGCGCAGCAGGTTCGGCGAATAGGGGTCTAGGAAGAAGGAGGAGTTCAGCACCTCGGTGACGTAGACAGTGGCGCCGGGGCTGAGCACGCGGCGTACCTCGCTGAGTACGCGCGCCGGGCTGGGCATGTGCTCGAGCACCCAGCACAGGTAGGCCGCATCGAAACTGCGTTCGGCGAAGGGAAGGTCCGTGGCGTCGGCCTGCTGCAGGGTATAGCGCGTCGCGCACCAGGGGGTTTGCGCCAGGTTGTGGCTGGCGGCGGCAAGTTGCGCGGCGGAGCGGTCGATGCCGGTGACGTGCAGTTGCGGAAACCGTCGCAACAGGATTTCGGTCTGGGCGCCAACCCCGGAACCGACTTCCAGCAGGCGCGTCGCGTCGCTGTAGTCGATGTGGCTGAACAGGCTGGTTTCGAACATGTGCGCCTGCCGCACCAGCCGCGACTGCTCCTCCGCGGAAAAGCCGTGGATATAGGGGAATTCACCTGCGGTCGTGCTGCTGTTCATCGTCGACGTTCAAGGAGCCGCTGCTGCCGGCTACGGTACTCCTCCGCCATGGCCGCGGGGCGCGGTCGACGATTCTGCGGCGACCGCGTTCAGGCCGCCAGGCGCGCCTCGTCCTGCAGCGCGGCGAAGTAGTCGCGGGTCAGGCGCAACTGCTCGGCGGCGTTCTCGGCGCGGTTGACCACCTGGCGGAAGGCGGCGTTCTCGGCGCGGTCCTTCGCATACCAGCCCAGGTGCTTGCGCGCGATGCGCACGCCGGCTTGCTCGCCGTAGAACGCGTGCAGATGTTCGAGGTGGCCGAGCAGGATCGCGGCGACCTCGGCCGGTTCCGGTTCGGGCAGCAGCTCGCCGGTGGCCAGGTAGTGGGCGATCTCGCGGAAGATCCAGGGCCGCCCCTGTGCGCCGCGGCCGATCATCACCGCATCGGCGCCGGTGGCGGCGAGCACCTGCTTCGCCTGCTGCGGGGTGCAGACGTCGCCGTTGGCCAACACCGGGATGCGCACCGCGGCCTTCACCGCGGCGATGGTCGCGTACTCGGCCTCGCCCTCGTACTTGTCGGCGCGGGTGCGGCCGTGCACGGCCAGCGCGGCGATGCCGGCGTCCTCGGCGATGCGCGCGATGTTCAGTGCATTCCTGTTGTCGCGGTTCCAGCCGGTACGGATCTTCAGCGTCACCGGCACGTCAACCGCATCCACCACTGCCTTCACGATGCGTGCCACCAGCGGTTCGTCCTGCAGCAGCGCCGAGCCGGACCACACGTTGCATACCTTCTTGGCCGGACAGCCCATGTTGATGTCGATCAGCTGCGCGCCGTTGGCGACGTTGAAGCGCGCCGCCTCGGCCAGCATCGCCGGATCGTAGCCGGCGATCTGCACGCTGACCGGCTCCGGCTCGCCGGCGTGGTCCATCCGGTGCAGCGACTTGCGCGTATGCCACAGCTTCGGGTCGGCGTTGGTCATCTCCGACACGGCCAGCCCCGCGCCTAGCCGCTTGCACAGCAGACGGAACGGCTTGTCGGTGACGCCCGCCATCGGGGCGAGCACCACCGGCGGGTCGATGCGGTAAGGGCCGATTTGCATCGGCGCATTGTAGCCGCGCCGGTTCGTGCGCGATGAATCGGGCCGTTCAACCGCGCCGCCGCGTCCGCGCGCGCCAGAACAGGAAGCCGGTCACCAGGAAGAACGGCGGCAGCACGCCGGTCACGGTCACGGTGAGCCGCCACGCCCGGCCGCCGACGCTGCCCGAGTGCAGCGGGTAGACCGCGTTGTTGATGCGCGTGCCGACGCCATCGGCGGTGGCGTCATGGCTGCCCAGCACGGTGGCGTTCCAGGGATCAAGCCAGATCGTGCTGCGCCCGACCGGGTGCCATTCGCCGGGCGCCTGCGCGCGGATCGCCAGCTGGCCGTTGCCGGCTGCCGGCAGCGTCACGCGGTGCAGGGTGGCGCCGGGCAGCGCCCGTTGCGCGGCGGCCAGCACGGCGGCCCAGTCGATCGGGGTATCGCGCAGCGCGATCGCCGCCGGTGGTTTCGGCGGCGGCGGTTCGGCGAACACGGCGCGCAGCAGCCGGCCGGTGCCGGCGCCGTAGACCATCAGCGTGCCGGTGAGGCTGACCAGCAGGATCAACGGCAGGGTGAGCACGCCGGCACTGCGGTGCCAGCTCAGCCAGCGCCGGGTGGG
Organism: Rhodanobacter thiooxydans LCS2; assembly: GCF_000264375.1. Classification (GTDB taxonomy): domain Bacteria; phylum Pseudomonadota; class Gammaproteobacteria; order Xanthomonadales; family Rhodanobacteraceae; genus Rhodanobacter; species Rhodanobacter thiooxydans. The sequence goes on from NZ_AJXW01000006.1 coordinate 36,954, forward strand.
CGGCTGCGCGTGCGGGCGCAGGCTGGCGGCGAGGTTGCGTCGTCCCGGCCACCACAGCAGCGGCCCGGACAGCAGCAGGCACAGCGCCAGCCAGCCGAGCACGCCCAGCACTTCCTCGCCGGTTTTGCCGGCCAGCAGGTGGGTGTGCCACTCGCGCACTACCTGCAGCAGGTCGCCGCGCGGCGCGCGCGTCAGCAGCAGTTCGCCGCTGGCCGGGTCGAGATAGCGGCGCGTGCCATCGCCGAAATACAGCTGCCACACCGGCAGGCCGGGCAGCGGCAGGTCGGCCGCGCGCAGGCCTTGCGGCTGCCATTCCGCGGCGATGCGCGAGAGCACTGCCGCGCGTTGCGCCGCGTCGGGCAACGCGTGCCCGGCGAGCTGCGGGTAGGCCGCGCGCAGCCACGGATGCTGCCAGGCGAGCAGGCTGCCGCTGAGCGCGATCAGCGCATATGCCACGCCGACGCTGAGGCCGAGCCACAGGTGCAGCCGCTGCAGCCACTGTCGCGTGCGTCCGCGCAGTCGCCAGGGCGTCGGTTCGGCGGTGGCAGCCCGCCCGCTCAAAACACCTGCTGCCAGGTCAGCGAGACCACGCGGCCGCGGCCGGCGAAGTAGGAGTCGTTGTCGCCGACGGTCTGCGCGACGTAGTTGATGTATTGCTCGTTGGCGAGGTTCTGCACGCCCAGCGTCCAGTCGCCGGCGCCGCCGGTGTGCCACTTCAGGTAGGCGTCGGCGGTGCTGTAGCCGTCAAAGTGCGCGCTGCGACGGCCCAGCGTGGCGAAGCCGCGGCTATAGGCGTGGCTGACTTGCAGGTAGCTCGACCAGGCGTCGTTCCAGCGCTGCGTCCACGACAGGTTGAGCCGGTTCGGCGCGATGTTGGCGCCGTCGAGGTCGGAGTCGACCTGGCCGTCGCCGTTGCGGTCCGAGCGGCCGCGGTTGATCGCGAAGGAGGCATCGAGGCGCGTGCCGGCCAGCGGCTGCCAGTTCGCGCGCGCCTCCCAGCCGCTGATCGCGGTGCGCTGGCGCATCACGTTGTAGACCTGGTTCGGCGCGTCGAACACCAGCACCGAACCCAGCCGCGAACGCGAGACGTAGTAGCTGACCCGCGCGCCCACGCGGTCGGCGGCGTACTCGGCGCCCGCCTCGCGGTTGTCCGAGACCACCGGCTTCAGGTCGAGGAAGCTGGCCACGCTCTGGCCGGGCTTGTTGATCGCGCGCAGCACGCGGCCCACGTCCGGCAGGGTGTAGCCCTCGGCGTAGCTGGCGAACAGGTTGAGCCGGCCGCTGAGGTACCAGACCGCGCCGAGGTTCGGCAGGGTCTTGCTGAAGCTGGGCGAGCCGCCCTGCACGGTGACGCCGCGGTAGGCCGCCAGGGTGCGGAAGGTCGGCACCTTCAGCGTGCCGTGTTCGCGGCGCAGGCCACCGGACAGCGACAGCGATTCCAGCGGCCAGTATTCGGCCTGCAGGAACGGCGCCCAGCCGGTGTAGGTGCTGCTGGGCACCCAGTGGCGGCCGGTGTGGGTTAGTTCCTGGTAGGTGCGGTCGCGGTAGCCGTCGGCGCCAGCCAGCATGGTGAGCGTGCCGTCGAGCAGGCCACGCTTCGCCCACGACAGCCGCGCGCCGTCCTTGGTCGACACGTTCTGCGACTGGTCGAACAGCAGGCCCGGGCCGTAGGCCGGGTCCTGGAAGGTGTGCCGAAGGTGCCGCCGCCGAACAGCTCGCGGTTCTTCTGGTGATAGAGCTGCGCACGCAGTTCGCCGCCGGCCAGTTGCGGGTCGCGGTAGTCGAGGCTGCTGGTCAGCACGCGGTTGCGCGGCGCGTCGCCCGGCTGCTTGCCGCGCACCGAGGTGGTCGGCAGGTTAGCGGCTTTGTTGCCCGGCACGGCGGTGTAGTCGCCGTTGTCTTCGAGGTCGAAGCGGTTGACGGTGAGCTGCAGACGGCGTCCGCCGGCGAAGTCGTAACCGAACTTGGCGAAGCCGTCGGTACTCACCGAATCCATGAGGTCGCCCTGGGTGCCGTCGACGCCGATCAACCGCCCCTTCGCGTCCGAGTACATGCTGCGCTGGCGCCACGCCGCGCCGGCGACCAGGTCGAACGCGCCGCTGCGCGCGGCAAGCAGATACGAGGCGCCGTAGCCCAGCCCGTTGCCACCGCGGGTGGGTGCGCTGGTGCTGGCGGTGACGTCCTGGCGCACGCCATCCTGCTTCGGCGCCTGCTTGGTGATGATATTGATGATGCCGCCAGCGGCGCCGAGGCCCTGCATCGAGTTGGAGCCTTCGACGATCTCGATGCGCTCGATCATCGCCGGGTCGATGGTGTAGGCATCGCGCGAACCGTTGCGCAGAGGGCTGGATTGCGGCACGCCGTCGATCATGTACAGCGGGTTGCGCCCGCGCAGGGTCTGCCCGCGCGAGCTGAGCTTCTGCGTCGAGGGGGCGAACGAGGGCAGCAGGTTGCCGATGGCGTCGGAGAGGTCCGGGTTGATCGCCAGCTGCTGGTGCAGGTCCTCGGCGGTGATCACCGTGATGGTGGTCGGCAGCGCGCCCTGGCTCTGCGGCATGCGCAGCGTGCTCTCGGAAACCTCGATGCGCCGGAGTTCGACGGCATCCTTCTGGTCGGCAGCATGGGCGATGCCGGCGAGGGCGAACACGAGGGCAAGGGCGAGCGGTGGATGACATGGGGCCTCCGGTTGGGGAGGCGCATGTTAAATGAAAATGATTCGCAATAACAAACGCCGCCGCACCTGCTTCGCCCGGTTCAGTGTGTCGGCACGGCCCGTTGTGCCGCGAGTGGGTCGTGCCGGTGCTTGAACAGCGGCACGAACAGCACCGCCATCACCAGCGAGTAGCCGGCGAACGCCAGCCAGATGCCGTGCCAGTCCTTGCAGATCGCCACGGCGTCGTCGCATTGGTGGTTGGTGAAGAAGTGGTCGATCACGAAGCCGGCGATCAGGCTGCCGAGCACCGCGCCGACGCCGTTGGTCATCAGCATGAACAGGCCCTGCGCGCTGGCGCGGATCTTCGGGTCGGCCTGGCTTTCCACGAACAGCGAGCCGGAAATGTTGAAGAAGTCGAACGCCATGCCGTAAATGATGCACGAGAGCACGATCATCCACAGCCCGCCGGCCGGGTCGCCGAACGCGAACAGGCCGAAGCGCAGCACCCAGGCCAGCATGCTCATCGTCATCACCGCCTTGATGCCGAAGCGCTTCAGGAAGAACGGGATGGTGAGGATGAAGGCGGTTTCGGAGAATTGCGAGATCGAGATGATGATGGTCGAGTACTTCACCGCCAGCAGGTTGGCGTACTCGGGCACCTTGACGAAGTCGCTGAGGAAGGCGTCGCCGTAGGCGTTGGTCAGCTGCAGCGCCGCGCCCAGCAGCATCGCGAAGAGAAAGAACACCGCCATGTTGCGGTTCTTGAACAGCGTGAACGAGGTCAGCCCCAGTCGGTCGGCGAGGCCGCGGCCTTGCGCGCCGCGCAGCCGCGGTGGGCACTTGGGCAGGGTGAAGGCGTAAAAGCCGAGCAGCAGCGAGGCGGCCGCGGCCACGTGGAACTGCGCCGGCGAAGCTTTGAAGCCGAGCAGGCTGGTGGTCCAGGTCGCGGCGATGAAGCCAATGGTGCCCCACACGCGGATCGGCGGGTAGGTACTCACCACGTCCAGGCCGTCCTGCTTGAGCGCGTTGTAGGCCACCGTGATCGCCAGCGAGATGGTGGGCATGTAGAAGCACATGTTCAACAGCATCACCCAGAACATCTGCTCCGGGTCGCGCACGTGCGGGATTGCGAACAGCACCACCGCGCCGGCGATCTGCAGCATGCCGTACAGGCGTTCGGCGTTGATCCACTTGTCCGCCACGATGCCGACCAGCGAGGGCATGAACAGCGAGGCGATGCCCATGGTCGAGAAGATCGCGCCGAAGCTGGTACCCGACCAGTGCTGGGTCTGGAACCACCAGGTGCCGATGGTCAGCAGCCACGCGCCCCAGATGTAGTACTGGAAGAAATTGAGTACGGTAAGGCGGAGCTTGAGGCTCATGGACGAGGTTTCCCCTGCAAGGCCGGGGTCGACCCCGTGGCCACGATGTCGTGGCAGGGCAGGTTAGACGACGCCGGCGCCAAGCGGCAAGGTGCGATGCGGCAGCTCAATCGGTGTCGGCCAGCGCCGCGGCCACGCGCTTGCGCAGCACCGGCAGCAGCTCGGCCTCGAACCACGGGTGGTGCATTACCCACGGGCGGTTGCGCGGGCTCGGATGCGGCAGCGGCAGCACGCCGCGGGCCAGGTGCGTGCGCCAGTTGCGCACGGTGTCGGTGAGCGTGGCATCGCGCGCGTCGCCGAGCATGCCCACCTGCGCGTACTGGCCGATGGCGAGCGTCAGTTGCACGCCGGTGAGCAGCGAAAACAGCCGCGGATGCCAGATCGCCGCGCACGCCGGCCGCGGCGGCAGGTCGCCGCTCCTGCCCTTGCCCGGGTAGCAGAAATCCATCGGCACGATCGCCACGCGATCGGCGTCGTAGAACGTGGCGCGGTCGATCCGCAGCCAGTCGCGCAGGCGCTCGCCGCTGACGTCGTCGAACGGGATGCCGCTCTCCTCCACCTTGCGCCCCGGTGCCTGGCTGACGATCAGCAGGCGCGAGCGTGTGGAAGCCTGCAGTACCGGCCGCCGCCCCGGCGGCTGCTGCATCGCGCAGGTATGGCCGCAGCGGATCTCCGCCAGCAAGGCGTCGAGGCTGTGTTGCTGTCGAAGGCCGCCCGTGCTTTTCCTGTTTCCCATCTGCAACCACTCCCGCTACCGCGTTCGCGTGTCCCGTAACCCGAAACCCCGTACTCCGCCGCTCAAGGCAGCAACTTCCCGGGGTTGAGGATGCCGTCGGGATCGAACGCGGCCTTGATGTCGCGCATCAGCCCCAGCGTGGCCGGTTCCAGCGCCAGCGGCATGAACTCGCGCTTGACCAGGCCGATGCCGTGTTCGCCCGACAGCGTGCCGCCCAGCGCCAGCACCAGCGCGAACAGCTCGGGCAGCGCCGCGTAGGCGCGCTCGATCTCGTCCACGTCGCGCGGCAGCAGGTTCACGTGCAGGTTGCCGTTGCCGGCGTGACCGAAGCACACCAGCGGCACCGCGTGTTTCGCCGCCAGCGCCTGGGCGCCGTCCACCAAGGCGGGCAGGCGGCTCACCGGCACCGCCACGTCCTCGTTGATCTTGTGCTCGGTCACCGTGCGCTGGGCGAACGAGAGCGCCTTGCGCGCCGCCCACAGCGCGGCGTTTTCGCCGGCGTCGGCCGCGATATCCAGCGCTACCAGGCCTTCGCCGCGCGCCGCGCGCGCCACCGCGTCCTGCGCAAAGCCCACGGTCTCCGGGGTGCCATCGACCTCGATCAGCAGCAGCGCACCCGCCTGCGGAACGTCGGCGTCCGGCGCGTGGTCGCGCGCCAGCTTGAGCGCCAGCGCATCCATGAACTCCAGCGCCGCGGGCGTTACCGGCTGCGCCATGATGCGCGCCACCGCCTGCGCCGCGCTGGCCGTGTCGCGATAGGTGGCGCGCAGCGAGCGCACGACGGGAGGCCGCGGCGTGAGCTTGAGCGTGGCCTCGGTGACGAGCGCCAGCGTGCCTTCGGAGCCGACCAGCAGGCGTGTGAGGTCGTAGCCGGTGGAATCCTTGGTGGTGTGCGTACCGGCGACGAAACCCGCGCCAGTGCCGGCCACCGCGCGCAAGCCCAGCACGTTGTCGCGGGTGGCGCCGTACTTCACCGCGCGCGGGCCGCCCGCATTGCAGGCAAGGTTGCCGCCCACCGTGCACCACGGGGCCGAACCCGGATCGGGCGCCCAGAAGAAACCGTGCGGCGCCAGCGCCTGCTGCAGCGCCTCGTTGGTGACACCCGGCTGCACCACCGCAAGGCGATCGTCGGGAGCAATGTGCAGGATGCGGTCCATGCGGATGAAGCTCGCCACCACGGCGCCCGCCGCCGGCACCGCGGCGCCGGTGGAGCTGGTGCCGCCGCCGCGCGCGGTGAGCGGCACGCGATGTTCGCGACAGGCGCGCACCAGCACCTCTACCTGTTCGTGCGAGGTGGGGAACACCACGGCCTCGGGCAACTGCTCGTAGCGCGAGTTGTCGCGGGCGAACGCGCGTCGCTCGGTCTCGCGGATGGCGAGCGCGTCGTCGGGAAAGATCTCGCGCAGGCGCGCGAACAGTGCATCAGGCAGGGGCATCAGCCAAGCGTAATCCACTCGCGGGAAGAAATTGCTGCGCCAGCTCAGTCGAATCTGATCAGCCGGCTTCGAACGCGCCGCGCAACCATTCGCGGCGGATCGCCTCAGGCGGGCCGTCGTAGCTCACCACGTCGAAGCGGCAGTTGCGCCGCGCGTGCTGCGGATGCGCGGCGAGCCAGTGCTGCGCGGCAAGAATCAGCTTCGCCTGCTTGGCCGCGGTGACCGAGGCAACGGCATCGCCGTGGCTGGCGCTGCGCCGGTAGCGCACCTCGACGAAGACCACGGCGTCGCCGTCGCGCATCACCAGGTCCAGCTCGCCGTGGCGGGTGGTGTAGTTGCGCGCCAGCAGTTTCAGGCCGGCGCGTTCCAGCTCGCCGCAGGCGCGCTGCTCGAAATCGTCGCCGGCGGCGCGCATCAGTTCGCGGCGGGCTGGAAGGTTCCGCTCGGCACGGAACCCGCCGGTGCCGGCTCGGCGCTGGCGGGCGGGGCGTTCGAGGGCGCGTCGTCCAGCTGCAGGCTGCCGCCCAGCGGGCGCGCGAGGCCATTCTGGAACTGCGCCCAGATCAGCACCCGGCGTACCCGGCCGAACTGGTCGGCGGCGAGCTGGCCGCTGGCGCCGGGCACGTAGCTGCCCGGGTGGGCGCGCAGCCATTCCAGGTAGGGCACCAGGTTCCAGGCGTCCATGCCGAACGCGAACAGCCGCGCCGCGCCGCCGCGCGCGGCCGGCAGCCGCGCGGCGACGCCGTCGTGGTTGGGCAGGCCGGGCTGGGCGTCGAACAGCCACGGCGCGTCGCAGAACTCCACCCCGTCAAGGTCGCGGTTCGCGGCGACGTCGTCGCTGCCTTCGTAGACGTGCGAGGTGGCGATCACCGGCAGGTTCACCTGTGCGATGCGCAATTGCGGCAGCAGCAGGCGCGCCTGCTCCGGTCGCATGCTGATGAAGATGCCGGTGTCGCCTACCGCGCCGCTGGCAGCAGGCGCCGCGGTGGTGCCGGCTGCCGCAGGCTGGACCGGCGCCGCCGCTGCATTGGTGCCGACGGGAAGCTTCAGGCCGGCGATGAGGCTGGCGTAACTGGTGACGCCCGGCGGCAGGGTGACCATGCCGGCCAATTCACCGCCGCGCGCCGCCAGCTCGGCCTTGAACGCGCTGGCGGCGCGCTGCGCGAAGTCGTCGGTGGAAACCACCGCATAGACCCGGCGCAGGCCGCGCTCGACCATGTGGTCGGCGGCCTGGGCGCCTTCGGTCTCCGGCAGCAGGCCGAATTCGCTGGCGTCGCCGGCAGGCAACTGCTTGTCGTCGGGGTGGTTCAGCGCCAGCAGCGGCACCGGCAGCCGCGGCTGACTGAACACCGCGGCAACCTCACCGCGAGTCAGCGGTCCGACCACCAGTCGGGCGCCGTCGCTGACCGCCTGCTGGTACGCCTTGACCGCGCCGTCGGCGGTGCCCTGGCTGTCGTAGACGCGCACCGACGGGCGCGGTGCGTGATTGCGCCCGGCGTCGAGGTAGGCGGCGAAGAAGCCTTCGCGGATGGCCGTGCTTGCCGCGGCGTAATTGCCGTCGCTGGGCAGCAGCAGCGCGACCTGGCTGGGCGCCTTGTAACCCTCGCGCACGTTCGCGTTGGCGCCGGGCAGCAGGGTGCCGACCGGCTGCTGCAGCTCCGGCGGCGGCTGCGCCACGGCGACGCCGAGCCGGCTCAGCGCTTCGTTCACCCACGGCAGCATGCGGTCGCCGCGCTGCATCGCGGCGGCACGCTGCTTGAGCGAGTCGACACCGACCTGGCCCAGCAGGTCGAGCACCTGCTGGCGGTTCTGGGAGTGGTCGTAGCCGCTCAATTGGCCGTCCATCTGCACGCGGGTGCGGGCGGCGCCCCAGGGGTCGCCGCTGGCCGCCATGGCGCGGGCACGCCACTCGAGCAGGCGCAACTGCAGTGGCGCGGGCACCGTCACGTTCGGCTGGGTGGTCAGCCGCAGCGCGGTGGCGGCGTCATGCCGGTTGAGCGCGAGCTCGGCCTGCAGCAGGTCGAAGCGCAGCGGTTCGTCGCCGCTCAGGCGCTGGCGCTTGATGTCCGCCAGCACCGGGATGACTTTGTCGAGCTGGCCTTCCTCGCGCCATGCTTCGGCGGCCAGCAGGCGGTAGCTGTCGGCATGGCCGCGCGATTGCGCGGCGAGTGCCAGCCACGCCTGCGCGGCCTGGTCGAACTGGCCCTGGCGGGACAGCGCCTCGGCGCTCTGCGCGGCGGCGAGCTCGGCCGGCGAGCGCGGCGTATTGGCCGGCACGCAGGCCACCAGCACCAGGGCGGCCAGCAGTGCGATCGCGGCGACGCGCGAGAGGCGCATGAAGCGCATGGGAGTTCCCTTGTTCGTCATGGTCGTCAATGCGCGATCATAGCGGATCGACTTGCCGGCTTACGGCGCAGGAGTTTGCAGATGTCAGCACAAATGGGCTGCCTGTGGGTGGTCGCCACGCCCATCGGCCACCGCGACGATCTTTCCGCGCGCGCCATCGACACGCTGCGCCAGGTGGCGGTGATCGCGGCCGAGGACACCCGCCACAGCCGGCCGCTGCTGGTGCATCACAACATCGACACGCCGCTGATCGCGCTGCACGAGCACAACGAGCGCGAGGCGGTGGAAGCGATCGTGCGCCGCATGCAGGCTGGCGAGGCGGTGGCGCTGATCTCCGATGCGGGCACGCCGCTGATCAGCGATCCGGGTTTCCGGCTGGTGCGCGCCGCGCGCGCCGCCGGCATCCGTTGTATTCCGGTGCCGGGCGCCTGCGCGGCGATCGCCGCGCTGTCGGTGGCCGGCCTGCCCAGCGACCGTTTCGTGTTCGAGGGTTTCCTGCCGCCGAAGGCGGCGGCGCGGCGCAGCCGGCTGCAGGAACTGGCGGGCGATGGGCGCACACTCATCTTCTATGAGTCGTCGCACCGCGTTGCCGAAAGCCTCGCCGACATGCGCGACGTGTTCGGCGCCGGGCGCGAGGCGGTGCTGGCGCGCGAGCTGACCAAGCTGTTCGAGACGGTGCTCGGCAAGCCGCTGGCGGAGCTGGCCGAACGGGTGGCGAACGATCCCGACCAGCAACGCGGCGAATGCGTGATCCTGGTCGCCGGTCGCGGCGAGGAGGCCGACGCGAAGCTGGCCGAGGGCCAGCGCGTGTTCGCCATCCTGCGCGAGGAACTGCCGCCGGCGAAGGCGGCCAAGCTCGCCGCCGCGATCAGCGGCGCGCCGCGCAAGCTCTTGTATGGCGAGCAGGGAACAGGGAATCGGGAATAGGGGAATCGGAAAAAGCGCGGCGCGCGAGCTTTTGCTTCTTCCCATTCCCTATTCCCGACTCCCGGCCACTACAATGGCCAGTGGAGTCGGCCGGACAGTCGCGTCGCACGCAAGTGCATCGAGGAAAGTCCGGGCTCCGCAGGGCAGAGTGCCAGGTAACTCCTGGGCAGCGTGAGCTGACGGCCAGTGCAACAGAGAGCAGACCGCCGATGGCCTCGCAAGAGGATCAGGCAAGGGTGAAAGGGTGCGGTAAGAGCGCACCGCGTACGGGGCCAACGCCGTACGGCACGGTAAACCCCACTCGGAGCAAGACCAAATAGGGGAACGATAACGCGGCCCGCGTTGTTCCCGGGTAGGTTGCTGGAGCCAGGCGGCGACGCCTGGCCGAGAGGAATGACTGTCGCGCCGCAAGGCGTACAGAACCCGGCTTACAGGCCGACTCCACCTCGTTCCCGCCTTCGTCACCACCGCAACCGCATCGCGGTGGTGACGAAGGCGCTTGTGTGAACGGTGGTTCATCCAGGAACGCCAGCGCGGGCCGATATGGCCGGGTTTCGCCCGGTTCGGGCGCCATGCGGCGCATTTTAATTTATAAAAAATTCCCTGCTTTCAAACACCTTGCTGGTGTTCCTCAGAAAATGCTGCACATGTGGTCAGTATTCTGCCTTTACTCCTTGATTCACAAGCGAAATTCCCTTGACAGTCTCATGGGGCGAGATTATCGTGGGCCCCAGTGTGAAATCGTGGGTTTTAGTGGAGTCCATTGAACGTGTTCCAGGGCGAAACCGCCATCACCGTTGACGACAAGGGCCGCCTGACCATCCCGACCGCTTATCGGGAGCAGGTGGCGGGCGAGTGCGCCAATCGTCTGGTGATCACCTACAACCCGTTCGAGCCGGGCTGCCTGTGGCTGTTCCCGTACGCGGCGTGGGAGCTGGTGCGCGACCAGGTCAACGCGCTTTCCAAGGTGGTCAAGGCGCATCGCGACATGCAGATGAAGCTGGTCGGCGCGGCCGCGGTGGTCGAGCCCGACTCGGCGGCGCGGGTGCTGCTGCCGGCCAGCCAGCGCGCCACCACTGGCATCGAGAAAAAGGCGGTGCTGCTGGGCATGGGCGACAAGTTCGAGCTGTGGAGCGAGCAGGAACACCTCAAGAAGATCCGCCAGACCATCGGCGAAGCGGAGATCACGCAGGCAATGGCGGAATTGCGCCTGTAAGGCGCGATCGGCATGTGGGCGGGACGGGAGCGGGAGTGCGGCATGGCCGAGCAAGTTTTGCGGCACATCCCGGTGATGCTGGGTGAAGCAGTGGAGGGACTCGCCGTGCAGGCTGGCGGGCGCTATCTCGATGGAACCTTCGGTCGTGGCGGTCACGCCCGCGCGGTGCTGTCGCGCCTGGGCTCCAGCGGCCGGCTGCTGTTGATGGACCGCGATCCGACGGCGATCGCCGCCGCGCGAGCCGAGTTCGCCGGTGATCCGCGCGTGGCGATCCGCCACGCGAATTTTTCCAGCCTGGCCGAGTGGGACGAGACCGCCGCCGGCCTCGATGGCGTGTTGCTCGACCTCGGCGTGTCCTCGCCGCAGCTGGACGAAGCCGCACGCGGCTTCAGCTTCATGGCCGACGCGCCGCTGGACATGCGCATGGACCCCAGCCAGGGCGAGAGCGCCGCGGAATTCCTGGCCCAGGCCAGCGAGCGCGAGATCGCCGACGTGCTGTGGCATTACGGCGAGGAACGCCACAGCCGGCGCATCGCCCGCGCCATCGTGGCGGACCGCGACGCCACCCCGTTCACCCGCACCGGCCAGCTGGCCGCGCTGATCGAGCGGGTGGTCGGCCGGCGCGAGCCGGGCAAGCATCCGGCCACGCGCAGCTTCCAGGCGCTGCGCATCCGCGTGAACGGCGAGCTGGATGCTCTCAAGCAAGGGCTGGACGCGGCGCTGGAGCGGCTCAAACCCGGCGGCCGGCTGGCAGTGATCAGTTTCCATTCGCTGGAAGACCGCGCGGTAAAACTGTTCATCCGCGACCACTCCGGCCGCGTGCAGAACAGCCGCCGCGGGCCGCCGGTGCAAGTCGCGCCGGCGCGGCTGACCGCGGTCGGCAAGGCGCAGTTCCCGTCCGCGGCCGAGCAGGCGGCGAACCCGCGCGCTCGCTCGGCCGTGCTGCGCGTGGCGGAGAAGTTGACGTGAGGGCGCTCGGCGCCCTGAGCCTGCTGATGCTGCTGATCGCGGTGCTGGCCAGCGCGCTCGGCGTGGTGTGGACGCGCCACGAGAGCCGCGTGCTGTTCGTCAACCTGACCGCGCTGCAGAACCAGCGCGACGAACTGAACATCGAGTACGGCAAGCTCGAGCTGGAGCAGGCCACCTACGCCGAACCGCGGCGCATCGACGACGAGGCCCGGCAGAAGCTGGGCATGGTCGACCCGCGTCCGCAAGACATCCGGTTGCTGCGCTGATGAGCTGGCGCAACCACAGCACTCCCGCCCAGCCCGGTCGCCGCCGCGGCGCCGGCCCCAGCGCGCGCCGGCGCCTGGTGGTGGTGGTCGGCCTGCTCGGCCTGGTCTCGGTCGGGCTGGTGGCGCGTGCGTTCGACCTGCAGGTGGTGCGCAAGCAGTTCTACCAGCGCCAGGGTGACGCGCGCTTCCTGCGCGAGATGCCGATTCCGGTGTCGCGCGGCACCATCTTCGACCGCAACGGCGAGCCGCTGGCGGTGTCGACGCCGATGATGTCGATCTGGGCCAACCCGGCCGAGGTACTGGACAGCGACGAGCGCATCCCCGCGCTGGCGCAGGCGCTGGGGGTGGACGCGGACAGCCTGAAGGCGCAACTGGCGCAGCGCTCGGACCGCGAGTTCGTCTACCTGCGCCGGCAGATGGCGCCGGCCGCGGCGCAGGCGGTGCTGGACCTGGGCATTCCCGGCATCAATGGCCAGCGCGAGTTCAAACGCTACTACCCCTCCGGCGAAGTGACCGCGCACGTGCTCGGCTTCACCAACATCGACGACCGCGGCCAGGAAGGGCTGGAGCTGGCCTACGACGACTGGCTGGCCGGCAAGCCGGGCGCGAAGCGCGTGATCCGCGACCGCATGGGCCACGTGGTAGAGGACATCGAGCAGGTGCGCGCGCCGAAGCCGGGGCAGAACCTCACCCTCAGCATCGACCGCCGCATCCAGTTCCTGGCCTACAGCGAACTGAAGAACGCGCTGGAGAAATCGCAAGCCGACTCCGGCTCGATCGTGGTGCTCGACGTGAAAACCGGCGAAGTGCTGGCGATGGCCAACCTGCCCACCTACAACCCGAACGCGCTCGGCGGCAGCCGGCCCGGCCAGCGGCGCAACCGGGCGATGACCGACGTGCTCGAACCCGGCTCCACCATCAAGCCGGTCCTGATGGCGGCGGCGCTGTCCAGCGGCAGGTACACGCCGACCAGCCCGATCATCGACACCACCGGCGGGCACTGGTACTTCCAGGGCCACGACATCCACGACACGCACAATTACGGGCTGCTGACGCCGACGGGGGTGATCACCAAGTCGAGCAACGTGGGCGCGGCGCGCATCGCGATGACGCTCGACACGACACTGATGTACGACACCTACCGCGCGTTCGGCTTCGGCAACAGCACCGAGAGCGGCTTCCCCGGCGAGGCCGCCGGCTCGCTGCGCATCGGCCGCAGCTGGCGCCCGCTGGAGAAGGCCATTCTCGGCTACGGCTACGGCCTCAACGTGACCGTGTTGCAGCTGGTCAATGCCTACGCCACCATCGCCGATGGCGGCGTGATGCACAGCCCGAGCTTCATCAAGGGCGGCGACGCCACCTCCAAGCAGATCATCTCGCCGGAAGTGGCGGGCCAGCTGCTGCGCATGATGGAGACGGTGACCGGCCCGGGCAGCACCGGCACACTGGCGCGCATCGCCAACTACAGCGTGGCCGGCAAGACCGGCACCGCGCACAAGGCCAGCATCGGCGGCTACGCCAAGAGCAACTACACCTCGGCATTCGCCGGCATCGTGCCGGCGTCCAATCCGCGCCTGGCTGCGGTGGTGGTGATCGACAACCCGCAGAAGGGCAGCTACTACGGCGGCACCGTGTCGGGGCCGGTGTTCTCGCGGGTGATGGAAGGTGCGCTGCGCCTGCTCGACGTGCCGCCGGACAACATCGGCCGCTGGTACGTGGGCGGTCCGCTGCAGAACGTCGACGGCCTGGTTGGCAGCAAGCCGCCGGTCGATGCGCCGATCGACGACGCCCCGGTCGACGAGGACACGCCATGAGCAGCGGCCACCTCGACCAGTTGCTGCTGGGCATCGCCGACGCGCCGATCGCCGCGGCGCCGGAAGTCGGCCGCATCGTGGTGACCGGGCTGAGCCTGGATTCGCGCCGGGTGCAGCGCGGCGATGCGTTCTTCGCCCTGCGCGGCGGCCACGCCCATGGCATCACCTTCGCCGCTGGCGCCGTGCAGCGTGGCGCACGGGTGGTGCTGGCGGAAGCGCCCGCGCCAGGTGAGTCCCTTCCCTTGTCTGCAGGGGAACGTGCCGAAGGCGGAAGGGGTCGACTGCCCCAGGCGGTCGACGAGGTTCCCGTGCTGTGGATCGACGGCTTGCACGGCCAGGTCAGCGAGATCGCCGCGCGCTTCTACCGCCGCCCCAGCGAGTCGATGCGGATGGTTGGCGTCACCGGCACCAACGGCAAGACCTCGTGCGTGCAGCTGCTGGCGCAGGCGTTGACTCTGCTCGGCCACCGCGCGGCGTCGATTGGCACGCTCGGCGCCGGCGTGCATGGCCAGTTGCACGAAGGCGAGCGGACCACGCCCGACGCGGTGACGGTGCAGGCGCTGCTGGCGGAATTCCGCGACGCGGATGTCAGCCACGTCGCGATGGAGGTGTCCTCGCACGCCCTGGAGCAGGGCCGTGTGGCGGCGGTGGATTACGAGGTGGCTGCGTTCACCAACCTCACCCGCGATCACCTGGACTACCACGGCAGCATGCAGGCCTATGGTGCGGCGAAGGCCAAGCTGTTCGCCTGGCCGGGCCTCCGCAGCGCAGCGATCAACATCGACGACGCGTTCGGTCGCGAGCTGGCCGGGCAGTTGCCTGCCGACGTCGAGCGGCTGCGTTTCAGCATGGCCGGCGACGACGAGGCGGAAGTCGCCGCCAGCTCGATCGTCAGCTCGGCCGAAGGGCTGGCGTTCCTGCTGCGCACGCCGTGGGGCACGCGGGCGGTGCGCAGCCAGCTGATCGGCCGCTTCAACGTGGCCAACCTGCTGGCCGTGGTGGCCTGCCTCGGCGCGCTGGGTGAGCCGTTCGCGCGCATCGTCGAGGTGGTCGCACAGCTGCAGCCGGTGAACGGGCGCATGAGCCGGCTCGGCGGCGTGCAGGGCCAGCCGCTGGTGGTGGTCGACTATGCGCACACGCCGGATGCGCTGGAGCAGGCGCTGACCGCGGTGCGCGCGCATTGCGCCGGCAAGCTGATCTGCGTGTTCGGCTGCGGCGGCGAGCGCGACGCCGGCAAGCGTCCGCTGATGGGCGCGATCGCGGCGCGGCTGGCCGACGTGGCGATCGTCACCGACGATAACCCGCGCGCCGAGGACGGCGACGCGATCGTGGCGCAGATCGTCGCCGGCATGGCGGCGGCGCGCGCGATGGCGGTCGAGCGCGATCGCGCTACGGCAATCGCTGATGCGCTGCAATTCGCGCGGCCTGGCGATGCGGTGCTGATCGCCGGCAAGGGCCACGAAACCTACCAGGAGGGCGCCGCCGGCAAGCGACCGTTCGACGACATGGCGGTGGCCCACGCGGTGCTCGCGCGGATCGGCAGGGAGGCACGCCCATGATGCAGCTCGCCGCCATCGCGTTGTGGACCCACGGTCGCCTGCTCGGCAGTGACGTCGAGGTGACCGGCGTCGCCATCGACACGCGCAAGCTCAAGCCCGGCGACCTGTTCGTGGCGATCAGGGGCGAGCGGGTGGACGGCCACGACTACCTGGCCGAGGCCGCCGCGCGCGGCGCGGTCGCTGCGCTGGTGACGCGCAAGGTCGACAGTGCGCTGCCGCAGCTGCTGGTGGACAGCGCCGAACTGGCGCTCGGCGACCTGGCCAGCGCGGTGCGCGCCCAGCGCAACGTGCGTGTGGTGGGCATCACCGGCTCCAACGGCAAGACCACGGTGAAGACGCTGGTCGCCTCGATCCTGTCGCGGCACGGCCGCACCCACGTCAGCGCGGGCAACTTCAACAACGAGCTGGGCCTGCCGCTGAGCCTGCTGGCGATGCCGCAGGACACCGAGTACGCGGTGTTCGAGATGGGCGCCGGCAAGCCGGGCGACATCGCCTACCTGGCTGCCATCGCACGGCCCGATATCGGCCTCATTACGCTCATCGCGCCGGCGCATCTTGCGCGCATGGGCAGCATCGAGGGCGTGGCCGAGACCAAGGGCGCGCTGTACCAGGCCTTGCCGGCCGACGGCATCGCGATCATCAACGCCGACGACGCGTTCGCCAGTTTCTTCACCGGCCTGGCCGGCGCGCGCAAGGTGCTGCGCTTCGGCCTCGACCAGCCGGCCGACGTAGGCGCCGACATCATCGAGCAGCGTGTGGACGGCTCGCGCTTCGTGCTGAGCACGCCGCAGGGCGATGCCGAGGTGGCGCTGCCGCTGCCCGGCCGTCACAACATCGCCAACGCACTGGCCGCCACGGCGGTGGCGCTGGCGCTGGACGTGCCGCTGGACACCATCGTGACCGGGTTGGAGCAGGTGCCCGGCGTGGCCGGCCGGCTGCGCCGCGAAGTGGTGGCCGGCGGCTGGACGCTGATCGACGACAGCTACAACGCGAACCCGAGCTCGATGGCGGCGGCGATCGACACCCTGCTGCTGGCTGGGGGCGAACGCTGGCTGGTGCTGGGCGACATGGCCGAGCTGGGTGCGGATGCTCGCGCGCTGCACGCTGGCATCGGCGAGCGTGCGCGAGCGCGTGGTGTCGACCGGCTGTTCGCGGTCGGCCCGCTCGGCGCGGCCACGGTCGAGGCGTTCGGCGCGGGCGGCGAGCATTTCGAGGACAAGGCGGCGCTGATCGCCGTGCTGCAGGCGCAACTGCACGCGGGCGTCACCTGTCTGGTGAAGGGTTCGCGCTCGGCCGGCATGGAACAGGTGGTGGCGGCGCTCGGCGGTCATGCCGGCAAGAACAAGGGGGGCGCATCCGATGCTGCTTGAACTGGCCGACTGGATGGCACGGCATTTCACCGCGCTGCATCTGTTCCAGTACATCACCTTCCGCACCATCATGGCCGCGCTCACCGCGCTGTCGCTGTCGCTGCTGTGCGGGCCGTGGCTGATCAACCGGCTGGCCGCGCTGAAGGCCGGCCAGGTGGTGCGCAGCGACGGTCCGCAGACGCACCTGGTCAAGGCCGGCACGCCGACCATGGGCGGCGTGATGATCCTGCTCTCGGTCACCGTGGCCACCTTGCTGTGGGCCGACCTGCACAACCGCTACGTGTGGGTGGTGCTGGCGGTGCTGCTGAGCTTCGGCGCGATCGGCTTCTACGACGACTACCGCAAGCTGGTGCTGAAGGACAGCCGCGGCCTGGCCAGCCGCTGGAAGTATTTCTGGCAGTCGGTGTTCGGCCTCGGCGCGGCGCTGTTCCTCTACCACACCGCCCAGCTGCCGGCGGAGACCGCATTGTACGTGCCGCTGTTCAAGCACGTGGTGCTGCCGCTGGGGCTGTTCTTCGTGGTGATCACCTATTTCATGATCGTGGGCTTCTCCAACGCGGTGAACCTCACCGACGGGCTGGACGGCCTGGCGATCATGCCCACCGTGCTGGTTTCCGGTGCGCTCGGCGTATTTGCCTATCTGGCCGGCAACAAGGTGTTCTCCGAGTACCTCGGCATCCCGTCGATTCCGGGCGCGGGCGAGCTGGCGATCTTCACCGGCGCGTTGTCCGGTGCCGGGCTGGGCTTCCTGTGGTTCAACACCTATCCGGCGCAGGTGTTCATGGGCGACGTCGGGGCGCTGGCGATGGGCGCGGCGCTGGGCTGCGTGGCGGTGATCGTGCGCCAGGAGATCGTGCTGCTGGTGATGGGCGGCGTGTTCGTGATGGAAACCGCCTCGGTGATGATCCAGGTGGCGAGCTTCAAGCTCACCGGCAAGCGCGTGTTCCGCATGGCGCCGATCCACCACCACTTCGAACTGAAAGGCTGGCCCGAGCCGCGGGTGATCGTGCGCTTCTGGATCATCAGCGTGGTGCTGGTGCTGATCGGCCTTGCCACGCTGAAGGTGCGTTGATGATGAGAGCCGGGAATAGAGAATCGGGAATAGGGAATAGGAAGAGCGGGCAGGCGCGCGCTTTTGCCGATTCCCTATTCCCTGTTCCCTATTCCCTGGCTGCGGAGCAGACCCATGTTTGACGCCACCACCCAGGCCAAACGCCGCAGCGGTCCGTGCGGCAGCTTCGATCTGTGGCTGCTGGTTGCGCTGGTCGGGCTGGCCGGCGTGGGCGTGGTGATGGTGACGTCCAGTTCGATCGCGGTGGCCGACAGCCAGCACCTCGGCGCGTTCTATTTCCTGAAGAGGCATCTCTTGTTCCTCGGCTTCGGGCTGGTCGCCGCCGGGCTGGCGATGCGCACCGAGCTGAAGCTGCTGGAGAAGTTCGCGTTCCCGCTGCTGGCGCTGGCGTTCCTGATGCTGCTGGCGGTGTTCGTGCCGCACCTGGGCATGCGCATCAACGGCGCGCGGCGCTGGCTGAACCTGCTGGTCACCACGTTCCAGCCGGTGGAGGCGGTAAAGCTCATTCTGGTGATCTACGTCGCCAGCTACCTGGTGCGTCATCGCGAAAATGTGGAGACGAAGTTCCTGGGCCTGTTCAAGCCGGTGCTGGTGGCCGGCATGATCGTGCTGCTGCTGCTGGCGCAGCCGGACTTCGGCTCGGCCACGCTGGTGATCGCGGTGACCATCGCGATGGTCTGGCTGGGCGGTGCGCGGCCAATCTTTCTGTTCCTGATGGGCCTGCCGCTGATGCCGCTGCTGTACGTGGCGGCAACCGGCGAGAGCTACCGCATGAAGCGGCTGACCTCGTTCATGGACCCGTGGAAGGACCCGTTCAACGACGGCTTCCAGCTGACCCAGTCGCTGATGGCGATCGGCCGCGGCGAATGGACCGGGGTGGGGTTGGGCTCCAGCGTGCTGAAACTGTCCTACCTGCCGGAGGCGCATACGGATTTCATCTTCGCGGTGATCGGCGAGGAGCTGGGCCTGGCCGGCGTGCTGCTGGTGATCGGCCTGTTCGGCCTGGCGGTGGGGCGCGGCCTGTATCTGGGGCTGAAGGGCGTCGAGGTGGGCCAGCGCTTTGCCGGCTACGTCGCGTTCGGCGTCTCGCTGATGCTGGCAATGCAGGCGTTCGTGTCGGTGGGCGTGAACCTGGGTGCGCTGCCGACCAAGGGGCTGACCCTGCCGCTGATCAGCTACGGCGGCTCGTCAATGGTGTTGACCTGCGCGATGGCCGGCGTGCTGCTGCGCGCCACCTGGGAGATCAACCGCGCACTGGACGCGCGGCAGATGGCCACCCGGATGCCGGCGGCGGTGGCCGCGCTTGACGGGAACGTCGCGGCGAAGCCGCGCGAGGCGGTGGCGGCATGAGCATGGCCGGGAATAGGGAATTGGGAATAGGGAATTGGGAAAGCACGCTGCGCGAAGCTGCAGCGATGTCGACCATCCCCGGCCGCGAGGGTGTTGGTGCGCCGTGCTCTACCGATTCCCGATTCCCGATTCCCGATTCCCGGCCCAACGACTCCCGGCCCGTGCTGATCATGGCCGGCGGTACCGGCGGCCACATTTTCCCCGGCCTGGCCGTAGCCGAGTGCCTGCGCGCGCAGGGCATGCCGGTGGTGTGGCTGGGCGCGGTCGGCGGGATGGAGACGAAGGTGGTGCCGGCGCAGCGGATCGAGCTGCACACGGTGGCCGTCGGCGGACTGCGCGGCAAGGGCCTCCGGACCCGGCTGCTGGCGCCGCTGATGCTGCTGCGTGCACTGTTCGCTTCGCTGGCCGTGCTGCGCCAGGTGCGGCCGCGCAGCGTGCTGTCGATGGGCGGCTATGTGGCCGGCCCAGGCGGTCTTGCCGCGTGGCTGCTGCGCCGTCCGCTGCTGGTGCATGAGCAGAACCGCGTGGCCGGCTTCACCAACCGCAAGCTGGCCGGGCTGGCGAAGCGCGTGCTGGCCGGCTTCGCCGATGCCTTGCCGCGCGCCGAATGGGTCGGCAACCCGGTGCGCGAGGCGATCGCCGCGCTGCCGCCGCCGGCCGAGCGCATGGCGGGACGCAGCGGCAAGCCGCGCCTGCTGGTGCTGGGCGGCAGCCTCGGTGCGCGCGCGCTGAACCTGGCGCTGCCGCAGGCGTTGGCCCGGTTGGCGCCGGCGCAGCGTCCCGAGGTGCTGCACCAGTGCGGCAGTCGCGGCCTCGATGAAGCGCGCGAGGCATATGCGCAGGCCGGCGTCGAGGCGCAGGTGGTGGCCTTCATCGACGACATGGCCGGCACCTACGGCTGGGCCGACCTGGCCGTCTGCCGCGCCGGCGCGCTGACCCTGGCCGAACTCGCTGCGGCGGGACTGGGCGCGGTGCTGGTGCCGTTCCCGCATGCGGTGGACGACCACCAGACCCGCAACGCCGAAGTACTGATGGCGGCCGGCGCCGCCGAACTGATGCAGGAGAACGAGCTGGACGTACAGATTCTGGCGCAGCGGCTGGCATCGCTGCTGGGTGATCGCCAGCGCCTGCTGGCGATGGCAGAAGCCGCGCGGACGCTGGCGAAACCCGATGCGGCGCAGGTCATTGCGCGCGCCTGCCTGGAGGTCGCCGCATGACCCCGCGTCGATTGCATGCGCATGAGGACCCGATGAGCACGTTCCGCCGGGTGCACTTCATCGGCATCGGCGGAGTCGGCATGAGCGGCATCGCCGAGGTGCTGCACAACCTCGGCTACGCCGTGTCCGGTTCCGACCGCGCCAACTCGCCCACCGCGCAGCGGTTGCGGCAGCTGGGTATCGACGTGCACGTCGGCCACGCGGTGGAAAACATCGGCGCCGCCGACGTGGTGGTGACCTCCAGCGCGATCAAACAGGACAACCCGGAGCTGGTCGCCGCACGCGAAGCGCGCATCCCGGTGATCCCGCGCGCGGAGATGCTGGGCGAACTGATGCGCTTCCGCCGCGGCGTGGCGATCGCCGGCACGCATGGCAAGACCACCACCACCAGCCTCACCGCCAGCGTGCTGGCCGAGGCCGGCTACGACCCGACCTTCGTGATCGGCGGTCAGCTCAACGCGGCCGGCGCCAATGCGCGGCTGGGCACCGGGCAGTACCTGGTCGCCGAGGCCGACGAATCCGACGGCTCGTTCCTGCTGCTGTCGCCGGTGATCGCCGCGGTCACCAACATCGACGCCGACCACCTGGAGAACTACCACGGCGACTTCGCCGAGGTGAAGAAGGCGTTCGCCGATTTCCTGCACCGACTGCCGTTCTATGGCCTGGCCGTGCTGTGCGTGGACGACCCCGAAGTGGCCGTGCTGGCGAAGTCCACCACGCGCCGCGTGATGACCTACGGCATCGACACCGCCGACGCCGACGTGCGCGCGAAGAACGTGAGCCAGCACGGCTTCGAGATGCACTTCGAGCTGCTGCTGCCGGGTCGCGACGAAGCGCTGCCGGTCAAGCTCAATCTGCCAGGCCGGCACAACGTGCTGAACGCGCTGGCCGCCGCGGCGATCGGCTGGCAACTGGGAGTCGAGGCCGATGCGCTGGCGCGTGCGCTGGAGAATTTCCAGGGCGTCGGCCGGCGCTTCCACCGGCGTGGCGAGATCGCGCTGGACCAGGGCAGCGTGCTCCTGGTCGACGACTACGGCCACCACCCGCGCGAACTGGCCGCGGTGTTCGCCGCCGCGCGCGGCGGCTGGCCGGAACGCCGCCTGGTGGTCGGTTTCCAGCCGCACCGTTACAGCCGCACGCGCGACCTGCTGGACGACTTCGCCAACGTGCTGGCCGAGGTCGACGTGCTGGTGCTGACCGACGTCTACCCGGCCGGCGAGCCGCCGATCGCCGGTGCCGATGGCCGCGCGCTGGCGCGGGCAGTGCGTGCCCGCGGCAAGGTCGATCCGGTACTGGTCGAGCATCCGCGCGACCTGAAGGAAACCCTGCCGACGCTGCTGCGCGACGGCGACCTGCTGCTGCTGCTGGGCGCCGGCGACATCGGCGCGGCAGCGGTCGAACTGGCGCAGATCGGTCATTTGAGGACAAGCAAGTGAGCACCATGATCAAGGATTCCCAACAATTCGGCCGCGTCGCCGTGGCGATGGGCGGCAGCTCGGCCGAGCGCGAGGTGTCGCTGGATTCCGGCCGCAACGTGCTGGAAGCGCTCAGGGCGCGCGGCGTGGACGCGCAGCCGGTCGACGGCATCCCCGCGCTGCTCGACGCGCTGCGCGCCGGTGGCTTCGCGCGCGTGTTCAACATCCTGCACGGCCAGCACGGCGGTGGCGAGGATGGCGTGCTGCAAGGCGCGCTGGAGGCGTTGAAGGTGCCGTATACCGGCTCGGGCGTGCTTGGCTCGGCGTTGTCGATGGACAAGACGCGTTCGAAGCGCGTGTGGCAGTCGCTGGGCCTGCCGACGCCGAAGTTCGTGGCGCTGCCGCGCGGCGCGGATGTGCACGCGGCGGCGCAGCAGATCGGCTTCCCGCTGATCGTGAAGCCGGCCTGCGAGGGTTCCAGCGTGGGCGTCACCCGCGTGTTCGAGGAATCCCAGCTGGACCAGGCGGTCGAGCTGGCCGCGAAGTATCCGGGCGACCTGCTGATGGAAACCCTGATCGAGGGCGACGAACTGACCGTCGCCATCCTCGGTCGCCAGGTGCTGCCCAGCATCCACATCGTGCCGAAGGGTGCGTTCTACGACTACAACGCGAAGTACATCGCCGAGGACACGCGGTATCTGTGCCCCGGCCTGGAAGGCGATGCCGAGGCGGAGCTGCGCGCACTGGCGCTGGCCGCGTTCGACGCGCTGGGCTGCACCGGCTGGGGCCGGGTCGACGTGATGCGCGACCGCCTGGGCCGCAACTGGCTGCTGGAGGTGAACACTGCACCGGGGATGACCTCGCACTCGCTGGTGCCAAAGGCGGCCAAGGCTGCCGGCATCGACTACCAGGAGCTGTGCTGGCGCGTGCTGGAAACCAGCTTCCGCGATGGTTCGTTCGACGCGGATGGTTCTGCCGAATCCCGAATCCCGAATCCCGGCTCTCAACAGCCGAAGGGCTGGTCATCCCGCGACTCCAACGGAGGCGCCCAGTGAAAGGAACCATCCGCCTCGTCGCCTGGTGCCTCGCCATCGCGCTGGTCGCGCTGCCGATCGTCGGCGTGTTGCGCGGGTGGTTCGCGGTCGGGCGCTGGCCGGTGACCCAGCTGACCGTGCAGGCCGAGTTCCGGCACGTCAGCGCGGACGACATCCGCGCCGCTGTGCGGCCGCGTCTGGGCAGGGGGTTCTTCGCGCTGGATCTCGACGCGGTGCAGAAAGCGGTGGCTGCGCTGCCGTGGGTGGAATCAGTGGAAGCGCGCAAGCGCTGGCCCGATACCCTGCTGCTGCGCATCTACGAGCGCGAGCCGTTCGCGCGCTGGAACGACAAGCAGCTGATCAGCCGCCAGGGCCTGGTGTTCGCGGCGCCGGGCATGGACGGCATCGGCGCGCTGCCGAGCCTGCACGGTCCAGATGCGCGGCTGGCCGAGGTGGTCAGCTTCTACGCGGAAACCAGCAAGGCGTTCGCCGGCACCCATCTGCAGGTCACCGGCGTGGCGCTGACCGAGCGCGGCAGCTGGAGCGTGAGCATGGCCGACGGCGCGCAGGTCGTGGTTGGCGACCGCGAGTACGCCGGCCGCCGGTTGCGCCGCTTTCTCGACGTCTACCCGCAACTCATCGCCGGTCACAGCGACGGTTTCGCCTACGCCGATCTTCGTTACACCAATGGATTTGCCGTGCGCTGGCCGCCGACGGCCGCCGCCAACGCTGGAGGTTCGCCCCGCTCATGAAGCCGCGCAATGACAAGCAACTGGTGGTCGGGCTCGACATCGGCACGTCGAAGGTGGTGGCGATCGTCGGCGAGTACGAGCCGGGCGAGCCGATCACCGTGATCGGCATCGGCACCCACGTCTCGCGCGGCATGAAGCGCGGCTCGGTGGTGGACATCGAATCGACCGTGCATTCGATCCAGCGCGCGGTGGAGGAGGCCGAGCTGATGGCCGGCTGCGACATCCGCTCGGTCTATGCCTCGATCTCCGGCAGCCACCTGGAAACCCGCAACTCGCACGGCAACGCGGCGATCCGCGACCGCGAGGTGACCGCCAGCGACCTGGAGCAGGTGCTGGAGGCGGCCAGCGCGGTGGCGATCCCGGCCGACCGCAAGGTGCTCTACAAGGAATCGCAGGAATACCGCATCGACGGCCAGGACGGCATCCGCGCGCCGATCGGCATGAGCGGCGTGCGGCTGGAGGCGAACGTGCACCTGGTCACCGGCGCGGCGGCTGCGGTGCAGAACGTCACCAAGTGCATCCAGCGCTGCGGCCTCACCGTGGACGAGCTGGTGCCCTCGGCGGTGGCCAGCGCGAAGGCGGTGCTGACCGACGACGAGCGCGAGCTGGGCGTGTGCCTGGTCGACATCGGCGCGGGCACCACCGACATCGCGATCTACACCCAGGGCTCGATCCGCTACACCGCCTCGCTGCCGGTCGGCGGCGACCAGGTCACCAGCGACATCGCCTACGGCGTGCACACGCCGACCGCGCATGCGGAGGAGATCAAGATCAAGTACGCCTGTGCGGTGACCGGGCTGGCCCATGCCGAGGAAACCATCCAGGTGCCCAGCGTGGGCGATCGTCCACCGCGCCGGTTGGCCCGGCAGTCGCTGGCGCAGAGCGTGCAGGCGCGCTACGAGGAAATTTTCGAGATGGTGCAGGACCAACTGCGCCGCTCCGGCTACGAGAGCCTGGTGGCGGCCGGCGTGGTGCTGACCGGCGGCGCCTCGAAGATGGAAGGCGCGCTGGAGCTGGCCGAGGAGATCTTCCACAAGATGGTGCGCATCGGCGTGCCACAGCAGATCGAGGGCCTCGGCGAAGTCGTTTCCAGTCCGCTGCACGCCACCGGCGTGGGCCTGTTGCTGCACGGCGCGCGCGCCGGCGGCACGCGCGTGGGCGGCTCGGCCGGCGGCAGCGTCGGCGGCCTGGTCGGCAAGTTGCGCGGCTGGCTCACCAGGAATTTCTGAACAACACGAATCCGGCGGCGCAGGAGGCGACGCCATGGGTGGAGGGACATCCGCCCACCACCATGGACCGACAGGAGTCGCCACCCATGGTTACAACGACAACAACTCTGCGGAGGACGGGAAATGTTTGAACTGATCGATAAACTTGCACCCAATGCAGTCATCAAGGTGATCGGCGTGGGCGGCGGCGGCGGCAATGCCGTGGCGCACATGCTCAATGCCAACATCGAAGGCGTGGAATTCGTCGTCGCCAACACCGACGCGCAGGCGATGAACAGCTGCGGCTCGCGCACCCACCTGCAACTGGGTGGCAACGTGACCAAGGGTCTCGGCGCCGGCGCCAACCCCGAAGTCGGCCGGCAGGCTGCGCTGGAGGATCGCGAACGGATCGAGGCGATGCTGGAAGGTGCCGACATGGTGTTCATCACCGCCGGCATGGGCGGTGGCACCGGTACCGGCGCGGCGCCGGTGGTGGCGCAGCTGGCCAAGGAGAAGGGCATCCTCACCGTGGCGGTGGTGACCAAGCCGTTCCCGTTCGAGGGCCGTCGGCGCATGCAGGTTGCGCTGAAGGGCATCGAGGACCTGTCCCAGCACGTCGACTCCCTGATCACCGTGCCGAACGAGAAGCTGCTCAGCGTGCTCGGCCGCGAGGTTACCCTTCTCAACGCGTTCAAGGCCGCCAACGACGTGCTGCAGGGCGCCGTGCAGGGCATCGCCGATCTGATCACCGCCCCGGGCCTGATCAACGTCGACTTCGCCGACGTGCGCACCGTGATGTCGGAGATGGGCCTGGCCATGATGGGCTCGGGCACCGCCCGCGGCGACGACCGCGCCCAGGCGGCGGCCGAGGCGGCGATCAAGAACCCGCTGCTGGAGGACGTCAACCTCAACGGCGCCTGCGGCATCCTGGTCAACGTCACCGCCGGTCCCAACCTGACCATGCGCGAGTTTGACGAGATCGGTCGCATCATCCACGACTTCGCCAGCGAGGACGCCACCGTGGTGATGGGCACGTCGCTCGACCCGGAGATGAAGGACGACGTGCGCGTCACCGTGGTCGCCACCGGCCTCAACCGGGCGATGGCCTCGCGCCAGCAGCCGCCGATCCGCATGGTCGAGACCCAGCAGGTGCAGATGCGCCCGCGTCCGGTGGTGCTGCGGACCGGTACCGGCAACGAGGTGGTCGACTACGCGCAACCGGAGATGGCGGTCAGCCACGGCCGTACGGAACCGGCGGCACCGGCGAAGGGTGCCGAGCCGGGCTTCGATTACCTGGATATCCCGGCGTTCCTGCGCCGCCAGGCCGACTGAGGAGGCATATGGGCTTCGGACCGCTTGCACAAGTTAAGGAGATGCGAAAGGATTGAACGATCGCCCGTTGGGTCGGTCACTACTTCCATCGTGCCGTGCCGGCGCCGTCTGCCGAACCGGGCGATGCGCGGGGAAGGGCCGAGGTCGGCTTCGGCTGGCCGTTCGCAGCTTTACAGCAACAAGACTGTGCGTCGGGATGACGCACGGCCTGTCGGCGCGGGCTTGCTCGCAACGACTGGCCCGATACCCCGTGCCGGATTCCCGTCCCAGGCCCGGGGTATCGTGTCGCGCCGTCGCTTCATCGGGAAAACCGCAGCGGACGCGTCAGCTTTCAAGGATGAAAGAAACATGAAGGCTTAATCAGACTGTACGGTACGGTTTGCTTTTATCACAGGTTAAAACTGTGTTAGCATCCGCTCCTGATTGGCTGCTGCCTACACAGGTACCAACTACGATGATCAAGCAGCGTACGCTCAAAAACGTCATCCGGGCGACCGGCGTCGGCCTGCATACGGGTGACAAGGTGTATATGACTTTGCGACCCGCGGCGCCGAATACCGGCATCGTGTTCCGTCGCACCGACCTGACCCCGCCGGTGGATATCCGCGCGCGCGAGGACAATGTCGGTGATACCCGGCTGTCGACCACGCTGGTCGACGGCGAGGTGCGCGTTTCCACGGTCGAGCACCTGCTCTCGGCGATGGCGGGCCTGGGCATCGACAACGCCTACGTCGACCTGTCCGCGCCGGAAGTGCCGATCATGGACGGCAGCGCCGGCCCGTTCGTCTTCCTGCTGCAGTCCGCCGGTATTGAAGAGCAGAACGTGGCCAAGCGCTTCATCCGCATCAAGAAGCCGGTGAAGGTGCAGGAAGGCGACAAGTGGGCCAGCTTCGAGCCATTCGAAGGCTTCAAGGTCGGCTTCTCGATCGACTTCAACCACCCGATCATCAGCCAGCGCACTTCGCGCGCCGAGATCGACTTCTCCACCACCTCGTTCGTCAAGGAAGTCAGTCGCGCGCGCACCTTCGGCTTCATGCGCGACATCGAGATGCTGCGCGAGCACAACCTGGCGCTGGGCGGCTCGATGGACAACGCGGTAGTGCTGGACGACTACCGAGTGCTGAACGAGGACGGCCTTCGCTACGAGGACGAGTTCGTCAAGCACAAGATCCTCGACGCGATCGGTGACCTGTACCTGCTCGGCCACAGCCTGATCGGCGCGTACCACGCGCACAAGTCCGGTCACGAACTGAACAACAAGCTGCTGCGCACCCTGATGGCCGATGCCTCGGCCTGGGAAGAGGTCAGCTACCAGGACGATCCGGCCACCTCGCCGATCTCCTATGCCCACCCGGCGCAGGCCATCTGAGCCTAGAACAGCCGGTCCTCCACGAGTTCCTCACAAAAAACGGCCCCGTCGCGCG
>NZ_AJXW01000007.1 GCF_000264375.1 Rhodanobacter thiooxydans LCS2
CGCGCGACGGGGCCGTTTTTTTATGATGCATATCACGTTCTGAGGGCGTTGCGCTTCACGCCTCTGCTACATGGCGGATTACTCCTTAACAAACGGCGTGCTATAAAACCGCCTGCAGCATGCGGACCGGCGCCATCAATCTGCGCCGGGCAAGGGGGAATCAGCAGTTTCGGCGAAGGACGCCAGCTCAAGGAACAGCGCCCGCAATTCGGGGTCTGTGAATGATGCGGCGGCGGCCCTGAGGTGGGCGGCGGCGGCAGGCGAAAGCGGTTTCGACCGGTCCGGCGCTGTGGCGGCTGGTGCAGGGGGGATCACTTTCACGGTGACTGAACTGGCGCAGGTGCCAATGGCATGTGCGGCGGCAAGGATTTGCGTCTGCATCAAGCGCAGGCGTGATGCCCAGCCCGGTGAAGACGCCAGGAAGACGAGGCGATCGTTGCGCAGGTTGGCGAACCTCACCTGCTCGCGCAGCGGTAACGGCAATGTCTGGCGCAGTGCGCGGTCCAGCGCTTCCAGCGCGTCGGCCCTTCGGGCCAGCGTCGCGAAGGAGCCGCAGTCGGCGAGGGGCTTCGGCCCGCTGCCGGTGCGGCGGGAAGTGGCCGGAGTGGCGTGTTGCATGGTGCCGGAATTCGACCCAGGAAAGACATGCAGATCATACTCGTATCACGCGCCAGGAAACTGCCGAAAACCCTCGACCTGGCCGACCATCGCCTGCGCTGGAAGCTGTTTTCGGTCACTGCGCTGGCGGTACTCGGTTGCATGGGTGCCGGCATGGCGCTGGCCATGCTGGTGGCCAGTCCGCGCGACCGCGCGCTGGCCGAGATCCGCGACCTGCAGCAGCAGGCCCGGCAGCAGGACGCCCAACTGGGCGGGGTGCGCCAGGAGGCCCAGCGCAGCCTCGATGCGCTGGCCGTGAAGCTGGGCCAGCTGCAGGCCCAGTCGACCCGCCTGAATGCACTGGGCGAACGCCTGGCGGAGGTCGGCAAGCTCGACGACGGCGAGTTCGATTTCGACCAGCAGCCAGCCGTCGGCGGCGTCGAGGACCCCGGCAGCAGCGCTTATGCCCTGCCGCCGGCGCTGGACAACAGCATCAGCCAGCTGGCCAGCCAGTTCGACCGCCAGCAGGCGCAGCTGTCGGCGCTGCAGAGCCTGTTGCTGGATGCCCGGATCGAGTCCAATCTGAAGCCGACCGGGATGCCGGTGCCGGGTTACATCTCCTCCTATTTCGGCGTGCGCGCGGACCCGTTCGACGGCCGCTCGGCGCGGCATACCGGCATTGACATCTCGACCCCGCTCGGCACGCCGGTGCACACCGTGGCCGAGGGCATGGTGACCTTTGCCGGCGTGCGCCAGGGCTACGGCAACGTAGTAGAGATCGACCACGGCAACGGCTACATGACCCGCTACGCGCACAACAGCGCGCTGGTGGCGCGTCCCGGCCAGCACGTGCAGGTCGGCAACGTGGTGGCCCGGGCCGGTTCCACCGGCCGTTCCACCGGCTCGCACGTGCATTTCGAGGTCTGGTACAACGGCCGCGTGGTCAACCCGCTGGCGTTCGTGCGCAACCATCGCTGAGGCCCGTTGCTGCCCGCCATCCCTTGAATCCTGCGCTGGCCGGCGCCATTCAGGATGGCGCTGCGGCTTGGCTCAACCGGCCGCGTCCCGGGCGCGGCTGCCTCCGCGGGTGGTGCCCGGCGGGCATGTAGTAACATGCTCGATTGGCCCGCGTGCGCCGTGGGCATTTCACTCCAACCCGGAAGATCGATGTTCAATCGTGCCCTGACGAGCCTGTTTGGCAGCCGCAACGAACGCGTGTTGCGCCAGCTTTCCAAGAGTGTCAACCGCATCAATGCGCTGGAGCCCGAATTCGAGAAACTGAGCGATGACGAGCTGCGCGGCAAGACCGACGCGTTCAAGCAGCGCGTTGCGGCCGGGGAATCGCTCGACAAACTGCTGCCGGAAGCGTTTGCGGTGGTGCGCGAGGCGGCCAAGCGCACCCTGGGCATGCGCCACTACGACGTGCAGATGATCGGCGGCATGGTGCTGCATCAGGGCAAGATCGCCGAGATGCGCACCGGCGAGGGCAAGACCCTGGTCGGCACGCTGCCGGTCTACCTGAATGCGCTGGCCGGCAAGGGCGTGCACGTGGTCACCGTCAACGACTACCTGGCCCGGCGCGACTCGGCCCAGATGGGCAAGCTGTACAACTTCCTCGGCCTGGCCGTGGGGGTGGTGTACCCGGGCATGGACCACGCCGACAAGCACGCGGCCTACGCCGCCGACATCACCTACGGCACCAACAACGAGTTCGGCTTCGACTACCTGCGCGACAACATGGCGCTGAGCAAGGAACAGCGCTATCAGCGCGGCCTGCACTACGCGATCGTCGACGAAGTCGACTCGATCCTGATCGACGAGGCGCGCACGCCGCTGATCATCTCCGGCCCGGCCGAGGATTCCCCGCAGCTGTACATCGCGGTGAACAAGATCGTGCCGCAGATGGTCCGCCAGACCGAGGAGAACGGCGAGGGCGACTACTGGGTCGACGAGAAGCAGAAGCAGGTGCATCTGTCCGAGGCGGGCATGCAGCACGCCGACGAACTGCTGCGCGCGAGCGGCGTGATCGAGCAGGACAGCGGCCTGTACGACTCCAAGAATCTGGCGGTGGTGCACCACCTCAACGCCGCGCTGCGGGCCAACGGCATCTACCAGCGCGACGTCGACTACATCGTGCGCGACGGCGAGGTGATCATCGTCGACGAGTTCACCGGCCGCACCCTGCCGGGCCGGCGCTGGTCCGACGGCCTGCACCAGGCGGTGGAGGCGAAGGAAGGCGTGCCGATCCAGCGCGAGAACCAGACGCTGGCCACGGTGACGTTCCAGAACCTGTTCCGCATGTACAAGAAGCTGGCCGGCATGACCGGCACGGCCGACACCGAGGCGTTCGAGTTCCAGAGCATCTACGGCCTGGAGGTGGTGGTGATCCCCACCCACAAGCCGATGATCCGCAAGGACAACCCGGACATGATCTTCCTGTCGCAGACGCCGAAGTACAACTCGGTGATCGAGGACATCCAGGCGTGCCACAAGCGCGGCCAGCCGGTGCTGGTCGGCACCACCTCGATCGAGGTGTCCGAGCTGCTGTCGGGCTTGCTGAAGAAGGCCGGCGTGGCGCACGAGGTGCTGAACGCCAAGCAGCACGAGCGCGAAGCGCATATCGTGGCCCAGGCCGGCGCGCCCGGCCAGGTCACCATCGCCACCAACATGGCCGGCCGCGGTACCGACATCGTGCTCGGCGGCAGCCTGGAGGCGGCGCTGGCGGAACTGCCGGCGGAGGCCGGTGAGGCCGACCGCCAGCGCGTCAGGGCCGAGTGGAAGAAACTGCACGAACAGGTGGTCGCTGCCGGTGGCCTGCACATCATCGGTACCGAGCGGCATGAGTCGCGACGCATCGACAACCAGCTGCGCGGCCGTTCCGGTCGCCAGGGCGACCCGGGTTCCTCGCGCTTCTACCTGTCGCTGGAGGACAACCTGCTGCGCATCTTCGGCGGCGAAGGCCTGGTGCGCTGGATGAAGCGCTTCGGCATGAAGGACGACGACGCGCTGGAAGACCGCATGATCAGCCGCCAGATCGAGAAGGCGCAGCGCAAGGTCGAACAGCACAACTTCGACATCCGCAAGCACCTGCTGGAGTTCGACGACGTCGCCAACGACCAGCGCAAGGTGATCTACCGCCAGCGCGACGAACTGCTCGATGACGACGACGTGCAGGCCACCGTGGCCGACATTCGCGACGACGTGGTGCAGAACATGGTGCGTGCCTACGTGCCGGACGACAGCATCGACGAGCAGTGGGACCTGGCCGGGCTCGACCGCGAGCTGGAAAGCGAGCTGGGCCTGTCGCTCGACCTCAAGCACTGGATCGAGCAGCAGCAGGAGATCGACGCGAAGATGCTCCTCGAGCATGTGCGCGGCGCGGTGGACGAGCTGTTCCAGGCCAAGGAGGCGCAGATCGGCGCCGAGACCATGCGCCAGCTGGAAAAGCACATCATGCTGACGGTGGTCGACAACGCCTGGAAGGACCACCTGGCCAGCATGGATTATCTGCGCCAGGGCATCTACCTGGTCGGCTACGCGCAGCAGGATCCGAAGCAGGCGTTCAAGCGCGAGTCGTTCAAGCTGTTCTCCGACATGCTCGAGCGGATCAAGGCCGAAGTGGTGCAGATGCTGGCGCGGATCCGCATTCGCAGCGAAGAGGAAGTCGCCGCGATGGAGGCCGAGCAGCGTCGCCTGGCTGATCGCCTGCAGAAGCAGATGCTGGCCAGCGGTGGCGGCGCGCCCACGGAAGGCGCGTTTGGTGGCGCGGTGGCAGCCGAGGCGGCGGTCGGTGCCGGCATGCGCCTGGCGCAGCAGCCTGCGCAGCACGATGGCCCCAAGGTCGGACGCAACGACCCGTGCCCGTGCGGCTCGGGCAAAAAGTACAAGCACTGCCACGGCCAGCTCGCCTGAGTTGTTTTTTTGCGATCGATCCCTGATCGCGAAAGTCAAACGGGTGGCCATCCGTGGCCGTACTTCTCCACATCTTTGCGATCGTCCATGATCGCGAAGGTCAAATGGGCGGCCATTCATGGCCGCACTCCTCAACTCTTTGCGATCGTCCCTGATCGCGAGAGTCAAACGGACGGCCATCCGTGGCCGCACTCCTCATCAAAAGAAAACCCCGCTGAGGCGGGGTTTTTTCATGGCTGTCGGTTCAGTAGTGGCGGATCAGTCCTCGCCGCCGGGTGGGCGTTTGCGATACGGCTCGGCGTTGACTGCGATGTACTGCAGCTCCTCGCTGTCCAGCCGCAAGGCGGTGAGCTGCCCGCCCCAGACGCAGCCGGTGTCGATCGCGTGCACGCCGAGTCCGGCGAAGCGGCCCAGTGCCGACCAGTGGCCGCAGACGATGCGGGTGTCGCGCCGGCGCATGCCGGGCACTTCGAACCACGGATACAGTCCGGCCTTCTGCGTGCCGGGAGCGCCCTTCGCCTCGAAGTCGATGCGGCCGTTGACGTCGCAGTAGCGCATCCGGGTCATCGTGTTGATGGTGGCGCGCTGGCGGTCCAGGCCCTGCAGCCGGCTCGACCACAGCGCCGGCCGGTTGCCGAACAGGTTGCGCAGCAGGCGTGGATGGTGCGGGCTGGACAGTTCGCGCTCGACCTCCTGCGCGGCGCGCTGCGCCTGGCGCAGCGTCCAGAGCGGCGCCAGGCCGGCATGCACCATGGTCCAGTTGAGCTGCTCGTCGTGGTGCAGCAGCTTCTGCGAACGCAGCCACTCGAACAGCACCGGTGCATCGTCGGCGAACAGCACCTCGCGCAACTCGGGATTTACGCGTGCCTGCGCATCGGGCCGGCGCTGGGCGATCGCCAGCAGGCTGAGGTCATGGTTGCCCAGGGTGACCACGCTGTATTCGCGCAGGCCGTGGATCAGCCGCAGCGTGTCCAGCGACTGGCCGCCGCGGTTGACCAGGTCGCCGCAGAACCACAGCCGGTCCTGCGCCGGGTCGAAGCGCAGCTTGTCGAGCAGGCGTTGCAATTCGGGATAGCAGCCCTGCACGTCGCCGATCGCGTACGTAGCCATGTCAGCGCAGGGCCATTAGTGCAGCGTACGCGGAATGGACAGGGTGAAGGTCGGGATGGGCGCCTCGAACTCCGTGCCGTCGTCGGCCAGCATCCGGTAGCTGCCGCCCATGGTGCCGACCGGCGTCTCCAGCACCGCGCCGGAGGTGTATTCGAAATCGTCGCCGGGCCGCATCCACGGCTGTTCGCCGACCACGCCCTCGCTGGTGACCTCCTCGACCTTGCCGTTGGCGTCGGTGATCATCCAGCGGCGTGCGAGCAGGCGCGCGGGCATCTCGCCGGCGTTGCGCAGGGTGACGGTGTAGGCGAAAACGTAGCGATTGTCACCGGGCTTCGATTGGTCGGGGACGAAGCGGGTTTCGACCTGCACGTCGATCGTGTAGGAAGATTTTTCAGTCATGCCCGGATTGTAAGGCCTGCCGCCGCGAATGGGGCGCGCGTTTCCCTCAGAGGCCGCCGTAGACCTTGGCCAGGCGCACGAAATCGGCCGGAGCGAGGGTTTCGGCGCGTGCTTTCGGGTCGACATCGGCGCGACGGATCGCGTCGGCATCGAGCAGTTGCCGCAGTGCATTGGCCAGCGTCTTGCGGCGCTGGCCAAACGCGGCCTTGACCACGGCATGGACGTGCTCGGGCGGTGCGTCGTGCAATTCGCCGACCGGCAGCGGCACCAGCCGTACCACCGCGGACTCCACCTTCGGCGGCGGGCGGAACGCTTCCGGCGGCACGTCGAACAGCGGCTCCACGCGGCAGGCCAGCTGCAGCATCACCGACAGCCGGCCGTACACCTTGCTGCCCGGCTCGGCGGCCATGCGCTCGACCACTTCCTTCTGCAGCATGAAATGCATGTCGCGGATGGCCGCGGCGTGCTCGACGCAGTGGAACAGGATCGGGCTGGAGATGTAGTACGGCAGGTTGCCGGCGATGCGCAGCTGCGGCGCGCCGTGGCTGTGCGCCAGCGCGCTGAAGTCCACCTTCAGCACGTCGGCGTGGATAACGTGCAGCTCGCCCACCGTGGCAGCACGCGAACGCAGGTCGGGGATCAGGTCGGTGTCCAGTTCGATCGCGGTGAGCCTGCCCGCCGCCGCCAGCAGTGGCAGGGTCAGCGCGCCTTCGCCGGGACCGATCTCGACCATGAAATCCTCCGGCCGCGGCGCGATCGCGCTGACGATGCGGTCGATGTAGCGCCGGTCGTGCAGGAAGTGCTGGCCGAAGCTTTTCTTGGGTCGGGCGTTCATGGGGTAGCAGTGAGAGGTTGTGATTTTCTCAACCTCTCAGACCGGCCGCGGCGAGGGGCATGGATGTCCGAGTTGAGGCAACGCAGGAGCGGTTCCCCGATGGCCGGACCTGAAACAGTCACGCAAGTGACTGTTTCAGGTGAGCGAGTCCGGGCGCATACCGGACTCGCGATCGAAGAAAACCACAGGGTGTGGTTTTCTCCACAAGCTCTGAGCGGAGAGGAGCGGGAAACGGGAGTGGAGGCGTGGCTGCTTTTGCTCACTTCTCACTCCTCTTCATGCTCTTCTCGCTGGCGTGCCGCCAGCGCCAACGCGAGGTTTGCCGCCGCGATCAGGCTGGATGGATCGGCGCGGCCGCTGCCGGCCAGGTCCAGCGCGGTGCCGTGATCGACCGAGGTGCGGATGAACGGCAGGCCGAGGGTGAGGTTCACGGTGCGGTCGAACGCCTCGCTCTTCAGCACCGGCAGGGCCTGGTCGTGGTACATCGCCAGCACGGCGTCGTAATGCGCGCGCTGTGCCGGCACGAAGGCAGTGTCGGCGGGCAGCGGGCCGAGCAACTGCATGCCTTCGCGGCGCAGGGCGTCGAGCACCGGGATCAGCGTGTCGATCTCCTCGCGGCCGAGGTGGCCGCCTTCGCCGGCGTGCGGGTTGAGCCCGAGCACCGCGATGCGCGGCGCGGCCATGCCGAACTTGCGCTGCAGCTCGGCGTGCACGATGCGCAGCGTGCGGGTCAGCGCGGCGGGAGTGATCGCCGCCGGCACCGCCGCGAGCGACAGATGGGTAGTGGCCAGCGCCACCCGCAGTTCCGGGCTGGCCAGCATCATCACCACGTCGGCGCGCGCGCGTTCGGCGAAGAACTCGGTATGTCCGCTGAAGCGGATGCCGGCGTCGTTGATCGAGGACTTCTGCAGCGGCGCGGTGACCACCGCGTCGTAGCGGCCAGCCATGCAGCCGTCGGCGGCTTCGGCCAGCGTGTCCAGCACGTGACGGGCGTTGCGCGGGTCCGGCCGGCCCGGCACTTCCTCGATGGCCAGCGGAACGTGGTGCAGACGCAGCGAGCCGGGGCGGCGTGCCGCCTGGTGGCTGCCGTCGTCGTCGGTGAGTTCGATGGCCACGCCGCAGCGCGAGGCGGCGCGTTGCAGCAGGCCGCGATCGGTGATCGCGACCAGGCTCGCTGCCAGCGGCGTGGCGGCCAGGCGGATCAGGAGCTCGGCGCCAACGCCCGCCGGCTCACCCGCCGTCAGCGCGAGCCGGGGCAGTGGCATGGTGTCCAACCGCCGTTACGGCGAGCTGGCGGCAGCCTGGCTGTCCGCGTCGCGCAACTCGGGCACCAGGACGTCGACATAGGCGTTGGAGCGCAGGTCGCGCAGGTAGTCGTCGTAGACCTGTTCGGACTTGCGCGTGCCGATGGCCTGCCGCGCCTGGTCGCGTTCGATCTGCACGGTCTGGTCGCTCTGGCGTTCGCCGAGCCGCTGCACGATGTGCCAGCCGGCGGCGCTCTGGAACGGCTGCGACACCTGGTCGTCCTTCAGCTGGGCCAGTTGCGCGGCAATGGCCTGGCCCCATGCCTGCGGCGGGAACCAGCCCATGTCGCCGCCGATGTTGGCGGTGGTGTCGTCCTTGGAGTTTTCCTTGGCCAGCGTGGCGAAGTCCTCGTGCTTGTCGACGATGCGGTGGTACAGGTCCTGCGCCTTCTGCTGCGCCTGCGCCGGGGTCAGCAGATCGCTTGGCTTGATCAGGATCTGCCGCGCATGCAGCTCGGTGACCATCTTGCGGCTGCTCTGGCGCTGATCGACCAGCTTGAGGATGTGGAAGCCGGTCGGGCCGCGCAGCGCCGCGCTGACGTCGCCGGGCTTCATCGAAGCGAGGGTGTCCGCGAACGCGGGCGGGATTTCGTCCAGCCGGCGCCAGCCGAGGTCGCCGCCGTCGAGCGCGTCGGACGCGTCGGAGTAGCGGATCGCGGCGGCGTTGAAATCCATGCCCCCCTTGATCGCGGCCAGCGCCTGCTCGGCCTTGGCCTGGCTGGCCTGGATCGCGGTGGCGTCAGCGCCGCCCGGGATGCTGATCTGGATGTGCGCCAAGTGCACCTCGCCGGCCTTGTAGGTCGGGCTGCTGAGCAGGTTGTCGATCTCGCTGTCGGTGACCGAGACCGAATCCTGCACCACGCTCTGGTGCAGCCGCTGCACGGTGATCTGGTCGGCCAGCTGCTCGCGGAACGAGGCGAAGCTGGCGCCGCTGCGCTCCACCTCGGCACGCAACTGCTCGGGACTGAGCTTGTTCTGCTCGGCCACGCCCTGGACGGCCTGGTCGACGTCGGCATTGGAGATGCGAATGCCCTGGTCCTGCGCCTTCTGGATCTGCAGGCGCATCAGCACCAGCCGGTTCAGTACCTGCTGCTGCAGCACGTTCATTGGCGGCAGCTGGCCGGCGCGGCCGGCGTACTGTTGCTGCACCGAGGCCACGGCGTCGTTCAGCTCGCTCTGCAGGATCACGTCGTCGTTGACCACCGCCACGATGCGGTCCAGCGGCTGGTCGGCCGGCGCGGCCGGCGCCAGCAGCTGGGCGTGGGCGGGGAGCATGATCGCGAGCGCGAGCAGGAGGGATGCAAGGGATTGCTTCATCAGTGGAAAGCCTGATTTCGCCGGGGCGAATGCGTTTATTGATAGCCGAGAATATCACGGCGCAGCAGTGGATCGATCTGGCCGCCGGTGGAGCCCAGCCCCTTGAAAACCACTTCGAACATGACGGCATTGTCGCGATGGTTGATGTTGCCGCCGGTCGGCGCCGGACCGAAGCCGTAGTAGCTCTGGTTCACGTAGCTGCGCCCGACCAGCCGCAGCGACACGCAGCAGCTGTCGTACTCCACGCCGGCCAGCGCATCGACGCTCTCGCGATCCTTCACCGAGTAGGTCCATGCACCCACCAGCCGCCAGCGCTCGGACACCGGGTAGACCACGGAGGCGTTGTATTGTTCCAGCAGGCCCCGACGGTAACGGTAGGAGAAATTGAG
This sequence comes from Rhodanobacter thiooxydans LCS2, assembly GCF_000264375.1. Taxonomy (GTDB): domain Bacteria; phylum Pseudomonadota; class Gammaproteobacteria; order Xanthomonadales; family Rhodanobacteraceae; genus Rhodanobacter; species Rhodanobacter thiooxydans. The sequence goes on from NZ_AJXW01000007.1 coordinate 9,864, forward strand.
GACGCCGTCGGTGCGGATGCGCCGCTGCAGCTGCACCGAGGCCAGGTCGGTCTGGCGGGTGTTCGGGCTCCACTGATAGCTGCTGCCCAGGCGCCAGCGCTCGCTGAGCTGCACGTCGAGCTGGGCCACGTAGGACGAGCGGACCCAGTCGGTGCGCAGCACCTTCTGTGGGCTGAAATAGTGGATCTGGCCGATGCTGGCCGATACCCGCTCGACACCACCGTCGTCGAGCAGGCGGCTGGTCAGCGCCGCGGTGAGGTTGTTCGCGTCCATCTGGCGGTCGGCGCCGGAGAACTGGTTGGTCGAGAACAACTGCCAGTAGTCGAACGACATCACGTTGGTGTCGAACAGCGGCAGGTTGTCCTGGTTGCGGTACGGCACGTACAGGTAGTACAGCCGCGGCTCCAGCGTCTGGGTGTAGCTGCTGCCGAACAGCGTGGTGCTGCGGTCGAACACCAGTCCGCTGTCGAGGCTGACGATCGGCAGCGAGCGGCTCGGCGACTTCTGGTTGAACGGCGAGGTTGCGCCGCTGCCGAGCTGCCCACCGTAGCCGTAGTTCTGGTAGTTGCTGTCCAGCTGGTAGGCGGTGTAGCGATAGCCGAGCCGCGGGCGCACGAACCAGGCCGAGCTGCCGAAGTCGGCCGCCAGGTACGGGTAGATGTCCTCGCGCTGGCCTTCGACGAAGCCCGCCTTGCGGAACGCCACCGCCGAGCTGTCCACGCCGACTTCCAGCCAGCGCGACAGCGGCACGTCCATGCTGAACTTCGCGTAAGGCAGCTGCTTGTACGGCAGACCGCGGTCGGTGACGAACGGGTTGACGTTCTGGTAGATGGTGCCGCCGAAGGAGGCGTTCCACCACTTGCCGCCGCCTCTGATCGCGGCGTTGGAGGCGAGCGTGTAGACGGCCGAGTGAGACAGGGCATCGCCATAGTCGTACAGGTAGCTGCTGTCCGAGGCGTGGTTGTACGAACCCACGAACTGCCAGCCTTTCCACAATTGCGTGCTGTCGGAGAAGTTGACCAGGTAGCGCGAGTCGCCCTTGGTGACGGCCAGGCCATCGTTTTCGCCGTGGTCGTCCGGCACGTATTCCACGTTGAGCTGGCCGCGGCTGCCTGCGGTCAGGTAACGGAATTCCCCGGCCAGCATCGCACCGCGCGCGCTGTAGTAGCGCGGGTCCAGCGTGGCGTCGTAGTTCGGCGCCAGGTTCAGGTAGTACGGCGTGCTGATCTCGTAGCCCGAGCGGCTGGTGTGGCCGACGGTGGGGTAGAGGAAGCCGGTCTTGCGGCGGTCGTCGACCGGGAAGCTGAAGTACGGCAGGTACAGGAACGGCACGTTGCCGAGGCGCATGGTGGCGTTGCGCGCCACGCCAACGCCGGTTTCCTTGTTGATGGTGATGGACTTGGCGCGGAACTCCCACAGGTGGTGGCCGACGTCGCAGGTGGAGTAGGTGGCCTGCGAGTAGCGCGAGTGCTGCGCATCCAGCATCTGGCCCTGGCCAGCGGTGCCGTTGCCGCGCGCGTCGAGCAGCTGGTAGCGCACGTCGTTGGCGGTGCCACGGCTGGCCCCGGTGTTGCCGCGCATGCTGGAGGCGGCCAGCAACTGGCCGGCCTCCTGGTAGCGCACGTTGCCGCGGGCGTCGTAGTCGGTGTTCTGGTCGTTGTAGTCGATGCGCTCGGCCTGCAGCTGCTGGTCGGCGCGCTGCAGCTTCACTTCGCCGGAGAGGTGGTAGACGGACTGGTTGGAGCTGTCCACGTGCTGCGCCTGCACCAGGGTGGGACTGGTCTCGCGCAGGCTGGCGTCCCTGCCCAGGCTGGGGTCGTAGAACTCCAGCAAGGCATTGGGCCGGCACATGGCGTAATTGAGCGGGCGTGGCGCGCAATGGAACGAGCCCAGCGGACACGCCTGGTTGGTCGGAGCGGCGGGCGGGGCCAGCGGGTTGCTGGCGTCGGCCTGGCCGCCGAACAGGGCAAGGGTGGCAGCGACCGCCAGCAGGCGGCGTGGAGGTAGCTTGGGCGTCACGGGGAATCTGCCTGCTTCGAAGGCTCGTTAAGCTAGCAGAAAGACCCCCCGGACGGCAGGTTAAGCTTTGCCGCCGCACGTCGGGGATTCAGCCGGGGCGGGCACCGGAAGGGAAATCCGGAGTGGGAAAGCAGCGCGCCATGCGGCGACCTAGCCGATGAGGGCGCCGACGTGCGCGCCCACGCAGGCGGCCAGCGCGCCCCGGTCGTAGCCACCTTCCAGGGTGGACACCATCCGGCCGTCCGCATGCGCGTCGGCCAGTGCCGCCAGGCGTTCGGTGATCCACGCGTAGTCTTCGCTGCCCAGGCGGATGTCGGCCAGCGGGTCGTTGCGGTGGGCGTCGAAGCCGGCCGAGACCAGCACCAGCTGCGGCTTGAACGCATGCAGCCGTGGCAGCAGCACGCCTTCCCACAACTCGCGGAACTCGTGCGAGCCGGCGCCCGGCGACAACGTGCCGTTGACGATGTTGCCCACTCCGCGCTCGTCCTTGCGACCGCTGTCCGGGTACAGCGGCGACTGGTGGCTGGAGGCGAACAGCACGCGTGGCTCGCGCTCGAAGATGTCCTGGGTGCCGTTGCCATGGTGCACGTCGAAGTCGGCGATGGCTACCCGCTTGAGCCCATACGCGGCCAGCGCGTGGGCCGCGCCCACCGCGACGTTGTTGAACAGGCAAAAGCCCATCGCCAGCTCGCGCGTGGCGTGGTGGCCGGGCGGCCGCACCGCGCAGAAGGCGCGCCGTGCCTCGCCGCCGAGCACCGCGTCGACCGCCGCGACCACCGCGCCGGCGGCACGCAGCGCCGCCTCGGTCGAGCCGGGACCCATCACCGTGTCCGGATCCAGCGCGAGCATCTCGCCTGCCGGCGCACCGAGCAGGACCTCACTGATGTGCGCCGCGCTGTGCACGCGCTGCAGCTGCTCGCGGGTAACCCGCGGCGCCTCGATGCGGTCCAGCGCGGCGAAGCGGTCGTGGTCCAGCGCCTGCAGCACCGCCTGCAGCCGTGCCGGCCGCTCGACGTGCCCCGGGCCGGGGTCGTGCTGCAGGCAGGCAGGATGGGTGTACAGCCGCAGCATCGCGGGCGGGTCTAGGTCGCGGAGGGCTTGCGGCGGCGCTCGTGCTGCCACAGCACTTCGCCGTGGCCGCTGGCGCGGGCCAGCACGCGCGAGATCACGAACAGCAGGTCCGACAGCCGGTTCAGGTAGCGCTGCGGCTGGTTGCGGATTTCCTCCACCCGCGACAGCGCGACCACCGCACGCTCGGCGCGCCGGCACACGGTGCGCGCGAGGTGGCCGCAGGCTGCCGCCATGCCGCCGCCGGGCAGGATGAATTCCTTCAGCGGCGGCAGCGGCTCGTTGAGCGTGTCGAGGATGCGCTCCAGCCGCTCGATGTCGCTGTCCTCGACCATCGCCATGCCCGGAATGCACAGCTCGCCGCCGAGGTCGAACAGGTCGTGCTGCACCTGGGTCAGCGCCTCGCGCACCTCGTCATCGACGCCGTCGGCGGCCAGCAGCATGCCGATCGTGCTGTTGAGTTCGTCCACGGTGCCGTAGGCGTCGACCCGCAGCGAGTCCTTGCCCACGCGCGAGCCGTCGCCGAGACCGGTCGAACCGTCATCGCCGGTGCGGGTGTAGATCCGCGAGAGGCGGTTGCCCACGTCAGTGCCGGGCGTGGCTGCTGCGCGGCGCGGCGTGCGCCAGCTGCGTCGCCAGCACGTGCAGCACGGCGCCCAGCGCCACGTAGACGGCGGTGCCGGCGAGGAACGGCAGGTACCAGTCGCCGAGATTGCTGAGCCACGCGCCGAAGCTGCGCGGCGCCGGCACGCTGGCGCTGATCCAGTAGAAACTGCCGTTGGAGACCAGGTAGCAGACGCCTTCGGCGACCAGCAGCGTGGCCACCGCGAGGCCCAGCGTACGCAGGTTCAGGCCCTGCTGGCGCTTGGCCAGCCAGCTGCCGCCCAGCCACAGCGCCGCGTAGGACGGCAACAGGAACCAGTAGGCCGGCGACACGCAGTAATGACTCCAGAAGTCGATGCCCTGGCCGCTGATGACGAGGTAGTCCACCAGCACCGCCTCGGCCATCAGCAGCGGGAACGCCCAGCGGCCCTGGCCGCGCAGCCAGAAGCCGGCGAGGAAGAACACGCCCCAGGAGGCGTCCCACAAGGCGTGGTGCAGCAGCGAGGGGTGGAAGCGGGTGACGCCCATCACCAGGGCCAGGCCCAGGAAGATGGCCACGCGTCGGGTCGTTGAGGTTGCCATGTGGACTCCGTGCAGCTCGGCGGGATACAGGTCTGCCAGTTTAGCCCAATGCGACCGGTCCGATGTGTCGGTGCGGCGCCGGCGCGTATCATCCACGGCATGAATGCTTTCGCATCCCCTGCCGGCGGCAGCGTGCTGGTCATTGGCGGCGGCCTGGTCGGCGCCAGCCTGGCGATCGCGCTGGATGCCGCCGGCGTCGCCGCCACCCTGGTCGAGGCCGCCGCGCCGCGCACCGATGCCCAGCCCAGCTATGACGAACGCAATCTTGCGCTGGCCCGCGCCACCGTCAACGGGCTGGAGGCGATCGGCGTGTGGCGGCACGCGGCCGCCTGCGCCACGCCGATCCGGCATATCCGCGTCAGCCGCGCCGACGAGTTCGGCAGCGCGCGCATCGATGCGGAGAAACACGGCGTCGATGCGCTGGGCTGGACCCTGCCGGCACGCGAACTCGGTGCGGCGCTGCTGCACCGGCTGGACGAATGCACCCGGCTGACCCGGCTGGCGCCGGCGAAACTGGCGTCGCTGCAGCCGTTGTCCGGCGGCTGGCGCGCCCAGGTCGAAGCCGCCGACGGCACGCGCAGCCTCGACACGCCACTGCTGGTTGGCGCCGACGGCACGCAGTCGTTCGTGCGCGCGCAGTTGGGTATCGACACCGAAAGGCACGACTACCGGCAGACCCTGTTCGTGTGCACGGTCACCGCGGAGCGCGAGCACGCGAACCGGGCGTGGGAGCGTTTTTCCGATGCAGGGCCGGTCGCCCTGCTGCCGCTGGCCGAGCGCCGTTGCGGCCTGGTACTGACGGTGGCGGCCGCGGAGGCCGAGGCGGTCGCCACGTTGGACGACGCCGGTTTCATCGCGCTGGCGCAGCGCCGTTTCGGCTGGCGGCTGGGCCGGCTGAGCCGCCCGGGCAAGCGGCATCCATATGCGATCCAGCGGGTCGCCGCCAACCTGCTGACCGCACCGCACGCGGTGCTGGTGGGCAACGCAGCGCAGACCGTGCACCCGATTGGAGCGCAGGGTTTCAACCTCGGCCTGCGCGATGCGCTGACCCTGGCCGAACTGGTCGCCGCCGCGCCCGATCCGGGCGCGCCCGGGCTGTTGGCGCGCTACGCCGCGCGGCGCGCGCCGGACCGCGAGGGCACCATGGCGATGAGCCACGGCCTGGTGCAGCTGGCCTGCCTGTCGCAACCGCTGCTGGCGCCGCTACGCTCGCTGGCCCTGCTCGCCTGTGACCGGCTGCCGCCGCTGCAGCGCGTACTGGCGCGGCGCGGTATGGGTTTCCGCGGCGAACCACCGCTGGCGGTGCTGGAGCGTCTGCCATGAATGCACCGGCACAGGAGATGACTTCGCGTCGTCGTCCGCCCGCGCTGGACGTGGCGGTGGTCGGCGGCGGCATGGTCGGTGCTGCCGCGGCGCTGGCCCTGGCGCGCGCGGGCTTCGCCACCGCCCTGCTGGAGGCGCGCGCGCCGGCGGCCTGGGACGCGCACGCCGAGGTGGATCTGCGCGTGGTCGGGCTGGCGCCGTCCTCGGTGATGCTGCTGGACGAATTGGGCGTCTGGACGTCCATCCGCGCTGCCCGCGCCAGCCCGTACACGCACATGCACGTCTGGGACGCCGAAAGCGGCGCAGCAATCGACTTCGACGCCCCCAGCGAGGGGCGCGACCGGCTCGGCTACATCGTCGAGAACAGCCTGGTGCAATGGACGCTGTGGCAGGCGCTGGACGCCGCACAGGGAAGTGCCAGTGCCGCGGGCGCAGGACGCGCAGGAGCTAGTGTGCGCCGGCTGTGCCCGGCCGAAGTGCGCGGTTTCGAGGCGCGCGAGGATCGCATCCAGCTGGAATTGGCCGATGGCGAGACTCTTTCCGCCAGCCTGCTGGTGGCGGCCGACGGCGCCGGCTCGCCGCTGCGCGCGCTGGCTGGCATCGGTACGCGCGGTCGCGACTACGCGCAACGCGCGGTGGTGGCGCACGTCGCCACCGAACGTCCGCACCAGGACACTGCGTGGCAGCGCTTCCTGCCGGGCGGTCCGCTGGCGTTGCTGCCGCTGGCCGACGGGCGCAGCTCGATCGTGTGGTCGCTGCCCGAGGCCGAGGCGCGACGCGTGCTGGCGCTGGACGACCAGGCTTTCCTCGACGAACTCGGCGTCGCCAGCGATTTCCGGCTGGGTCGGATCGTCGCGACCACGCCGCGTGCGGCGTTCCCGCTGAGGCTGCAGCTGGCCGAGCGCTACCAGGCCGACCGTTTCGTGTTGCTGGGCGACGCCGCGCACGCGGTGCATCCGCTGGCCGGGCAGGGCGTCAACCTGGGCCTGCGCGATGTAGCCGAGCTGCGCGACACGCTGCTCGACGCGCGTGCCACCGGCCGCGACATCGGCGCCACCCACGTGCTGCGCCGCTACGCGCGCCGCCGGCGCAGCGCCGACACGCTGGATGCGCTGGGCTTCGACGCCCTGGCCCGCATCTACGCATGGCAGTCACCGGCGCTGGTGGCCGCGCGCGGCATCGGCGTGCGCGTGCTGGACCGCCTCGCACCGCTGAAGCGGCGGCTGTCGGAGCACGCCGCGGGGTTTTGAGCTTTGCTCCTCCCCCTGCTTGCAGGGGGAGGCCAGGAGGGGTGAAGCTTTTGACTTGAAGATCAAGAGCTACCCCACCCCAACCCTCCCCTGCGACTGAGGGGAGTCCCTTGGGGACAAGCAGGGGATGGAGTCAACGCCACCGGAGGATCGATCATGCGCATCGCCCGACTCTGCTGTCTGCTGTTGCTCGCCGGTTCAAGCCTCGCCGTCCAGGCGAAGATGGTGCATCGCCCGGTCGAATGGACGCAGGACGGCACCGGTTTCCACAGCGTTCTCGTCTACGACGACGCGTCGAATGCAAAGCGGCCGGGCCTGGTGATGGTGCCGAACTGGTATGGCGTCAACGACGCGGCCGTAAAGAAGGCCGAGATGATCGCCGGCAAGGAGTACGTGATCCTGCTCACCGACATGTACGGCGCCAACGTGCGCCCGCAGCCGGGCCATGCCGACCAGGCGCAGGCGGCGGTGAAGCCGCTGTACGGCGACCGCACGCTGATGCGCAAGCGGATCAATCTGGCGTTGGATCAGCTGAAGGCGCAGGCCGCCAGCGCGCCGCTCGACGCATCGAAGTTGGCTGCGATCGGCTTCTGCTTCGGCGGCTCGGCGGTGCTCGACCTGGCGCGCAGCGGCGCCGACGTGGCCGCGGTGGTGTCGTTCCATGGTGGTTTGGATACCGACAACCCGGCACTGGCGAAAAATATCAAGGCGCGCGTGCTGGTCATGAACGGCGCCGACGACAAGGGCACCATGCCGGACGCGGACAAGTTCATGGACGAGATGCGCATGAGCCCGGCCGATTGGCAGTTCGTGGTGCTCGGCCACGCGGTGCACTGCTTCACCGAGACCGGCGAGAACTCGCCCGGCTGCCGCTACGACGAACGTGCCGCGGCTCGCAGCTACCGCCTGATGCATGACTGGTTGCGCGCGGCGTTTGCGGGCACACCGTAGTTTTCGGGGCGCCCATTCTGCATTTATGGTTAATGTGGCTGGCATTCGCCAACGCGCCACAGGGTTGCTGCGGATCAGTCGAGCTCGCGCCAGTGCGCTGTGGAGCGGATGCAGCCGAACAATAGGTAGAGTGCGACTACGGTGAACAGGGCGATATAGGCGTAGTTGATCCAGAAAGCGATCGGCTGGAACGTCATGGAGACGAAATGTTGAAAGCTGTAGTGCCTATGGCCGAGGAGATCGGTGAAGTTGTAGCCGCGACAGCGCCTCCCTATGCATTTCACTGCACCGCACATCAGCGTCCGGTATGACACGAACGCCAACAGGCCGGCGGTCAACGATGACGCAAGCAACCCCATCAAGGCGCCACTGCGAAAGCCGACCATCACCTTGCGCTTCCATCTGTAACGGCTTCGTTCGAGAGCGATACCCGTGCCTATGGTGGCGACGCCGATGAGGATCATCACCCAGACAGGCAGCCGATCGGTGTCCAGGGCAATCTGGTAGGCATGGAAGATGTGGGCCATCTCTGGCGGAAGAGGTCTGGGCATGGGCCGTCCCTGGCTTGCAGTTGATCAGTTGCCGTCGTTGTGCTCGCGCACCGCGTTCATGGTCAGCGTGGCCAACTGGCGCAAGCGGGTGCCGCCGGTGTCGGCGAGGAGTTGCTTCAGGCGTTCGCCGGCGTCGTGCTGGTCGAGGATGTGGCGCTCGGCCAGCGAGGCGGCAAGGGCGCGGCCCATGGAGTCGAAGATCAGCGCGTAGGCGAAGGCGTGCAGCACGCCACCGCCCAGCGTGCCGAGGCCGGGGAACGCCTTCAGCGCGTTGCCGGCGACGGCCAGCACGATCGAGCTGCCGGTGCGCAGGGTGAGTTTGGCCTGTTGCACGAAATCCTCGATCTGCACCTCGCTGACTTTTACGCCGTACAGCTCGGCGAGCGCGCGGGTGAGGCCGGTAGCGAGCACGCCCTGGATCACCAGGTCGCTGCCCGGCGCCACCGCGGCCAGCGCGCCGACGATGGCGCGGCGGGCGTACTTGCGCACGATGCGCTCGGCTTCCTCGGCGCGGGTCTGCGCTTCCAGCGTGCCGGTACGCTGGTGCAGGCCGGCCAGTACGGCGTTCTCGCGCAGGTCCTCCAAGCCTGCGGCGCCGGGCGCGGTGAGCCGTTCGAGTGCCTGCAGCAACGGCTCGATCGCCGGCTTGCGCTGGCGCTCGACCGATTCGGCGCTGCCGTCGGCAAGCTGGCGCCGGTAGCGCTCACTGCCGCCGGCGCTGATCGCCAGCACCACACTGGCGACGCCGCGCGCGTGCCGGCGCAGGCGATCCAGCAGCTGACCGCGTTCCGCGTCGCTCCACTGGTCGGCCTTGTTCAGCACCAGCAGCAGCGGCTTGCCGAAGTCGGCCAGCCAGCGCAACTCGTCGGCCTGGCTGCGGTTGAGGTCGCCGGCGCAGAGGTAGACCACGGCGTGCGCGCGCAGCGCTTCCTCACGTGCCAGCGTTTCGTGCGCCTCGCCACCGACTTCGTGGCTGCCGGGCACGTCGGCCAACACCAGCGTGCGGCCGTCCGGCAGGCTGCCGTCGTAGTGACCGACGGCGCGGGTGGTGCCGCCGCGTGCGTCACTGGTGACCTGGGCGTGCGGTGCCAGCGCGCGGATCAGGCTGGACTTGCCGGTGGATATCTCGCCGAACAGCGCGACGTAGACGCGCGCGCTGGCGCGGCGGCGATCGAGCTCACCGAGTTCGGCCGCCAGCGCGCCGGTGTCGGCGCCGCGTTCGTGCAACTGGCCGATGCGCTGCTCCAGGCTGCCGCGATCGGGCACCGGCAGCGGCCGGCGCTTGCGACGTGGACGCAGCAGCCACCACAGCACGCTCAGGCCGGCCGCGGCGAAGATCAGCAGCACGCCGCCCAGCATCCACTGCAGCCACGTCGGCAAATCCAGGAAACGCTGCGCGAGCGCCAGCGCGCGTTCAGCGGCGGCGAACAGCAGCCACAGCAGCGCGGCCATGGCCAGCGCGGTGAGCAGCAATCGCAGGCGTCGGGACATGTGCGCATTCTAGCCAGCTTCCTGGCGCCGACCTTGCGCAGGCCTGTTCGCGCCCGTGACATGGTTTTGGCACTATCGTGTGCCGGAATGGGGCTTCGGCCGAGGCCGGCGCAGACTCGCAGCGCCGGATCGGGGGGACTGATGGGGAACGGATCAAGGTTGTCCGCTTGGCTGCTGGGCGTGGTCCTGGGCGCGTTGTTCGTGTCCATGCCCGCTGCCCTGGCAGAACCCGTGGTGGCGGGCACACCGGCGGCGGCTCCGTTGCCGACGCCGCAGTTCCGCCGCTACGGGACGATGGACGGTTTGCCGAGCGGCGCGATCTACGCCGTGGCACAGGATCGCAACGGCCTGATGTGGTTTGGCTCGGCCGGTGGTCTGGTGCGCTTCGACGGGGTCGGTTTCAAGGTGTTTCGGCATGCGACGGATGACCCGAACTCCTTGCCTGCCAACCCCACGTATTCCCTTCTGATCGATCGCGACAACCGGGTCTGGACCGGTGGCATTTCGACCGGGCTGACTGCCTATGACCAGAAGAGCGAGCGCTTCCGGTTGTGGACGCACGACGACAAGCAGCCGGCCAGCCTGGCCAGCGACGAAGTCTGGGGCATGGCACAGACGGCCGACGGCACGTTGTGGGTGGCCACGGAGGGCGGCCTCGATCGCCTGCGACCGGATGGAGGCGGGTTCGACCACATGCCGCTGGACGTTGGCGGTGGGAAACGCTCCGCCTCGTTCGGCCAGACGCGGGCGCTGTTTGCCGGGGCCGACGGTCGGCTGTGGATCGGTGCGGAAAGTGGCCTGTACCTGCGCGAGTCCGACGGCACGATGCACAAGGTGCCGGTGGATCCCTCGTTTCGCGGCGACCTGGGCAAGACCTGGCGCATCGACGGCGGGCACGGCGAGATCCGGGTGTCGCTGACCGGCGGTCTGCTGATCATCGGCGCCGATGGCGTGGCGCGGCCGCTGGCGAGCCGGCAGCTGTCATCGCAACGGATCATGAGCAGCACCCGCGACGCATCAGGGCGGCTGTGGATAGCCACGGCCGACGGTGTCTTTCTGGACACCGTCGACGCGAATCCTGTCGACGGGGATCATCTCGATGGACAGCTGCAGCGGATCGCTGCTCAACCGCTGTTGCAGGGTGGGCTGCCCGGTAGCAAGACGTGGCAGACGACTCTCGATGGCGAAGGTGGACTGTGGATCACCTTTGATCAATCCAGCATCGCCTACCTGCCGCCGGGATGGAGCGGGTTCTCCCGCTTTACCCACATTCCGGACGATGCCGACAGCCTGACCGGTATTGCGGCGTCGACGATTCTCATGGGCCGCGATGGCAGGTTGTGGCTGGGTGGCAACGATGGCTGGATCGACAAGCTGGATGCGGTGACCGGCCGGATACAGCATGTCGTGCAGGGCATCCAGGGGCAGATCGTGTCGCTGGCAGAGGATTCGCGTGGCCGCCTGTGGATCGACAGCCCGCCCCAGCTCCATCTGCTCGACCGGGGCAAGCTCGCTTCGATCGATCTCGGCCATGCGCGGGTGACACGGCCCGTGCTGCTCTGTGCCGGTGACGCTGGACGGATCTACGTCGCCTCATGGAATGAAGGTGTATTCGTCGTCGACCCCGACAGCCTGGCCATTGCGCCGGTGGCGATGGAGCAGGGCAGCGACGGCATCCTGCGTCCCGATCAGATCACTTTCCATGCGGGCAGTCTCTGGTATGCGAGCGAGGGCGGTTTGCTGCGGCAGGATGACAAGGACGGGAAGCTGCGTTTCGTGCCGGGCATACCGCGGCAGGAGATCGTTGCTTTCGCCTTCGATGCGACGGGCTTCTGGCTGGCCACCAGTGCTTCGGCGCTCGAACACTACCGGTATGCCGAGGGACGTGCAGTGCAGGATGACAGCATCGACTTCAGCCACGAGGAGCTCAAGTCCGATCTGCGCGACTTGCGGGTGGATCGACAAGGCCGGTTGTGGGTATTTGCCAATCCGGGCCTGTGGCTGTTCGATCAACACACGCGCCGCTTCAAGTCGTTTGGTCCGGCGCATGGTCTGTCGAATGCAAATTTCGACGGCACCGCGACCGCCATGGCGCCCGGCGGAATGATGTTTGTCGCCAGCAGCGGCGGCGTCGTGGCATTCCAGCCCGAACGGTTGCTGCAGGCGGAGAAGGCCGGCTCGTTGCCGGCGTTGTCGCTGGCGTATCTCAACGTACAACGCGCCGGCGAAGTACGCGCCATCGCCCTCGACAGCAAGGTGGTGCAACTGGGCTGGCGCGATCGTGACCTGCGCGTGGGTGTACGGCTCGCTTCGTTCATCAACCCCGCGGTCAACCGCTACCGCTTCCGGTTGCACGGGTTCGATAGCGGCTGGGTCGATGCGGGCAATCGTGCCGAGCGGGATTTTGCGGGGCTTACCGCGGGCGATTACACGCTGGAAGTGCGGGCTGCCGGTGCCGATGATCGCTGGGTCGGGCTGGCCACGCCGCTGCACATCCACGTCGAGGCGCCGCCGTGGCTGCGCTGGTGGGCGTGGGCGATCTACGTGCTGCTCGCGGCCGCGCTGGCGGGTCTGGTGCTGCGCAGCGGGCGCCGGCGCATGGCGCAGCGCCATCGCATGCAGCTGGTCGAGCAGCAGCGGCAGCTGGCCGAGGCGGCGAGCGCGGCGAAGACGCAGTTCCTGGCCACGCTGAGCCACGAGATCCGCACGCCGATGACCGGCGTGATGGGCATGGCCGAGCTGCTCTTGAGCACACCGCTGAACCGCCAGCAGCACGACTACACGCAGGCCATGCAGCGCTCCGGCGGAATGCTGCTGAAGCTGCTCAACGACGCGCTGGACCTGGCGCGGATCGAGGCCGGCAAACTGGAGCTGGAGCCGGTGCCGTTCGAGCCGCGGCAACTGCTGGAGGACGTGGCGCAGCTGGAGCAGGGCCTGGCGCACGCCAAGGGCATCCGCTTCGTGCTGGAGCTGGCCGACGACTTGCCGGCCCAACTGCTTGGCGACGCGGTGCGGATCAAGCAGATCCTGCTGAACCTGGCCAACAACGCGTTGAAGTTCACCGAGCACGGTAGCGTCACACTGAGCGCGCAGCCGCTGGCCGATGGGTTGCAGTTCAGCGTGAGCGACACCGGGCCGGGCATTCCCGAGGCCAGCCAGGCGCGCTTGTTCCAGCGCTTCGAACAGGCCGAGAGCCCGCAGCGGCGCGCCGGCAGCGGGCTGGGGCTGGCGATCTGCCGCGAGCTGGTGGACATGATGGGCGGCAGCATCGAGCTGGAATCGCGGCTGGGCCACGGCAGCACATTCCGCGTGCGGCTGCCGCTGAGCGCGCCGGCGGTGGCGCCGGCACCGGTGGAGCGGCCGAGCGGGCGGAGCTACCGGCTGCTGCTGGTGGAGGATGACACCATCGTGGCGGCGGTGATCCGCGGCCTGCTGGAGCGCGAGGGCCACGCGGTGGTGCACGTGGTGAACGGACTGGCCGCGCTGGCCGAGCTGGCGCATGCGCAGTTCGACGCGGTGCTCTTGGACCTGGACCTGCCGGGCGTCGATGGTTTCCAGGTCGCGCGGCTGATCCGCCAGCGCGAGCACGCCGGGCCGCGCCTGCCGATCGTGGCGGTGACCGCGCGCCAGGGCAGCGAGGACGAGGCGAAGGCGCGCGCGGCGGGCATGGACGGCTTCCTGCGCAAGCCGCTCAGCGGCGAGCAACTGGTGGCCGCGCTGGCGCGGGTGGTGGACGGCCCGATGATGCCAGCATGAGCGCCGGGACGGGCGCCCACCGACGCCCCGCGTCGGGAGCTTCGAACAGGCTTCGGCTCACATGTCGTACTTGTGCAGCTCGAAACCCAGCCGCTGGTACTCGCGCCAGCGCGTACGCGAGCCCTCGCGTTCGGCCGGGTCGGCGGCTACCACTTCCAGCACGCGCTGGTAGTGGCCGGCGGGGCAGTTCTCGCGCAGGTTGATCAGCAGCGGCCGGTCGGCGCTGTCCACGCCCGGCGGCGCGATCAGCACCGCGGTCTGCTCGTCGTCGTCATCGCCGGCCAGCTGGTGCGGGATCATCGCGTCGTCGTCGAACGCCCACAGCAGCTCGTCCAGCGCTTCGGCCTGGGCAAAGTCGCGAGTCAGGATCAGCGTCGGCTGCCCGCCGGCGAATGCCTTCTTCGCCAGCTCGCAGACCAGCAGCAGCGGCTGCTCGCGGAAGCGCGGCTTGTCGATCAGGTAGAAGTCGGCGCGGGGCATGCAGGTCGGCTCCGTAGGTTGGGGTGAGCGCAGCGATGCCCAACGTCGCGGTAGGCGGGAGTCTTGTTGGGGTTCGCCATGCTCACCCCAACCTACGCGGTCATCCGGTTCAAGCGCAACGGTCCATCAGCCACTGCGCCAGGAGTGCCACCGGACGGCCGGTGGCGAGGCCCTTGCGGCCTTCCTCCCAGGCGGTGCCGGCGATGTCCAGGTGGGCCCAGCGCTGGCCGTCGGTGAAGCGCGACAGGAAGCAGCCGGCGGTGATCGCGCCGGCGCTCTTGCCGCCGATGTTGGCGACGTCGGCGAAGCCGGAGTCGAGCTGCGCCTGGTAGTCGTCCCACAGCGGCAGGCGCCAGGCACGGTCGAGGGTTTCCTCGCCGGCGGCGAGCAGTTCGGCGGCGAGGTCGTCGTGCTTGCTCATCAGGCCGCTGGCGTGCTTGCCCAGCGCGATCACGCAGGCGCCGGTGAGCGTGGCGGCGTCGACCAGCGCCTGCGGCTGGTACGTCTGCGCGGTATAGGTCAGCGCGTCGCACAGGATCAGGCGGCCTTCGGCGTCGGTGTTGAGCACTTCGATGGTGAGGCCGGACAGGCTGGTCAGCACGTCGCTGGGGCGGTAGCTGTCGCCGTCGGGCATGTTCTCCACGCTGGGCACCACGCAGACCAGGTTGAGCTTCAGCCCCATCTTCACCGCGGCGACGAACGCACCGAGCACGCCGGCGGCGCCGCCCATGTCGAACTTCATCTCCTCCATGCCGGCGCCGGGTTTCAGGCTGATGCCGCCCGAGTCGAAGGTGACGCCCTTGCCGACCAGCGCGTACGGCTTGTCGCCGTCGTTGCCGCCCTTGTACTCGAGTGCGACCAGCCGCGGCTTGTTGACCGAGCCGCGCGCCACCGCGAGCAGAGAGCCGAAGCCGAGCTTCTCCATCCCGACGTGGTCGAGCACGCTGCAGCTGACCTTGTCCTGCGCGTCGGCGAAGGCCTGCGCCTGCGTGGCGATGTACGCCGGGTTGCAGATGTTTGGCGGCAGGTTGGCCAGCTCGCGCGCGAAGCGCACGCCCTCGGCGATCGCCACGGCCTGGTCCAGTCCGCCCTGCGCGTCGGCGCCGGCGGCGAAGGTGAGTGCGGCCAGTTCGGTCTGCTTGCCCTTGTCGCGCGGCTTGAAGGTGGCGGTGTAGCGGTAGGCGGCGTGGTCGCTGGCCAGCGCGGCGATGCGCACGCGCCAGGCACTGTCGCGGCCGGGCACGTCCACCTCGGTGAGGAAGGACACCGCATTCGCCACCGGCAGGCGGCCGAGCGCGCGTGCCGCCTCGATGTTCACCTTCTGGTAGCGCGCCGCGTCGAACGATTTCTGCGCGCCCAGGCCGACCACCAGCACGCGTTGCGCGGCGACGCCGGCCGGCGCGAACAGCAGCGTGGTGCTGCCGGCCTTGCCGCTGATGTCGCCGCTCTCCACCTGGCGCTTGATCGCGCCGGCGGCGGCGCTGTCCAGCTGGGCAGCCGCGCTGGTCAGCACACCCTGTTCGTACACGCCGACCAGCACGCAGGCGCTGTCGACGGTGGCGGGGGTGGCGGCGCCGAGGCTGAACTGGAGTGTCATCGGGGAGGTTCCTGCGTGGGCCCGGCAGTGGCCGGACAGGCTAGACTTGCGGTTTGCCGGCCGATCGGCCGGACCGTTCAAGCGGACAAGTTTATCGCATGCTGAGCATCCTCGACCGCTACTTCCTGCGCGAGCTGGCGCAGACCGTGGCCGCCACCGTGGTGGTGCTGCTGGTGATCGTGGCCGGCAGCGCGTTCGCCAAGGTGCTGCAGCAGGTGGCCAATGGCAGCTTCCCGGCCAGCGTGATGTTCCAGGTGCTGGGCCTGCGCACGCTCGACGGCCTCACCAACATGCTGCCGCTGGCCAGCTTCGTCGGCGTGCTGCTCGGGCTGGGCCGGATGTACCGCGAGAGCGAGATGCACGTGTTGTCCTCGTCGGGCATGGGGCCGCGCGGGTTGCTGCGGCCGATACTGATGCTCGGCGGGCTGCTGGTGGCGCTCACCGCGCTGGTCTCTCTGGGACTGGGGCCGTGGGCGGTGCGCACCAGCGACGCGCTGGTGGCCGAGGCAAACCGGTCAGTGATCGCGGCCGGGCTCGACGCCGGGCGCTTCACCGAACTGCCGGGCAAGGGCGGCATCATCTTCGTCGACAGCCTGAGCCGCGACGGCAGCAAGCTGGGGCGCACTTTCGTGGCAACCCAGAGCGAGGGCAAGGACGGCCCGCCACACCTCAAGGTGGTCAGCGCGGCCAGCGGCGAGCTGTACCAGGAGAGCAACGGCGACGGCCGCTTCATCGCGTTCAAGGACGGCTGGCAGTACGACATCCCACTGGGTGCGAACAACTGGCGGCAGATGCAGTACCGGCGCAACGACACCTCGCTGTCCAGCGTGCAGGCCAACGACGACGATGACCCGGCGCACTCCAAGAGCAGCTGGACGCTGTTCCGCTCGGACGACCCGACCGACCGTGCCGAATTCGCCTGGCGCGCCAACGCGCCACCGCTGACCTTCGTGCTGCTGCTGCTGGCCTTGCCGCTGTCGCGGCAGAGTCCGCGCGAACCGAAATACGGCCGCCTGCTGCTGGCGGTGGTCACGTTCTATCTGTATTACACGCTGCTGGCGCTGGGCCGTGCGCAGATCGGCAAGGGCCACTGGCACAGCGAGGCGCCGCTGTGGGCGCTGCATGCGCTGGTGCTGGCGCTGGCGCTGTGGATGCTGTGGAAGCAGTATTCCCCGCGCAAGCTGCGCGTGTCGTCGCCGGGTCTGCCGGCATGACGGTGTTCAACATCAAGCGGGTCGACCGGCTGGTGGCGCTGAGCGTGCTCGGCTCGATGCTGATGGTATGGCTGGTGCTGACCGGCTTCGACGCGGTGACCCAGCTGCTGCGCCAGCTCGGCAACGTCGGCAAGCATGGCTACACGCTGAGCAATGCGGTGGCCTATGTGCTGGTGACCTTCCCGCGGCGCGCCTACGAGATGTTCGGCAACGCCGCGCTGATCGGCGGCCTGCTCGGCCTGGGCGGGCTGGCCGGCACCGGCGAACTCACCGCCTTGCGCGCGGCGGGCATGTCGCGCCTGCGCATCGCCGGCTCGGCGGCAGGCGTGGTCGCGGTGCTGATCGTCGGCGTGGTGATCATGGGCGAGACGCTGGCGCCGTGGGGCGACCAGCAGGCGCAGGCGATGCAGCTGCGCGCGAAGACCGGCAGCCTCGGCATGGGCACCAGTAGCGGGCTGTGGGCGCGCGACGGCGTCGACGTGATCAACGCCCGCGGCACCTCGCTGAAGCAGCGCGACGGCGTCGGCGTGGTGCAGTTGAGCGACGTGCGCGTGTTCACCTTCGGTGCGGACGGCAAGCTCAGCCGCTTCGTGTGGGGCAGGACCGCCGAGCACAACGGCAAGCAATGGGTGCTGCACGACGCGCGCGTCACCACGCTGGACGCGCAGGGTACCCATGCCAGCACGGCGGCCGCGCTGCCGTGGCAGTCCAGCCTCGATCCGCAGGTGCTGGCGCAGTCGGTGATCCAGCCGCAATACCTCTCCATGCGCGACCTGCGCCGCAACATGGACTACCTCGAAGGCAACGGCCAGAGCCCCGGCGTCTACGCGGTGGCGTTCTGGGGGCGCGCACTGTATCCGCTCAACGTGCTGGTGCTGGTGCTGTGCGCGATGCCGTTCGCGTTCGGTTCGCTGCGCTCCGGCGGGCTGGGCAAGCGCATGTTCATTGGCATCCTGCTCGCGCTCGGCTGGTACTTCCTGCAGCAGGCGATGGTCAACTTCGGCACCGTGTACGGCATGCCGCCGCTGGTGGCGAACCTGCTGCCGGCGCTGATCCTGGTGGCCGCCGCCTGGTTGTACTTCCGCCGCCGCGTCTGAAAACAGCCGGGCTTGTCCGTCGCGCCCGTTGCGGCCAAGCTGGCTGCCCTGGCCGGAAACGAGGAGTGCACCGTGGAATGGGTTGATCTGCGCAGCGATACGGTAACGCGCCCCACCGCCGCCATGCGCGAAGCGATGCTGATGGCCGATGTCGGCGACGACGTCTACGGCGAGGACCCCACCGTCAACGCGCTGCAGCAGCACCTCGCCGACGAGCTCGGCTTCGACGCCGGCCTGTTCGTGCCCAGCGGCACCCAGTCCAACCTGCTGGCGCTGATGAGCCACTGCGAGCGCGGCGACGAATACCTGGTCGGCGCGGATGCGCACACCTACAAGTTCGAGGGCGGCGGCGCGGCGGTGCTCGGCTCGATCCAGCCGCAGCCGATCGTGCAGGCGGCCGACGGCAGCCTGCCGCTGGAGCGCATCGAGGCGGCGATCAAGCCGGTCGACCCGCACTTCGCGCGTACCCGCGTGCTGGCGCTGGAGAACACCTGGCATGGTCGCGTGCTGCCGCTGGACTACCTGCAGGCGGCCCACGACACGGCACGCGCGCATGGACTTGGCCTGCACCTGGACGGCGCGCGGCTGTTCAACGCCGCGGTGGCGGGCGGCGTGCCTGCGCGCGAGATCGCGCGGCACTTCGACACGGTGTCGATATGCCTGTCCAAGGGTCTCGGCGCACCGGTCGGTTCGGTGCTGCTCGGTTCACACGCGCTGATCGACAAGGCGCGCCGCTGGCGCAAGGTCACCGGCGGCGGCTGGCGCCAGGCCGGCATGCTCGCCGCTGCGGGCCAGTACGCGCTGGATCACCACGTGGCGCGGCTGGCCGACGACCACCGCCGCGCCGCCTACCTCGCCGGCCGCCTGCGCGAGATCGCCGGCGTCGACCTGCTCGGCCAGTACACCAACATGGTGTTCGTCGATGTGCCCGCCGGCCGCCTGCGCGAATTGGACGTCCATCTGCGCGAGGCGCGCATCCGCATCAGTATCGGCTACCTGCCCACGCTGCGCCTGGTGACCCACCTGGACATCGACGACGACGGCATCGAGCGCACGGTTGCAGCCTTCGCGGCGTTCTTCGGGCACGGCTGAGCGGAGGCGCGGGTCGCCGCGGAAGGAACCGCGCGGTGGTGTCGAATCCGCGAGGCTCCGTTCGTCGGCTCCGGGCCAGCCCGGTCTGAACAGTGAGGAATGGACCGTGCGCAAATTGGCCTCCCAACTGTTCATCTCCCTCGATGGCGTTGTCGAGGCGCCCGACCGGTACTTCCGCGAGGATCTGTACCAGGACCTTTCGCTGTTCGACGACGAAACGGCGGCCGGACAGGGGCGTCGGCCGTTGTCCCGGGAAGGCGAGCCCATCCAGCTCGGCCTGCAGTCGGCGCGAACCACGCCGCGCGGGTTGCAGTATCCGGTGTTCCGGCTGCGTACCTGACCGCCGCTACGCGCCGTACCCGCTT
This sequence comes from Rhodanobacter thiooxydans LCS2, assembly GCF_000264375.1. Taxonomy (GTDB): domain Bacteria; phylum Pseudomonadota; class Gammaproteobacteria; order Xanthomonadales; family Rhodanobacteraceae; genus Rhodanobacter; species Rhodanobacter thiooxydans. Next base: position 29,303 of record NZ_AJXW01000007.1, read on the forward strand.
CCCGTGGCGGCTGCCATCGAACGGCCGGTTCAATGCCGCAGGCCGGGTGCATCACTTTGTCGATCGCCGCCGTCGCGGGATGGTGGGATGCATGTGGGTCACCGCGCAGGGTGCATCCGCTGTATGGCGCGACCCGGCAACCCCGTTGCACTCCCTGCGGCGTTGAACCGGTGATGGCGCGCACCGGCGATGGGCCGTTGCCGGACGCGGTCCGGCTGTGCGTCCGCGAGGTTCCACTTACACTGTGCCGGCCACACGGCACCAGGGGAGAAACGCATGCTCGCTCGAACACTCGGAATGCTGGGCCTGTGGTGGCTGCTGGCGGCGCCGCTGCCGGCACAGGAGGTGCCGTCGGTGCTGCGCGACTGGCAGGGCTGGGTGCTGCACGACGTGCCGCAGCACGATTGCCCATGGCTTGCCAGCCAGGCGCCGGACGCCGGCGGCAACCGCCAATGCGCCTGGCCCGGTCGGCTGCTGCTGGCGGCGGATCGGGACGGTGGCCGCTTCGCATTGAACGTGCACGTGGACGCGCCGAGCTGGGTGGCGCTGCCCGGCGACACGCGGAGCTGGCCGCAGCAGGTCAGCGCGAACAGCCAACCGGCCACCGTGCTGCAGCGAGATGATCAGCCGATGGTGTGGCTGGCGCCCGGCGACTACCAGTTGCGCGGCACGCTGCCGTGGGCATCGCGACCGGCGCGCCTGCGCGTGCCCGCTGCGATCGGGCTGGTGGCGCTGAGCGTCGATGGCGCGGCGGTGACGCGCATCGAGCGCAACGGCGAACAACTCACGCTGGGCGAGGCTGCCGCCGCGCAGCGTGCCGCCGACGCACTGTCGCTGCGTGTGTACCGCCGCCTCGCCGATGGCTTGCCCGCCACGCTGGAAACGCGGTTGCAGTTCAACGTTGCCGGCAGTGCGCGCGAGCAGGCTTTCGGGCCGGTGTTGCCGGAGGGTTTCATGGCCACCGCCCTGGCCGGCGAGCTGCCCGCGCGGCTGGACAACGACGGCCGGCTGCGCGTGCAGCTGCGGCCGGGCCAGTGGACGGTCACGCTGGAGGCGCGCAGCCTCGCGCCGCTGGCGAAGGTGGCGCTGGGGCTGCCGGCCGCGCCATGGCCGCGGCAGGAGATCTGGAGCTACGCCGACGATCCCGCGTTGCGCAACACCCGCGTGGAAGGCCGCGCCACCGACGCGGCGCAGGCCGGGGTGCCGGGCGAATGGCGCGAGCTGCCGGCGTTCGTGCTGGACGACGGCGCTGGCCTGGCGATCGAGCAGGGTGCGCGCGGCGACGAGGGAGGCAAGGGCGAGCAGCTGCACCTGCAACGCCAACTGTGGCTGGATTTCGATGGCACCGGTCTCAGCGTGGCCGACCGGCTCAGCGGCGAGCTGGGTCATCGCCAGCGTCTCGACGTGGCGGCGCCCTGGCAATTGCAGCGGGCCAGCCAGGGCGGCGAGCCGCTGCTGGTCAGCCAGGGCGAGGGCGGTCGCAGCGGCGTCGAACTGCGCGAGCAGCGGATCGACCTCGACGCCGGCCTGCGCCTGCCCACGCGCCGCGGTGCGATCCCCAGCGCCGGCTGGCAGCTGCCGCTGGAAAGCATCGACGCCATCTTGCATCTGCCGCGCGGCTACCGCCTGCTCGGGGCGACCGGGGTGGACCGCTCACCCGATTCGTGGGTAGCGCGGTGGAGCCTGCTCGACCTGTTCGTGGTGGCGCTGATTGCGCTGCTGGCCGGTCGCCTGCTCAGCTGGCGGTGGGCGCTGCCGGCCGCCGGCTATCTCGTGCTGGCGCAGCATGAGGCCACCGCGCCGCTGTGGACGCTGGCGGTGACGCTGGCGCTGGCCCTGCTGCTGCGCGCCCTGCCGGAAGGACGGTTGCGCATGGCCGCGCGCGCCGGTGCGCTGGCCACCTTCGCGCTGGCGGTGCTGTGGACCCTGCCGTTCGCTGCGGCGCAGTTGCGGTACGCGCTGCATCCGCAGCTGGAAGGCAGCAATCAGGTCCGCGTCGTCTCGGCGGGTTTTGCCCCGCAGGCCGCGCAGGAGGAGATGGCGACCGGTGCCCCCCCGAGGGCCGTTGTCCAGATGGCGCCGTCGCCCGCACCCGCTGCGCCGGCGGCAGACGACGCGGTGATACGCGCAGCCGCGGAGGTATCGCGCGCTGAATCGAAGGCGACCCTGGAGGCGGTGACCGTGACGGGTGCGAGCCTGTCGTCGCTGAAACATCCCAGCGATGTGGTCGACAGCCGCAGCGTGACCCAGGCCGGCGCCGGCACGCCGCACTGGGACCAGGGCAACAATTATCGGCTCGGCTGGTCCGGCCCGGTGACCGCACAGCAGAGTACGCATCTGGTGGTCGCGCCGACCTGGCTGGTGCGGCTGCTGCGGGTGCTCATGGTGGGGCTGCTGGCGCTGCTGCTGGCGAAACTGGTGCCGTTGCTGCTGACGCCGCTGCGCGGTCGCTGGCGCGACTGGCGCGGTGGCGGTGCGGCGAGCGCCGCCTTGCTGGCCATCGCACTGCTGCCTGCCGGGGCGCGCGCGCAGAACCTGCCCAGCCCGGATCTGCTGATCCAGCTGCGCAATCGACTCACCGAGGCGCCGAAGTGCGCACCTGCCTGCGCTGCCGTGGCGCAGGCACAACTGCAGGGGAGCGGCGATACGCTGGCCGTGGAGCTGGAAGCGCACATCGGCACGGCGGTCGCGGTGCCACTGCCACAGGCCGACGACGCGCTGCAGCTGCTCGACGTCGGCGTGGACGGGCATGCCAACGCGCCGCTGGGCCGCCGCAGCGACCAGCTGCTGCTGCGGCTGGAACGCGGCGTGCACCGGATCAGCCTGCGCTACCGCATCGGCATGGCCGACAGCGCCAGCCTGCGCTTCGCGCTGCGCCCGCAGCGCATCGCGTTCAGCGGCCAGGGCTGGTCGCTGGCCGGGGTCGATGACGGCCGGCTGCTGGGCGACAGCATCGCCTTGCAGCGCCTGCGCACGGCCAGCGACGGCAAGCAGCTGCCGCCCGCGCAGAGTTTCCCGCCGTACGTGCGGCTGACCCGCCGCCTGCAGCTGGGCGTGGACTGGACCGTCGAGAGCACGGTCGAGCGGATCGCCCCGCAGGACGGCGGCTTCAGCGTCGCGCTGCCGCTGCTGCCTGGCGAGCATCCGCTGGGCGATGGCGTGCTGGTGAAGGACGGCCGCATCGGTATCACCTTCAACGCGAACAGCAGCGAGGCGAGCTGGAGCAGCCGGCTCGATCATGCGACGACCCTGGCGCTCAAGGCGCCGGCGCTGGGCGAGCGCGCGGAGGTATGGGAAATCCATGCCGCGCCGATGTGGCACGTGGAGGCGAAGGGCGTGCCGACCAGCGCCAGCGACGACGGGCTGCTGTACCAGCCGCTGCCCGGCGAAAAGTTGCAGCTGGCCTTCAGTCAGCCGGCGGCGATCACCGGCGACAGCCTGGCGTTCGACGGCGTGCAGATCACCAGCCGCGCCGGCGAGCGCGCCATCGAAACCTCGCTGGACCTGCGTGCACGCAGCACCCGCGGCGGCGAGCACGCGATCGGCCTGCCGGCCGGTGCCGAATTGCTCGATGCGCAGCGTGATGGCGAGCCGGTCAATCTGGCGCTGCGCGACGGCAAGCTCAGCCTGCCGCTGCTGCCTGGCGAACACGGCTACGCGCTGCGCCTGCGCGAGCCGTACGGCGTCGCCGCGCGCACACGCACGCCATCGTTCGCGCTGCATGCACCGGTGGCGAACATCGACCTTGCGTTGCAGCTGCCGCAGGACCGCTGGGTGTTGTGGACGTGGGGGCCGGCCAGCGGGCCGGCGGTGCTGTACTGGTCGCAACTGGCGGTGTTGCTGCTGGCCGCCTGGCTGCTGGCGCGCTACGCGCCGACGCCGCTGCGTTTCCGCCACTGGCTGCTGCTCGGGCTGGGTTTCTCCGCGTTCGCCTGGAGCGCCTATGCGCTGGTGGTGGTGTGGCTGATCCTGCTCGGCCTGCGCGCACGCGGCACGCCGTCGGAACGACCGGGCGATACCGCGTTCAACCTGATGCAGCTGGGCCTCGCGCTGCTCACCCTGCTGGCGCTGGTGGTGCTGGTCGGTGCGGTGCCGAAGGGTCTGCTCGGGCTGCCGGACATGCACGTGGCCGGCAACGCTTCCAGTGCGTGGAACCTGCGCTGGTTCGCTGACCAGAGCGCCGGCACGCTACCGGTTGCCGGCGTGTTCAGCGTCCCGCTGTGGGTGTACAAGCTGGCCATGCTGGCCTGGGCGCTGTGGCTGGCCTGGTCGCTGATCGACTGGCTGCGCTGGGCGTTCGAGGCGTGGACGCACGGCGGCTACTGGCGCAAGCGCGCGCCCAAGCCAGGCGCGCCGCCGCCGCAGCTGCCGCGCCCGACGACGGAGCCACCGCATGCCTGACCTGCGCGCCATGCTGGCCGCCGCCGTGGCGCGCCTCGGCGAGCGCGCCGACGCCGAAGCGCTGCTGCTGCACGTGCTGCAGCAGCCACGCAGCTGGCTGTTCGCGCATGCCGACGACGTGCCGGATATGGACGTCCAGACGGCTTATGCCGCCCTGGTCGAACGCCGCGCCGCGGGCGAGCCGGTGGCCTATATCACCGGCCGGCGCGGCTTCTGGTCGCTAGAGCTGGAAGTGACGCCCGCTACGCTGATCCCGCGTCCGGAAACCGAGCTGCTGGTCGAATTGGCGCTGCAGCGCCTGCCGTCGGTCGCCGCCTGCAACGTGGCCGACCTCGGCACCGGCAGCGGTGCGGTCGCGCTGGCCATCGCGCGCGAGCGACCACGCGCCCGGGTGGTCGCCACCGACGCCAGCGCCGCCGCACTCGCTGTCGCCCAGCGCAATGCGCAGCGCCTTGGCCTCGGCAACGTGGCCTTCGTGCACGGCGACTGGCTGGCCCCGCTGGCCGGCCAGCACTTCGACCTGATCGTCTCCAACCCCCCCTACATCGAGGCCGCCGACCCGCACCTGGCGCAAGGCGACCTGCGCTTCGAGCCGCCCGCAGCGCTCGCCTCTGGCCCAGACGGCCTCGACGCCATTCGCCGCATCGTGCGCAACGCCCGCACCCATCTGCATCCCGATGCCTGGCTGCTGTTCGAGCACGGCTGGAACCAGGGCCTGGCGGCCCGCGTGCTGCTCGCCGAGGCTGGCTACGCCGAGGTATTCACGGCGCAGGATCTGGAGTCGCGCGATCGGGTGAGTGGCGGACGGTGCTGATGACTGGCCCCGTCGTCAGAAGGAGCCCATTTGGGCACCTGTTTTTGCAAGTTTCCGTTTTCAGGGCACCTGGCCACGGCCGGCATACTTCGCAGCGGGCATGCTTGAAATCTTGGTCGGCATCCGTGAGCGCATTGGCAAACTCGGGATCCATGGCATCGAGTTCCTTTGCTGCCATGAAGCCTATATCAACCCACTCACGTTCCGGTGCGGCTGGCAGGTAGGGATGACCCAGTTCCACCAGCATGCGGGTGAGCTGCTCGTTGCCGTGGATATAGACACCGTAGCCCTGGTTTTCCGGCATACGTGCAGTGAGTAGTGTCAGTGCCTTCCTGACTGAACATACTGCCTCGTCCCGGTCGATCATGGGTCGACCCCATAGCGTCGAAAGCGCTACCGCACGCACTCATCATTTGGGTACCGTTGCCCTGCGTAGCGACTGGCCGCCCGGGATGGACCACGTATCGTTGACTGCCGCGGCCGTGGACTTCAAAACTTCGACCGCGCTGTTAGCGAGGTGCGTCGTAGCTATCTTGTCAACAAGCGTCCCGTTAGCGGGATTCAGTGCGATGGGTGAAATGCCAAGCTGTTGCGATGCTGTTCCGGGGAATGCGTAACAGTTGCCTTGAGGTGCGCCTGGCATCTGCCACTGCACGACCTTGGTGCCTTTGGGTAGCGGCACTACTTCAGCGGGTTGATTGAAGTCGATGCCAGCCATGCCCAGTAGTCGCGGGGATCCAGTAGACCGCCAGGCCCTCGGAAAGCCTGATGGCTTGCCGCACGCTGTCAGCGCGAGCCGAGAGCAGCCTTGCCTCGCCGCAGATGCCGGTGGTGTGGCGGTCGGCCCAGTGTTCCAGTTGCTGCCACGGGTCGAGCATCCCGCCCATCGACACCGCCGACACTTCCTGCCCACGTGATTCTCGTGCCAGGGCGGCAAGGTGACCCGGCAGCGTTGGCAGATGCTCCGCCGCTGTTCACGGAAAGGATGCAGGTCGATGGCGCTGCCGCCATCCCGCCTTTGCCTCCGCCGCGTCGCGTCGCGGGGGCGTGGTCGCGCGGGCAGCCGGTGTGCCCGCCGGCCCGGTGACGGGTCAGGCGCTGACCTGGCTCAGCACCCCCGCCTGCGGGAAACGTGCACGGATGGCGTGGCGGATGCCCGGCAGATCGAGGCCGGCCATGCTCAGCACTTCCTCGCGGCTGCCGTGCTCGAGGTAGGCATCCGGCAGGCCCAGGTGCAGCATCGGCAGCACGATGCCGTGCGCGGTCAGGCATTCGGCCACGGCGGAGCCGGCGCCGCCGGCGATCGCGTTGTCTTCCAGCGTGACGAAGCCGTCGTGGGTCTTCGCCAGTTCCACGATCAGGGCTTCGTCCAGCGGCTTCACGAAGCGCATGTTGACCAGGGTGGCGCCGAGCTCGGCGGCGATCGCGGCGGCCGGCGCCAGCATGGCGCCGAAGCTGAGCAGGGCCAGGCCGCGGCCGCGCCGGCGCAGCTCGGCCTTGCCGATCGGCAGTGTGTCGAGTTGCTGGTGGATCGCGGCGCCGGGGCCGGTGCCGCGCGGGTAGCGGATGGCGGCGGGGCCGTGGTGGTGGAAACCGGTGCTCAGCATCATGCGGCACTCGTTCTCGTCGGCCGGCGCCATGATGACCATGTTCGGCAGGCAGCGCAGGTAGGTCAGGTCGAAGCTGCCCGAATGGGTGGCGCCGTCCGGGCCGACCACGCCGGCGCGGTCGATGGCGAAAGTGACGTCGAGATTCTGCAGCGCCACGTCGTGGATCGCCTGGTCGTAGGCGCGCTGCAGGAAGGTGGAGTAGATCGCCACCACGGGTTTGGCCCCTTCGCAGGCCATGCCGGCGGCCAGCGTCACGGCGTGCTGCTCGGCGATCGCCACGTCGAAGTAGCGCTCGGGGTATTCCTTCGAGAATTGCACCAGGCCGGAGCCCTCGCGCATCGCCGGGGTGATGCCGAGCAGGCGCTCGTCGGCGGCAGCCTGGTCGCATAGCCAGTCGCTGAAGATGTCGGTGTAGGTGGGCCTGGCCGGTGCGGGTTTCTTGACCACGCCGGCTTCGGGGTCGAACGGACCGACCGCGTGGTATTCGATCTGCGCCTGCTCGGCCGGGGCATAGCCTTTGCCCTTGGTGGTGATCACGTGCAGCAGCTGCGGGCCGGGCAGGTTCTTCACCGTGCGCAGCGCCTGCAGCAGTTGCGGGATGTTGTGGCCGTCGATCGGGCCGGTGTAGTGGAAGCCCAGCTCCTCGAACAGCGTGGAGGGCACGAACATGCCCTTGGTGTGTTCTTCCCAACGCTTGAACCAGCGGCCGGCGAAGGACTGCTTCGGGATCGCCCGCTTGGCCCGCTCGCGCACCGCATTGAGCCGCCGGCTGGCCATCGCGCGCGCCATCATCTTGGTCAGCGCACCGACGTTCTCGCTGATCGACATGCCGTTGTCGTTGAACACCACCAGCATGTCCGGCTCGACGTCGCCGCCGTGGTTGAGCGCCTCGAAAGCCATGCCGGCGGTCATCGCGCCATCGCCGATCACCGCCACCACCTTGCGGTGGTCGCCCTTGCGCTGCGCGGCGATCGCCATGCCGAGCGCGGCCGAGATCGAGGTGGACGAATGGCCGACGCCGAAGGTGTCGTACTCACTTTCCTCGCGGCGCGGGAACGGCGCCAGGCCGTCCTTCTTCTTGATCGTGGTGATGCGGTCGCGGCGCCCGGTGAGGATCTTGTGCGGGTAGCACTGGTGGCCGACGTCCCACACCAGGCGGTCGTGCGGGGTGTCGAATTCGTGGTGCAGCGCCACGGTGAGTTCGACCACGCCCAGACCGGCGCCGAAGTGGCCGCCGGAGCTGGCCACCGCCTCGATCAGGTACTGGCGCAGCTCGTCGGCGACGGCGGGCAGCTCCTCGTCGCTCACGCGGCGCAGGTCGGCCGGCGTCCCGATCGGCGCCAGGTGGGGATAGTGGGAAAGGTCGTTCATCCGCGTATTGTTGGTCCAGCGGCGGGTCGGGGCAAGGGCGAAACCATGAAGAAGGCCTGTCCATGGCGGCCGAAGGCCCGTAAATCCGGCATGCAGCGGCCGTCGCGTGCTCCGCGCCCATGCCCGGGGGGCGACGAGATCAATCGAAAGCCGCGGGAAAACCGCGGCGCGCGCGTCGGCGCGTGTGCCTAGGCGGCTTCCACCAGCGGCCGGCGGTCGCGCGGCAGCCGGCTGACCAGGAACTCCATCTGGTCGGCCAGGATGTTGCGGTTGGACAGGATCAGGTGCTCGACCCAGCTCGGCCGGTACGGTACCGCCAGCAGCGGCATGTTGGCCTCCTGCGGGGTGCGATTGCTCTTCTTCAGGTTGCACGCGAGGCACGCGCTGACCACGTTTTCCCATTCGTCCTTGCCGCGCTTGGAGATCGGCAACACGTGGTCGCGGGTCAGCTCGGCGCGGGTGAAATGGTCGCCGCAGTACAGGCAGATGTGGCGGTCGCGCGCGAACAGGGCGGTGTTGGTCAGCGCTGGCGCCGGGTCGATCGCATGCTCCCGGCAGTGGCCGGTGCTGGCGATGATGGGGTGCAGGCGCAGCAGGCTCTGCGCGCCGAGTAGACGGTTGTGGCCGCCATGCACGGTGAGGCAGGGGTCGCCCAGGGTCCAGGCGACCGCGTCACGGACATACAGGCAAACCGCCTCCTGCCAGCTGATCCAGTCGAGGATGCGGCCGGCGGCGTCCAGTGACAATACGCGGGTCGCATGGAGGTCGGCCCGACTTGGCACTTCCATCAGCATGTAAATCGTCCTTCAGCCAGGGCGTCGAAAGAGCGTTTCGGCAATGCGGGAATGGTGGTCCGGGATCAGCATAGAACAATTCCATTGCAATTCGCATGCAAATGGTGCAACGGCGCCACGCGCGGGGCAGTCGCCGTGGTCGGCGGGCGCTGATATGATCGCCAGTCAACACAGACCTGACGCCGGGTTTGGTAGGGGCGCTTGGTGGTGACCCGGCACGGCGTGGGCAGAGGTGGACAACGTGGCTGAAGTTCTTTTCTACGAGCAACCGGTACCGCTCAATCGCGTCGAGCACAAGGACCTGCGCATGAAGGCCGTGCCGAACGTGAAGTTCGCCATGAGTGCGCATTCCGTGCCGTTGACCGGCGTGGAGTTCGGCATCGCCGCGCGCGACCTGCTGATCGTGTTCGCCGGCACCAGCGTCGCCGACGCCGGCCCGGTGGCCCTGCTCGGCCTGCGCCAGAACGAAAACCTGTACGTCGACGCGAACGGCCAGTGGGCGCCGGATACCTACGTTCCCGCCTTCGTGCGCCGCTACCCGTTCGTGCTGGCCGAGAAGCCGGCCGGGCAGGAAGGCGACGACTTCACCGTGTTCCTCGATGAACGCTACGAGGGCTTCAACACCAGCGAAGGCCAGCGCCTGTTCAAGGAAGACGGCACCGACAGCGAACTGCTGGCCAATGCCGTGGGTTTCCTCGGTGACTTCCAGCAGAACGTGGCGCGCACCAAGTGGTTCATGGAACAGCTGAACAAGCATGACCTGCTGGAGCCGCGCACCGTGCAGCTGCAGAAGGAAGGCAAGGACGGCGGGCAGGGCAAGTCGATCAACCTCAACGGCATGTTCGTGGTCAACGAGGCCAAGCTGCGCGAGCTGGACGAGAAGACCGCCCAGGAGTTCCTGCGCGAAGGCATGCTGGGCTGGATCTATGCACACCTGCTGTCGCTGACCAACATCGACCGTCTGGCCCACCGGCTGGACCTGCGCGAGCAGGCAGAGGCGGCCGCCAGCACGCTCACGAACTGACCATGCCGTTGCTGGTGTTCGCAAGGAAGCCGCCTCCGGGCGGCTTCTTTCGTTGGCGGCTCAGAGCTTGTGAAGAA
>NZ_AJXW01000008.1 GCF_000264375.1 Rhodanobacter thiooxydans LCS2
GACTCGCTCACATGAAACAGTCGCTTGCGTGACTGTTTCAGTCCGGCCATCGGGCAACCGCTCCTCCGTTGCCTCAACTCGGGCGTCCATACCCTCGCCATGCCCTCGCCGTGGCCAGCCTGAGAGGCTGAAAAAATCACAACCTCTCAGCGCACCGGCTTGGCCAGCCGCAGCAGGTCCGGCAGGTAACCGGCGGCTTCGTACAGCGCGCGGGCGCGCGCGTTGCCGGGGAACACCGCCAGCGTCACCAGCTGGCAATGGTGGCCGCGTGCCCATGTCTCGGCGTGCGCCAGCAGCGCCTTGCCGACCCCGCGATTCTCGTACGGCGGCGCCACCGCCATGTCGGAGATGTGGCAGTTGCTGCGTCCGGTAAAAAAATCCGCGGTGCGCTGCAGGTGGATGAAGCCGGCCCGTTCGCCGTCGGCGTCCTCGGCCACGAACAGGTAACTGTTCGCCGGTTGGTCCTCCAGGTGGCGCTGCAGGTCGTTGCGGATACCCTCGATGCACTCGTGGCGACGCCGCCACGGCGGCAGCGTGAAATCGGCGAAGCGCGGCGCCTGCGCCAGAATGAAGTCGTCGTCCTCTTCTTCGGCCAGGCGGATCAGCAGGGACACCTCGGTCATGGGGATCGACTCGGCGGTTGGGTGACAGTGCCGTTTCTACACCTTGCCTGATGATGGCGGTAGCCCTCGGGTAGCTGGAAGCAGGCTGCCGGCAGGCCCGTGTATATTTTTGCGCAGCGCGGCAGGGTATCGGCCTCGCCTTGCCGAACGGCATCCACGCAGGGAACCCGTCCATGTCGACCACCCGCTGCATCCATCTCCGGCCCGCCGGCGAGCCCTGCTGGCGCAGGGCATGCGCGCCATTCACGACGACCTGAAACTGCCGTCGGCATTCCCGCCGGAAGTCGAGGCCGCTGCGGCACGGCGGCCGCAACCTGGCCGAAGCCACCGTGCTGGCGCCACGCGTGGGCGAGGTCTTCAACGGTGCGATCGTCGAGGTCGGCCATGACGATCCGGGCAAAGGCACGGTCATCGTGCGCGATCCGGCGGTCGAGGCCAGCGTGTCAGGTGCCGCGAGTCTTCCGCTCGGCGCCGACGTCAGGGTGAGCCTGGTCGAGGCCGATCCGGTCAGGCGCGTGACGCGTTTCGCACTGGCGGGATGACCGCGGCGGCCGCCGTTCAATCGCGCGGCGGATCGGAAGTTGGCCGCCGTGGCCTGAGCGCCTGACACGCCGAGGTCAGGATCCGCGCGCGCGGATCGCGCGGGAGAAGTCGTCGCCCGCCGCCGTGTTTCGCGCCCGTTCGGTGATGCGGCTGCGGCGGCGCAGTTCGTCGAGCGACACGCTGCGATCCACTGCACCCACGTCGTGCAGGTAGTCCGGCAGGTAGCCGGTCAGCAGCAGGCGGATGTCCCACGGCAGTCCTGGCTCGATCTGCCGGGCCATGCGGTAGACGATCGTGGTGCAGTTCGAGGTGATCGTGTTGTAGAACGCCGGCCTGCCGGCGAGCGTGTTCGCCGCCTGCACATAGGAGAGGAACAGCGCACGCATGGCCGCCTTGTCCATGCGCAGCGGGTACAGGTAGTCGTCCTCGCCGCGCACGTTGGTACGCACACGGATGATGTCGTGTTCGTCGGCGGCCACCAACACCGTCTCGAACTGCTTGAAGAAGCCGCCGATCGGCGAATACTGCTCGCCGCGCTGCCGGCGGATTTCCACCGAGAAGACCACGCGGCTGCCGTCGTCGAAGCCGAACGAGATCATCGCGTGGGCGATCGCCCGGCTGCCCCAGTACGACAGCACCGCGTCGGCCGAGGCGAGGTGGTCCAGGTCGTAATGGCGGGTTTCCCAGCGCGTGTCGTAGTCGTCGTCGCTGCGCCAGTCGAAGTCGCGCACGTTGTCGAGGGTGACTTCGCTGCCGCTCGCCGTGCCGGTGAACTGGCGCGCGACGTCGTCGGCCCAGACCCGCGTGCCGGACGGCGCGATGCTCGCCCACCACAACAGCAGCAGCGCGTACATCGCCGTGTAGACACCCAGCGGAAGCCAGCTGCGGCGGGCGATGGCGACGGCAGCCAGGGCGATCACGGCCAGCGCCCACAGCGTGCCGCCGAGCGTGCGCACGGTGGCGTTGCCGGGCAACTGGTACCACAGCGCCATGGCGCCCCACGTACCGGAGACGAAGCTGGCGAGCGACACCGCCGCGAAGAGTGCCGTCCTGCCGATCACCCCGTACTTCTTTGCCATCTCGTTCCCGGGCATCCGTCCATGCCGCAAGCCTGCAGCTTTGACTGTGGCATGACAATGCCGGATCTCTGATGCGGCGGCTACAATCCCCGCATCGCCTGGCCTGGAACAAGATGCCGATGGGATCGCTGCAGATGAAGGCCCGAACCTGCGCCTGGGCAGCGCGCTGCATCGCCGTGATCGGGCTGCTCGGCCTCAACGCCTGCGCGATGGTCGGGGTGAGCCGCGTCAACACCAACGACTACGTCAGCCAGCAGCGCGCCGACGTGATCGTTGCCGGCCGGCCGAGCGACCGCACCGTGCAGTCGCTCAACGTGGTTGCGCTGACGCTCGACAGCTGCCAGCGCGATTTCGCGGCCTGCACCGACACCGTCGCCCACTCGGCGGGGCTGACCGACGAGCAGCGGCTCTCCACGTTGGCCGAGATGTGGCTGGGCCGGGCGCTCAAGGCGGAGCGGTCGCAGTCCGGCGCGACGATGGACGACACGACGCTGGACGCCTTCCTGCAGTCCGCGCGCTACGCCTATGCGTATCTCTTCTACACCGCGCGTGCGCCCACCGAGCGCACGTTCGAATTGCGTCAGGTGCAGGTGACGTGGTTCTACAACCTGGCCGTGCAGCGCGTGATGAGCCGCTTCTTCCTGGAGCTGCCGCATCTGGACCCGCACTGGACGCAAACCACGCTGGCCGGCTGGAGCGTGCTGCGCTCGCAGAGCGATATGCGCCTGCCGGGCGGTACGCGCGTGCCGGCAGAGCTGATCCCGGCGGCGAACCTGCGCTTCGAGGGCCTGCGCAATATCTATCGACGCGACGGCTTCGGCTCCAACTTCGTGGCCGTTGCGCCAGCAGAGGCGGCCGCCGCCGAGGTGCCGTGGCGCGAACCCGATTACGTGCCGATCACCGGTGCGCTGGAATTCGAGGGCAGCACGCTCGATGCCATGCTGGCGACGCGGCAGGTGCGCCTGCTGGTGCGCGACCCGTACCACGACGATACCGTCACGGTGGGCGGCCGGGTGGTGCCGCTGGGTGCGAATTTCACCGCACCCTACGGCGTATGGCTGGCCCGTTCGGGCTTCGCCAGCCAGTCGATCCGCTCGCTGCTGGGTCGCGAAGGCGGCATCCGCACGCCGCGCGTACTGCTGATGCAGCCCTACGACCCGGACCGGCTCACCGTGGTAATGCTGCACGGCCTGGCCAGCAGTCCGGAAGCGTGGATCAACGTGGCCAACGAGGTGATGGGTGACGAGGAACTGCGCCACAACTACCAGGTGTGGGAGGTCTACTACCCGACCAACCTGCCGGTGGCGGTGAACCTGGCCAACATCCGCAAGGCGCTGGACGCCACGCTGCAACATTACGATCCAACAGGCCAGGCACGCGCATCGAACAACATGGTGCTGATCGGCCACAGCATGGGCGGCGTGATCGCGCGCCTGCTGGTGTCCTCCAGCGACGACCGGCTGTGGGGCGTGATCCCGGTACGCGCCAACCTGTCGGCAAGGAAGCAGCAGCGGCTGCACCAGCGGCTGGCGCCTTATTTGCAGTTCACCCCGATGCCGCAAGTGACCCGCGCGGTGTTCCTGGCGGCGCCGCATCGCGGCACGCCGTACGCCCAGCACCGCCTCGCGCGCTGGGTCGGCAACCTGATCCGGTTGCCGGTGGCCGTGCTGAAGGAAATGGCGGAAATCGGCAATCTGCTGGAATCCGACGACTCGGACGGGACCCGACCGCTGTACATGCCCAACAGCATCGACAACCTCAGCGACGCTTCCCCGTTCATCGTTGCCGCCGCCAACCTGCCGATCTCGCCGCTGGTGCACTACCACACCATCGTCGGTGTGTATAAATCGAAAGGCACTCTGCAGGACAGCAACGACGGCGTGGTGCCGTACAAAAGCGCCCACCTCGACGGCGCCGATTCCGAACTGGCCATTCCCTCCTGGCACAGCGTGCAGGAGACGCCGGCGGCGATCGTGGAGCTGCGACGGATCCTGCGGCTGCAGTTGGAGGCGCTGAAGCAGACGAAGTGACCGCAGACATCGGCAGCATCTGCTTTTCACGCCATGGCGCGACAATGGCTGGGCGTCGCAACGCGGCATGCGGCGGCGTTCGCCATTCCAGGCCCGGGAGAAAACCATGATGCACCGGATCGTGATCGTCGGCGGCGGCGCCGGCGGGCTGGAACTGGCCACCCGGCTCGGTCATGCGCTGGGCAAGCCCGGCCGCGCCAGCGTCACCCTGGTGGACGGCAACCTCACCCACATCTGGAAACCGCTGCTGCATGAAGTGGCAGCCGGCGTGCTGGACGCGGCCACCGAGGAACTCAGCTACGCGGCGCAGGCGCGCTGGAATCATTTCCGCTTCGTCGCCGGTCGCATGGCCGGGCTCGACCGCGCGCGCCGGGTGATCCGGCTGGCCGCATGGCGGGGCGAACACAGCGGTGTGCAGACGCCGGCGGTCGAGCTTGGCTACGACACCCTGGTGATCGCGGTGGGCAGCATCGGCAACGACTTCGGCACGCCGGGCATAGCCGAACACTGCATCTTCCTCGACTCGGTGGCGCAGGCCGAGGACCTGCGCCAGAACATGCTGGAGCGGCACATTTCGCGAGTCGCCCAGGGCATCGACACGGCGCTGCGCATCGCTGTCGTCGGCGGTGGCGCCACCGGCGTCGAGCTGTGCGCGGAACTGCTCGACGCCAACCGCACGCTGGCGCACTACCAGAGTCGCAAGGAAGGCCTGGAGCATCTCGACATCACCTTGCTGGAGGCCGGCCCGCGGCTGCTGCCGGCGCTGCCTGAGCGGATCAGCCGCGGCGTGCGCGAGAATCTGCAGCAGATGGGCATCACCGTGCGGACCGCCACGGCGGTCAAGCACGCCGACGCCAGCGGCCTGTACGACGCCGGGGGCAAGCTGCTGCCGTCCGACGTGATGGTGTGGGCGGCCGGCGTGCGCGCGCCCGCGTTCCTGCGCGAGATCGACGGACTGGAAACCAACCGCAACGACCAACTGGCCGTGCTGCCCACGCTGCAGACCACGCGCGACCCGGACGTTTTCGCGCTGGGCGATTGCGCGGCCTGTCCCCGCGGCGGCGGCGCCAGCGGCAACGTGCCCGCGCTGGCCCAGGCGGCGCATCAGCAGGCGACCCTGCTGGTCGGCAACCTGCGCCGCCGTCTCGACGGCAAGCCGCTGCAGGATTACCGTTTCCAGGACCGCGGCACGCTGATTTCGCTGGCCTCGTACAACGCCTTCGGCAAGCTGTTCGGCAACCGCGTCATCGAGGGGCGCCTCGCGCATTTCTTCTACGCCTCGCTCTACCGCATGCACCAGTCCGCCCTGTACGGCCCCTGGCGCACTTCGCGCAAGCTGCTCGGCGATGCGATCGCCCGCAATACGCGGCCGCTGCTGAAGCTGCATTGAGGCGTCGGCGCGCCGGCGGTTGCGGCGTCCGCGGCGGACATGTCAGATTCGCGCTTCATCGGGACAGTGGCTTGGCTGGCGCAGCGCTGGTCCTGCACAAGATGGTGAAGGCATTCGTGCGCCGGGGCTGGATCGGAATCCAGTGGTACCGGGCACCTGTCATGTCGCGGCCCCGGATCACGTTGTATGGGAATCACCTTCTGGAGATTCGCCATGTCATCCTGTTCCATTGCCACGCTTCTGGCCGCCGCGCTCGTGCTGCCGCTGGCCGGCTGCACGCCACCGGAGGGGGTGGCGGTTGTGGACTGCGAAAAGCCGGTCCAGCTGTCGGACAACCCGTGGAAGCGCTGCACGCTGCGGGTGGGCACGTTCCACGGCCGTGCGGCGGCGACCTTTCGTGGCAAGTCGCCGGGGTTCTACCGCTACTTCGAGGCCGAAAGCGCATTCCGCGTCGAGCGTGGACGGGTCCGGGTGACGGTGCGGGGCAGCGGCGAGCCGGTCGTGTTCACCGTGGAGCCGCAGCGGCCCTGGCAGGGACACATCGTTGCGCGACTGAACCGCCAGGACCGCAAGGGCCGGAGTTTCACCGTCGTGCTGGAACCGGAAGGCGATGCCTCGGGGTTCCAGGCTACCGTCCGCCATCGCGATGTGCAGCGTTCGATGGAGACGTCGACGACCGTGATCCCCGCCATCGTCGGGTCCTCGCCTTCGCAGGGGTGATGGTGTTGTTCACATCGTTGCGCGGGCGGCACGGCGCGTTACAGGGATTTGATCTTCAGGTGTTCGACCTTGCCGGAGGTGGGGACGTCGCAGCTGGCCTGGTTGGAGAAACTCTGCACAGGCATGATTTCGCTTGCCGCGCTTTGTCCCTGAGCTACCTTGTGGCAGGCGCCGCCGCTCATCCCGCCCTTGTTGCGGCAGCTGATGACCAGGTCCCAGCAGGCTTCGAAGCCGCCGTTGCCGGCGGTGCGCTGGATCTTGCAAGTGACGCCGTGGGGACCGGGTTTGCCGCAGTCCACGCGGGCCGCATCGGGTTCTGAAATGCGGACGCACGCGGCAAGCATCAGCCCCGCGCTGGCCATGGCCGCAGCGCGGGCGAGAGTTTTCAATGTCATGGGTTGCATGTTCCTGATCGTGTTTGCATGAAGCGTCAATCGCCAATGACGATCGAGGCCGAGTTGTTCCTGCCGCTGCCGGGATTGGGGATGAAGTCCAGCTGGAGTTCGGCTTTGAATTCTCCTTTCGCGTGCCAGTCCTGGATCCTCAGGCGACGATTTCCCGCAACGCCCTTCAATGCCGCTTCGACCGTGTAGCGGCCGAGGGGGACGTCTTCCACCTGGTAGCGATCGACCCAGTAATGGTCCCCGGGCCGCAGTCGCAGCGTCTTTCCGGGCGAGCCGTCGATCAGCGGGCCGCTGGGCGTCAACGTCAGCTCGACGTGGTCCAGGTCCCCGCTGAAGTCCAGATCCGTGCTGAGCTGGATGAACCCGCCATAGAATCCGTAGTCGTTGTCCGGCACGCGTCCTTCCAGTTTCCAGACGAAGTTGCGGACGGCGCCTTGGTCGTCGAAGGAGTCGACGTTGTCCGGCTGCAGTTCCAGGGTGTAGGTCTTGCCGTTGTAGGCCTTCTTGATGGACGCGTGCGCCTTCCATGCGCCGGGCTGCGCCTTGATTCGATAACTGCCGTCTTCCCCGGTGGAGCCGTGGATGTACGAGGCGTAGAACACGCGGTTGTCGAGCAGGATCTTCGCGCCGGCGATGGGCTTGCCCCGTGTATCGAGGGCGGTTCCCGTGGCATGGCCTGTTTCTGCCCTGGGTGTGGCGTTGCCGGCATCTACCCTGCAGGCCGGCAACCCCAGTGAAACCAGGACTGCCAGCAGGATGGTGGTCGTTTTCTTCATCATGCGGGGTTCCGGAAAGTGATTCGTGATCCGCGCCGGCGATCGACGCGTCCTGTTACTTCGCCGTTTCCGGCAGCAGGCAGTTTTCGCGCGCGCGGGCGATTTCCCCGGTGCCGTTGCCGATGGCCTGGACCTTGCCGTTGCTTCGGTAACGGCGCTGGACCTGCAGGCAGTGGTATTCAATTTTCTGCACGGCGGCGGCGCGTGGAACGAGGATGTGCTTCATCCAGCCGGCGGCGAGGTCGATCACGATGTCCTTCATGCCCAGGCCGAAGATGGCCTTCATCGAGTTCGCCAGTTCGCCCGCCCCCGGCGTGCCGGTGTCCACGACCTTGGCGATCACCTCGTTGGCGGCCACGGTGGTCTCGCCGCGGGTGGCGCGCTCGCGCCAGACCTGGGCCTTGACCGTGGCCTCCGCGCTCGCCTCGGAAACGCGCTTGAGCTGCATCTCGCGCAGTACCGAGTGCTGCTTGACGAAATGGTTTTCCGGATCGCGCATCGGGATGGTCATGTGATCCGGGAACAACGGTCGGATCTCCCATCGCACTCGCCATTTCTCCGCCGAATCGGCGATTTCGCGCAAGCTCTGCTCCGCCGGCAGGCCGAGTTCGCCCAGGCATCGATTGAAGATTTCCCGGGTGCGCATCTCCTCGTCGCGCAGCGTGCGGTCGTATTCCTCCAGCGCGTCCGGGTCCACGCCGGCGGTGGCGGTGAAGCGGACGAAACGGGTGCCGTGTCCTTCCGGGCCACTGTCGTCGGGTGGCTTGTGGACCGTTCCCTGCAAGGCCCGTACCTGCACCTCGGTGTTGGCGAACTGCACCACCAAGTTGGCAAGGCGCAGCAGCTCGGGGTACAGCGCTTCGAACACGGCGCCCAGTGGCGCAGGCTCGCCGTCGCGGGCAAGTGCAAGCAAGCTGGTGATGTCGGTGTCGGACATGCGATCTCCCTCTGGCGGGCCCCGCCAGCGACACCAGCCGTCGCTTGCCGGGCATGCCATTGCCGAGTTTTCGTTGTCGGGATACCGGCCCGGGATCGCGCGTGCAGCCGGCGAAGCCATGGTGTCGCTGCCATTCGTCCCCGCGGCAATTTCTACCATATCCACCGGCGTGGCGGGCTCGATCCGGATTTCGCCATCCGGTCGCGTGACCGAGGTCTCGTGAAGGGCCAGAAGCGAGAAATTGGGCGGGCAGGTTCATCGATCGATCGCCCTGGCGGGAGCGTCGATCCAGTGTCGGCGTGGAGCACCCCTGAGTCGACACCGACGCATGGGCAGGGGATGATTGCTCGGCGCTGGAAGCCGTGCCCCTGGCTGGTGCTGACGGTGCTGCTGTCTTGCGCGCTGGTGGCCTGGGCTGTGATCCAGCGGGTCACGGCACCGGTCCGCCGGCGGACGAAGTGGCCTGGCGTAACCGCATCGATGGCCCGGATGACATCGCCGACATTGGCAAGCCTATTGCATGCCTGAGCGCATGAGCGACCTTGCCTACGACATCACCTGTCTGATCGAATCCGCATCGGCGGAGCCTGCGGTACCGTCGCGGGCGCCGATCAGGACACCGGCGGCCGTGGCGCCGTCACCAGCCAATGCGGTCAGTGCGGAGGAAACGCTGGCGCGGGAACTGTTGCAGGTGGCCGATGCCCATGAGGCCCTGATCCAGCAGTATCTGCGGTTCAGCGGCACCGTCTGCCAGGGCACTTCCAGGCAGTAACCTGCCGAATGGCTGCCGCTCTCGAAGAAAAGCTGACGCATTTCGACACCGCGGCTGACACGATCCCGCTTCGAGCGGACGTTATTTGACCGACCTCGAAAACCGGTACCTGAGGTATTGGCTCAGGGTGGGGTGATACCAGAGCCCGGAGGGGCCGACGCCGTCGCGAGGGGTGAGGGTGCCGTCGACCGCGTCGCGCAAAGCCTGCTTCATCAGCGGGATGGCGGCGGCCAGCTGGTGCAGCGGATAGGTATTGAAGCCGTCGCTGCTCTCGGCGTGGATCCGTTGCTGGTACAGCACGCCGCCGGTGTCCACCCCGGTGTCCACCAGGTGCACGGTGACGCCGCAGTTTTCGGCGTCGTCGTGGACCAGCGCCCAATAGCCGCCGTGCACGCCGCGGTAACGCGGAGTGATGCCGACGTGGGTGTTGATGAAGGGGCGGTCGATGCATTCGATCACGGCGCGCGAGATGATCCGCGTGCCGTTCACCACCACCGCGTCGACGTCGAGCTTCCCGAGCAGCCGCCGCACTGCCGCCGTGTTGACGCTGTGCACCCGGTGGGTGATGGCGGCCGGCGGCGGGTCCGCCTGCAGCCCGTAGCGGCGGATCAGCTCGTTCATTCGGGGGCGCTGGAGTCGCACCAGCAGCCGGTTGAACGCGATGAAGGCCAGTTGGCCGATGACGGTGGGCCAGCCCAGCTGGCGCAGCCGGTACCGGATCATGCCCCGCGCCGAGGGCCTGCGTTCCACCACCACGGCGAGAATCTCCGCCTCGCCGGCCAGCGCGTTGTACATGAACCAGGACGATGGCCCGTCGCCGCACAACATGGCGATGCGTGGAAGCCGTCGCTTCATCGCGCAGCCAGTGCGTCGGCGAGTTCGGCCATGCCCAGCGAGCGCATGCCGTCATCGCGGCGCAGGCGTTCGAACTCCTCGATCACCTGCTCCAGGAAGTGCATGTTCCGGTCGGTGTCCACGCCGAAATTGTGCGGATGCCACCACAGGTGGAAGATTTCGTGCTGCCGGGCGGCATGGCGCATGGCGCGCTTGATCCGGCGCAGGCGCAGACCGTCCAGGCACGCCAGGCGCGGATTGTAGGGACGCAGAAAACGGCTGGCCGGAAAGTTGAACGGGGGCGCACCGGCGCAGCTTTCCAGCGTGTACGTGTGGTAGCCGCTGAGGTTGACGTAGCTGTCCAGCAGACGGCCCATGCGGCGCACAGCGTTCTGTCCGACGTTGTCGGTCGCGGTGTACAGCCAGCCGTGCTCGTTGCCGCGATAGGCGGTGATGCCGTGTTCCGCCAGTACCGCCAGATAGTCGGGGTGCCACTGGTTGCGGGGAAACACCAGGCTGCGCGGGGCGAGACCCCGTGTCGCCGCGATGCGCACGGCGGCGGCGATGTCGGCGCTGAACGTGGCGGCCGTCTGTCCGGCTTCGCGGCAGTAGTAGTGGGAGTAGGTGTGGGTCGCTATTTCCTGCGCCGGTGTCGCGGCGATCAGGTCGATCAGCGCGGGCGCGAAGTGGTAGTGCTCGGCGATGTCCGGCGTTTGTGCCAGGTAGCGGTACGGGCAGAGCGCACGGTTGTCGTAGCTGGGCCGCTCGCGCGGCGCCGCGGCCAGGGCCTCGCTGCGGTCGTGGCAGAACAGGAACCCCACCACGGCCCAGGTAGCGTGGATGTGATGCTGCTCGAACAGGCCGAGCATACGGGGAATGGCTTGCCGGGCACCTTCCAGGTGCTTGCGGTAAGCGTCGAGGCTGCGCGTGTCGCGCACGCCCCAGTAAAGCTCGAAGTCGATGGATATCGTGAACGCGCCGGTGTTCATGCCATCCCCAGGCTGCCTTGCTTCCCGCCCGAGCGTAACAGTTTACGATGAACGCCAGCGTGGCGCGGCGGCCGGGGACGCTTGCCGCCGGCGCCAGCAGGAAAGCGCGGGCCGGCCGGGCTTTCTGCTGGCATAGCCGGCGAGGCCTCAGGCGATTTCGGGCAGCGTCGTTACCCCGGCCTCGATCGCCGCCTTGTGCGTCAGGGTGCGCGGCAGGATGCGGGCGAAGTAGAACGCGGCAGTGTCGCGCTTGGCCTGCTTGAACGCGGCCGATGGCGCGCCGGCTTCGGCGGCGGCCACGCTGCGCGCCCACAGGTAGGCGAGGGTGACGTAGCCGGAGTAGTACAGGTAGTCGGTCGCCGCGGCGCCGAGTTCCTCCGGGTTGGCCGCCACGCGCTGGGCCAGGCTTACGGTGAGCTCGCTCCATTCCTTGGTGGCGACGGCGAGCGGGCCGATCAGGCTGCGCAGTGATTCGTCGGCGCTGTGCTGTTGGCAGAACGTGCTGATCTCCTGCAGGAAGTGTTTCGCGCCCACGCCCTGCAACTGGAGGATCTTGCGGCCCAGCAGGTCGGCCGCCTGGATCCCCGTGGTGCCCTCGTACAGGGTGATGATGCGGGCGTCGCGCACGAACTGCTCCATGCCGTTCTCGGCGATGTAGCCGTGGCCGCCGTAGATCTGCAGCGCTTCCTTGGTGCACTCCTGCGCCAGCTCGGTGGTCATGCCCTTGGCGATCGGAATCAGGAAGGCGACCAGTTCGCCGGCTTTCTGCCGCGCGGCTTCGTCCGCTGCGCGATGTTCGATGTCGGTCTGCAGCGCGGTGTACAGCAGCAGCGCGCGCGAACCTTCGACGAAGGCGCGCTGGGTCAGCAGCATGCGCCGCACGTCCGGCTGCACCAGCAGGTTGTCGGCCGGCTTGTCGGGGAACTTCGGGCCGGACAGCGAACGCGACTGCAGCCGCTCGCGCGCGTAGCTAAGGCTGTTCTGCAGTGCGCGCTCGGCCAGCGCCAGGCCCTGCACGCCGACCGACAGGCGCGCCGCGTTCATCATGGTGAACATCGCGGCGAGGCCCTTGTGCGGCTTGCCGATCAGGTAGCCATCGGCGCCGTCGAAGTTCATCACGCAGGTGGAGCAGGCGTGGATGCCCATCTTGTGCTCGATCGCGCCAGCGGCCACCGTGTTGCGCGCGCCCAGCGAGCCGTCCTCGTTCACCTTGAATTTCGGCACGATGAACATCGAGATGCCGCGGCTGCCTTCCGGCGCGTCGGGCAGGCGCGCCAGCACCAGGTGCACGATGTTCTCGGCGAGGTCGTGTTCGCCGGCGCTGATGAAGATCTTGGTGCCACTGATCTTGTAGACGGCGTGGCCGTCCGCGTCCGCCGCCGCCGGCTCGGCGCGGGTCTTCAGCAGGCCGAGGTCGGAGCCGGCCTGTGGCTCGGTCAGGCACATGGTGCCGGTCCAGCGGCCCGCGACGATCGGCTTCATGAAGCGCTCGCGCTGCCACTCCTCGCCGTGCAGTTCCATCGCGTGGGTGGCGCCCTCGGACAGCAGCGGGTACAGGCTCCAGGCCAGGTTGCCGGACTGGAAGATCTCGGTGGTGGCGATGCCGAGCACGCCGGGCAGCGCCTGGCCGCCGTAGGTTTCGGGATTGGTCAGGCCGGTCCAGCCGCCTTCGGTGAACGCCTTGAACGCTTCCTTGAAGCCCTTCGGCGTGGTTACCGTCTGGGTGGCCTTGTCGTAGTGGCAGCCTTCCGCGTCGGCCGGAGCGTTGGTCGGCGCCAGCAACTGTTCGCTGAGGCGGCCGGCTTCGTCCAGCACCGCGTCGAGCAGGTCACGGCTGTGCGCTTCGCCGCCTTGCAGCGAAGTCAGGGTCTGCTCGGCGCCGAGTACGTCGAACAGGGCGAAACGCAGGTCGTCGAGGGGGGCCTTGTAAGCGGTCATGGTGATTCCTTCGGTGGAAAGCGGGGGCGTCTAGCGGTACGTGTCGGGGATGCCAGGCACCGGGGAGATCCAGTCGTTGCCGTTGAAGTCGAACGAGCGCGGCTTGTCTTCCTGCTCGGGCCTGGCGCTGGCGCTGCCGCTGATGCGGTAGGCCAGCGCGCCGCCACTGCCCTTGGCGGCGACCGCCTGCAGCGCCTGGTTCATTGCCGCGGTGGGCAGCACCCGAAGCTGGACCACGTCGCCGGCGAGTTCGGGAATGTCGAGGTCGAACGCGGCGTGCAGCCGTACCGGTACCAGCTCGGCCACCTGCAGCTGGCCGTCCAGCGACTTGAAGTCCATCCCGGCGTAGCTGTTGTTCTGGATGCGCACGGTCAGCTGCCATTGCCCGCCCGGCAGTACCAGCAGTTGCTGGATGCTCAGGGTCGGCGGATACACGCTCTTCTTCGCCGGGCCGCAGGCGGCCAGGCCCAGCAGCAGGACGGGGGTGATCCAGCGCAACAGACGCATCGCGGTCTCCAAACGATCGTTTGAATGCCGATTCTAACCACGTTTGGGGTGGGGATTGGTAGTGGCGTGGGTTGGGCAGCCCGGTGGCTTGCCGTTTGCGCCGGTTTTGTCGACAGGCCTGGTGCGTACAGCAATGGCCCATTGCTGGCGGCAGTCAGGCGAAGCGGATTCCCGCAGCGATGCCTCAGTGTGGCGGGCTGTCCTTGCCGAAAGCGCCGCTCGCTTCGGCCACGCGCAACACCGCGCTGACGAAGTCGGCGTAGCCCTCGTCCGCGGACTCGGCGTCGTTGCCGGCGTCGATCTGTCGCACGGCGACCAGATTCGCCTTCGGCACGATCACCACGTACTGGCCGCCGTCACCGTTGCCGTAGTAGGCCACGATCGGACCCTGACTGCGTTTGAAGAGGCGATACGGGCCGATACCCCGGCTGATCAGCTGATCGGCCATGATGGATTTCGCGTCAGCCCCGAGCGCCTTGGCAATACCGCGCTGGAGCGCCTCCGGGTCGTCGAAATGCGCGCCCTTCAACGCGGTTTGCAGCTTGCGCACGGTCGCTTCCGGCACGCCGCGTCCGCGCAGCATGTCGTAGCTGGCCGGGTCGGTGTCGAAGTGCATCCATTGCGGCGCTCGCCACCACAGCAGGCCGCCACTGCCGTCCTCCAGCGGTCCGGCGGCAAGCATGCTGTCGATGTAGCCGGTCGCCACGAGTTGATGCCCGTGCCATTGGCCCCGGTTGTTCACCAGTTCGCCCAGCTTGGCCAGGTCGGCCGCCGTGAGCGACAACCCCGCCATGGCGTAGGGATGGCCGGCCTTGTCCTTGCTCCAGGGACCCGGATGGATATCCATTGCCTTGAACAGGCCGTCCCGGAAGAACACGTCCATCGGCTGGCCTGACGCCTTTTCGATGATGCCGGCGAGCAGGTTCACCGCCTTGTTGTTGTAGCTGGGGTTGGTGCCGGGCTTGCTGCTCAGTTCCGCCGTCAGCGCCAGTTGGATGGCGTCGGGCGCGGGATAGATCTCGACATCGGCGCGCCGGAAATTTTGCAGACCCGACGTATGGTCGAGCAGCATGCGCACGGTGATGTCCTTCTTCAGGCCCTGTTTCCATTCGGGATAGAAGTCGGCCACCGGCTGGTCCAGCGACTTGATCCTGCCCTGGTCGAGCAATTGGCCGATGCCCAGCGCTACCACCGACTTGGTGACCGACATCAGCTCGATCGGGCCGGGTGCCTTGTTATCGGGATAGTAGTGGCCGAGTTTGTGGCCATCCTGCAACACGAGCACGGCGTTGCTGTGGGTCTGCTTGCCGCGTTCGAGCAGCTGGGCGAGAGCCTTGTTCGCGGCGGGGGACAGGTTGCCGGCGTTGGCGGGCAGCGCGGCGGTCATCGGAAGCGCCAGGGTCGCGAGAACAAGCCATGTATTCATGTGCCGGGTTTCCATGGAGACTGCAGGGCGGATGACATCATCGTGCGGCAGCCTTCACTCTCGCGCTGCGGAGCACCGCGGTCATGTGCCATTTGTGTCACTCGGCGTAATCGGCACGCGAGGTTTCGCGCAGCCGGGCAAACGGGCATCATCCTTCTTTTTCCCAGAGCCTCATCGCATGTCACGACGTTTTGTTGCACGCCGCTCGCCGATCCACGGCAACGGCGTGTTCGCCACCGCGCCGATCAGCAAGGGCGAGGAGATCATCGAGTACAAGGGCAAGTTGATGACCCATGCGCAGGCCGACGACCTGTATGGCGACGGCGGCGAGACCGGCCACACCTTCCTGTTCACGCTCAACGACGACTACATCATCGACGCCAACCAGGGCGGCAACAGCGCGCGCTGGATCAACCACAGCTGCGCGCCGAACTGCCGCGCGCTGGTCGAGGAAAGCGCCAGCGGCGACCCGCGCAGGGACCGCGTGCTGATCGAGGCGATCCGCAACATCAAGCCGGGCGAGGAGCTCACCTACGACTACGGCATCGTGCTCGACGTGCCCCACACGGCGCGCCTGAAGAAGCTGTGGAAGTGCCTGTGCGGCTCGCCGCAATGCACCGGCACGCTGCTCAAGCCCAAGCGCTAGCCAGCGGTCAAAATTCGCTTCTATACTCGCCAGCGTTGCCCGACATGGGGGAGGGCAACCAGGACGGCAACAAGGGGAAGGAAGCAATGGAAACGAATCCGTATGCCGCGCCAGCGGCGGTGGTCGACGATGCGGCCGCGTGGGATGCGTACGATCTGGAAAACCGCAAGGCCGGGCGCGGCAAGCGCCTCGGGGCCGTGCTGCTGGACGGGTTGGTCAACCTGATCTGGGCCCTCCCGGTTTTCTGGGGCGGCATGATGGCGATCGGCGTCAGCAAGGGGGTCAAGCCGGCCGCGCCGATGGTCGGCGTGATGCTGCTGGGCTTCGCGCTGCTGGTGGCGATCGTCGTGGTCAACTGTGTGCTGCTGCACCGGCATGGGCAGACCATCGGCAAGCGCGCGCTGGATATCGCCATCGTGCGCACCGACGGCAGCCGCATGGGCCTGCTGCGCTACATCTTCATCCGGGCGTTGCCGGTGATCCTGCTTGGCGCGATTCCGTACGTGGGCTGGCTGGTCTCGCTGGCCGACCCGCTGCTGATCTTCGGCCCGGAGCGCCGCTGCCTGCATGACCTGATCGCCGACACCATCGTCGTCGACGTCTGATGCTCGACACCGTCCGCGAGATCGAGACACCCGAAGGCGTCTCGCTGCGCCTGCGTGCGGCCGGCGCGTTGCCGCGCGCGCAGGCGTGGATGGTCGACCTGTTGCTGCGTCTGGTGGTGCTGTTCGTCGCGATGATCCCGCTGGCGCTGTTCGGCAAGGGCGGCAACGGGCTGGCCATGCTGCTGATGTTCGCGCTGCTGTGGGCGTACTCGGTGGTGTGCGAGGTGTGGCTGGACGGGCAGACCCTGGGCAAGCGCGCGCTGGGCCTGCGCGTGGTCAAGGCGGACGGCACGCCGGTGACCTGGCTGCCGTCGGTGGTGCGCAACCTGCTGCGTGCGGTGGATGCGCTGCCGGGCGTGTACGGCGTGGGTCTGGCCAGCACGCTGATCGACCCGCATGCGCGCCGGCTCGGTGACATCGTGGCCGGCACCATGGTGATCCACGCGCAGGAGCTGCCGGCGGGCCAGCAGGTGCCGGTGCTGCCGGCGCTGCCGCTGCCGCACGTGCTGGCGGCCGACGAGCAGGCCGCGCTGGTGGAGTACGCCGAGCGTGCCGGACAGCTCACCGTGCAGCGGCAGGAAGAACTGGCCAACCTGCTCACGCCACTGACCGGGCAGCGCGACACCGCGGCGATACGGCAACTGGTCGCGCACGCCAACTGGCTGCTGGGACGCGCATGAAGCAGGAACGTTTCATCGCCCTGCACAGCCGCGAGTGGGATGGCCTGCAGTCATGGCTGAACGCGCTGGACCGCCAGCCCAAGCGCACCCTGCGGCAGGAACAGGCGCTGGAGTTTCCGCAGTCCTACCGGCGCGTGTGTCACCACCTGGCGCTGGCGCGCGGGCGCGGCTACAGTCATGAGGTCACCGAACGGCTGCAGCGGCTGGTGCAGCAGGGGCATCGCGTGCTGTACCGGCCGCCGGCACCGCGCTGGCACCGCGTGGCGGGTTTCCTGCTGGCGGGCTTCCCGCGTCTGGTGCGTGCGCAGTGGCGCTGCATGGCGCTGGCGGCGGCGCTGTTCTACCTGCCGGCGCTGTGCCTGGTGGTGCTGCTGCAGCTGCGCCCGGAGTTGGCGCACACCTTGTTCAGCAGCGCGCAGCTGGTGCAGTTCGAGAAGATGTACGACCCGGCGAACGCGCACATCGGCCGCAGCAGCGGTACCGATCTGCAGATGTTCGGCTACTACGTGATGAACAACGTCAGCATCGCGTTCCGCACGTTCGCCTCGGGCCTGGTCTTCGGCGTCGGCGCGATCTACGTGCTCGGCGCCAACGGCGTGCTGATCGGCGGCGTGGCCGGGCACCTCACCGCGATCGGCTACGGCGGCCCGTTCTGGCGGTTCGTGGTGGGCCATTCGGCGTTCGAGCTGAGCGCGCTGGTGATCGCCGGCGGCGCCGGCCTGCAGCTTGGCCTGACCCTGCTGGCGCCGGGGCGGCAGCGGCGCGGCCCGGCGCTGGTCGCGGCCGGCTGGGTCGGCGCGCAGCTGGCGCTGGGCGCGTTCGCGATGCTGCTGGTGGCGGCGTTCATCGAGGCCTACTGGTCGTCGATCGCGGCGCTGCCGGATGCACTGCGCTTCGGCGTCGGCGCGCTGCTGTGGCTGCTGGTGCTGGGCTGGCTGTGGCGCGGCGGCAGGGCGGGCACGCGTGGAACTTGAGCGGATCAGCGTGGTGCTGCGCCCGCGCGCGCCGCGCGAGGCGCTGGACCTGGGCGCCGCGCTGCTGCGCGCGAACGCGGCGGCGGTGTGGTCGGCGTGGTTCGCCTTCACGCTGCCGGTATTCGTGCTGTGCAATGCGCTGGGCCTGCTGCTGGGGTTGCCGTGGCTGGGCCTGGTGCTGGTGTGGTGGCTGAAGCCGCTGTTCGACCGTGTGCCGCTGTATGTGCTGTCGCGTGCGGTGTTCGACCGCGCGCCGGGCTGGCGCGAGACCCTGCGCGGCCAGCGCCAGTGGAGCTGGCGCAGCACGCTGGCCGGGCTGAGCTGGTTGCGCATCGACAGCAGTCGCGCGCTGCGCCTGCCGCTGGAACTGCTCGAAGGCGCGCCGCGCCAGCAGCGCGCCGCGCGCTGGAAGGTATTGCGCCGACGCATCACCGGCGAGACCAGCCTGCTCACCTATGGCTGCCTGCAGTTCGAGCTGGTGCTGTTCCTGAGCTTCTGGCTGTTCGCGTTGCTGCTGATTCCGCACGAGTGGCGGCCGGAGTCGCTCGCCAGTTTCTTCCGCGACGACGTGCACGTCGCCGCCACGCCGTGGATCCTTGCCGGCGCCACGGTGGCCTACCTGGCGATGAGCGCGATCGAGCCGCTGTACGTGGCCTGCGGTTTCGCGCTGTACCTGAACCGGCGCACCCAGCTCGAAGCGTGGGACATCGACCTGGCGTTCCGCCGCCTGCGCGCGCGCCTGCAGGGGCTGGGCAAGCTGCTCGGCGTGCTGCTGCTGTGCGCCAGCGCGCTGCCGCTGTCGGTGCGGGCGGCAACCGCGAGCGTGGACGTGCCCAAGCCGGTGGCCAGCAACCTCGATCAGGTGTTCGGACCGCCGGCCGGCGCGGATCGTTTCGCCGCCGCGGCCGCCGAGGTCTACCGCGATCCGCGCTTCGGCGGCGAGCGCACGGTTCGCCGCTGGAGCTTCAAGTACGCCTCGGAGCCGGCCGCGCGTGCGCAGCCGCTGGCGTTCCCGCTGCTGGCGCGCGTGCTGGCGGCGGTGTTCAAGGGTTTGTTGTGGCTGGGGCTGATCGGCGCCGTCGGCGCGCTGGCATGGTTCGCCTGGCGCTGGCGCGGGCGGCGGGTGCCGGCCGCCGACGAGACGGCGCCGGCACCGTTGCATGGTTTGGCGAGTGTCGAGGCGCCATCGCCGCTGCCAGCCGACCTGGCGGCGGCGACCCGCGCCCTGTGGCAAGGACAGCGCCGGCGCGAGGCGCTGGCGCTGCTGTACCGCGGCAGCGTGGAGCGCACCGCGCAGTTGCTGCAGCTGCCGCCGGCAGTCGGCGCGACCGAGGCGGACTGGCTGCGCCAGGCCGCGGCCATCGCCGATACGGAGCGCGCACAACGCGTGGTGGCGATCGTGCGCGCCTGGCAGTTCGCCGCGTACGCCGGGCGCTATCCGGACGATGCCGCGATCGAGCGCCTGCTGAATGGCTGGCCGGCACAGGCGGGGGCGTCGGCATGAACCGCCGGGCGCTGCTGCTGCCGGGCCTGCTGGTACTGGGCGCCGCGTTGCTGGTGGCGGGCTTCTTCGCCACCTTCGAGCGCAAGGACGTTACCGAGCCGGTGACCTTCCATGGCGAGGCGCGCTACAACCGCTTTTTCGCGCTGGAGCAGACGCTGCGCCGCCTGGACGAGCCGGTGACTTCGCTGGCCACGCTGGACCCGCCCAAGATGCCGCTGACTTCCGGTGACACCTTGCTGCTTGGCGATGAGGCGGCGCGGGTCGATGTGGACGATGCCGCACGGATCGCCGCGTTCGTGCGCAGCGGCGGCCACCTGCTGCTGTCGCCGGGGGCGGCCGCGACGGTGCGCGTGCCGCTGTTCGAGGCGCTGGCCCTGCTCGATCCGCGCCCGGCGGAACATGCCTGCCGCCTGCTGCGCACCGCCGCCGCGAACGAGAAGGGGGGCGTGCTGCTGTGTGGCCATCGCTTCCGCCTGCGGCCGGGCGCACCCGTGGAGGCGGCGATCGGCGATGCGCAGGACGGCTACCTGTTCGCGCGCACCCGGCTGGGCAAGGGCACGGTCAGCCTGCTGGCCGGCTTCAGCGCGCTCTCGCGCAACGAGCTGAAGCAGGCCGCCGCGCAGCAGTTCGCCTGGCAGCTGCTGGCGCCGAACCGCGGGCGCGGCGTGCTCTACCTGGTCTACGCGCTGGACGGCCCGACTTTCCTCAAGTGGCTGTCGGTCAAGGGCTGGCCCGCGCTGCTGGCGCTGGCCGCGTTGCTGGCCGCGTGGATGGCGATGCGCAGCGCGCGGCTTGGCCCGCTGCTGCCGGTGCCGCCCTTGCACCGGCGCGCGCTGCTCGAACACGTGCAGGCCGCCGGCGAGTTCCTGTATCGCCGCGACGGCGGCCGCAGTCTGCACCAGCTGGCCTGCGAGACCGTGCTGGCGCGCCTGCGCCGGCGCGACCCGGCCTGCGTGATGCTCAGCGGCGACGCCCTGTACGCACGCCTGGCCGAACGCTTCGGGCTCGACGCCGCGCAGGTGGCCCAGGCCTTCCAGTCACCCGCGAACGCGCCGGCGTTCCGCGCTTCCATCATCACCCTGGCCCGACTCAGGAGCCGCCCATGAGCACCGAAACCCTCGCCGCCCCGGCCACGTCGCCGGCACCGCTGCCGATCGCCGAACTCGGCGAGCACGCACGCGCCCTGCGCACCCAGGTGGCGCGCGCCTTCATCGGCCAGACCGAGGTGTTCGAGCAGGTGCTGCTGGCCCTGCTGGCCTCTGGCCACGTGCTGATCGAGGGCGTGCCCGGGCTGGGCAAGACGCTGCTGGTGCGCGCGCTGGCCGCCTCGGTCGGCTGCAGCTTCGGGCGCGTGCAGTTCACCCCCGACCTGATGCCGGCCGACGTCACCGGCCACGCGATCTACGACCCGAAGACCGAGGCGTTCAAGATCCGCAGCGGCCCGGTGTTCACCAACCTGCTGCTGGCCGACGAGATCAACCGCGCGCCGGCGAAGACCCAGGCCGCGCTGCTCGAATCCATGCAGGAAGGGCAGGTGACCATCGAGGGCCGCCGTTTCGCGCTGCCGGCGCCGTTCATGGTGGTGGCCACGCAGAACCCGATTGAGCAGGAGGGCACCTATCCGCTGCCCGAGGCGCAGCTCGACCGCTTCCTGATCAAGGTGACGATCGGCTACCCCACGCTGGAGGACGAGTGCCGCATGGTCGCTGGCGTGGTCAACGGCAAGGTCGCCGCCGAGCTGGACGTGTCGCAGGTGAAGCCGGTACTGAGCCAGGCCCAGCTGCTGGCCGCGCAGCGTGGCGTGGCGGCGATCCGCATGGATGCGGCAGTGACCGACTACGCCGTGCGCATCGTGCGCAGCACGCGCGAATGGCCCGGCGTGATCGGCGGCGCTGGCCCGCGCGGCGGCTTGGCGCTGGCGCGGCTGGCGCGCGCGCAGGCGGCGGTCGACGGCCGCGATTTCGTCACCCCGGACGACGTGCGTGCAGTGGCGCTGCCGGCGCTGCGCCATCGCCTGCTGCTGGCGCCGGAGGCGCTGCTGGAACGCCAGCGCCCCGACGACGTGCTCAAGGCGCTGCTGCACAAGGTGCCGGCGCCGCGCCAGTGACGCGAGCTACCCGCCTTTTTTGTAGGAGCGCACCCTGTGCGCGATGCTCTGATGCTCCATCGGAGCGAAGAGCATCGCGCACAGGGTGCGCTCCTACACGCACGTTCGGGGGCTGTTGATGCGGCCAGCTCCCGCGCTGCTGTGGCTGCTGCTTGGCTGGACCGTACTCGGCGTGCTGGTCAGCCTCGGCTGGCTGTCGCTCGCGGCGTGGCTGGCCAGCGGCGGCGCGGTCGCGCTGCTGGCGTTCATCGACGGCTGGCGCCTGCGCCGTATGCCGTCGCCCACCGTGCAGCGCGAGCTGGCGCCGGTGATGCCGCTGGGGCCGCAGGCGCGGGTCGGCCTGCGCCTGCGTGGCACGGCACGGCGCGCGCAGAAGCTGCGCCTGCACGACCTGCATCCGGGCGGCTGGGTGGCAAGCGGCATGCCGCGCACGGTGGTGTTGCCGCCGGGCGGCGACGTGCTTCTCGACTACGCGGTCACCCCCGACGCGCGTGGCCAGTTCACGTTCGACGGTTGCCACGTGCAACTGCGCTCGCCGTGGCATTGCTGGACCGCGCGCCGCGTGCTCGGCGCGGCATCGACGGTGCGCGTGTATCCGAACTTCGCCGCGCTGGCCGAGCTGGCCGGGCTGAGCGTGGAACTGGCCTCGCGCAGCGTCGGCGCCCGGCTGCAGCGGCGCCGCGGCGAAGGCACCGAGTTCCAGGAACTGCGCGACTACCGCGTCGGCGACAGCCTGCGCAAGATCGACTGGAAGGCCACCGCGCGCAGCAGCCGCCTGATCTCGCGCGAGTACCGCGACGAGCGCAACCAGCAGGTGGTGCTGATGCTCGACTGCGGCCGCCGCATGCTGGCGCAGGACGACCAGTTGGCGCACTTCGACCACGTGCTGAACGCCTCGCTGGCACTGGCCAGCATCGCGCTGCGCCAGGGCGATGCGGTGGGCCTGCTGGCCTGCACCGGCCAGCAGCAGCGCTGGCTGCCGCCGCAGCAGGGCAGCGGCGGCATGGACATGCTGCTCGGCGCCGGCTACGACCTGCAGGCCATGCCGCTGGCCACCGACTACCTCGCCGCCGCCAGCGCGCTGCAGGCGCACCAGCGGCGCCGCGCGCTGGTGGTACTGGTTACCAACGTACGCGACGAAGACGACGCCGAACTGCGCGCCGCGGTGAGCATGCTGTCCAAACGCCACTTGGTGATGCTGGTCAGCCTGCGCGAACTGGCCCTCGACCGCGCCGCTGCCGATCCCGGCGACGAACTGGAAACCGGCATCCGCAGCGCCGCCGCGATGCACTACCTGGCCGAACGCGAACGCGTGCACGAAGCGCTGCGCCGCGAAGGCGTCAACACGCTCGACGTGCGCTGCAGCGAACTGTCCGGCGCACTGATCGAGCGGTATCTGGCGATCAAGCGGGGGAATCGGCTGTAGAGGCCAAAAAGGCTGGCATGCGGGCGCGGTCGTGCGCTTGCCGCTGCCGGCTTGCGGTGGGAGGATCGCTGTGTGATCGGTGTTAGCGGGAAAGACTGCGGGATTAGGCGGCGTGGACAGGGGAATTCGTTGATTCGCGCAGGAAACTTCCGGCGACCGCAGCCCGATTAGGCGGGTTAGGCCGCGGAATTAGGGTTCATTCGACAACCGAATTTACAGTAAGTTAGAGCCCACATGCCAAGCACTCCACAACCGGAAGGCAAGAGATTTGCCGCCAAGCTGCTTTTCCAGTTCCGCGTTGTCGTCGACGGCGATTCTGGCGTCATGCGTACCTGCGAGGAGCGAATTATCGTTTTTCGTGCAAGCACTGCTCGGAAGGCGCTTGCGACCGCAAAACGCCGAGGCAGAGCTGCTCAGCACACCTATGAGAATGACGCTGGCCGTACGGTGTACTTTGAGTTTGTCGGCATCCAGGATCTGTTGCATCTAGGGCTCGAGTGTGAGGAAGATGAAGTCTGGTACAACATCACACAGCGCAAGCTACCCATGGAGCGTGCTGCTTCTATCCTTCCTCCGGAAGGTGGGCTCAATGCCATCCGCAACAGCGGGCTCTGACATCTCCGCAAGAGACTTCCAGACAATCCCAGCAAGGCGCTCCACAACGGCCGAAGGGCCGGTCAAGCAGGGGTCCAGTTCCTCGGCAACTATTTGAAGATGCGCGCGACCAGCGGCGCTTGGTGCACGATCTATGTGGCCAAATTCGCCCAGGCGATCTACGTGTTGCATGCCTTCCAGAAGAAGACGCAGAAAACGGCCAAGGCGGATCTGGACTTGGCCGCGCGGCGCTACAAGCTGATTGGAAGTTGAGCCATGAAGAAGACCGATTCCCGTTGGGACGACACGCGCCGTACCGAAGGCAGCGGCAACGTGTTCGTGGACATGGACTTCGACCCAGCCGAAGCGGAAGTGATGCAGTTGCGAGCCGAGGTGATGCTGCGCATCGAGCACTTGCTGCGCGAGAAGGGTTGGACACAGGCCGAGGCCGCGCGCCGTTTGGGCGTGACGCAGCCGCGCATTTCGCGACTGGTGAAAGGGCGTTGGGAGGATTTCAGCCTGGACATGCTGCTGACGCTGGCGGCGCGCGCCGGTCTGCATCCGAAGCTGCGGCTGGCGGCCTAGGGCAACGCTGTGAAGTCGTCACCCGCGCGAAAGCGGGGGCCCGAGAGGTTGCTTTCCATGGATGCTCGCTTTCGCGGGCATGACGACAAGGACTATTCCAGCGTGGCCCCGATTCAGGACGGCGAGTAAATGGGGCGGGGGGAATAAACAAAATCGCGCTTCCCGCCCATTCTGGCCTCACTCCTCCTCCACCTTCGGCTTCCACGCCGCGCCCAGCTGCTTCTGCACGGCTAGCGGCACCGCTTCGTAGTGGCTGAGGTCGAGGCTGTAGCGGCCGCGGCCGCCGGTCATCGATTTCAGTTCGGTGGGGTAGTCGGTCAGTTCGGCCAGCGGCGCCTGTGCCTTGATCACCAGCTCGCCGCCGCGCTGGGTATCGGTGCCCAGGATGCGCGCGCGCTTGCCGGCGAGGCCGCCGGTGACGTCGCCCACGCTGCTCTCGGGGATCGCCACCTCGACGTTGACGATCGGTTCCAGCACGATCGGCTGCGCCTTGCCGACTGCATCAAGGAACGCCTTCTTGCCGGCGCTGACGAAGGCGACTTCCTTCGAGTCGACCGGGTGGTACTTGCCGTCGTACACGGTCACGCGCAGGTCCTGCAGCGGGTAGCCGGCCACCGCGCCGTGCTCCATCGCCTGGCGCACGCCCTTCTCGATCGCCGGCAGGAACTGGTTCGGGATCACGCCGCCCTTCACCGCGTCGACGAATTCGAAGCCGGCGCCGCGCGCCAACGGCTCGACGCGCAGGAACACCTCGCCGAACTGGCCGGCGCCGCCGGTCTGCTTCTTGTGCCGGTGGTGGCCCTCGGCATCGGCAGCGATGGTTTCGCGGTAAGCGATGCGCGGCGGCTGCGCTTCCACCTCGACGCCGTAGCGCTCGCGCATGCGCTCCAGCATCACCTTCAGATGCAGTTCGGACAGCCCGCGCACCACCGTCTCGTTGAGTTCCTTGTGGTGCTCGACGCGGAAGCACGGGTCTTCCTCGGCCAGCCGCGCCAGCGCGTTGGAGAGTTTCTGCTCCTGGCCCTTGTGCCTGGGCACCAGCGCCAGGCCGAACATCGGCGAGGGGAAGCTGGGCGGCGCCAGCGTGATGCGGTCCTCGTCGTGTGAGTCGTGCAGCACCGCGTCGTAGTGGATCTCCTCCACCTTCGCCACTGCGGCGATGTCGCCGGGGATCGCCGCCTCGATCTCCACGTGACCCTTGCCCTGCGGGCGCAGCAGGTGGCCAACCTTGAACGGCTTGCGGCCGTCGTCGACCAAGAGCTGGCTGTCGCGGCGCACCGTGCCCTGCCACACGCGGAACACGCCGAGCTTGCCCACGAACGGGTCGTTGACGATCTTGAACACGTCGGCGATCACATGGGCCGCCGGATCGGCGCTGACCTCGAGCGGCGTGCCGTCGCCGCGCACGAACGGCGGCGGGTTGCCTTCGGCCGGGTTCGGCAGCAGCCGCGCGGCCACGTCGAGCAGTTCGCGCACGCCTGCGCCGATGCGCGCGCTGACGAAGCAGATCGGCACCAGGTGGCCTTCGCGCAGGCACTGCTCGAACGCGTCGTGCAGCTGCTGCGGGGTCAGCGCGCCTTCGCCGGCGTCGAGGTAGCGGTCCATCACGGTCTCGTCGACCTCGACCACTTGGTCCAGGATGCGCTGGTGCGCCTCGGCCAGCGAGGAGAAATCGGTGGCGCCGTCGGTGTGAAAGAAGCAGTCCAGCACCTTGCTGCTGCGGTTGGCGGGCAGGTTCACCGGCAGGCATTCGCTGCCGAACTCCTCGCGCAGCGCGTCGACCAGTGCCGCCAGCTTGGCGCCGTCGTAGTCGATCTTGTTGATCACCAGCATGCGCGCCAGCTTGCGTGCCTTGGCGTGCATCATCATGCGGCGGGTGCCGTGCTCGATGCCGTTGACCGCGTTGACCACCACCGCCACCGTTTCCACCGCGGCCAGCGCCGACAACGTGCCGCCGCGGAAGTCGGCGTAGCCGGCGGTGTCGATCAGGTTGAGGCGGCAGTCGCCGTGCTCGATCTGCGCGACGCAGCTGTCGATGGAGTGGGCGCGCGCTTTTTCCTGGCTGTCGCTGTCCGACATCGTATTGCCGCGCTCGATCGAGCCCATCGCCTGGATTGCGCCGCCCGCGTGCAGCAGCGCTTCGAACAGCGTGGTCTTGCCCACGCCGGCGTGCCCGGTGAGCGCGATGTTGCGGATACTTTCCGTGGAATACGTCACGATGCGACCCTCCCATGCAGGGCACGGCCTCGTGGCACGAACGGCACCGCACGAGGCCGCCCGTTGGCGGCTGACGATGGCGGGCCGTCATGGTCGTCCTGCGCCGGGGCAGGCGAGCCGTGCGCCGGGCAGGGGCGGTCATGGCGGAGAGACGGCGCGTGGCGCCGTCCGGCTAGCCTTGAGCCATCCGCCGGTGCGGTCAAGCTGCAGTGCGGGGAACCGTCGCGGCGCCGCGGCGGTCCCGGCGCAGGGTCGCCGCGAGCCGGTCGCCGCCACTCGCTCGGCGCAGGTTCAAGCGTCATCAGCCATGCTGTGTGCAGCCATCACCCCAAGAGGCCCCGTCATCGTTCGCCCGCAGCCGCTTGCCCGGCACCATCCTTCGCCGTCGAATGCGCCACCGGCACCGCCGGGCCGCGGCCCGGGCCTGCTGGATGACGCAGGGCGGGCATTGCTGCGGCCGGGCCGCCGGCGCGGGCCATGGCGCGACCGTCGCACACACTGGCTGGCACTGCTGGTGGCGGGCCTGCTGCACGTGCTGTTCGTGCTGGTGATCTGGCAGCAGATGCGCCCGCCCGTGATCCGTGCCGCGCCGCCCGTGCAGGAGGTGCTGCAGGTGCGTTTCATCCTGCATGCATCGCCCACCGCGACGCCGCCGCCACCGCCGTCGCCGGTCGCGCCACCGCGGGCGCGCCTGCCGCCGCGTTCGCCCGAGCCGCCGGCGAAGGGCGCGATGACCCTGCAAACACCGGCACCGACCGCCGCGCCGCGGCTCTACGACGACAAGGGCCAGCCACTGCTGCCGGCGGCCGCGGCCAGCGCGCCCGCGCCCGACTACGTGCAGCGCCTGCCACAGGGCGATCCGCGGATCATGCAGCACCGCAGCGCGGTCACCTATCAGGCCACGCGCTTCGAGAAGGACTGGAGCAGCGGCGGCAATGCGTTCGACAGCGCGCTGCAGAAGCTGGTGGAGAAGACCACGGTGAAGAAGACCGTCCACCTGCCCGGCGGCGTGCGCATCCACTGCGGCGTTTCGCTGGCCATGCTGGCCGGTGGCTGCGGTGGTGATGCGCCGCCACCGCCTTCGGCGAAAAGCGGTGACGAGCGCCTCAGCATGGCGCCCACGAAACCGCTGGCGGGCGACGCGCATGCGCCGCGGAAACCCAGCGAGGAGGCATGCATCGCGATGTACCGCGCCGGCAAGCCGCTGACGTGGGGCTGT
This sequence comes from Rhodanobacter thiooxydans LCS2, assembly GCF_000264375.1. Classification (GTDB taxonomy): domain Bacteria; phylum Pseudomonadota; class Gammaproteobacteria; order Xanthomonadales; family Rhodanobacteraceae; genus Rhodanobacter; species Rhodanobacter thiooxydans. Next base: position 27,526 of record NZ_AJXW01000008.1, read on the forward strand.
CCGGTCGATACCGCGAATCGCGCGGTCGACGCCGAGCTGCGCGAGCGCGCCGCGGGTGCCGCGCGCCGTCACTGAGCGTCATGCGGAGGCGCGCTCGCGCCCGCTACACTCGCCGCATGCCCCCGCCGCCGGACCCGCCAGCCGCCAGCCGCCCCGCCAATCCGGCGCGGGTGATGCTGAACTCGCCGCTGGCGGCGGCCACGCGTGCCAGGGTCTACCACCAGCGCAGCCGTCCGCGTCCGCACGAACGCGGCCTGCGCATCCTCGCCATGGTTGGCGCGTTGCTGGTGCACCTGGTATTCCTGTTCGGCTTCGTGCTCGGCCCGGCGTTCGAGGTGGTGCCGCCGCCGGAACCGCGGCAGCAGCAGCTGCAGGTGCGCCTGATCGAGCTGCCCGAGCCGCCGCCACCGCCACCGGTGCGCGGCACCCCGCCGAAGGAGCGCGGTCCGCGGCATCAGGGCCGCAGCCGCCGACCCGCGTCGGTCAGCGAGCGCAGCGCGAACACCGAAGCCGTGGTGGCGCCGCCGCCGACGGCTGTTGCGCCGCCGGTGATCGCGAAGGCCGCGAAGACGCACGCAGCGAAAGCGCAACCGCCCGCCGCGCTGCCGGCGCCGGTAAGCCTGCCGCAGCCGGCGCCGACGCCCGAACTGCAGCCCGTGCCGCTGGCCGGCGAGCCGCCGACGGTGACGCTGCCGACGCCGGCCGTGCAACCGCCAGCGCCGCCGAAGTTCCAGCCCGAAGCGGTGCGCCGGCCGCAGCTGGAAGGCAACCGCCCGATGCCGGCGCCACCGTCGCTGGCGCTGCCCGAGCTGCCACTGCAGGCCGCGCCGCCGATCACCATCTCCAGCATCGCGTTGAACACCGAACGGCCGAAATCCGCCGCGCCGGCCAGTGTGGCGCCGGTGCGTGCGCAGCTTCCCGCCGCGCCGCCGGTACCCGAGTTGCAGCCCGTGCCGTTGCCGGCGCAGCCTTCGCCGAACGTCAAGCTGCAGGCGCCACTGAGCATGCCGGCGCCGACCTTGCCAGCCGAGAAGCCGCAGCTGCAGGCGCCGTCGATCGAGGTGGCCGAGGCGGAACTCGAGGCGGTGCCGCTGGCACCGGCGGCACCGGCGCAGGTCGAGCCACCGGCGCCAAGCGCGAAGATAAAAGTCAGCAATCCGGCGCGACAAACAGCCGTCCAGCCGTCCATCGAACGGCCGCAGTTGAGTGCGCCACCGGAGGTCGCTGCCACCGCCACGCCGGCTCCGCCGGCAACCAGTCCTCCGGCGCAATCGTCATCGCCCGCGGCAGCCGAACAGGCGACCTCAAGCTCCGCGGAGACCAGCAGCACGCCTGATGTCAGCCGTGCTCCCGACGCCACGGCGCAAGGCAGCGACCTGGGCACACCCGGCAGGCCCGAAGGCGTGGTCGCCGCACCCGAAAGCGCCAGCGCCACGGCCGCGTCGCCGGCGGCGCGGCAGGGCAGCGACCAGGGGCGTCGCGGCGAGCAGCCCGGCAAGGGCCAGCTTGGTGGCCACCAGCCCGGCGCGGCAGAAGGCGAACGGCAGGGCTCACTGGACAGTTATGTGCAGCTCAAGCCGCGCGGCGACACCGAGATCATGCGCCACGGCGCGCCGAACATCGGCTACCAGCCCACCCGTTTCGAGCAGGACTGGACGCCCGAAGGCGAAAGCTCGATCGACACCGCGTTGCGCCGCGCGGTGGAGAAAACCACGGTCAACCACACCTTCCATCTGCCGCGCGGCGTGCGGGTGGAGTGCTCGATCAAGCCGCTGCTGCCGATCGCGCTGCTCGGCTGCGCCAATCCCGACCCGCCCCCCAAGCCAGTCGACGCCAAGGCTTATGAGCGCCTGCACCTGGCGCCCGCCAACCCGGTGGCCGCACCCGCGCCTGCGGCCAGCCGTGCCGCCCCCGTGCCGATGGTCAGGGTCGACAACAGCGCCGAATGCGCCGCCGCCCGCGTTGCCGGCGGCCCGCCGCCGCCGGACTGCACAGGCATCGTGCTGCCGGTGAAACCCGCCGCCCCCGCGCCGTCATCCAGCTCGTGGGTTCCGGCGAGCGACCAGTTCCACTGAGTCGCGGCGGAAGTCATTCCCAATCAGGCGGACCGGATGCGTCGCAGGCTCGCCGCTTCTTCCTTGATCACTCCGAAACCGAAATGCTGGTTTCAGCCAGCCAGTCGATCACGGCGCGAAGTGCCTCGATGTTGCCTGATCCCGCGTTCCGCAGGCTGTGATAAAGAACCAGTTGCTGCTGCGCGCTGGTGCCGCGGGTGACGATGGTGTTGAGATGCCGCAGGGGTACTTCGCAGTCCAGCTCGTGCGCATCTTCTGAAACCAGTTCGATGGCGGCGTCGAGCACGCGCACGCACTCGACCACCCCGCCGGTGGTTTCGTCGATGAAGCTCGCGTCGGGGCCGAAGCGTTTCGCGCGCCAGCGGTTCTCGTCGATGATCCGGCGGGTGAGGGCGGTTCGCGCCTGGCCGAGTTCAGGCCTGCGCACATGGGCCCGCACCAGGCAACGGAACAGGGCGGCCAGCGCGAGGGCGTCCTCGAGGTGCGTGCAGGCATCCGCGATGCGCAGTTCGAGCGTGGGGTAGCGATGCGCGGGGCGGATCGCCCACCACAGGAAACTTGCATCCTTGATGGCGCCGACCCGCGTCAGCAGTTCGCAGAAGGTGCGGTATTCGGCCTCGTCGGCGAAGAAGTCGGGGATGCCGGAGCGTGGCCACTCGTCGTAGGCGGACTGACGGTAGCTGAGCAGGCCGGTGCAACGGCGGTTCCAGAATGGCGAGGAGGTGGACAGTGCGAGGAACAGCGGCAGCCACGGCATCAGGCGGTTCATCAGCGCAACACGATCGACGTCGGTCGGGGGCGCCACGTGCACGTGCAAGCCACACAGCAGGTTGCGGCGGCCGACCATCTGGAAGTCGTCGATGATCCGCGCGTAGCGCGATCTGTCCGTCTGCGTCTGCTGATGCCAGGCGCTGAGCGGGTGCGTGCCCGCGGCGACGATGCGCAAGCCGGCGCTGTCGGCAAGCTCGGTCAGGCCGCGGCGCAACCGCGCCATCTGTGTGCGTGCCGTGGCCATGTGCTCGAACACGGGCGAGCTGAGCTCGATCTGCGACTGCAGCAGCTCGCTGCCGATGCACGCTCCGAAGCGTTGCCGGCACCGCTGCAGGAACGCCTTGGGCACGCGCGAGGGCGCGCGACGCGTGGCGGGACTGACCAGGAAGAACTCTTCTTCCAATCCAAACGTGTAGGGGCTGGAAGGCTCGGTGGCCATCGGGAGCTCCGGCGTGGTTGGTGCCCCAGCATCACGCATCGCGCATGACGATTCCGTTGGAGGGATGCCGCACGCCTCGGCGGGCGGCACCTCGACGTCGAACGCCACCCCGCCTTTCGATGGCACCGGAGTTGATGGAGTGCCGGTGTCGCGGAGTGGCGGTCGCCGTTGCCGTGACCGCCATGGGCTAACACGAAATTGATCGTATTCGCAGGAAATTGCGCCGGATTGAAAGGCTGCCGGAAGTTGCGCGGCGCCATATGCTGGCACCTTTCCGCGGGGGCGCGGCATCGCATGCCGCGATGCGGAGAGGCGTCACCGGTGTGGACTCGCGGCCCGGTCGTCGCAGGCACCGTTACTCGCGTCCGCATCCGGTTCAGAGAAAGCCAATGCTGTTTTCTGAAGGGAGAATTCCATGTCTTTGTCGACCTCCGGCGGCCTCAGCCTCGCACTGTGTGCCGCCATCAGTCTTGCCATCACCGGTAGCGCCCAGGCCACCACCACCACGGGGCCCGAGGTCACGCCGGCGGTGCAGCACGACACCCTGCATTCGCTGCGCGGCGTGATGCCGCGTCCGGATGATTTCACCAAGAACTCGCATGCACATCCGGCTCACCGGCTGCCCTTCATCGACGGCCCCGGCAACCAGACCGACGGCGCCGTGCAGAGTGGCCCCACTGGCAGCTTCGCGCCCGCGCTCGGCGCCGGCTTCGACGGCGTGGGCCAGGGCTTCAGCGGCCCGCAGGGTACGTTCACCGTCAACAGCGCGCCGCCGGATACCAACGGTGCGGTCGGCGCCACGCAATACGTGCAGATCGTCAACAGCGCGTTCGCGGTGTTCGACAAGTCGACCAAGGCCGTGACCTACGGCCCGGTGACGACCAACACGCTGTGGGCCGGCTTCGGCGGCCCGTGCGAAACCGACAACGACGGCGACGCCACCGTGGTCTACGACAAGGCGGCCGGCCGCTGGGTGATCTCCCAGTTCGCGGTGACTGCCGCGCCGTACTACCAGTGCGTGGCGGTCTCGGCGACCAGCGACGCCACCGGCGCCTACTATCGCTACGCGTTCCCGTACGGCAGCGTTTTCCCGGACTACCCGAAGATGGGCGTGTGGCCGGATGCCTACTACGAAACGTTCAACATGTTCAGCGGCAACACCTTCTCCGGCGCGAAGCTCTGCGCCTATAACCGCAACGCGATGCTGAGCGGCGCCGCGGCCACGCAGCAGTGCTTCCAGTTGTCCACCAGCTACGGTGGCGTGCTGCCGGCGGACCTCGACGGCGCCACCGCGCCGCCGGCCGGTTCGCCGAACTACCTGATGAACTTCGGCTCGAGCAGACTGAACCTGTGGAAATTCCACGTCGACTGGGCCAACACCGCCAATACCACGCTGACCGGGCCGGTCAGCATTCCGGTGGCCTCGTTCGCCGCGGCCTGCGGCGGCGGTACCTGCATTCCGCAGGCGAGCGTCAGCCAGAAGCTCGACTCGCTGGCCGACCGGCTGATGTTCCGCCTGGCCTACCGCAACTTCGGCACTCACGAATCGCTGGTGGTCAGCCACTCGGTTGCGGTCGGTACCACGCGTCGCAACCCCTATACCGGCGTGCGCTGGTATGAGGTCCGCAGCCCGGGCACGACGCCGGTGGTCTACCAGCAGTCCACCTTCTCGCCGGACACCAGCTACCGCTGGATGGGTTCGGTGGCGATGGACAAGATGGGCGACATGGCGCTGGGCTACAGCGTGTCCAGCAGCGCATTGCACCCGGCGATCCGCTACACCGGTCGCCTGGGCACCGATGCGCTGAGCACCATGCAGGCCGAGAACAGCATCATCGAGGGCCTGGGTTCGCAGAGCGGCAACAACCTGTCGCGCTGGGGCGACTACAGCGCGATGACGGTCGACCCGGTCGACGACTGCACGTTCTGGTACACCACCGAGTACCTGAAGAGCACCGGCTCGTTCAACTGGAACACGCGCATCGCGTCGTTCAAGTTCCCGGGCTGCCTGTAACCGATGCACCGTCCGGCCTTGTCGGCCGGACGGTCTCGGCGAGTCATACGGAACGGGGTCGCCATTGGGCGGCCCCGTTTTTCTTCTGGAGCCTTCGCGACCGGGGCGCCGTCTGTCGGATGTTCACAGCAGCCGCAGCAGTTCCTTCATCAACGGCAGTCGGCGCACGCGCACGGCGCTGGCGCGGAATACCGCGTTGGCCAGCGCCGGCGCGGCGGTGGGCATGGCGAGGAAACTGGCGCCGACCGGTGCGCGGTCGCCGGGGACGGTGATCACTTCGACGTCGTTCGGCAGCTGCGCCATGCTGGCCAGCGGGTAATCCTTGTAGCTGTGCTGCTGCACCTGGCCGTCCTTGACAGTGATCGCCGCATTCAGCGCGATGGACAGCGCGTCCAGCGTCGCGCCGGCCACCAGGCCCTGCAGCCCCAGCGGGTTGATCACGCGGCCGACGTCGACCGCGCAGACGACGCGCTGGATGGTCAGCTGTTCGCCCTGCATCGCCGCCTCGATCGCATGCGCCACGTAGGCACCGTCGACGTGCCAGCAGGCGATGCCGAGACCGTTGATGGTGCGCAGCCAGTTCTTCCACTCGATGCGGTCGGCGACCAGCTTGAGCACGTTCACCAGGCGACCGGTGTCCAGCGTGCCGCCGCTGCTCAACGGCAACGCGCGGGGTTCGCCGAGGATGCGCAGGCGGGTTTTCAGCGGGTCCTCGCGCATCTGGTGCGCGAGCTCGTCGATGAAGCTTTCCACCGCGAACGCGTTGCTGAGGTGGGGCATGCCGCGCATCGGGCCGCGCGGCTGCGCCGACTCCAGCGCGTACCAGTCGCTGCGGTAGTTCGGCACCAGCGCGGCGGGCAACTGGTCGGCCTGCAGTTCGGACGTCCACAGGCGCTCGTCCGGCGTGCCGCGACGCGCCAGCGCGGAGGCGCTGGCCATGCGCTGGTGCCAGGCCAGCAGCTGGCGCTTGCGGTCGACGATCGCGCTGATCCGGTGCACGCTGCCGGCGCGGTAGTAGTCGTGGCCGAAGTCCTCGCCGCGCGTCCACAGCAGGCGCACCGGCTTGTTGACGGCCTTGGCCAGCAGCACCGCTTCGGCGACGTAGTCGTGGTCGAGCCGGCGGCCGTAGCCGCCGCCGACGCGCGGCACGCGGATGTCGATGCGGTCGGGCGCCAGGCCGGTCAGGCGCTGTACCACGGCCCAGGCTTTCTGCGGCGCCTGGGTCGGCACGACCAGGCTGGCACGGTCCTTGTCCAGCCGCACCAGGCAGTTCATCGGTTCGGCGGTGGCGTGCGCCAGCCACGGCTGCACGTAGGTGGCGTCGAGGCGGCGCGCGGCTTTCTTGCCGGCGGCATCGACGTCGCCGTCGTTGCGCACGCGGCTGGTGGGCAGGGCATCGCCGGCGAGCAGGGTGGTGGCCTGCTGCTCCAGTGTGGCGCTGTTCTCGCCGCTGCTGGCGCCGGGCTTCCATTCGAGCTGGAGTTTCGCGCGGCCCTGCAGGGCGGCCCAGGTGTTTTCGGCCAGCACTGCCACGGCCGGGGCGATCACCGTGCTGCCCAGCGGCTGGCCGGGCTCGGGCTTGAGCTGGACGACCTTCAGCACGCCTTTCACGGCGAGCGTGTCGGTGGTGTCGATGCGTGCCAGCGTGCCGTCCGGCCACGGGCAATGCGTCAGCACGGCGACCAGGGCGTCGCCGTAGTAGTGGTCGATGGCGTAAAGAGCTGTGCCGGTGACGATGGCGCGCGCATCGACGTCGCCGGCGCTCTGGCCGATCAGGCGGTAGGCGGCGGCGTTCTTCAGCGGCGGCACGCTGGACGGGAGCGCGATCTTGCCGGCGTCGGCGGCCAGGCTGCCGTAGCCGAAGCGGCGGCCGTCCGGCGCGATCACCGTGCCGGCCTCGCAGCGCAGGCGGCTGGCCGGCACGCCGAGCCGGCGCGCCGCCGCCTGCAGCAGCAGCCAGCGCGCCACCGCGCCGATCTGGCGTAGGTCGTTCCACGCTGCGGGGATCGAGCCGCCGACGCCGCCGACCTGATGGCCGTAGGTCCAGCGCGGCTTGCCGTTGTCGTTCTCCACGCCAAGGCCGAGCGCCACCACGCCGACGCGGTTCCAGTCGGCGTCCAGTTCGTCGGCGATGATCCGCGGCAGCGCAGTGGCGACGCCGCTGCCGGTGTCCGGGTCGCGTGCGCCGATCAGCACACTGCCGCTGGCGTCGATGCGTACGTAGGCGCCGAGGTCGTAGAGGTTGTCGCCGAGCATGGCCGGCGGCAGTGGCGCATCGGCGGCGTCGGCGACGCGGATGCCTACCACCAGCGCACCGGCGCCGCCGGCCAGCACCTGCAGGAAGCGCCGGCGCGAGAGCCGGATGCCATGGCCGCTCATGCGCGGGCCACCTTGCCGGCAGCGGCGCGCTTGATCGCGCGGCGCACGCGGGTCTGGCAGCCGCAGCGACACAGGTTAGGCAACTGGTCGATGTCGCCATCGTCCGGCTGGGGCTTGCGCCGCAGCAGGTCAACGCCGGCGATCAGCCAGCCCGGCGTGCAGTAGCCGCAGCCGATCGCGTCCTCGTCGATGAAGGCCTGCTGCAGCGGGTGCAGGCTGCCGTCGTTGGCGGCCAGGCCTTCCACCGTGGTCACCGCCTTGCCGGCCAGTTTGGCCAGCGGCTGCGTGATCGCGGAGACCGCCTTGCCGTCGACCAGCACCAGGTCGGCGCCGTTCTCGCCGGCTTCGCCGCCGTACTTGGTGCCGGTCAGCCGCAGCACGTCGCGCAGGTACCACAGCAGCGGCATCTGCGGGTCGCCGGTGTGGCGGAAGCGCTCGCCGTTGACCTCGAGGTCGATGCCGTCGCGGATCTTCTCCGCCACGACGCCGCTTTCCTGGGCGGTCGACAGGACCTGGGCTTGCACGCGCGCCATCCATCATCTCCTCGGGGTCGATCCGCGCATTGTGGCATTGCTAGCCGCAGGCTAGGGACGCGCGCGGCTGAACAGGCGACGCCAGAGCGCATAGACCGGCACGCCGGCGAGCATGATCAGCAGGCCGATGCCGGTGTTGCGCGGGTTGTCGCGCAGCGACAGCAGCACCACCAGCGTCACCGCGGCGACGAACAGCAGCGGCAGCCACGGGTAACCCGGCACGCGGAATCCCTCGTTGCCGGCATCGTGGCGGCGGTACCAGAACAGCGTGGCCACGCCGATCGCGCAGGCCAGCCAGTCGCCGAAGGTGGCGTAGTCCAGCAGCTGGCCGTAGCTGCCGGACAGCGCCAGCACGATGGCCCAGCCGGAAAGCAGCAGCAGCGCGGTGTTCGGCGTGCGCCAGCGCGGGTGCAGCCGCGCCACCGCGCGGAAGAACAGGCCGTCCTCGCCCATCACCTGCAGCACCCGCGCGCCGGCGACCAGGGTGATGTTACAGAAGCCCAGGGTGGAGATCGCCACGCCCAGCGCGATCAGCTTCGCGCCCAGCGGGCCGGCCACCTGCTGCATCACGTCCGCTGCCGGCGCGCTGCTGGCGGCCAGCCCGGCATGGCCGAGCACCGCGAGATAAGCCACGTTGACCAGCGCATAGGCGCCGATCACCAGCAGCATGCCGAGGGTCAGCGCGCGCGGCAGCGTGCGCTGCGGGTCGCGTACCTCGCCGGCGAGGTTGTTGAGATAGGTGAAGCCGGAATACGCGAACAGCACCGGCAGTGCCGCGCCCATGAAGCCGACGCCGTGGCGCACCGGGTCGGCGGCCAGCACCTGACCGTGCCCGGCGCCGGCGAGGAACAGGCCGCACACCACCAGCGCCGCCACCGCCAGCAGCTTGAGCAGGGCGAACAGGTTCTGCACCTGCGCGCCGAGGCGGATGCCGAACAGGTTGATGCCGCTGACGAAGACCAGCGCGCCGACGGCGAGCGGCAACGTCCACGCCGCCGGCAGCCCGAACAGCGCGGCAGCATAGCGGGCGAAGATCGTCGCCACCGCCGCGGTGGAGCCGGAGTAGATCACCAGCAGCATGGTCCAGCCGAACAGGAAGCCGGCCAGCGGCCCGAACGCCTCGCGCAGATACACGTAGCTGCCGCCCGCGCGCGGTCGGCGCGCGCCCAGCTCGGCGTAGCACAGCGCGCCGACCAGGGTGAGCAGGCCTGCAGCCACCCACATCAGCAGCAGCGCCAGTCCCGACTCGGTGCGCTGTGCCACGATGCCGGGGTTGAGGAAGATGCCGCCGCCGATGACGCCACCGACCACGATCAGCGCGGCGTCCCACGGGCGCAGGCTGCGCACGTAGCCGGGAGAGGCGTCGTTCATGCAGGGGAGGTCGCTGGCGGAGGGAGCCGCAGCATGCCGGCCGTCGCGCGGGCAGGCAAGCGTTCGGAGACGTTCAGTCCAGCTGCAGCTCACCACGGATGACCACGGCGCAGGCGCCGCCGATGCTGATGCTGCCGTCCGCCGCGTCGCGCACCACCTCGACGCAGCCGTCGCGGGCCACTTCGCGCCCCTGGCTGGCGCGGTAGTGCAGGCCATAACCCGCCGGGTCGCCGACCTCGGCGAGGAAGGTCATGATCGCCGCGTTGGCGCTGCCGGTGACCGGGTCCTCGGGAATGCCGTCGGCCGGGCAGAACGCGCGCACGGCCATACTCGCCTCGCCGCTCCGCTGCCGGCCGAACACGCTGACGCCGACGGCGCCGGCAGCTTCGCAAAGCGCGCCGATCGCGGCCAGGTCGGGTTGCAGCTGCCGCACCGCGGCCTCCTCGTGCAGGTCGCAGACGAACCACCGCGGCCCGTTGTCGATCAGGCGCAGCTGGCTTTCCGCCAGTTCGGCATGCACGGCCCAGCCGAGCCGGGCACGCTGCTGTGCCGCCACGTTCCGCAACGTGGCCGGCGGCGCCTGCACGCGGATGATCCGGCTGCCGCCGCTGCCTTCGACGCGCACCGGCAGCAGCCCGGCCGCGCACTCCTGCAGCAGCTGCCGCTGGTCCGGCGGCACCAGGCCGGATTCGATCGCGGCATAGGCGCTGCCCACGCTGGGGTGGCCGGCGAATGGCAGTTCCTGGCGCGGGGTGAAGATGCGCACGCGGTAGTCCGCCGCGGCGCTGGTCGGCGGCAGCAGGAAGGTGGTTTCGGAAAGGTTGGTCCAGCGCGCGAACGCCTGCATCGTGGTGTCGTCGAGGCCGTCGCCGTCGACCACCACGGCCAGCGGATTGCCCAGCAGCGGCTTGCCGGAGAACACGTCGAGCTGGATGAAGCGGCGGTTGCGGGGCATGGTGGTTTCCGGTCGGGCAACCGCCCGAGGATGGCACCGGCGGGCGCTGCCGGAAAGCGACAGTCGGCAACGCCGCCCGGAAACGGAAAGCCGCCGCGCGGCGGCTTTCCGTGCAGCGTGCCCGCCAAGGTGCTCAGAACGCGTTGAGGAACACGGCCAGATTGTTCACGTTGAGTGTGCCGATGCCGGCGCCCGGCGCGTCGCCCTTCTTGCCGGCGTAGAACCCTGTTGTCGAAACGTCGGGCCCGTTGCGGCTGCGGCAGTTCGCCGGCGGCTTGCAGTCGAGTCCACCCCATACCCCGATCGCGGCTCCAGAAGACAATCCGCGCTGGTCGCATGAGTCTGGACCCGCGCGTCTGATCGTGGAAGTGTCTGATCACCAGAAATTTCTTGCGACTTGTGCCTGGCGCGCCGCACGTGCGGAAGCATGCGGCCGCGGGCCGCTTTCGGGCGGAGGGCCGATTTGCGGCACAATGAGAGGGTCGTGCGCCGCGAACAGCCGTTCGCCGGCGCCTTGGTCCCCGAATCGAAGCCGCCTGTCCAGACCCATGACCACCATCAAGCAAGCAGACCTGATCCAGTCCGTCGCCGACGCGCTGCAGTACATCAGTTACTACCACCCGGTCGACTACATCAAGAGCCTCGCCGCCGCGTACGAGCGCGAGGAATCGCCTGCCGCGAAGGACGCGATGGCGCAGATCCTGATCAACTCGCGCATGGCCGCCGAAGGCCACCGGCCGCTGTGCCAGGACACCGGCATCGTCACCGTGTTCCTCAAGGTCGGCATGAACGTGCGCTGGGACGACGCCACCATGTCGCTGGAGGACATGGCCAACGAAGGCGTGCGCCGCGCGTATCTGAACCCGGACAACAAGCTGCGCGCCAGCGTGCTGGCCGATCCGGCCGGCAAGCGCACCAACACGAAGGACAACACGCCGTCGGTGGTCAACATGTCGATCGTGCCGGGCGACACCGTCGAGGTGATCGTGGCGGCCAAGGGCGGCGGCTCCGAGGCGAAGAGCAAGTTCGTCATGCTCAACCCGTCCGATTCCATCGTGGACTGGGTGCTGAAGACCGTGCCCACCATGGGCGCTGGCTGGTGCCCGCCGGGTATGCTGGGCATCGGCATCGGCGGCACCGCCGAGAAGGCGATGCTGATGGCGAAGGAAGCGCTGATGGAGGAGATCGACATCCAGGAGCTGATCGCGCGCGGCCCGGCCAACCGCGCCGAGGAGCTGCGCATCGAGTTGTTCGACAAGGTCAACGCGCTGGGCATCGGCGCGCAGGGCCTGGGTGGCCTCACCACCGTGCTCGACGTCAAGGTGAAGGATTTCCCGACCCACGCGGCGAACCTGCCGGTGGCGATGATCCCGAACTGCGCCGCCACCCGACACGCGCACTTCGTGCTGGACGGCTCCGGTCCGGTGATGCTCGACCCGCCGTCGCTGGAAGACTGGCCCAAGCTCACCTACGACGCCTCGAAGGGCCGCCGGGTGAACCTCGACACGGTGACCCGGGACGACGTCGCCAGCTGGAAGCCAGGCGAGACCCTGCTGCTCAACGGCAAGCTGCTCACCGGCCGCGATGCCGCGCACAAGCGCATGGTCGAGATGCTCAACCGTGGCGAGCCGCTGCCGGTGGATTTCAACGGCCGCTTCATCTACTACGTCGGCCCGGTCGACCCGGTGCGCGAGGAGGTGGTCGGCCCCGCCGGTCCTACCACGGCGACGCGCATGGACAAGTTCACCGAACAGGTATTGGCGCAGACCGGCCTGCTCGGCATGGTCGGCAAGGCTGAGCGCGGCCCGGCGGCGATCGAGGCGATCAAGAAGCACCGCTCGGTATACCTGATGGCCGTGGGCGGCGCGGCATACCTCGTCTCCAAGGCGATCAAGGCATCGCGCGTGGTCGGCTTCGCCGATCTGGGCATGGAGGCGATCTACGAATTCACCGTCGAGGACATGCCGGTCACCGTGGCGGTCGATGCCGGCGGCAGCTCGGTACACCAGACCGGCCCGCGCGAATGGCAGGCCCGCATCGGCAAGATCCCCGTCTTTGTTCAATAAACCCGTGCGCGCAGCGCACGCCTTCGCCTCCTCCCCCTCCGGGGGAGGATTGAGGAGAGGGTGCGAGACTTGCGCGATCCGGCATGGAGGTGTGTCGGCGCACGCGTTTGCCTCCCCCTCCAGCGACCGAAGGAAGTCCCTTGCGGGAGGGATGATTGAGGTGGGATAGCGCAAGGTCACCGCCAAGCCTCGAAAGCGCCATGCAGGTGCCCGACACACGAGGCAATCTCGCCAGCCAAAATCAAAAGCCAGAAGCCCCCCCCCAACCCCCCCCCTGCAAGCAGGG
>NZ_AJXW01000009.1 GCF_000264375.1 Rhodanobacter thiooxydans LCS2
CCCCTGCAAGCAGGGGAGGGGGCCTCGATCGCGGGCGCCCTCTTTTCCGGTCAAGTGGCGTAAGCCATTCGGCCGTCCATACGTCCAAACGGATAGCCCGCAAAACCATTTGCAATTCTAATGCCGCGGCGCAACACTGGCCGAATGCCCATCACTCAATAGCGAACCCCCGTGACCCCGCCCAACCCCGCGCCGCTCTCCGCGGACGCCCCCTGGATCGTGATGAAGTTCGGCGGCACCAGTGTCGCCACGCTTCCCCGCTGGCAGAACATCCGCGAACTGGTCGCCAGCCGCCGCGCCGAAGGCGCGCGCGTGCTGGTGGTGGTTTCCGCGCTGACCGGCGTTACCGACGCGTTGAAACAGCTGTGCGGCGAGGGCGAGCAGGACAAGCGCAAGGCGGCGGCCGGCGCGATCGCGCAACGCCACTATGACCTGCTCGAGCACATGCAGCTGGCGCTGCCCGACACGCTCGGCTCGCGCCTGTCCGAGCTGGCCGGGCTGGCCGCCAATGGCCCGGCTCCGCGCGGTGAACTGGCCTGGCAGGCGCAGGTGCAGGCGCACGGCGAGCTGATGTCCAGCGCGCTCGGCGCGGCGTTCCTCAGCCACAGCGGCCTGCCCACGCAGTGGCTGGACGCGCGCGAATGCCTGGCGGCGGTCGCGTTGCCGAACCAGAACGAGCGCACCCGGCTGCTGTCGGCGATGGTCGAGGCGAAGCCCGACGCGGCCTTGAATGCGCGCCTGGCCGCGCTGGGCGAGGTCTTCATCACCCAGGGCTTCATCGCGCGTGAACAGCACGGCCGCACTGTGCTGCTCGGCCGCGGTGGCTCGGATACCTCGGCCGCGTACTTCGGCGCCCTGCTGAAGGCGCAGCGGGTGGAGATCTGGACCGACGTGGCCGGCATGTTCACTGCCAACCCGCGCCAGGTGCCGGGCGCGCGCCTGCTGCAGCGGCTGGATTACGAGGAGGCGCAGGAAATCGCCTCCACCGGCGCCAAGGTGCTGCACCCGCGCTGCCTGTCGCCGCTGCGCGAGCCGCGCGTGCCGCTGCTGATCAAGGACACCAACCATCCCGAACTCGAAGGCACGGTGATCGGCCCGGAGGTGCGCGCGCACGCGCCGAGCGTCAAGGCGATCAGCGCACGCAAGGGCATCACTCTGGTGTCGATGGAATCGGTGGGCATGTGGCAGCAGGTCGGCTTCCTCGCCGACGTGTTTGCCCATTTCAAGACACACGGCCTGTCGGTGGACCTGATCGGCTCGGCCGAGACCAACGTCACTGTATCGCTCGACCCCACCGAGAACCTGCTCGACTCCGACGCGATCGCCGCGCTCGCCAGCGACCTGGCCAAGGTGTGCCGGGTCAAGGTGATCGCGCCGTGCGCGGCGATCACCCTGGTCGGCCGCGGCATGCGCTCGCTGCTGCACACCTTGTCCGGCGTGCTGGCCGAGTTCGGGCAGCTGCGCGTGCACATGATTTCGCAATCGTCGAACAATCTGAACCTCACCTTCGTGGTGGACGAGGAAGTGGTCGATGTGCTGCTGCCGCACCTGCACGACCTGCTGATCGGTGCCGGCGCGCTGCGCACCGACGACAGCGCGTTGTTCGGCCCCAGCTGGCAGATGCTGTATGGCGGCGGCGAAGTCGTTCCCTCCGTGCCGGCGTGGTGGCGCGTGGCGCAGCGCCCGCGCCTGCTGGAACTGGCCGCCGAGACCACGCCGCGCTACGTCTACCACCTGCCCACGGTGCGCCAGCAGGCGCGCGAGCTGAAGTCGCTGGCGGCAGTGGACCGGCTGCACTACGCGGTGAAGGCGAACACCCATCCGGCGATCCTGCGGGCGCTGGCGGCGGAGGGGTTCGCGTTCGAGTGCGTGTCGCCGGGTGAATTGAAAGCGGTCGGGGAGGTGGTGGCGGAGTCGGTGCCGCTGCTGTTCACGCCGAACTTCGCGCCGCGAGAGGACTATGTCTACGCGCTGGGCACCCGCGCTACCGTCACGCTCGACGCGCTGCATCCGCTGCAGCATTGGGGCGAGTTGTTTCGCGGCCGCGAGATCGTGCTGCGGGTGGACCTGGGCCGCGGCCTGGGCCACCACGAGAAGGTGCGCACCGGCGGCAGCGGCAGCAAGTTCGGCCTGCCGCTGGATCAGCTCCCGTTATTCCTGCAGCTGGCCGAGACGCATGGCGTCAGCGTGCGCGGCCTGCACGCGCACCTGGGTTCTGGCGTGCTCGATGCCGCGCATTGGGGCGAGGTGTACGCGCAGCTCGCCAGCCTGGCCGAGCGCATCGCCAGCGTGGTGTTCCTCAACATCGGCGGCGGTCTCGGCGTGCCTGCGCATCCGGGCGAGGCGCCGCTGGACATCGCCGCGCTCGACCGTGCGCTGCGCGAGGTCAAGGCGGTCTATCCGCAGTACCAGCTGTGGATGGAGCCGGGCCGCTATCTGGTGGCCGACGCCGGCGTGCTGCTGACGCGGGTGACCCAGCAGAAGGACAAGGGCGGTTTCCGCTATCTCGGCGTGGATACCGGCATGAACAGCCTGATCCGTCCCGCGCTGTACGACGCCTGGCACAAGATCGTCAACCTGAGCCGGCTCGGCGAACCGGCCACGGCGCTGTATCAGGTGGTCGGCCCGATCTGCGAGAGCGGCGACGTGCTGGGCACCGACCGCCGCCTGCAGGAGGCGCAGGAGGGCGATGTGATCCTGATCGCGCAGGCCGGCGCTTATGGCAAGGTGATGTCCTCGCGCTACAACCTGCGCGACGAGGCTGACGAAGTGGTGATCGAAGCCTGATCCGGGGTTCGCCTGTCCGGGGGTGCAGGCGGGCGAAAGTCGCGGGATCGTCGTTTGTCCCGCCCCTTGCCCGCCGAAAGCCATCGGACTGGCGCCGCCCGAAGCTAGAATCAGCCTGTTCGCTCCGGTGATGCGGGCGATGGAGAAAGATGTGAGCAATGCGATCCAGCCGCGCCTGACCCGGGTATTCCGCTTCGTGCGCTGCAGCTACGCCGACGGCGTGGCCGAGTTGGCGTACGCGTTCGACGATGGCGAGGAACTGGTCGAGCGCATCCGCTTTCCGAATGCGCCGGCCGTGCCGGCCGCGCGCGCGGCGGCGTTCGACGCCGCCTTGAAGCTGCTGCATCTGATCGCCGGCGTCAGCTACTACAAGGCCGGCGTACCGCCGCGGATCGAACTGGCCAGCGGCCCGCTCGACGACGCCACTGCCGAGCTGCTGGATCAGCTGTACCTGCATGGCCTGGCCGAGTTCGCCTACCGCAATGGGCTGGATTTGCGTGGTCGGATCGCGTTCCCTCGGGGTGGCAGTGCGCCCTCGGTCGGCGCGCTCGATCTGCCCGGGCGCACCCTGGTGCCGATCGGCGGCGGCAAGGATTCGTTGGTCGCGGTGGAGGCGATCAAGTCCATCGGCGGCGAGGCGACCGCGGTGTGGGTGGGCAGCTCCGCGCTGATCGCCGGCTGCGCCGAGCGCACCGGTCTGCCCACCTTGAACATGCAGCGCGAGCTGGCGTCCGGCCTGTTCGAACTGAACCGGCTGGGCGCGTGGAACGGGCATATCCCGGTGACCGCGGTGAACTCGGCGATCCTTGTCCTCGCCGCGATCCTGTACGGCTACGACTCGATCGCCTTCGCCAACGAGCGCTCCGCCTCGGCCGCCACGCTGGAGTACGACGGCCAGCAGGTGAACCACCAGTGGAGCAAGAGCCTCGCGTTCGAGACCTTGCTGGGCGACTGGCTGCACACCCACGTGGCCGCCGATCTCGACTACTGCTCGCTGCTGCGGCCGTACTCGGAGCTGGCGATCACCCGCGCGTTCGCCAAGCTGACGCCGTACTTCGACGTGTTCTCCAGCTGCAACCGCAACTTCAAGCTGCTCGGCCCGAAGCCGGTCGATCGCTGGTGCGGGCAGTGCCCGAAGTGCCACTTCGTGTTCCTCGCGCTGGCGCCGTTCCTGCCCAAGCCGCGGCTGCTGGCGATCTTCGGCCGCAACCTGCTCGACGATGAAGGCCTGGCCGCCGGCTTCGATGCGCTTCTGGAATACCAGGACCACAAGCCGTTCGAATGCGTGGGCGAGGGCGCCGAAGCGCGCGCCGCGATGTACGCGCTGAGCCAGCGGCCGGAATGGCAGGAGGACGCGCTGGTCGCACGCTTCCGCAGCGAGATCCTGCCCCAGCTCGATGTGGCGCAACTGGCGCTGGAGCCGTGGCTTGAACCGTCGCCCGAACATCGCGTGCCGCCGCGCCTGCAACCCGCACTGGCGGCGATCGGCGGATGAACCACGGCATGTTTTCCGTAGGAGCCCGCTCGCGGGCGATGCTCTTTCGAGGCAAGCAGAAGCCAGGAGCATCGCCCGCAAGCGGGCTCCTACCGGGGGACTTCCGTGCGTATCGCTGAACTAGCCGATCGCCACGTCGCGATCTGGGGTTTCGGCCGCGAAGGCCATGCCGTGATCAAGGCGCTGCGCTCGCAACTGCCGGCGCAAGCCCTGACCCTGTTCTGCCGCGCCGCCGAAGTCGAGGACGCGCGCGCGTTCGACCCCACGCTGGAGATCGTTGCCGACGAACCGGATGCCGCGGCGCTGGCCCGCTTCGACGTGGTGGTGAAATCGCCCGGCATCTCGGCCTACAAGCCGGCCCTGCTGGCTGCGCAGGCGCAGGGCACGAGGTTCACCTCCGGCACCGCGCTATGGTTCGGCGAGAACCCCGACGCGCGGGTGATCGCGGTGACCGGCACCAAGGGCAAAAGCACCACCAGCGCGCTGATCGCGCATCTGGCGCGGTCCTCGGGCGTGCGCACTGCGCTGGCCGGCAACATCGGCCTGCCGCTGCTGGAGCTGCTTGGCCAGCGCGCGGATCTGTGGGTGATCGAGCTGTCCAGCTTCCAGACCGGCGAAGCCGGGCCGCTGGAGCTGGGCGTGGTCACCAGCCTGTACGAGGAACACCTCGACTGGCACGGCTCGCGCGAGCGCTACGTGGCCGACAAGCTGAAGCTGGCCGACGCCGCGCGCACGCTGCTGGTCAACGGCCTGCAGCCGAACCTGCTGCAGCACACCGCCGCGCATCCGCATCGCCTGCTGTTCGGCGTGCCCGAGTGCTGGCACGTGGCGGACGGCACGATCCGCCGCGGCGCGCAGGCGGTGTTCGACATCGCACAACTTGTCGCACCGGGTCTGCACAACGCACTCAACGCCTGCGCTGCGCTGGAAGCGCTGGAGGCGATCGGCATGGACGCGCTCGCCGCCGCACCGGCGCTGGCTACCTTCCGTCCGCTGCCGCATCGCCTGCAGCCGCTGGGCGAACACGATGGCTGGCACTGGGTCAACGACTCGATCAGCACCACGCCGCTGGCCACGCTGGCGGCACTGGAAAGCCTGCACGGCCGCACGGTGACCGTGCTGGTCGGCGGCCACGACCGCGGCCTCGACTGGACGCCGTTCGTCGAAGCGATGCGCGCCGCACCAGCGCACGCGATCGTCTGCATGGGCGCCAACGGCGCACGCATCGAGGCGGCGCTGCGCAAGGCCGGAACAGCTTGCCCGGTCGTGCGCGTCGCTGACCTAGCCGGCGCCGTCGCCGTGGCGACGACGCATGCTCCGCGTGGCGGCGTCATCCTGCTGTCGCCGGGCGCACCGAGCTTCGACCAGTTCACGGACTACGCTGAGCGTGGCCGCCGCTTCGCCACGCTAGCCGGGTTCGATTCTTCCGGTATTGTCAGTATTGATGGGTTGGGTATCGAAGGAACGCCGCGCGACTGAATCGTCTGCGAGAACTGGGTCGTTGGCGACATGACCGATGTCTGTAACGGTAGGAATGCACTCTGTGCATGATGCTCTTGCTGCATTCAATCGCGAAGAGCGGTCGATCGCCTGCGGCGACCGAGTCACTTCTCTCTTGCGTGGGCTTGTATGGACATCGTATATCTCGACCAAAATAAGTGGATCGAGTTGGCGCGAGTGCAGAGCGGCGCCATCGATTCAGGACCGATAGCTGAGCTGTACAGCCAGCTAGTTTCGGCAGTGGAGTTGGGCCAAGTACTTTTCCCGTTATCGGCTTCCCACGTTCTTGAGACGTCCAAACGAAACGATCCTATCAGTCGTGGTCACTTGGCTGAGACACAGGCGCGACTGAGTCGTGGCCATGCGTATAGGAGCAGGAAAGGCCGTCTGAAGATTGAAATCCGCAACGCACTCCTTCGCCTCTTTGGAGAAGCACCGCCAGAGGCATCATCGCATTGGATGATCGCGCCTAGTTTTTTGCAGGCCTTCGAGTCAATGGATGAGCTCATTGCACTCCCGGAAGAACTACATCGGCTAAAGCTGGTCGACGCTCCCGAGTGTTCCGCTGCGCTGTACGTCGACTTTATGAAGAACCAAGATGATATGCGTCGGAGAGTCGCACATGCCGGTCTTGCTGAACATGCGGTCAACCTCTTGGCTCGCTTTGAGGAGCGGCGCGCCAGGTTGACTGGAGAATCGGTTGACTTGCGTCGTCGTGCTTATTCAGTCCAATTGTTTATGGAACATCAGGATATGTTCATCCGGATATTGCATAAGCTTGGCTACTCATTTGAGCAACTCAGCGCGATCCGTAGCCGCGCCGTCAAAGCACTGATCGAAGATGTCCCGACACTCAACGTTGAAGCGGAGATGGTGGCTCGACTTGAATCCCAAACAGGTGTTCTTAAACCGAACGATCTATTCGACATTCAGTCCTTTTATACGGCGGTGCCGTACTCTTCTCGTGTAATCGCAGAGAAAGCGTCGATCTCTCGCGCTCAACAAGCAAAGTTGGATGTGAAGTATTCGGTAGTGCTCTCGCGATCATTGCATGACCTCTTGAACTTCTATCCACGAAGCCAAGATTGAACTGTCATGCCTATGGGAAAGCGACATGAAGGTACGTGAAAGCGGCATGCCCGACGAGGCGCAGTGGGCCAGCTTCTTCGACGGTGAGGCAGCTGTCGGGAAGCTGTTCGGTGCGGCGCAAGTGCAGGGCGACGTGATCGAGTTTGGCTGCGGCTATGGCTTGTTCACGGTGCCTGCCGCGCGGCGCACCAGCGGACTGGTCACTGCGCTGGACATCGAGCCGGAGATGATCGCCGAGGTGCGCGGGAAGGCGGCGGGACTCGGGCTGACCAACATCCGGGCCGAACTGCGGGACTTCATGGCGGACGGTGCGGACGTGGCTGCCGGTTCGCAAGCGCATGCAATGATTTTCAACCTGCTGCACCTGGCGCAGCCGCAGGACCTGCTGCGGGAGGCTCACCGAACCCTGCAGGATGCCGGGGTGCTTTCGGTGATGCACTGGCGCAGCGACATCCCGACTCCGCGCGGCCCGCCGCTGGCGATACGTCCGACGCTGGAGCAGTGCCGGCAATGGATGGTCGACGCCGGATTCCGCGACATCGAATCAGCTGATCTGCAGGATTGTTGTCCGTTTCATTTCGGCCTGACTGGCCGGCGCTGACACGCGATGTTGAAAGAGTGTTTCGGCCGGCTTCAGCGCGCGTAGCGCGCCCGCGGCTCGTTCACGCGCTTCTTGCCGCCGAGCTTGATGTGCTGGCGCAGCCAGGTGGCGAACCCGGTTTCGGACAGGCTGCCTTCGGCAAGGGCAATCATGGCGACGTATTTTTCTTCGTCACTGGCGACGAGGTCGGCGTCGTTGAGTGAAAGGAAGACGCGGTAGCAGACATGCGCCGTGCGCTTGTTGCCATCGACGAACGGGTGGTTGCGTGCCAGCCCGAAGGCGAGGCTGGCAGCAAGGTCGGCAAGGTCCGGCGGTGGGTCGCCGTAGGCGTGCGATTGCCTGGGACGCGCAAGGGCTGAATCCAGCAAATTGTCGTCGCGCACGCCGATGCCGCCGCCGTGTTCCGCCAGCTGGCGTTCGTGGATGGCGATGGCGAGCGGCCTTTCGATCCAGACGATCATGGCCTCTACCTATTGCGCCAGCTTGTGCAAAACGTTGCGATCCTTGCGCATGACCTCCTCAGCCACCTCCATCTGCTTGGCCAGGGTAGGGTCGTAGGTGGTGAGGCGGATGCCGTCGGGGGTTTCCAGCGCGAACAGTTCGTCGCCTTTTTCCAGGCGCAGGCGGGCCAGCAGTTCGCGCGGCAGGATGACGCCGGCGGAGTTGCCGATGGTGGTGATCTTGAGCTTCATGGCGGTCTCCGGCATTGGTTATAACGCATGTTATACGCGACAATGGCGTGGGCGCAACGCAGTCATATCGCGGTCCATGCTCCTGCTGGCCGCATGGACTGCCCGCCCAGACGTGAAAGGGAGAACATGGAGACTGATCATCCCGTGCTCCACGCAAAAGGGCCGCACCTGCGTGCGGCCCTTCGTTTTTCAACAGCGGTAAACGCCTACCAGATCTTCACCCGATCCTTCGGCGCCAGGTAAAGCTTCTCGCCCGGCTTCACGTCGAACGCGGGGTACCACTGATCCAGGTTGCGCACGGTCTGCGCGCGGAAGTCGGCGGGAGCGTGCACGTCGGTGGCGAGGCGCTGGCGCAGGGCGGCGTCGCGGATCTTCGAGCGCCAGGCCTGGCCGTAGGCGAGGAAGAAGCGCTGGTCGCCGCTGAGGCCGTCGATCACCGGGGCCAGCTTGCCGCCGAGCGACTTGTGATAGGCCAGCCAGGCGATGGTCAGGCCGGAGACGTCGGCGATGTTCTCGCCCAGGGTCTGCTCGCCGTTGACGTGCAGGCCGGGCAGCGCCTCGTACTGGTCGAACTGCTTCGCCAGTTGCTGGCCGGCGGCCTTGAAGTGGGCCAGGTCTTCCGGCGTCCACCAGTTCGCCAGGCGGCCTTCGGCGTCGAACTCCGCGCCCATGTTGTCGAAGCTGTGGCTGATCTCGTGGCCGATGATGGCGCCGATCGCGCCGTAGTTGGCGGCGGCATCGGCATGCGGGTCGAAGAACGGCGGCTGCAGGATCGCGGCGGGAAAGTTCAGCGCGTTCTGCAGCGGCAGGTTCAGCGCGTTGACGGTCTGCGGGGTCATCCACCATTCGCCCTTGTCGACACGCTGGCCGAGCTTGGCGCGCTGGTGTTCGTACTCGAATTTTTCCGCACGCAGGTGGTTGCCGAGTGAGTCGTCGGCACGGATCTGCAGTGAGCCGTAGTCGCGCCAGGTATCCGGGTAGCCAACGCCGACGCGCAGGGTGGCGAGTTTGGCCTTGGCTTTTTCGCGCGTGGCCGGGGTCATCCAGCTCAGCGTGTCGATGCGGTCGTTGAAGGCAGCGATCAGGTTCTTCACCAGCTGCTCGATTTCCGCCTTGGACGACGCCGGGAAGTAGTGCTTGACGTAGAGCTGGCCCACCGCGTCACCAAGGTCGCCGCTGGTGGCGCCGACCGCACGCTTCCAGCGCGGCTGCTGCTGCGGCGTGCCCTGCAGGGTGCGGCCGTAGAAGTCGAAGCTGAGGTCGGCATAGGCCTTCGGCAGCAGGCCGGCGCTCTGGTTGATGGTGTGGAAGAGCAGCAGGTCCTTCCACGCAGGCAGCGGTTCACTGGCGACCAGTGCCGACAGGCCGGTCACCGCATTCGGCTGCCAGGTGTCGATCTGCTGCTGGTCGTCCAGGCCGGCGGCCTTGAAGTAGCTGGCCCAGTCGAGGCCCGGCGCCTTCTGTGCGAAGTCGGCCATGCGCCAGAGGTTGTTGGCCTTGTGGATATCCTGGCTGTCGAGCAGGTCGGTCTGCGCCTGCGCGATCTTCGTCTCCAGATCGAGGATGGTTTTCGCCTTGGCCGCCGCATCGGCGATGTCGGCCTGCTTCAGCAGGGCGCCGATGTAGGTCAGGTACTTGCCGCGCGTTGCCAGCATGTGCGGGTCGCTGGACAGGTAGTAGTCGCGGCTGGGCATGCCCAGGCCGCCCTGCAGCAGGTAGGCGATGTTGTGCGAGGGATCTTCCAGCCCCTGCGTCACGAACAGGCCGAACAGATTCTGGGTGTGGAAATGGGTGGCGTTGATCGGGTCGACGTCGGCGCGCAGGCGGCTGCCCAGCATGCGGGCGAGATCCTCGCGCGAGGCGATCGCGTCGACCTGCGCCAGCTCCGTCTTGAGCGGCGCCAGACCATGCTGCTCGATGGTGGCGGTGTCCATCCAGGCGGCGTAGTAGTCGGCGATCCTGCGCGCGTTGCTGCCGGCGGCAGGATGGCCGGCGCCTGCATCGCGGATCAGCTCGGCGGTGTTCTTCTCGGCCTGCTCGAACACTTTGAGGAAGGTGCCGGTGCTGGAGCGGTCGGCGGGAATCTGCGCCGTCTTCAGCCAGCCACCATTGGCGTAGCGGAAGAAATCGTCGCCCGGCTTCACGCCGTGGTCGATGCCGGCCAGGTCGATGCCGACGGGCGAGGTGGTCGGCGTGGCCGCCCATGCGGTTGGACTGCACAGGATCGCGGCACCAAGAATCCATCGCATGTGTTGCATGAGCGTGTCGCCTCCGTTGAAAGGAATGCTTCACCATAGCCCCCGTCCGAGGGTCCGGGGGCATGACTTATGGGCTATGACGGAAGTCGGTGAGCTTCCACGCTGGCGGGCGCGGCCTGCGCCGGCATGCGGCAAAGCGGCACCAGTAGCAGTGCAGCGATGAACATCCATGCCATCAGCCGAAACACGTCGTCGAACGCCAGCGTCGTTGCCGCACGCGATACCAGCTGGCCCAGCTCGCTCCGTGCCATCAGCAGCGCATGCGCGGAATCACTGGTGAACTGGCCGATCCGCGCGGCCAGTTGCGCCACCACGTCGGGCGCGTTGCGACCGGCCTCGCCCAGGCTTTCGCCGAAGTGGGCGACGTGGACGCGTGTCTCGTCCGTCAGCCAGGTGTTGACCACCGCGATGCCGATCGCGCCGCCGAGGTTGCGCATCAGGTTGAACAGGCCCGAGGCGTAGCGCAGCTCGGCCATCGCGAAGCCGTTCAGCGCCATGTTCACGCTTGGCACGATGCACAGCATCGTCGCGAAACCGCGCAGCGCCTGCGGCCAGAACAGCGTGGCGAAACCCCACTGCGGCGTCATTGCCGAGAACAGCCACAGGCTGGCGGCGAACAGCAGCAGACCGACACTGATCGTCCAGCGCGCGTCGACCCGTTGCGACAGCCGGGCCGCCACCACCGTGCCGAAGATCTGCGCGATGCCGGTGACGAACACGGTGGTGCCGATCTGCAGGCTGTTGTAGCCGCGCACACGGCCGAGGAACACCGGCATCAGGTAGGTCGATGCATACAACCCGAAGCCGATCACCAGGCTGAAGACGCAGGCGAACACGAAACTGGAATGGCGGAACGGCGACAGCTTGACGATTGGCCCGGACGAACGCAGCGAACGCTCCAGGAACAGCGCGAAACCGACCAGCGACAGCCAGGCTGCGGTGGCGATCGTCGGGTCGCCCAGCCACTCGTGGCGCGGACCTTCCTCCAGCACGTATTCGAGGCCACCGAGGAACATCGCCATCGCGGCCAGGTGCACATAATCGATCTTCTTCAGCATCGCCAGGTTCGGCCGGTCGACCCGGACCAGCAGGATCGACAGCACGGTGACCACGATGCCCGGCACGATGTTGATGTAGAAGATCGAGCGCCAGCCGACCGCCTCGGTGAGCCAGCCGCCCACGGTCGGCCCCAGTGTCGGCGCCAGCACCGAGACCATGCCGAGGATCGCCGGGATCAGCGCGCGCTGCGGCCCGGTGAACAATGCGAAGCCGGTGGCGAACACGGTCGGCACCATCGCGCCGCCGACGAAACCCTGGATCACCCGGAACGCGGTCATCGAGTGGATGTCCCACGCCATCCCGCACAGCGCGCTAGTCAGGGTGAACAGACCGGCCGACAGTGCGTACAGCCAGCGTGTCGACAATGCCTGCGCCAGGAACGCGGCTAACGGGATCATCACCAGTTCGGCCATCAAGTAACCGGTCTGCACCCAGCTGATCTCGTCCGGCCCGGCCGACAGTCCTGCCTGGACCTCGTTGAGCGAGGCGGCCACGATCTGGATGTCGATAAGCGCCATGAACATGCCGAACGCCATCACGCCAAAGATCAGGAATTTGCGCGGCAACGACAGATCGGCCGGGGCGGCGCTCGATGATCGCCCAGCTGATCGGCGCGCTGTCGCTGGCGCGCATCGAGCTGGATGTGAAGCATTCGGACGCGATCCTCACGGCCTCGCGCAAGCAGCTGAAACAGCGACTCGGCCTGGAGGCGCCGCAGCCATGAGCGCCGACGGTGCCCCAGGCGTTCCCGCCGTCGTGCCGACGGCACCGCGTGCGCCGTGGTCGCGCCGTCCCGTGTCAGTGGCGGCCGTGGCGTTGCTGGTCGCAGTCGCTGGCGCGTTGTGGATCGCCGCACCCAAGCGCAGCGTCTCCACCGACAATGCCTACCTGCAGGCCGACAGCTCGGTGGTTGCGCCGAAAGTGCGTGGCCTGGTCGCCGAAGTGCTGGTGAGGCATGACCAGCACGAGCATCGCGGTGACCCGCTGGTGCGCATCGACGCGGAGGAGTTCGACGCGCGGGTCGCTTCGGCCGCCGCCGAGTTGCAGAACGCGCTATCCGGTGTCGCTGCGGCAAACGCTGCCCTGGTGGCGCTGGATGCGGAGGAAAAGCTGGCGGCGTCGAACGTGCACGCGGCGCGGACCTCGATCCGCTCGGCCGAGGCGCAGCAGTCGCTGGCCGAAGCCGACCGCAAACGCTTCGACGCCTTGATTGCCAGCGGCGCGGTGGCCCGCCGCGACGCCGAGCAATACCGCACCGCCGCGGTCACCGCACAGGCGAATGCCGAACACAGCCGCGCCGAATTCGCGGTCAGTCGCGGCCAGGCATCGGTGATACGGGCAAAACGGCTGACCCTGCAAGCGAACCTGGCACAGGCCGAAGCGGCGGTGGCCAATGCGAAAGCCGCGCTCGACCTGGCGCGGCAGGATCAGACCAACACCCTGGTACGCGCGCCGATCGACGGCGTGGTCGGCGATCGCCAGGTCGAGCCCGGCGACTACGTGAAGCCCGGCTCGCGCCTGCTCACCGTGGTGCCGCTGGATGCGCTGTACGTGATCGCGAACTTCAAGGAAACCCAGACCGCGCGCATGGTGGTCGGCCAGGACGCCCGCGTGGACGTCGACGCGCTGCCCGGCCAGACCCTGCACGGCCACGTCGAGAGTTTCGCACCGGGTTCCGGCTCGCAGTTCTCGCTGCTGCCGTTCGAGCCGGGCACCGGCAACTTCACCAAGATCGTGCAGCGGGTGCCGGTACGCATCCGCTTCGATCCGGGCCAGGCCGCGCTGGCGCGGCTGCGGCCTGGCTTGTCCAGCACGGTCACCGTGAAGCTGATCGCCTCGCCTTCCATGCAAGCGGCGCGCTGAATACGCGCGACACCCGCCATCACCCGCAAGAAACGGATGGGCGGCGCGGCTTGCCGCCACCAGAGTCGCATTCCCACTTCCGCGTGGGCGCTCACCAACGGCTTGCGCAACGAGCTGCGCGGGCAGGGCACCAGGTCGTAGCCGTGCATGCGGGCTACATCGGCGCCGACATGGTGAAGAGCGTCGAGGCGCCGAAGGCGAAACCGCAGGACATCGCATAGGCAGTGCTGGCCGGCATCGAGGGGGACGCTTCGGAAGTGCTGGCGGACGACACCGCGAGCCACGTCAAGGCAGGCTTCAGCGCCACCCCCGTCGCTGTATCTCGGAATCGCCGGCCGATCATTTCTCGATGCGGTAGTTGAGGCTGGCGCGGCTGAACAAGGTGGCCTGTTGCGCCTCCAAGTGCCAGCGCTTGCTGAGGCGGTAGCGCAAGGTGATCACCTCGCCCGGCTCGAACAGGCCCACGCCGTAGCTGAGGTACAGCCGCGGTGACAGGTACTTGCCCACGGTGAATGCCGAGCTGCCGCCGAGCGCCGCATTGCTGGACACGCCGACGTCGTCCAGGCCGATCTTCGCGCCGATGCTCTTGGCCAGCAGGTCGCCGGCGGCTGAGCCGAGCGCCTGCGCGGCGGCACCGACCATGTCGCCTTCGCCGCCTTTCACCTGCGACAGCGGCTTGCCGGTGACCAGGTAGGACAGCGCGTCGGACTGCTCCATCGCGGGGTTGGAGAACACGGTAAGGACCGGTCGCTGCGCGGTGCCCGCGACCAGCAGGCCGACCTCCTGGCCTTCGTCGATGGTCGCGTTCGGGTTGAGCTTGCGCACGGCGCGGATGTTCAGCCCCGGGTTGTCGATTGGCGTGCCGGCGAACAGCAGCTGGCCGCGCTGGATATGCAGGCTCTGGCCGTAGGCCTTGTAGGTGCCGTCGACGGCGAGCTGGCCCTGCCCGGTGGTGGCACGGCCGGGGCGTTCCACGACGGTCAGCGTACCGCTGACGTGACCGTCCAGGCCCATGCCGACGACGTGCGCCTTGTGGCCGAGATCGACCTTGACCATGGCGCTTACCGACAGCTTGCTGGCGGTCTCTTGCGGCTGCTTGTCATCGACCACCACGACGTCGGACGAATGCTGGGTGGCGCCGGTACCGAGTAATTTTTCGGCGTTGATGTCGGCACTGTCGATGCTGAGCGCACCGCTGACGTCGATGCCGGTGGCGTCCTGCTTCACGATGAGGTCAGGCGAGAGCACCACCCGGGCGGCAGGGATGTCGACGGCGCTGAACTGGCTGCCCTTGAGCGTGAGGTTCGCCCGGGTCTCGCTGCCGAGGACAGCGCTGCCCTCGATCGCCACGCTGCCCTTGCCCGATCGCACGCTGCCGCGGATCAGCAACTGCCGCGCGTCGGTGGTGCTGAGCGTGAGCTGGCCCTCGCTCAGCTTGAGTCCGGCCGAGGGTACTTCGGCGGCGAAGCCGCGCACGTTCGCCTGGCCGGTGACCGTGGGTTGTTTCAGCGTGCCGGCGAAACGGAAGTTGCCGTCGACGCCGCCCTTGACGCCGGCCACCGCGCTGCTGAACAGCTCGACGAAGGCGAGGCTGTTCAGCCGCAGGTCGAGCTGGCCGCCCAGCGCCTGCTGCGCGCCGCTGAGGGTGACCAGGCCGTCGATGCGGCCGCCGTTGTCGAGTCCGCCGTGCACTGTGATGCGCTGGGCGGCAGGCGCAAGATCGGCGCCCACGCGCAACTGGTCGTAGCGCAGCAGCGGCTCTTCGGCGCGGTCGGTGTAGCTGACGCTGCCTTGCGCGGAACTGAGCGAGGCGTTGCCGCTGAGCGCACCGGCGGCGCTGCGACGGATCCGGCCGCCGCCTTCCAGGCTACCCTCGGCGCGGATCGGCAGGTCGGCATCGCCGGCCGCATTCAACAGCAGCGCCAGCGGCAGCGCCTGCAGTCGATAACTGGCATCGAGATTGCCCGGCTTGTCCAGTTTCGCGGTCACGCACAACTGTGGATCGCCGGCCGTCAGGCACAGCTCGGACAGGCTCATCGCGCCGTCGTTGTAGCGCAGTTGCGACGGTTGCCGCAGACGCCAGCCGGGCATGCCCTGCGGTTCGAGGTCGAAGGTGGACAGCGTGCCGTTCCAGGCCGGGCCCTTCAGCGCGCCGTGCAGCGCGAGCCGGCCGGAGAGCTGGCTGCCGCGCGCGTCGAGCGTCAGTCGATGATTGCCCTGGCTGCCCTCGGCCAGCAGGTCGAGCTGCTGGAACAGCAGGCCCTGCAGATGGGTGCCACGGGTCTGCAGGTCGAGCTTGCCGGCCGGATGGCTGATGTCGGGAATGCCCACGATCAGCCGCAGCGTATCCGCCTTCTGCTGCCGCCAGGCCAGTGTCTGGCCGCGCAGCTGGCCGTTGATGGCCAGCTTTGGCGGTCGGCCGCGGATGTTGAAATGGCCGTCCAGACGGCCGCCGGCATCCGGCAGCCAGTCGTCCAGCGAGGCGATCGCCAGTTGCAGGTCGGCATCGTTGCTGGCGCCGGGGCGGGCATCCAGCTTCACCGTGCTGCCACCGGAGGCGAGGTCGAGCTGACCGTCGACCACCTCGCCGGGCGACAGGTGCAGCTTGCCGTGGCCGCTGACCGCACGTTCGCGCAGCTTGCCGGCCAGCTGGCGGATTTCCAGCGTGGCGTCGGGGCCGTTCTTCGGCAGGCTGCCGCTGCTGGCGATGGCGAAATCCAGTGCGCCGTTCCATCCGGCGAACAGCTGGCCGGGGTCGAACTTGTCGGCGGTGGCTTCGGCCTGCCACGCCAGGGCCGGCTGCAGGGTCAGCGTGCCACGGGCTTGCAGGACGCCTTGCGCCTGCTTCAGCGCCAGCGTGTGCAGGGTGAGCAGCTGCGGCGTGCCGTCGAGATTCAGCGCCAGTTTCGCCAGCTTGCCCGGCGGGCCGATGTCGATGTCGCCTTCGGCATGGTACGCGTCGACACTGCCGCCGGCTTTCAGCACGCCGCGGCTGGCCAGCACCTGGCCGGCCAGGTCCGCCGGCAGCAGCAGGTCGCTCCAGCGGATGTCCAGCGTGGCGCTGAGCGGCTTGGCGGCAAGTTGCACGGTGCCATTGGCTTCCATACTGCCCTTGATCCGCGGCGAACCCAGCTTGAGCTGCTGCAGGGTCAGCGCATGGAAGCCGTCGCTGAACCGCGCGCGCAGCGGTTGCAGCAGCAACGGGTAGTCGTTGAGATCGAGCTGGCCGTCGAGCGTGCCGCCGTGGCGGTCGCCATGGCCTTGCACGGCAATCGCCAGCGCCTTCAGCGAACTGTCGCCGAGCAGCGGTTTCGGGTCGAAGCGCGGCGCGTCGAGCTGGCCGGTCCAGGCGTAGTCGCCGGACTGGCTCAGGTCCACCTGCAGTCGGGCCACGGCCGGTGCCGTGAGCCTGAGGTCGAGTTGCGCCTGTTTGCCGTCGCTGTGCGCATCCAGGCTGCCGGCGTAACCGGTGCCGCCGATGTTCCAGGCGAAGGCGGCCTTGCCCTTGCCCTGGTAACGCGTGCCGATCGCCAACGTGCCATCCAGATTGGCGTGGCCGGCGGGCGCCTGCAGCACGAGCTGGCGCAGTTCGATGCCGCGGTCGCTCCAGCGGCCGCCGAGGTCGAGTCGGCTGGAGGCGAACAGCGTCTGGCCGTCCTGCGTCACCTTCAGCGTGCCCACGTGCGCGCGATCGAGGATCAGCTCGATCGGCGGGCGCAGCGAGAAGCTGCCGGAGCTGGCGGTGCCGTCGGCGGCAGACTTGGGCAGGGCCACCTCGACGCCATCGGCGTCCAGCGCGAGCACATGCAGGCGTTTGGCCAGCAAAGGCCAGAAGCGCAGATCCAGATGCGCCTTCGCCACGGTCACCACGGTGCCGTTGCCGTTGTCGTAGCGTACGCCGGCCAGCTCCAGCGGGCCGATCAGCCGGCCAAGCGCCTGCTGCACCTGCAGCGCGCCGTTGGTAGCGGACTGGGCCCGCGCCAGCGCGAAGCGCAGCCCGGAACCGGTGCCGAGCACCCACCACAGCACCACCGCCAGAACCAGCAGCAGCGCGGCAAACGCGATGGCGATGCGCTTGAACCAGTTCATGTCGCCAGCTTCCTCCGTTCGTCTCCAAACCGCACCGACTACAGGTCCGGCCCGATCACCAGATGCAGCCGGATGCCGTGCGCGCGGTCGTCATGGATCGGCGTGCCCAGGTCCACGCGGATCATGCCCACCGGCGAGCGCCAGCGCAGGCCCACGCCAGTGCCGACCTTCGGCCGGAAGTCGGTGCCGCTGAACGCGTTGCCGGCGTCGACGAAGGCGGCCATGCCCCAGTTGCGCGTGAAGTAGTGCTCGACCTCGGCGCTGGCGACCAGCAGGTGGTGACCGCCGATCACGCGGCCGGCACTGTTGCGCGGGCCGATCGCCTGGTAGCCGTAGCCGCGCACCGAGCGGTCGCCGCCGGCAAAGAAGCGCAGTTGCGGCGGGAGCGCCGCAAAGTCGTCGGTCCAGGTCACGCCAGCGCTGCCGCGCAGGATCAACCGGTCGCGCTGGCGCGTGCCGAACGCGCGGATCCACTTCGCGTCGGCGGTCAGTTCGCTGAAGCTGGTGTCGGACAGCAGGCCGCCGGCGGTGCTGCGCGCGGCCACGCTGAGCAGCCAGCCACGATGCACGAAGTCGATGTTGTCGGCCTGCTTGCGCGTCAGCGCGGCCTCGCCGAACACCAGTGTGCTGTGCCCGTGCTCGACGCCGGGCGCGTTGTCCGGCTCACCGCCGCGCTTGCCCACGGTGAAGGTGCCGGACAGTACGTGCACGCCCAGCGTGCGGGTCCAGCCGTGCCACTGGCGAGTCTCGTTGCCGACCAGCTCCAGCGTGCGCGACTGCGAGGTGGCGGTGTTCGCGTCGCGGAAGTTCGCACCGACGTTGTAGCTGCGCTGGTTGTCGCCGGGCATCGGGATCGAGTACAGCGTGGACAGCGTCTTCAGCTTCTGCGCCACCACCAGTTCGTTCTTCCACTTGTGCCCGCGCCGGTTGACCCAGCGCCGCTCCATCGCGCCGCGCATGCCGAAGCCAGTGTCGGTGCCGATGAACGGACCGCCGGTGTAGACGGTGCGCTTGGCCGGCGCCAGCTGCACGCTGACGTCGACCACGCCGCGCTTCGCCTGGTCCACGTCCGGCTGCACGTTGACCACCGCGAAATAGTCCGCGCCGTTCAGCGCCTGCTGCAGTTCCAGCAACTGGGCCTGCGAGAAGTAGTCGCCGGACTTGAACGGCACGTAGCGGTCAAGAAAGCCGTCCCTGAACTGCGAGCCGTCGAAGTGCACCTGGCCGTAGCGGTAACGCGGACCGACCTGCCACGCCAGCTTGATCGCCGCGCTGTGGTCGGCGCGGGTCACTTCGACCCGATGGGTGAGCAGGCGCGCGTCGAGGAAGCCGGTGGCGGTGAGCTGGGCGCTGAGCGCGTCGCGCGCCGCGTCGTAGGCACCGTGGTCCAGCGGCTCGCCCTTGAGCTGTTCGAGCGCGCGCTTCGCGTGAAGGACCGGGGGCAGGGTGGCCGCCGCCTGGTCCAGTGTCACCTCGACGGAGGTGACCTTGACCGGCTCGCTCGTCTGCACGTGCAAGGTCACCCGCCAGTCCTTGCCGACCTGCTGCAGGTCGCCGGTGACGGTCGCGTCGTAGTAACCGTATGGCTCCAGCGCAGACTTCACCTGGCCGGGCGCGCGCTCGTACAGGCGCCGCGCCTGGGCGGCGCTGACGTCGCGAGTGGCGTATTGCGAGAGCTCCACGCCGGCGACTGCCGCTGCCTTCAGCGGGTCCGCGATGCCGTCCACCGCCAGCTGCACCCCGGCATGGGCCTGCGGTGCCAGCAGCAACAGCAACAGGAGGCTCGGGCGTCGGCAGAGACGGCGCATGCGTGGGGTGCCATTCTCGGCGTGTGCTTGGATGAAGGGAGCTTACCCAACTTCCCGTGGGCTTCGTATGAAGCCCGGTCGTCGCCCCGAGCAGGGCGGAACGACAGCCGGATCGGCCGCTATCGCCGAGGCGATATCAGCCGGCCTTGTCGCCCGCCTTGTGCGCGATCCACGCGCCGATCACCGCCGACACGTACGGGATCGACTGCGCGGCGAGGATGAACATCCACAAGGTGCCTTCGATGTAGCGCGTGCCGTAGCCCAGCGCCATGCCGACGATGCACAGTGTCAGCGCCACCGCCATCAGCAGTTCCTCGCGTACCGGCGCGAACGCGGCGAAGCCGCTGCCGCCCAGGCGCCGGCTCTTGGCGGTGACCACGAACGAGGTTTTCTTGCGGGTCAGCCCGTGCAGGATGCCGCGCGCGATGGCGTGGCTGAGGCCCATGCTGGCCAGCGAGGCCATCAGCGTGTCGTACCAGCTGCAAGGCACGCGGGCGCGGTACAGCACGATGCCGAAGATTGCCTTGGCGAAGAAGAAGCCGATCACCGGGATCAGGAACAGCTGCATCGGCAGGCTGAAGTATTGCGGGAAGGCGATCATGCCCGCGGTCCAGAACAGCGCCATCAGGGTGAAGATCAGGTGCAGCGCGTCGGCGAACCAGCTGAACCAGCCGGTGAGGAAGTGGAAGCGCTGGCCGGCCGAGAGCGGGCCTTTCTGCGTCATCCACTGCCAGCGGCCCTTGAGGATCTGCATGGCGCCGAACGCCCAGCGGTAGCGCTGGCTCTTGTACGCCTTGAAGTCGGCCGGGGTGAGGCCCTTGCCCATCAGCTCGTCGACGTAGACCAGCTCGTAGCCGGCGTGCATCAGGCGCAGGCCGAGCTCGGCGTCCTCGCAGATGGTCCACTCCGACCAGCCCCCGGTGCCTTCCAGTGCGCTACGGCGGACCATCGTCATGGTGCCGTGCTGGATGATCGCGTTGCGCTCGTTGCGATGGTGCATGCCGATGCGGAAGAAGCCGTCGAACTCCCACGCGGTCATGCGGCGGAAGCGGTTATGCTCGAAATCGCGGTGCGACTGCGGGCACTGCACCACCGCCACCTTCGGGTCGTGGAAGTGGCCGGTGAGGGTGGCCAGCCAGTCCGGCCGCACCACGTAGTCGGCGTCGATCACCGCCACCACGTCAGCCTCCGGCGCAGTCTCCTTCAGGCCGAAGTTCAGCGCGCCGGCCTTGAAGCCGGGCCACGGCTCCAGGTGGAAGAAGCGGAAGCGCTTGCCCAGCTTCTCGCAATAGGCCTGCACCGGCTGCCACACTGCCGGGTCCTTGGTGTTGTTGTCGATCACCAGCACTTCGAAGTTGGCGTAGTCCAGTGCGGCCAGCGAATCCAGCGTGACCTGCACCATCTCCGGCGGCTCGTTGTAGCAGGCCAGGTGGATCGACACGAACGGCTGCTTCTCCGGCGGGTCGGGCGTGAGCATGCCGGCATGGCGAAGCCAGTCGCGCCGCCACAGCACCTCGGTGAACTCGAAGCCGTTGATCAGCAGGATAGCGAGGATGGCGATCTGCGCCGGGAACAGCAGCGTGAGCATGGTCCAGTCGACCCAGCTCAGGTAGAAGTTGAACGGCAGCGTGGCCGACCACACGATCAGGCCGCAGGCGAGCTGGATCAGCGCGGCGAAGAAGAACCGCCCCATCAGCTTGAAGCGGCTGAAGCGGCGCGCGAACAGGATCATCGGCAGCAGCGCCAGCAGGCTCGCCGCGATCGCCTTCCACGGCCACGAGGTGTCCTCGACCACCGGGCCGGTCAGCGGGAACTTCAGTTGGCGGTCGGCGTTGAACATGCCCCAGTACGCACCGGTGCGACCCTCGCCGAGGTTCTCCTTCCACGGCTGGTCGAACGCTTCCATCAGGTAGTAGTCGATGTGCTCCGCCTTGGCTGCGTTCATCCAGTCGCGGATGAAGATCGCCTCGTTGGAGACCGACGGGTCGGCGTACTCGTGGCGGTCGCCGTTCGACGGCCAGCCGATTTCGCCGACCACCACCGGCTTGTCCGGGTAGCGCTGGCGAATCTGCTGGTAGGCGCCGAGCGCCTGATCCAGCGCCGGATGGGGGTTGCCGGAAGGGCCGCTGACCGGCACGCCGTTCCAGAACGGGAACAGGTGGATGGTGATGAAGTCCACGTGCTGCACCAGCTCGGGATACTTCAGCCAGATGTAATCCGGCTCGGCGATCGACACCGGCTGGTGCACGGCCGCGCGCACGCGGTCCAGGTACAGCATCATCTGCTCGGGCGGCAGGTCGTTGCGGAACAGCACCTCGTTGCCCACGATGACCCGGGTGACGGTGTCCGGGTAGGCGCGCGCCTTGGCGATCAGCAGGTCGATCTCGCGCTCGTTGTTGTCCAGCCGCTTGTCGATCTCCGCACCGGCCATCACCTTCAGCCCTTCGGCCTGCGCCAGCCGGTACAACTGCGGGTTCTGCCGCATGGTGTAGGTGCGGATGTGGTCGGTGTAGCGGTGCAGTAGCTTGAGGTCGGCGGCGATCTCGTCGTCGCTGGGGTAATCCTGCTTGAACGGGCTCTGGTAGCGCTGGAACACCGACAGCGCGTAGCCGCCGACCTTGCCGTGCCAGTCCTCCGGCCCGCGCGGGTAGTTACCCCACCACCACAGCCCGATGTTCATCGCGGCCACGATCAGGGCGAGCACGATCGCCGTGAGCAGCGGATACCGGCTGTTGTGGTTTGCTGCGGTGGCGCTCAAAAAAATCCCCGGAGGAAGCCTGCGCAACAGGCGGTAGAGCCCGAGGAGCTTAACCAATCCATGCCATCGGGCTCAATAAAGCGCGCCGGCTGCGGTCAGCGCAAGGTCAGGAGCGCAGCGCGCCAGGAGGCGGCCGAGACGGAAACGGCGCCCTCCCTGGGAAGGCGCCGTCGGTTCCGGGTGAATCGCCGGAAGTTCTACTTCAGCAGCGAACGCAGCATCCAGGCGGTCTTTTCGTGTTCCTTCAGACGCCCGGTGACCATGTCGGCGGTGCCGTCGTCGCCGGCGGCGTTGGCGGCCTTGAGCGTGTCGCGCGCGGTGGCGGCGGCGATCTCATGGCCTTCGACCAGCTGGCCCACCATCGCCTTCCATTCCGGCACGCCGGCTTCTTCCTTGATCGCGCTGAGCTTGGCGAACTGGCTGTACGAGCCGGGGGCGAACACGTCCAGCGTGCGGATGCGCTCGGCCACCTCGTCGGCGGCCAGCCACAGTTCGTTGTACTGGGTCTCGAACATGGTGTGCAGGCTGTTGAACTGCGGGCCGGTGACGTTCCAGTGGAAGCTGTGGGTCTTCAGGTACAGCGAGTAGGTGTCGGCCAGCAGCCGGGACAGGTGCCTGGCGACCGCCTCGCGATCCTTCCTGGCGATACCGATGGAAATGGCCATGTGCTGCTCCTTCCTGTGGTGAGTCGATGGACCAACCGTAGCGGGTCGCTGCCCGCGGGTGAAATGAATCCTTCGGATGTTCCCGATAGTCTGCGGCTATCGGGTTGGCGACCCGCCAGCAGCTATCATGCGCGGTCCGATGAACGACACCCACTCGACCGCCAACGATTCCGCCGGTTCCGGCCTACACGGCCTGCGCGGCCAGCTGGAGACGGTATGCAGCCGCGATTTCGGTCGCCTGCTGGGCCGCTGGCGTGCGCTGTCGCGCCGTCCCGATGAAGACAAGCTGGCGTCGCTGCGCGCGGATATCGAGCGTTCCGCGGCCAAACGTCGCGCCCGCGCCGCGGCCAAGCCGCCGATCCGGCTGGACGAGTCGCTGCCGATCAGCGCGCGCGGCGAAGACATCGTGAAGCTGATCCGCGAGCATCAGGTGGTAGTGATCGCCGGCGAGACCGGTTCGGGCAAGACCACCCAGTTGCCGAAGCTGTGCCTGGCCGCCGGCCGCGGCGAGGCCGGCATGATCGGCTGCACCCAGCCGCGCCGGCTGGCCGCGCGCTCGGTGGCGCGCCGCGTGGCCGAGGAACTGGGCACGCCGCTGGGCGAGGTGGTGGGTTTCCAGGTGCGCTTCAACGACCAGGTGTCCGAGCGCACTCTGATCAAGTTCATGACCGACGGCATCCTGCTCGCCGAGACCCAGGGCGACCCGTGGCTGTCCGCCTACGACACCCTGATCATCGACGAGGCGCACGAACGCAGCCTCAACATCGACTTCCTGCTCGGCTACCTGAAACGATTGGCGACCAAGCGGCCGGAACTGAAGATCATCGTCACCTCGGCGACGATCGACACCGCGCGCTTCGCCGAACATTTCGACGGCGCACCGGTGGTGGAGGTGGAGGGGCGCGCGTACCCGGTGGAGCTGCGCTGGCGGCCGGTGGATATCCCTGTAGGAGCGCACCCTGTGCGCGATGCTCCTGGCGCGGATGTGGCGAAGAGCCATCGCGCACAGGGTGCGCTCCTACAGGCTCGTCGCGATATGCAGCAGGGCAGTGCCGAGCACATCGCCGCGGTGCTCGACGAGATCACCCGCGACGATCCGCGCGGCGACGTGCTGGTGTTCCTGCCCGGCGAGCGCGAGATCCGCG
Source organism: Rhodanobacter thiooxydans LCS2 (assembly GCF_000264375.1). Taxonomy (GTDB): domain Bacteria; phylum Pseudomonadota; class Gammaproteobacteria; order Xanthomonadales; family Rhodanobacteraceae; genus Rhodanobacter; species Rhodanobacter thiooxydans. Next base: position 23,810 of record NZ_AJXW01000009.1, read on the forward strand.
ACGCGCACCAGCTGTTGTCGCGCCGGCAATACCGCGAGACCGAGATCCTGCCGCTGTACGCGCGGCTTTCCGCCGGCGACCAGGATCGCGTGTTCAAGCCCGGCGTGAAGCGCCGCGTGGTGCTCGCCACCAATGTGGCCGAGACCTCGCTCACCGTGCCGCGCATCCGTTACGTGATCGACACCGGCACCGCGCGGGTGAAGCGCTACAGCCAGCGCAGCCAGCTCGAACGGCTGCACGTGGAACCGATCTCGCAGGCGGCGGCCGACCAGCGCAAGGGCCGCTGCGGCCGCGTCGGCCCGGGTATCTGCTACCGCCTCTACGACGAGGCGGATTTCGCCGGCCGCGCCGCATTCACCGACCCGGAGCTGCTGCGCTCGTCGCTGGCCAACGTGATCCTGCGCATGCTGGCGCTGAAGCTGGGCGAGGTCGACGAGTTCCCGTTCCTGGAGGCGCCCGACCCGCGCGTGGTCGCCGACGGCTTCCGCCGGCTGACCGAAATTTCCGCGATCGACGAAGCGCGCAAGCTCACCGCGATCGGCCGCAGCCTGGCGCGTCTGCCGATCGACGTGCAGCTGGCGCGCATGCTGGTCGAGGGCGAGCAGCTGCATGCCCTGCGCGAGCTGCTCGTCATCGTCGCCTTCCTCAGCATCCAGGACCCGCGTGAGCGCCCCGCCGATGCACGCCAGCAGGCCGACGCTGCACATGCCGCGTTCGCCGATCCGAAGTCCGATTTCGCCGGCGTGCTGAACCTGTGGCGCACCTATCATGACGCGCACGAGGAACTGACCCAGTCGAAACTGCGCGACTGGTGCGGGCGGCATTTCCTCAGCTTCATGCGTATGCGCGAATGGCGCGAGCTGCACCGGCAGTTGCTGCTGGTGGTGGAGGAGCTGGGGTGGAAGCTGGACGGACAGCTGCAAGCTGCACGCCCTGCTCCTCCCCCTGCGCGCAGGGGGAGGTTGGCGACCGGAGGGAGTCCTTCAGGTGAAGGGGGTAGAGCTCTTCGCGTCGCGGCACAAGATCAAAAGCAAACCCCTCCCCAAACCTCCCCTGCGACCGAAGGAAGTCCCTTTGGGGCAAGCAGGGGAGGGGGCGAGAGCGAGGCCGAGGCCGAGCGTCTTCATGAATCAGTCCATCGCTCTTTGTTGGCCGGCCTGCCCACCCAAGTCGGCCGCAAGGACGAAAAGGGCGTCTACCAGAGCACGCGCGAGCGCAAGTTCCAGCTGTTCCCCGGCTCGGCGCTGGCCAAGGCGCCGCCGAACTGGGTCTTCTGCGCGCAGATCCTTGACGTGGGCGGGCGCGTGTGGGGCATGATGAATGCGCGGGTCGAGCCGCTGTGGATCGAGCAGCAGGCCGCGCACCTGCTGCGCACACATTGCCGCGACCCGCACTGGTCGAAGAAGCGCGGCTGTGTGGTGGCGTACGAACAGGTCAGCCTGTTTGGCCTGGTGCTGGTGGAGAAGCGGCCGGTCACCTTCCAGCAGCAGGACCCCGCGCTGGCCCATGCGATTTTCCTGCGCGAGGCACTGGTGCGCAGCGACATCGACACGAAGGCGGATTTCGTGCGCGCCAACCAGCGCGTGCTGGAGGAAGCGCTGGGCATCGAGGCGAAGCAGCGTCGCGAAGGGCTGATCCGCCACGAGGACGAGCTGGTCGCGTTCTTCGAGGGCAAGCTGCCGCAAGACATCGCCAGCAGTCGTGCGCTGGACGCGTGGTATCGCAAGGCCCGTCCGGCCGAGCAGGCGGCGCTGCGCTGGTCGCTGGACGACGTACTGGTCGGCGGCACCGGGCTGGATGCGAAAGCGTTCCCCGCAGTGCTGGAGATTCCACCGCAGAGGTATAAGCTCGAATACCGCTTCGTCCCCGGCGACGAGGCCGACGGTGTCACCCTGCAGCTGCCGCTGGCGATGTTGAACGCACTGCCGCCCGCGCGCTGCGAATGGCTGGTGCCCGGCCTGCTGGCCGACAAGGTGGCCGAGCTGATCCGCGGCCTGCCGAAAGCCTTGCGCCGCAACTTCGTGCCGGCGCCGGATTTCGCGCGTGCCTTCGTCGAGGCTGAATCGCCGCGCGACGAACTGCTGGCGAAGGCGCTGGCCGCGTTCCTGAAACGCACCACCGGCGTCGACATCACTGCCGGCGAATTCGCCGGCGTCGAACTGTCGCCACACTTCCTGATGCGTTATCGACTGCATGACGAGCGCGGCAAGACCCTGGCCAGCGGCCGCAACCTGGCCGCCTTGCGCGGGCAGTGGGAAGGCCAGGCGCGCGAGGCATTCTCGCGCAAGACCGATATCGAGCTGACCCGCGAAGACGTGGCCAGCTGGGATTTCGAGGCGATCCCCGCGCAGGTGCGTTCCGATGGCGGCCTCGCCGCGTTTCCGGCGCTGGTTGACCTGGGCGAGACGGTGGCGCTGCGCGTGTTCGAGCGCAGCGACGAGGCGCGCACGGCGCATGCCGCCGGCGTGGTGCGGCTGCTGCGCAATGCGCTGGCCAGCGAGGCGAAGCAGGCGCGCCGGCGATTGCCGATCGGCAACGCGCTGGCGCTGAAGTACGCACCGCTGGGCGGCGTGGATAGTCTGCGCGAGGACCTGCTCGAAGGCGGCTTCGCCGACCTGCTGGCGCACCACGAGCTGGACGTGCGTAGCGCCGGCGCGTTCGAGGCGCTGCGCACGCAGTGCTCGCGCGAATTGTTCGGCGCCGGCGTCGAGCGGCTGAAACTGGCAGAACCCGTGATCGACGCGCAGGCCGAGCTGAAGCCGTGGCTGGAGCCGCCGCTGCTGGGCTTCGCCCGCGCCAGCTACGACGACCTGCGCGAGCAGTTCGACGCGCTGCTGGTGCCCGGTTTCCTGCGCGAGCTGCCGCCATCACGGCTGGCGCACTACCCGCGCTACCTGAAGGCGATGCGCCTGCGTGGCGAACGGCTGCGCCAGGACCCGGCGAAGGACCAGCAGCGCCTGCTGCAGGTGCTGCCGTACTGGCGCGCGTACCTGCAGCAGCGCGCCGCCGGCGCCGATCCGGCCGGTCTGGACGAGTTGCGCTGGCTGATCGAGGAGTGGCGCGTGTCGCTGTTCGCGCAGGAGCTGAAGACCGCCGAACCGGTCTCGGCCAAACGCCTGGCCAGGGCGCTGGCGGCGCTGGGCTGAGCGATACGGCGTCCATGCGCCGCAGGAGCGGGCTGGCGCCAGCGTCGGGTCGGCTGCTCGGAGCTTGTGAAGAAAACCACTTCCTGTGGTTTTCTTCTGTCGCGAGTCTGGTACGCGCCCGGACTCGCTCACATGAAACAGTCACTGGCGTGACTGTTTCATGTCCAGCCATCGGGCAACCGCGCCCTGCGTTGCCTCAACTCGGGCATCGGGCAACTGCTCCTGCGTTGCCTCAACTCGGGCATCCATGCCCTCGCCATGCCCTTGCCATGCCCTTGCCATGCCCTCGCCGTGGCCGGTCTGAGAGTTTGAAAAATCACAAGCTCTCAGCGCGTCCGCCGCACGTGCACGCTGCCGTTGCAGCCATCCACGTACATCAGCCAGCTGTCGAACAGCGACGGCTTGATCTTGACCGCCGGGTTGTCGGCGCTCATGCAGACGGGTGCGTCCGAGCCGGTCTGCTTCCACGACTGGCCATTGTCCAGGGTGAATTCGTCGTGGCCGTGCCAGCCGCTGAAGTGCCCGACCAGGCGGGCGTTGAACTTGCTGCGCTTCTGCTTCGGTTCGTAGAACACCGGCTGGCCGCTGGTGTCGACCATCTTGGTGGTGGTCTTGCCGTGCTGGCGTAGCCAGTCGTCGAGATTCTGCAATTCCTGCGCCGACAGCTTGTCCAGCCCGGCGGCCTTGAATTCGGTGGCGCTCATGCGCTGTTGCAGGCCATCGGCCTGTTGCGCCTGCGCAGACAGGCAAGCCAGCGACAGCGCCAGCAGCAGCGGCAAGCGCGGGTGGCGGGGACGGATCGGCATGGGCGCATCCTCGGGGCAGCGGAAGGGAAGTGCCGATTCTGCGCGGTAGGATGGCCCTGCGCCAAGGGGAGCAGGGCGATTTGCCCCACGACGGTCGGCGCGGCTGCGGCTACCATGAGGCGGCAATACCCGAGCTGATCTTCCATGGCCCCGATCGTCGAACCCTCCAGTTTGTCCCGCTGGCGCGAGCATGCCGGCACCGTGTTGCCGGCACTGGCCGAGCCGCTGGAGGCCTGCACCACCCGTGCGGTGAACCAGGTCGAATGCGCCGACGTGCTGGAGCTGCTGGGCATGCTCGGTTGCGACGCGCAGACCCAGGCGGCGGCGCTGTGGTTCGAGCTGGCCCGGGTCGACCCTGCGCTGTGGGCGCAGCGTCGCGCGGCGTTGCCGGCCGAACTGCAGCGACTGGTCGACGGCCAGCAGGCAGCCGAGCAGGTGTGGGCGCTGCACGCGCAGCGGCCGCCGCAGGGCGCGGCCGAGGGTCTGCGCCGGCTGCTGCTGGCGATCGTGCGCGACCTGCGCGTGGTGTTCGTGCTGCTGGCGCGGCAACTGGCGCGCATGCGTGCAGCGCCGGCGCTGCCGGAAGACGAGCGGCAGGCGCTGGCACGGCTCACCCGCGACATCCACGCGCCGCTGGCGAACCGGCTCGGCATCTGGCAGCTGAAGTGGGAGCTGGAGGACCTGGCGTTCCGCTACCTGCAGCCGGACACCTACCGCCGCATCGCCAACCTGCTCGACGAGCGCCGCACCGACCGCGAGGCGTTCATCCGCGATGCGCTGGACGAGCTGCAGCGCGCGCTGGCGGTGGCCGGCATCCAGGCCGAGCTGGCCGGGCGGCCCAAACACATCTATTCGATCTGGAAGAAGATGCAGCGCAAGTCGCTGGACTTCTCCGACCTGTATGACATCCGCGCGGTGCGCGTGCTGGTCGACAGCATCACCGACTGCTACGCCGCGCTGGGCGTGGTGCACGCGCTGTGGCCGCACCTGCCGGGCGAATTCGACGACTACATCGCGCGACCCAAGGCCAACGGCTACCAGTCGCTGCACACTGCGGTGATCGGGCCGGAGGGCAAGACGCTGGAAGTGCAGATCCGCACCCACGCCATGCACCGCGCCAACGAACTGGGCGTGGCCGCGCACTGGCGCTACAAGGAAGGCGGCAGCGCCGACGCCGAGTTCGAGGCGAAGATCGCCTGGATGCGCAAGCTGCTGGAGCCGCGCGGCGAGGACGACAGCGCGCTGGCCGCCGAGCTGCAGACCGAGCTGCTGGAAGACCGCGTCTACCTGCTGACCCCGAAGGGCGAGGTGGTCGACCTGGCGCGCGGCGCCACCGTGCTGGATTTCGCCTACCTGGTGCACACCGAGGTAGGCCACCGCTGCCGCGGCGCCAAGGTCAACGGGCGCATCGTGCCGCTGACCTTCCAGCCGCAGAGCGGCGACCGCGTGGAGATCCTCACCGGCAAGCTGGCCGAGCCCAGCCGCGACTGGCTGTCGCCGCACCACGGCTATCTCAACACGGCGCGGGCGAAGGAGAAGGTGCGCGCGTGGTTCCGCAAGATCGCCCACGACGCCAACCTCGCGGTGGGGCGCGGCATGTTCGAGCGCGAACTGAAGCGGCTGGCGCTGACCAACGCGGACGTGACCAGACTGCCGGCGCACTTCCACCTGAAGAACCACGACGAGCTGCTGGTGGCGCTGGCGCTGGGCGAGGTCACGCCGGGGCAGATCGCCCGCGTGCTGCAGGAGGCGGCGCAGCCGCCGGAGCCGCCCGCGGTCACCCAATCGGGTACGCCGGTAGCCTCGCGCCACGCCACGCTCGACCATAGCGCGCTGCGCATCGAAGGCATCGGCAACCTGCTGACCACGCTGGCGCGCTGCTGCCAGCCGCTGCCCGGCGACCCGGTGCGCGGTTTCGTCACCAAGGGCCGCGGCGTCTCCGTGCATCGCACCGATTGCAGCAGCCTGGCGCGGCTCGCCGCACGCGATCCGGACCGGGTGATCGAGGTGAGCTGGGGCAACGCCGCGGCGCAGGCCTACGAGGTCGACATCGAGTTGCGTGGCTACGACCGCAAGGGCCTGCAGAAGGACGTCACCAGCGTGGTCAGCAACGCCGGCACGCACATCATCGCTTCGTCCAGCCGGCTGTTCGTGCACACCGGCGAGGTGGAGATGCGCTTCACCCTGCGCGTGCGCGACTTCGAGCAGCTGTCCACCCTGCTCGGCAAGCTGTTGGCGCTGCCCAACGTGCTCGACGTGCGCCGGGTCGGCACCGGCTGAATGACCGCGCAATGCTGGCCGGCGGACGAAACGGCGCCGGTGGCCGGATGTTAAACTGCAGCGTCAGCCTGCACAGCCACGAACCATGAGCGGACGCCGCGACCACCACGACGCACATCCACCGACGCGCACCGAGCCCACCCTGGGCGACCTCGGTCGACTGGATGCGCCGCCTGCGCCGGCCGCGGAGCCGCTGCCGCCGGTTCCGTCCGAACCGCGCCGGCAGCGCTGGGAGGGCGGTCCGCGGCGGCACCGGCGGCATCGCCGCGGCGGGTGGGCGTGGTTGTTGCTGCTGCTGGCGCTGGCGGCGGTCGGCATGCTCTGGCTGAACCAGAACCGCCTGCGCGGGATGGTGCCGCGCACCGACTTCAACACGGTGCTGACACAGGCCCAGCAGGCCTTGCAGGATGGCCGTCTGGACGGCCAGAACGGCACCAGCGCGCGCGAGCTGTTCCAGGCCGCGGCGGCACTGGAACCGGACAATGATCGCGCCCGCGACGGCCTGCGTCAGGTTGGCCAGGCCATGCTGGCGCAGGCCGACGCCGCGCTGCAGGCCGGCCAGCTGGCCCAGGCCACGCAGCAGGCGACCGTGGCCCGCGAACTGCTCGGCGGCGGCAGCGACATCGACCGGCTCGACCGCGCGATCGCCGCTGCCCGCGCCGCGCAGGTGCACACGGGGGATCTGGTCGACCAGGCGCAGCAGGCGCTGGCCGCCGGCAAACTGGATGGCCCCGAAGGAGCCGGTGCGCTGTACCAGCGCGTGCTGCGCGCGGACCCCGGCAACGCGGTGGCCGCACACGGGCTCGACCAGGTCGGCAACGCGCTGGCGGTGCAGGCACGCGCGGCACTGGACGCGAAGGACGGCGCCACGGCCGACGCGCGCATCGAACAACTGGCCACGCTGCAGCCGAACAACGGCGCGCTGCCGGCGCTGCGCGCGCTGCAGGCGCAGACCCGCAAGCAGGACAACAGCGCGCTGGAGTCGGCGCTCGCTGCCGGCCAGGAAGCGCTGCGCGCCGGCCACATCGTCGGCAGCGGCGACGATACCGCGCTGGCCCGGTTCCAGGCCGCGCTGAAGCTCGATCCGGACAACGCCCAGGCGCGCGACGGCCTCGGCAGGGTGGCGCAGGCGCTGACCGTGCAGGCCAATGCCGCGCTCGATGACGGCGACACCGCGCAGGCGGCGAAACTGCTCGAGCAGGCGGCCGAACTGGCGCCGCGATCGGCCGACCTTGCCGCGGCGCGGGCACGGCTGGACAAGGCGTCTGCGCCGGCACCCTCACCGGCACGCCCTGCGGCGGCGGACCGGGCGTCGACGCCGGAAGCCCCGGTGGCCGCGCCGGCCGTGTCGCCGCAGCAGCACGAAGCGGTGGCGCTGCTGGTGCAACGCGCACAGCTGGCCGCGAACAACGGCAACATCCTGATGCCGCCCGGCGACAGCGCGTACGACCTGTACCGCAGCGCGCTGGCGATCGACGGCAACGACGCGGCGGCGCTGCACGGCCTGCAGGCCCTGCCCGGGCGGGTCGAGGGCCAGTTCAACCAGGCGCTCGCCGCCGGCGACCTGGGCAAGGCCGGCGACCTGCTGGCGAGCTTCGCCGAACTGGCGCCGGGCAACGCCGCGCAGGGTGCGCTGGGCAACCGGCTGGCCGGCGCATGGCTAGACCAGGCCGAGCAGCAACTGGCGCATGGCGACCGCAGCGGTGCCGGCCAGTCGCTGCAGCGCGCGCGCAAGCTGGCCCCGGCCAACCCGCGCGTGCTCGACCTGGACGTGCGCCTGCGGCGTGGCGGGTGAGCGCCGCATGACGGTACTGGTGTTCGGCGCCAGCAGCCAGATCGGCCACTTCCTGTTGCCGCGCCTGCTCGCCAGCGACGAGTCGGTGCTCGCGCTGAGCCGGCAGCCGCGGTCCGTGCAGGCCGGAGTGACCTGGCTGCAGGGCACGCTGCCCGATCGCGTGCCGGCCGTGCCGCCGCTGTCGGCGATCGTCAGTTTCGGCCCGCTGCAGAAGCTGGCCGACTGGCTGGCGCAGGCCAGCCTGCCCGATGCGCCGCGGGTGATCGCCACCAGTTCGATGAGCGCCGAAACCAAACGCGATTCCAGCGTGCCGGCCGAACGCGCCCTCGCGCGCCAGCTGCGCGACGGCGAGGCCGCGCTGGCCGCTGCCTGCGAGTGGCACGGCTGTGCCTGGACCGTGCTGCGGCCCACCCTGGTCTACGGCGCCGGGCTGGACAAGAGCCTCAGCCCGATTGCCCGCCGCGCGATGCGGCTGCGGTTGTTCCCGCTGCCGTCCGGGCGCGGCCTGCGCCAGCCGGTGCATGCCGACGACATCGCGCAGGCGGTGCTGGCTGCGCTGGAATGCCCGGCGGCGGCCGGGCGGATCCTGCCGATCGGCGGCGGCGAGCGGCTGCGGTCCGGGGAGATGTTCGCGCGGGTGCGCCGCAGCCTGCCGTGCGCCACCGTGCCGTTGCCGCTGCCCGGCTGGTTGCTGCGGCTGGGTCAGCGCGCCTTGCCGCCGCTGCGCGGCCCGCTGAGCCGGCTGGACAGCGACCTGGTCGCCGACAACGGCGAATTGCAGCGCCTGCTCGGCATTCACCCCCGCCCGTTCCGGCCCGAAGCTGCGATGTGGCAGCCGCCGCGCTGACGGCGCGCCGCTTGCCCGCGTTTCGCCCGAAAACCGCCCGCCGCGTTCATATGCCCGCCGGGTAGCAGGCCCTATGATCCAACCACTTGATAGCCGGATTCCCCCGCGTTGGCCTTCTTGACCCGTACTCGCGCCCTGGCGCGCCGCAGCTGGCCGTGGTTGCGCATCCCGTTCTGGATCGGCATGGGCCTGCTGTTCGGCTTCGTGCTGCCGTACACGCTGGTGCTGAACAAGCGGGTGCAGGACCGTTTCAACGAGCTGGTGTTCGCGGTGCCCACCCGGGTCTACGCGCGGCCGCTGCCGCTGGCGGCCGGCACGCCGATGACCAGCGCTGCGCTCGAACTGGAGCTGACCTTCGCCGGCTACAGCAACGACGGCAAGGGTCAGGTCGCCGGCAGCTGGGTGAAGCAGGGCGCGCGCTACACCATCGCCTCGCGCGGCTACGCCGGCCCGGACGGCGGCGAGCTGCCCAAGCGCATCCGCGTCACGCTGGGCCGGGGCGTGGTGCAGTCGGTGCAGGACGCGGCCAGCGGCAAGCCGATCGAGCTGGCCCACCTGGACCCGGCGCGCATCGCCACGCTGTACGGCGCCAGCCAGGAAGAGCGCCGCTTCGTGCGCCTGACCGACGTGCCGCCGCTGCTGGTCAGCGGCCTGCAGGCGGTCGAGGACCGCGACTTCAACCACCACATCGGCATCGACGTCAGCGCGATCGCGCGCGCCGCGTTCGCCAACCTGCGTGCCGGGCACACCGTGCAGGGCGGCTCCACGCTGACCCAGCAGCTGGTGCGCAACCTGTTCCTCAGCCGCGAGCAGAACCTCACGCGCAAGATCAACGAGGCGCTGATGTCGCTGCTGCTGGAGGCGCACTACAGCAAGGGACGCATCCTCGAGGCCTACGTCAACGACGTGTTCCTCGGCCAGCAGGGCGGCCAGGCGGTGCACGGCTTCGCGGCGGCGTCGGAGTTCTACTTCGGGCGCCGGCTGGAAGACCTGCGGCCGCAGGAGATCGCGCTGCTGGTGGGCATGGTGAAGGGGCCGAGCTACTACGACCCGCGCCGCTCGCCGCAGCGCGCGCTGGCCCGGCGCAACCTGGTGCTGCAGGAATTCTTCGATACCAACCTGATCAGCGCCGGGCAGCTCAATGTCGCACAGGCCGCGCCGCTGGACATCGTCAAGAACGGCCAGCTGCCGCACAACCGTTTCCCCGCCTTCATGGACCTGGTGCGCAAGCAGATCACCGCCGACTTCGACGAGCAGGCGCTGCGCGAGGGCAAGCTGTCGATCTTCACCACGCTGGATCCGGCCGCCCAGCTGTACGCCGAGCGGGCGATCACCGACAGCCTGAAGGGCCTGGGCAAGCGCGGTGACGGCGTGCAGGCGGCGGCAGTGGTGACCAGCGCGCAGACCGGCAGCGTGCTGGCCGTGGTCGGCAGCAAGACGCCGGGTGAGCAGGGCTTCAACCGCGCACTGGACGCGCGCCGGCCGATCGGTTCGACGATCAAGCCGTTCGTCTACCTGGTGGCGCTGACCCAGCCCGAGCGCTGGAACCTGGCCAGCCTGATGGACGACGGCCCGGTCAGCATGCGCCAGCCCGACGGCAGCTACTGGACGCCGCAGAACGACGACCACCGCAGCCACGACCCGCTGATCATGGTCGATGCGCTGGCGCATTCGTGGAACCTGGCCACCATCCACCTCGGGCTGCAGGTCGGCCTGCCGCGCATCCAGGCGTTCCTGAAATCGTTCGGCATCGGCGACATCAACCCCAGCCCGTCGTTGCTGATCGGCGCGCAGGACCTGGCGCCGCTGCAGCTCACCCAGCTGTACCAGTACCTCGCCGCCGACGGCCATGCGCTGCCGCTGGTGGCGGTGCGCGGCGTGCTCGACGGCAACGGCCGCACGATCAAGCGCTACCAGGTGCAGGGCGGCCCCGGCGAGTACCAGGACGCGGTGCGGCTGACCACCTGGGCGATGCAGCAGGTGGCCGAGTACGGCACCGCCAGCGCGCTGGGCAATTCCGCGCTCGCCTCGCTGCACGCCGCCGGCAAGACCGGCACCAGCAACGATATGCGCGACAGCTGGTTCGCCGGCTTCACCGGCGAGCACCTGGCGGTGTTCTGGATGGGTCGCGACGACAACAAGCCGACCACCCTGTTCGGCGCCAGCGGCGGCCTGCGCGCCTGGCGTGAGCTGTTCGCCAGGCTGCCGACCCGGCCATTGTCGGCCGCCCCCGGCGCAGGGCTGGAGATGGCCTGGATCAACCCGTCCAGCGGCAGGCGCACCGAACCGCAGTGCGCGGGCGCGCAGCAGGTGCCGGTGATCGCCGGCACGGTGTCGGCCGACACCGAGGGCTGTTTCTGGCAGGGCATCCAGAGCCTGTTTGGCGGCAGCAACGGCCCGCCGCCCGCTGCCGCCGGCGCCGCCTCCACCGCACCCGACTTACCGAACGGAAACTGATCATGCAGTACCTGGGCAAAGCTTCTTCCCTGTGGTTGGCCGCGGGCCTGCTGGCCGGCTGCGGCATGTTCGCCACCACGCCGCCGCCGGAAACGCGCCCGTCGGCGCCGGCTCATGACCAGGTGGCCGCGATCCGCGCCGCCGGCGACCGCGAGAAGTCGGTCATCGACGTGAACCCGTTGCGCGATCCGGGCATCAGCTCGCTGCAGGACACCGCCCGGCGCGACGAGCAGGCCGGCAAGTACGCCGACGCCGCAGCCATGCTGGACCAGGCGCTGAAGCTCAACCCGGAGTCGCCCGACCTGCTGCAGGAGCGCGCGGAAGTGGCGGTGCGGCTGAAGGACTTCTCCGCTGCCGAGAGGCTCGCCCACAAGTCGTGGTCGCTCGGCCCCCGGCTGGGCCCGCTGTGCGCGCGCAACTGGCAGACCATCGTGGAGATGCGCCTGCAGGCGCGCGACGCGGCCGGCGCCGACACTGCGCGCAAGTGGGTGGCGCAGTGCCACAAGCCGGGCATTCCGCGCTATTGAGTTTGTCGTGCGCGGACCCCGCGCAGTGGGTGGGTGTCAGAACAGCGCCACCAGCACCAGCACGATGCCCGCGATGCTCGCCGCCCAGATCAGCGTGCGCAGGTACGGTATGCCGGCGGCGTAGGCCGGCACGTAGGCTACGCGCGCCCAAAAGTAGAGCTGGGCGCCGAGTACGGTGAGGTGGTCGTGGCGCTGCAGCAGCTGCGCCACGAGCACCACGGCGACGAAGAACGGGAACGTCTCCAGAAAATTCGCGCTGACGCGCTGCAGGCGGCCACCCACGCCGCTGAGCGGCGGCTTCACTTCGTCGCGGGGACTCGCGGCCCAGCCCAGTCCGCGCTGGGCGACCGTGCAGGTGGCGGCAAGCGCGACCTGCAGCAGACCCAGCACCACGCTCCACATCAGCATGCACAGTTCGGTCGTCATCGCGCTACTCCCCTGCGGTAGTGGTGCGCCATGGTGGGGCATGCACGCGGCGGCCGCCAGTGGCCGCCGCAACTGCCTGGTTGTCGGGTTGATGCGCCGGCGACGGCGGAGGTTCCCGCCGCCGTTTTGTCCCGCGCGGCCGCTCCGCCATACTTGGCGGATGGACGCCCTCGAAGACACCGAGTCCGACGACGTCGGCGCCTTGCTCGGTGCCGAGGGGCCGTTCGCGCGCGAGCTGCCGGATTTCGCGCCGCGGCTGGCGCAACAGGCGATGGCGCGGGCGGTGCAGCAGGCCATCGCCGGGCGCGACACGCTGATCGCCGAGGCCGGCACCGGCACCGGCAAGACCTACGCCTACCTGGTGCCGGCGCTGCTCTCGGGCGAGCGCGTGATCATCTCCACCGGCACCAAGGCGCTGCAGGACCAGCTGTATTTCCGCGACCTGCCGAAGGTGCGCTCGGTGCTGGGCGCACGCTTGAAGACGGCGCTGCTGAAAGGCCGCGCGAACTACCTGTGCCTGTACCGGCTCGACCAGACCGTGCGCGATGGCGGCAGCCTGGAGCGTACGCAAGCGGCGCAGCTGGCGACGATCCGCGCCTGGTCCGCGCGTACCCGCCGCGGCGACCGCATGGAGCTGGCCGAGGTGCCGGAGGAATCGCCGCTGTGGCCGCGGGTCACCTCCACCGCGGAAAACTGCCTCGGCGTGGAGTGCCCGTTCTACGACGACTGCCACGTGTTCAAGGCGCGTCGCGAGGCGATGGAGGCCGACGTGGTGGTGGTCAACCATCACCTGCTGTTCGCCGACCTGGCGCTGAAGCAGGAAGGCTTCGGCGAGATCCTTCCGGGCGCGGCGGCCTTCATCCTCGACGAGGCGCACCAGATCCCCGAACTGGCCGGGCAGTTCTTCTCGCAGAGTCTCAGTGCGCGCCAGCTCACCGACATGGCGCAGGACACGCTGGCCGAATGCAGCGGCGTCACTGGTGCGATCGGCCTGCTGCTGGAACCGGTCGAGGCCTTGCAGGATGCGTTGCGCAAGCTGCGCCTGGCGATGGAGCCGCTGCCCGCGCGCGGCGCGTTCGCCCTGCTGGAGGATCGCGCCGAAGTGCGCGCGGCGCTGCACGAGTTGGGCGAGCTGCTGGCCACGCTGGCCGAACTGCTGGCCTCGCAGGCCGAGCGCTCGCGCGGCTTCGCCAACCTGCACGAGCGCGCCGGGCTGTTCGCCGAACGGCTGCAGCGCATCGTCGAAACGCACGGCGACCAGGACGTACGCTGGTACGAAACCTTTCCACGCGGCTTCGCGCTGTATGCCACGCCGCTGGATCTCGCCGCGCCGATGCGCGGCCTGCGCGAACGCACCCAGGCGGCGTGGGTGCACACCTCGGCCACGCTGTCGGTGGCCGGCAACTTCGACCATTTCGCGCGCCAGCTCGGCCTGGACGAGCCGCAGACGCTCTGCCTGGAAAGCCCGTTCGACTACGCGCGCCAGGCGCTGTGCTACCTGCCGTCGGGTCTACCCGATCCGAACGCGCGCGATTACACCGACAAGGTGATCGATACCGTGCTGCCGGTGCTGCAGGCCTCCAATGGCCGCGCGTTTTTGCTGTTCACCTCGCACCGCGCGCTGCGTCGTGCGGCCGAACTGCTGCAGGACAAGGTGCCGTGGCCGCTGTTCGTGCAGGGCAGCGCGCCGCGGCCGCGGCTGCTGGAGGAGTTCCGCGCCAGCGGCCATGGCGTGCTGCTCGGCGCGGCGAGTTTCTGGGAAGGCGTCGACGTGGTCGGCGAGGCGCTCAGCCTGGTGGTGATCGACAAGCTGCCGTTCGCCGCACCCGACGATCCGGTGCTGATGGCGCGCCTCGCCGCGCTGGAACAATCCGGCATCAATCCCTTCATGGGCTGGCAGGTACCGAGTGCGGTGATCGCACTGAAGCAGGGCGCCGGCCGGCTGATCCGCAGCATGCACGACCGCGGCGTGCTGGTGCTGTGCGACCCGCGGCTCACCACCAAGGGCTACGGCAAGCTCTTCCTCGCCAGCGTCCCTCCGATGCCGCGCACGCGCGAACTGGCGGACGTGCAAGCCTTCTTCGATGATGCGGGGAAAAACCGGTAGGGGCCTGCTGGCGGGGGATGCCTTGAGGACCGGGATGACCAGACGTTCGTCTGTTGAAAGACGGGATTCGGGATTCGCAGGATCAAAGGCGTCGAGCTGTGGCAGCCACCGGCGTAGCGCAGCGGTGTGACGGGTTCAGGCTGCCGCGACCTCGACCGTCACGTGCACCAGTTCCTCGTGGATGGCCAGCTGCCGGCGCACATCCTCGGCGCTGATGGCCGTGCTGGCCACCAGTCCCAGGATGCAGGCATAGCTGTCGCGGCCGACGCGCCACACGTGCAGGTCGCTGATGGCCGCCGTGGCGAACTTCTCCCGCACCACGTCGCGGATCTCCTCGACCACCGGCTGGTCCATTTCGGCATCCAGCAGGATCCTGCCGGACTCGCGCAGCAGCCCCCAGGACCAGCGCGCCACCAGCACCGAACCGACGATGCCCATCACCGGGTCCAGCCAGGCGGCGCCATAAAGCTTGCCGCCGACCAGCGCAACGATGGCGAGTACCGAAGTCGCCGCATCGGCGATGACGTGCAGGTAGGCCGCACGCAGGTTCACATCGTGATGGTGGCCATCGTGTCCGTGGTGGCGATGTCCGTGACCGTGCCCATGGTCGTGTCCATGCGCATGCCCGTGCCCATGGTGGTGCTCGCCCTTCAGCAACCACGCGCACAGCAGGTTGACGCCCAGGCCGAGCACCGCGATCAGGATGGCGTCGTCGTAGTGGATCGTCGCCGGCACGAACAGCCGTTCCAGCGACTGCACCATCATCAGTGCGGCGACCACCGCCAGCAGCAGGGCGCTGCTGTAGCCGCCGAGGATCTCGATCTTCCACGTGCCGAAGGCGAAGCGGCCGTCCTGCGCGTAGCGCCGGGCGAACACATAGGCCATCACCGAAAGGCCCATCGCCAGGGCGTGCGAGCTCATGTGCCAGCCGTCGGCCAGCAGGGCCATCGAGTTCAGCCAGTAACCGCCGGCGATCTCCACCACCATCATCGCCGCGGTGATGAACACCACGCGCCGGGTGTTGCGCTCCGCCTTCGCATCGACGTGGTTGAACTGGTGACTGTGGATGAAGGCTGAGACGTCGGGGGCGGGCATGGCGGAGTTCCGTGGTTATATACTCCCCCATAGTATAAGACCGGCAGGCCGTCGCCATGTCCCACGTGCAGGAAAACCGCAAGAAACTGGTCACCCGCGTGCGCCGCATCGGCGGCCAGTTGGCTTCGCTGGAACGCGCCATCGACGGCGACGAGGAATGCGGCGCGGTGCTGCAGCAGCTGGCCGCCGTGCGCGGCGCGGTCAACGGCCTGATCCTGCAGGTGATGGAAGGCCACCTGCGCGCGCATGTGGCCGAGAGCGGCAACGCGAAGCAGCAGGACGAGCTGCTGCCGGTGCTCGGCGTGCTGAGGAGCTACCTCAAGTAGCGGGAACCAAGGCGCTCAAAGTGAAGAGTGGTCGATCGCCTTCGGCGACCGAGTCACTCTCTCCTTGCGTGCTTAAGGAGAAAGAGCGGGGCGGGTTCACTATGGTCAGGCGGGAAGTCAGCCTGATCCCGCTATTGTCCCTGTTGTCGCGAATCGCCTGCTCGAAGCCCAGGCACGAACCCGGAAGACGACGCATGTCCGTTGAACGAGATGACCACGCCGGCAACTGGTTCCAGGCCGGCGGACAGAACTATGCAAGGTTCCGCCCGGAATACCCGCCCGCGCTGGTCGCCTTCCTGGCGGGTGCCTCGGCCGATACGCGCTTCGCCGTCGACGTCGGCTGTGGCTCCGGCCAGTTGGCGGCACAGCTGGGCGCGCATTTCGACAGCGTACTTGGCCTCGACCCCAGCGCCGACCAGATCGTGCATGCGCCCGTCACCGAACGCGTGCGGTATGCCCAGGCGCCCGCCGAACACCTGCCGGTGCCCGACCGCAGCGCGAGTCTGGTGGCGGCCGCGCAGGCCGCGCACTGGTTCGACCTTCCCGCGTTCTATGCCGAAGTCAGGCGCATCGCCAAGGCGGGTGCCCTGCTGGCGCTCGTCAGTTACGGCGTGCCGAAGCTGGACGAAGCACTGGATGAGCGCTTCCTGCACTTTTATCGGGACGAAATCGGTCCGTTCTGGCCACCGGAACGGCAGCTGGTTGACCGTGGCTACGCGGACCTCGATTTTCCTTTCGCGGAGTTCCCGCCGCCCGCGATGGCGATTCGGAAGGCGTGGTCGCTCGCCGAGCTCATGGGCTACATCTCGACCTGGTCGGCCGTGAAACACGCCTTGGAGCAAGGCCACGGCCGGGTGATCGAGTGTTTCGCGACGAATCTGGCCGCATGCTGGGGGGACCCGGAAACGAAACGGCCGGTGACCTGGCCCATCAACATGCGCACCGGAATCGTATGAGTCCGGGCCATGACATCCCGGCGCTGGCACCGGGCCGGGCGGTCAGGCCCGGCAGGCCGTGACCATTCGCCAGGCGGTGCCGCAATTGGGGCCTGACTGGCCCGGCTTTGTGGGCATGCCGCCAGTCTTTCCCCCCCATGCTGGTCGGCTTCATCGAACCGACCGACTCGTCCCTCACCGTCATTCCGGCGAAGGCCGGAATCGCACTTGTAACCAGGCCCATCGCACGCGCGGACGGCGAAGCAAAAAGGACATCGCCCAACACGATGCTTTGCTGCCTCGCTGAAGTGCGATTCCGGCCTTCGCCGGAATGACGATGGGAAGGGTGTTCGAAATTCTGGAGCCGCGGGCCTCCCAAAGTATTCCGGATGGCAGTGAGCGGAAACCGGGATCCAGCGTCTTGACCACGCTCAGCCAGACAAGCCGGTCGCGCTGAGCGTGGCTTGCTATGGCAAGCGAAGTCGAAGCACCCGCCAGCGATCGCGCTTCGACTTCGGCGCTTCCGGCTGCGCCAGGGCGAACGGTGGGGCTGGATCCCTCCATGCTCCAAGGTCAATCGGGCGCGCGGCGGGTAGTCCACCCCGGCACCGCCAGCGCCTCCACCAGGAAATCCACCAGCCGCCGCGTCTTGATCGGCAGGTGCTTGCGTGAGGGATAAACTGCATGGATGCCGAGCGTCATCGCGCGGTACGTCGGCATCAGTTCGACCAGGTCACCGCGGCGCAGGTCGTCGGCGACGATGAAATCCGGCTGCAGGATGACGCCCTGATGCTCCAGCGCGGCAACGCGGCAGGTGTCGCCGTTGTTGGCGTGGATGCGGGCACGGGTGCGCACGACGGTGGGGCTGCCGTCGGGTGCGGTGAAGGTCCACTCGTCCCTGGCGGCGAAGTAGCTGTAAGAGATGACCTCGTGCTGCGCCAGTTCCTGCGGGTGCTGCGGCGTGCCGTGCTGCGCCAGGTAGGGCGGTGACGCACAGGCGATCATGCGCGTCGACGCAAGTTGCCGGCTGACCAGCTGCGAGCTGGGCAGGTTGGTGATGCGTACCGCCAGGTCGTAACCCTCCTCGACCAGGTCGACGACGCGATCGCTCAGTTCGATGTCCAGCGACACTTTCGGGTACAGCTGCGCGAAGCGCGGCCACAGCGGGGCCAGCTGCAACACGCCGAAGCTGAGTGGCGCATTGATGCGCAGCCGCCCGCTGGGCTCGCCGCTGCGCGAGCTGATTTCCGATTCCGCCTCGTCGACCGCGGCCAGCATTTCCTTTGAGCGGGCGTAGAACAGCTGCCCATCGTCGGTCAGCGACAGCCGCCGCGTGGTCCGCTGCAGCAGGCGGGCGCCCAGGCGCTGTTCCAGTTCGGCGACGTGGCGCGACACCGCGGCCTTGGACAGCCCGGTCACGTCCGCAGCGCCGACGAAGCTGCCGGCCTCGACCACGGCGACGAAGCTGGCCATTTCCTGGAATTTATCCATGACGGCATCCTTTGTCTCGATTTCCGAAACAGTAAGTCAACCGAAGGCTAATTTATCATCACGCGGACGATCAATAGAGTGCTCCCCATGCCCGGATGCTCCGGGCACCCCACGGAGACTTCCATGAACATCACCCTGATCGGCACCGGCAACATGGGCTCGGCCCTTGCCAAGCAACTCACCCGCGCCGGCCACGCCGTGCGCATCACCGCGCGCGACCTGGCCAAGGCGCAGGCGCTGGCCGCCGCCAACCCAGGCGCCGTGGCCACGGTCCCCGCCGAGGCGCTGGCCGGTTCGGATGTCGTCATCGTCGCTACCGGTTACGCCGACGCGGTGCCGGCGCTGCGCTCGCTGGGTTCGCTGGCGGGCAAGGTGGTCATCGACATCACCAATCCGCTAACCGCCGACTACATGGGCCTGACCCTCGGCTACGACACCTCGGCCGCCGAGGAGATCGCCAAGGCCGTGCCCGAAGCCGAGGTGGTCAAGGCGTTCAACACGCTGTTCGCCCAGGTGCTGGCCGACGGCCCGAAGTTTGCCGATGGCCAGATCGCCCCGGCGTTCTTCGCCGGCGACAGCGAACGGGCGAAGCAGACCGCGAAGGCACTGATCGAAAGCCTCGGCTTCGCGGCGGTCGACGCCGGTCCGCTGAAGAACGCGCGCTACCTCGAGCCGCTGGGCGGACTGAACATCTACTTCGGCTACGGCGCCGGCCTCGGCACGTCGATCGCGCCGACCTGGATCAGCAAGGCCTGACGCGCTTCGCGTCGACCATTCTTCTCCTCTCTCCAAGGAATCCACATGAACGCTTCACTGACATTGTTCGGCCGGGTCGGCCTCTCGCTCATCTTCATCATTTCCGGCTGGGGCAAGATCGCCGCTTACGCAGGCACCCAGCAATACATGGCATCCGCCGGTTTGCCGGGCAGCCTGCTGCCGCTGGTGATCGCGCTGGAACTCGGCGGCGGCCTGGCCGTCCTCACCGGTGCATTCACGCGCTGGATCGCGCTGGCGCTCGCCGCGTTCTCGCTGGCCAGTGCCGCACTGTTCCACGCCCACCTCGGCGACGCCGCGCAGGCGATCAACTTCTGGAAGAACGTGGCGATGGCCGGCGGCTTCCTGATGCTCGCCGCCAACGGTGCCGGCACGCTCAGCCTCGACCATGCGTGGAACAAGCGCCGCAACGCCTGACTTCCAACCTGCCGTTCAACGCAGCGGGCGCAGCAGCGCCCGCTGCCCTTTTCAGGAATCGCCATGACCGCTCCCTCGATCTTCATCTCCCACGGCTCGCCGATGTTCGCGCAGGAACCGGGCGTGCTCGGCCCGAACCTGCGCGCCATCGGCCAGTGGCTGCATGGCGTCAGTGCCGTGCTGGTGGTGTCGCCGCACTGGCAGACGCGGGGCGTGCGCGTCGGCAGCACTGCCGCGCCGGAAACGATCCACGACTTCGGTGGCTTCCCGCCACCGCTGTATCAATTGCAGTACCCCGCGCCAGGCGCGCCGGGGTTGGCGCAGGACGCCGCGCAGCTGCTGGCGCAAGCGGGCTTCGACGTCGCGCTCGACGAACGCCGCGGCCTCGACCACGGTGCCTGGGTGCCGCTGCGCTACCTGTTTCCGCAGGCCGACGTGCCGGTGTTCCAGGTGTCGCTGCCGCAGAACATCGATGCGGCCGGCGCGTTGCGGCTGGGCCAGGCCCTGGCGCCGCTGCGTGAGCGCGGCGTGCTGGTGATCGGTTCGGGCAGCCTCACCCACAACCTGTACGAATTCCGCCAGGCCATCCGCAACCCGGAGTACGCGCAGCAATTCGTCGACTGGGTTCGTGCTGCGGTGGCGGCACGCGACGTCGCCGCACTAGTCGATTACCGTCACCGCGCGCCGCATGCCGAGCGCGCGCATCCGACCGAGGAGCATTACTTGCCGTTGCTGGTAGCCGTGGGCGCCAGCGCCGGCACCGACGCGTCGCGCCTGGTCGAAGGCGGCATGACCTACGGCGTGCTGTCGATGGATTCGTTCGCGTTCGGGTTGCCGGACGCGGCCCCAACCCCGCTGGAGCATGCCGCATGAAAAGCCTGTCGCCGCTGTCGGTCGATCCCGCCTTCGCCCTGGCGTTCCGCACGCTGCATCCGGTGCCGTCGAAACCGACGTCGCTGCTGGTGCTGCTGCACGGCGTGGGCGGCAACGAGGGCAACCTCGCCGCCCTCGGCGCCGAGGCCAGCGGCAACGCGCTGGTGGTGCTGCCGCGCGGTCCGGTCGCGCTGGGGCCGCAGGCGTTCGGCTGGTTCCGCGTCGCCTTCACCGGCAACGGTCCGCAGATCGTGGAAGCCGAGGCCGACGCCAGTCGTCGCACGCTGATCGACTTCATCGGACAACTGCAGCAGGCGCATGGTATCGACGCGGCGCATACCGTCGTCGTCGGCTTCAGCCAGGGCGGCATCCTCAGCGCCAGCGTGGCGTTGACCGCGCCCGAACGCGTCGCCGCGTTCGCCATACTGGCCGGCCGCATCCTGCCGGAACTCGAACCGCAGCTGGCCGATGTGCAACGCCTGTCCGCGCTGCGCGGCTACATCGCGCATGGCACGCACGACGACAAACTCCCGGTGAGCTGGGCGCAGCGGGCCAGCGACTGGCTCGATCGCCTCGGCGTCGCGCACGAGACGAAGCTCTATCCGACCGGGCACGAACTGGGCATGGCGATGCGCGCCGATTTCCTCGCCTGGCTGGCCCGGGGCGATCAGCGCTGGAACCGGCCCGACGGGGTGCCATGAGCCCGAAGAACGGGATCAGGCCTGGTCAGGTTCACCTGGTCAAAACCGGTTGCTGGACGAGAGTCCGTGTCAGCTGCCGGTCGACATCGCCCGCAATCGCTCCGCAGTATCCGCATCAGCGGGCACGAATGCCTCCAGCGCCAGTTCGGCGAGCGTGATGTCGACCGGGCTGCCAAAGACGGTGGTGGTGCTCAGCATGTTGAGCACATGACCGTTCACTTCCAGTTGCATCGGCACGGCGATGGCGGAGGCCGCAACCGTGTTGGCCGGGTCGGCATCCGGAGCGGGCAGGGCCTGCAGTTCGTGCAGCAGGGCCATCAACTGCGGATCCTGGCTGGCGTCGATCTGCTGGCGCAGCCGGTGCAGCAGGTGGGCGCGCCACTGGGCCAGATTGCGGATGCGTGGGGCGAGGCCGGCGGGGTGCAAGCTCAGGCGCAGCACGTTGATCGGCGGCTGCAGCAATTCGGGGGCGACGCCGGTGAGTAGCCGCAAGGTGGCCTGGTTGCTGGTGACGAGTTGCCAGTAGCGGTCGACCGCCAGTGCGGGACAGGGCTCCAGGCCCTGCAGCAGCAGATCGATAGTGTGACGCGCCGTGGCGAGCGCGGGATCGTCCAGCGCGCGCTCCCTGAATGCGGCGGCGAAGCCGGCGGCGGCCAGCAGGGTGTTGCGTTCGCGCAGCGGTACCTCGAGGTATTCGGCCAGATGCAGGATCATGTCGCGGCTCGGCTGTGCACGGCCGGATTCGACGAAGCTCAGGTGGCGGGTGGAGATCTCCGCGCCGGTCGCAAGGTCGAGCTGGCTCAGCCGGCGATGGCGTCGCCATTCGCGCAGCAGGTCACCGACCGGGCGGGCGCTTTCGGTGCGTTGTGCTTTCATCGCGGGAATGATGCCAGTCGCACCCGCCTGGCGGTACTGGCGGTCATGTCGTGGATCGCGCATCGGCATGCGCTGGCGCGGCGGGGCGCCAGGATAAAGACGTGGATGCCGCCGGCCGCGAAGGTGCTCATGACGGATGTCCCTGCGGCGTCGCGTCATGCCGGTGTGGCGGACGGCGATCGGTGATGGAAGGGCGCCGACTGACGGGGCCGCCCCAGGTGGATCAGGCGGCCATCGGCACCTTGTCGAGGAAGCCGTGCACCTGTCGGATGCGGCCGTAGTCAAGCACCACCACGTCGAAGCCGATCACCAGCGGATCGGCCGCACCGGGTTCGGCCAGATGCCAGTGGAAGCGCGCGATGTCATGGTGTGCGTCGACCTCGCCGGCAAGGCGAAAGAGGTGGCCGGGGAACATGTTCTGCACGGCGGCGATGGTGGCGTCGATCGCCTCCCACCCGCGCGCCTCGACCATCGGATCGACGTAGGCGGCGTGTTCGGCGTAGACGTCCTCGATCAACGTGCGGCGGCGCAGCGGATCGGTTTCGTTCCAGCCCTGCAGGTACTTCTCGATGAGTTGACGGGTGGCGGTCATGGCGTGTGCTCCTTCGCGGTGGGTGTGGACGCAGCTTGCAGGCAGCACGGCGACGAGGCGATTACCTTGCAGGTAATGGGATGACGGTACTCAGTCCAGAGGTATGCCGAAGCGCTCGTTCCGCGGCAGGTAGTGATGCTCGGGATCGAGCGAGACGACGACATGGTGCGCGCAGCCGACGATCGTGCTGCGCGCTCCTGGGCGGCTTGCGAATCCAGCACCACGATGTCGCCGCGCTGCGGATCGGCCAGATGCAGCAGCGAGACGTGGGTCAGCGGAAGGCGCACGTCGCGGGCCAGCTTGTCGACCAGGATGCGGTCGCCGATGCGGATGGTCGGCTGCATCGAGCCGGTCGGCACCACGTTCCGGTCGGCTACCGCGCTGCGGAATACGACCATGCACAGCATGAAGGCGATGAAGCCGCGGTTGCGGAGCAGGAACTTCGCGATCGTGCGCATGGCATTTCCCAGGGCTGGATGACTCGTCCCGTCAGGGACCTCGCCGATGATGCGAAGTGTCACCATCATCGGCGTGCCATCTTGCAGCCCTTTGGCGGCCTGCCACTGCCCGCAGCGGCACCGTTGCAACTGTTCTGATCGACCCTCCAATCCCGGGAGGACGAGATGATGCAATGGACACAGACAGTCATCGCCAAGGTAATGGGCGTCGGTGTGCTGGCGTTATTGATGACGATACCGTTGCTGCAGGTGCGCGGCCTGGTCAGCGAACGCCAGCAGTTGCGCGAAGGTGCGATCACGCAGATCGCGCAAGGGTGGGGCGGCAAGCAGGTGCTGGGCGGACCAGTGCTGGTGGTGCCCACGTTGCAACAGGTGGCGGTGGCGCAGGGCCAACCGCCGCAGTGGCGTGCCGGCAGCGAAAGCCTGCTGGCCGACGCGCTGAAGCTGGACGTGGCGATGGCCGTGACCACGCGCAGCTACGGCATCTATGCCGCGCCGGTGTTCGTCGCCACGGTGAAGCTCGGTGCGCAGTTCCGCGCGCAGGACATCGCCCAATATCGCCGCGCCAGCAATGCGACGTGGCAGGGCGGCAAGGCCGAGCTGCGGCTGCCGGTCGGCGACCTGCGCGGCTTGCAGGAGGTCACCGGGCTGCGCATCAACGGCCAGCCGGCACGCTTCGAATCGTCGGCCGACCGACTTGGCAGCTGGCCGAACGTGGTGGTGCCGATCGACCTGGATGCGCTGGGCGAGCAGCCGATCGACGTGCAGATCGGCCTGAAGCTGGCCGGCACCGAGGCGCTGCAACTGCTGCCGCTGGCGCGCAGCACCGACGTGACGATGCGCGCGCCGTGGCGCGATCCCGGCTTCATCGGCGCGGCGTTGCCGCTGGAGCGCAGCATCGACGGCCACGGCTTCAGCGCGCACTGGCACCTGCTCGATCTCAACCGCAGCTATGGCCAGCACTGGAATGATGCCGACAACATGCAGCCGGCACTGCAGGCCTCGACCTTTGGCGTGCAGCTGTACCAGCCGGTCGATGTGTACCAGCGCAATGTGCGGGCGGGGAAGTACGGGCTGCTGTTCATCGCGATGACCTTCGTCGCGTTCTTCCTGTTCGAGGTGCTCAAGCGGTTGCGCGTGCACCCGGTGCAGTACCTGCTGGTCGGCGCGGCGCTGGCCACGTTCTACGTGGTGCTGCTGGCGCTGTCCGAACAGATCGGTTTCGGTCCGGCGTATGCGCTGGCGGCCGTCGCGGTGGCCGTGCTGGTGGGTGGTTACGCGATGGCGGTGCTGCGCGCACGGCGCGCCGGCCTGCTGCTGGGCGGCGTGCTGGGGCTGATCTACGCGATGCTGTACGGGCTGATCGCGGCCGAGCAGTACGCGCTGCTGATCGGCGCGCTGGTGCTGCTGGCGATGGTCGGCCTGATGATGTATCTGACCCGCCGCATCGACTGGTACGCGTACGTGCCGAGCTCGGCCGAGCCGCCAGCCGCTATCATGGACAAACCATGAACCTGCTCGCGATCGAAACCGCCACCGAAGCCTGCTCCGTCGCCCTGATCCACGGCGACGAGCTGATTGCCCGCAGCGAGATCGCGCCACGCCGGCACACCGAACTGGTACTGCCGATGGCCGACGAACTGCTGGCCGAGGCGGGCATCGGCCGCCTCGCGCTGGACGCGATCGCGGTGGGCCGCGGTCCCGGCGCCTTTACCGGCGTACGTCTCGCGGTGTCGCTGGCGCAGGGCATGGCGCTGGCGCTGGACCTGCCGGTGATCACCGTCTCCTCGCTGGCCGCACTGGCGCTGGAAGCGCCGGAAGAAGAGGGTACCGCGATCCTCGCAGTGATTGACGCGCGCATGGGCGAGATCTACGCCGCCTGCTACCGCCGCGACGACGACGGCGGCCTGCTCACGCTGGACGACGAGCGCATCTGCACGGCAGAGACACTGGTGTTGCCTGAAGCCGGCGCCTGGCAGGTCGTCGGCAGCGGCTGGGCCACCTACGCCACCGCGTTGTCGCAGCGCCTCACCGGCGCCCTGCATTCCGCCGATGGCCTGCGCTACCCGCAGGCCGTGCACGTGGCCGAACTCGCTGCCCGCGAGTTCAAGGCCGGCCGCACACTGCCACCCGAGCAGGCCCTGCCGGTGTACCTGCGCGACAAGGTGGCGTTGACGCTGGTGGAGCAGGGCAAGGCGTGATTCATCACGCCGGCTTTCGGTCTGAGCTGGAATCGCACCTTGCCAGGTTACCGGCCCGGCTCCGGTGGCAGGCTTCACGACGGGTGTCCATTTGGCGGCTCTTGTCGATTTACCCCTTCCTCAATCGTCAGTAAGAAGTTGGGGCAATCCTGCTGCGGCTTGAATCCCAAAAGGTCAAAATAACCCCCGTCGCCGGGGGTTATTGGAAAATTGGTTCGATCCTGCCTTGTACCTTTCAAGACACGCGCCGACGCACGCCGGCGAACAGGCCAATCAGCAGCATGCCTAAACCAAACATGCCGAGTGTGGCGGGCTCGGACACATTATTTCCGTTTCCGCCTCCGGGCGTATTCGACCCGATGGTCACGTTATCGAACACGATGAAGTCCGCGACCCCGCCGAAATTCACGGATTTGGCGATGCCGGCGAATGTCACGCCAATGGGGGACCAGCAGGAATAGGTCTGGGCAAACCCATCGCAGTTACCGCCGTTGATGGGCAGAAACAAGGTGGCCAGAATGTTGCCGGAATCATTCAGACCGTCGTACACCGTGATACTGCCCGCGGTGTTCGGAGCGGCGTAGTAGAAGGAAAAGCCGGTGTCGAATCCTGCTGCAACATTCATGATGGCGCTGTTGGCGTCCAGAAATCCCATGACGTTGGGCCCGCTGGGTTCGTTGGCCACATTACCCCACAGACCGTTTGGTGCCCCTCCGGCGAGTGCGCTCGACCATACGACCCCGTAGTTCGGGCCACCGCAGGTAATGCCACTGCCTGAATAGGAGCTGCTGCATCCGCCGTTGTAATAGTTGTCCACGAGTTCGGCGGGTTGATGCTGCATTTCATCGAAGCTCATGACCGTGGTGGCACTGGCGATGCCGCATACCAGCATTCCCAGGCTCAAGACGAGCGTGATTCCGATTCGTTTTCTCGATGGATTCATAAGATGTCCTCCGGATTGAAACACCCTGTAGGCGCATTAACAGCAATTCCCATGCCAGAGAAATAAACAGCGATGATTCAATATATTGCAGATCCCATGGGTTGAGTGGGGACTGGAGTCTGTAAAATGCGTCGACACTCACGGACCAAAGAATGTGAGGGTGCACGCACCGTGCATGTGGTCGAGCTCGCTGCCCGCGAGTTCAAGGCCGGCCGCGCACTGCCGCCCGAGCGGGCCCTGCCGGTATACCTGCGCGACAAGGTGGCGTTGACGCTGGTGGAGCAGGGGAAGGCTTGAGCTGTCTTTTTGAGACTAGAAATTCAGCCCCGATGGTCTGTTGCAGTCGTATTTTTCGTCAACTCTATCTACATCGTCAGGTGAGATATGTCGCGCACTCAACTCCTGTGGAGTGAGCTGTTGCCACGCATCGACATCGATACAGTGGCGATTTGCGACACCAAAGAGGTGTTGCATCTTGCGCATTACCCGCCTATGCCTTGGTTCATCGGATTGATTAAGCGTATGCCAGTCACGTAAGGCGTATCGGAGCCAGGTACTCCGCGAACGGCGTAGGAATGTTGAGCGTTACGCAGCCGCTCCTGAAAGCTCCGTCGCTGGTGGAGGCTTCGTTACCCCCGTATTGGCTTGGTGTGGTTGGGGCGCTGGCTGAATACGTTTCAGATGGTGGCGCGGTAACGTGTGGCGTGCGTTGAACCGGTGGCGTCCGCCGGCCTTCTTGATGGCGCCTGATGGGCGCGTAGGGTCGACACGACCAGCTGCGGTGCCGGCAATGTCAAGTGCAAAGAGACCGACCGCGTCTGTCGGATGAAACGCAGGTTGAGCACTGGTGAGTTGTTTCTCGTCGCCGGAACTGCGTTCCAATCGGAGATTGCTGGTCGCAACAACGGCATCAACAAACAAAGATGGCCACCGAACACCGTCGCCGTCACGGCAACTCAGCGTCCCGATTCCCGCAAGTTGCCGGGCCTGTTGTCCCTTTCTGCTCTCACTGGCGGCCTTCCCGTGGCAAAGGCCATGAATGGACCGTCCGGATGTTTTCAAAGTTCTGCGCTGGAGATTCCCGGTGACGTTGGGAAGTCGCGGGACGTTGATCGAACAGCACGTCAATGCTTGAGCTTGCAGGAGACCTGCCAGCGTAAAAGTCCTTTGGCGCCCGCTTTCGACAGAAGGCGCTCAGGCGCACGTATTTCGCACAGAGCAGACTTGAATGGCAAAGCGTCAAAGCCGCCCGATCACCAGCTGCACCAGCAAGCTGCTGACCGCCACTGCGATCCACACGCCCAGTCCCAGCAGGATTGGTCGGGCGCCGCTGGCGATCATCTTGCGCAGGTTGGCGGAGAGACCGATCGCGGTGAGCGCCACGATGATCAGGAATTCGGCCGCAGCGTGCAGCGCGGGCAGGATCGCGGCGGGGAGCAGGCCCGCGGTGCGGATGCCGGAGGCCACCAGGAACCACAGGATGAACCACGGGAGGATGCGGCGCAGGCTGAAGTCGGCGGCGCCGTGCTTCTTCTCCCTCGCGGCCACCGCGAAGGCCAGCACCAGGCAGATCGGGATGATCAGCGTGGCGCGGGTCAGCTTGACGATGGTGGCGTAATCGCCGGCGGCATGGCTGTAGCTGTAGCCGGCGGCGACCACCGAGGAGGTGTCGTTGATTGCGGTGCCGGCCCACAGGCCGAAGCCGAGGTCGGACAGGTGCATCAGGTGGCCGAGCGGCGGGAACAGCAGCACCGCTACCACGTTGAACAGGAAGATGGTGGAGATCGCGAACGCGGTGTCGTGCTCGTCGGCCTTGATGATCGGCGTCACCGCGGCGATCGCCGAGCCGCCACAGATCGCGGTGCCCACGCCGATCAGCACCTTCAGCTTGTCATGCACGCCCAGCCAGCGGCCCAGTGCCCACGCGCTGACGAAGGCCACGGTCAGCGTCACCAGGGTCACCGACAGCGATTCGAGACCGGTCCTCGCCACCTGGTCCAGGCTGAGCCCGAAGCCCAGCGCGATGATCGACCACTGCAGCACCTGCTTGCCGGCGAAGGCGATGCCGGGGGTGAAACGCGCGCCGGGCGCCAGGAGGTTGCGCACCGCGATGCCGAGCAGGATGCCGATCACCGGGCCGCCGACCAGCGGCAGCCACCGACCCAGCCACCAGGCGACGAGTGCGATCGCGACGGCCAGCAGCAGGCCGGGGGCGCGGCTGCGCAGGGTGGGGCGGACGAGGGCGGCGGCGAGCGGTATGTTCATGGCGCGAATGCCTTGGGTCGGCGTCACCGCGGCGAAGGTCGGGCCCAGGGCTTTCCCGACTTTTGGCCGAGAAGTCGCTGGATGACCAGCTTCGCTGTTGTGAAGCGCTTCCTGCTTGCGCAGGAATGACGGGCAAGTACGAGGTTGCCGGGGTGCTGGCGCGCCATTCTCCTCGCCTGCATCGATCAGTAAAACTTGGAAAAGCTGATATGAAGTATAAGATCGAGTGATGATCAACATCAGCCCGCGCCAGCTCGATGTGTTCGTGCAGATCGCACTGGCGGGCAGTGTGCGCGCCGCCGCCGAGCGCCTGCATCTGACCCAGCCGGCCGCCAGCATGGCACTGGCGGAAATGGAGCGGCAGCTCGACGCGCCGCTGTTCGACCGCGAGCGCGGCCGCCTGCGCCTCAACGCGCGCGGGCGAGAACTGCTGCCGCTGGCGCAGGAGCTGCTGGAACGCCATGCCGAATTCGGCCGGCGCGGACGCGAGGAGGGCGCGGCGCTCACCGGCGAGCTGCGCATCGGCGCCAGCAACACGGTGGGCAACTATCTGGTCGGCGAGTTGCTTGGCGGTTTCGTGCGCGCGCATCCGCAGGTGGCGGTCCGCCTGCGCGTGGCAAACACCGAGACGATCGCCGCCGCCATGCTCGAGCACAGTCTGGACATCGGCTGCGTCGAAGGTCCGGTGGCACATCCGTTGCTGGAGGTTCGCCCGTGGCGCGACGACCGGCTGGTGGTGTGCGCGCCGCCGGAGCATCCGCTGGCGCGTAGGCGCGGCCTGAAGCCGGCGGATTTCGCCGGCGCACGCTGGGTGCTGCGCGAACCCGGCTCGGCCACCCGCGCCACCAGTGAACGCGTGCTGGCGCAATTGCCGCCGGGCGAAACCGTGCTGGAACTCGATCAGATCGAGGCAATCAAGCAGGCCGTGGTGGCCGGGCTGGGCATCGCCTGCCTGCCCGCGGTGGCGGTGACCGACGCATTGGCGACCGGACGGCTGAAGGCGCTGAAAACGCCATTCCTGGATCTGCGCCGCAAGCTCTCGCTGCTGCTGCACCGCCAGAAGTACCGTGGCGCCCTGCTGGATGCGTTTCTGGAAGGGCTGTAACGCGCAGCAATTAGCGGGCGGACGCTGCGACGATCTCGTTCAGCATCGCCTCGGCCTGCTCGTGCGTGGGCGCATTCAGCAGCTGCGCGGCGTGGCGGCGCAGGTGCGCGTGGTCCAGCGTGGCAAGGCGGTCGCGCACCTGCAGGATCTGCGCGGGGTGCATGCTGAATTCATGCAGGCCGAGCAGCAGCAGCAGCGCGGCGAAGTTCGCGTCGCCGGCGATCTCGCCGCATAGGCTGACCGGCTTCTTCGCGCGGCGGCCGGAGGTGAGCACGTGCGAGATCAGCCGCAGCAGCGCCGGCTGCAGCGGGTTGTAGATGTTCTCCAGCGCGTCGTTGCCGCGGTCGGCGGCGAGCACGTACTGCGCCAGGTCGTTGGTGCCGATGGCGAGGAAGTCGGCGTGTTCGAGCAGCGCGCGCACGTTGATCGCCGCCGCCGGCACCTCGATCATCGCGCCCAGCGGCAGCTTCTCCGGCAGGTCGATGTTCTCGCGCTTCAGGTCCTGCCGCGCCAGATTGAACAGCGTGCGCACCGCGATCAGCTCGTCCGGCTGGGTCACCATCGGCACCAGCACGCGCACCGGGCCATAGCAGGCGGCGCGCAGGATCGCGCGGATCTGGGTGGTGAACACCGCCGGGTAGCGCAGCGACAGGCGCACGCCGCGCACGCCGAGCGCCGGGTTGTCCTCGCCGCGCAGGGCGAGCCCGGCGGCGTCGGCCTTGTCGGCGCCCAGGTCCAGCGTGCGGATGGTCACCGGCAGGCCGCCCATGCCCATCACCAGGTCGCGGTAGGCGATGAACTGCTCGTCTTCCGAGGGCAGGCCCTTGTGCTTGAGAAACAGGAACTCGGTGCGGTACAGACCCACGCCATCGGCGCCGCGCGCGCGCGCCAGCGCCACGTCGGCGGACGTCTCGGCATTGGCCAGCAGGGTGATTTCCACGCCGTCGCGGGTGCGCGTGGGCGCGTTCGCCAGCTTGGCCAGCCGCCGGCCTTCGGCCGCCGCCTCGCGCTGCCAGGCGCGATAGCGCGAGAGATCCTGCGCGGCCGGGTGCACGATCACCTCGCCGCGCTCGGCGTCGAGCAGGATCAGGTCGTCGTCGTGGATGTTGGACAGCGCATCTCGGGTGCCCACCAGCATCGGCAGGCCGAGGCTACGCGCCAGGATCGCGCTGTGCGAGTACGCGCTGCCGGAGCTGGCCACCACGCCGAGCAGGCCATTGCCGGCCAGCTGCGCCATGTCGGCCGGCGCGATGTTGTCGGCGATCAGGACCTCGCCCACCCGCGCGGCGAGCTTGCGTTCTTCCGGGCTGGTCTGCCGTTGCAGCGCGGAGATCACCCGGTTGATCACCTGCTCGACGTCCTCCTTGCGGCTGCGCAGGTAGGGGTCGTCCATCGCCTCGAACACCGCGGACAGCCGGTCGCGCTGTTTCTTCAGCGCGGCACCGGGACGGTAGCGGCCGATCCGCACCAGATCGTCCAGCCCGCGCAGCAGTTCGGCGTCGTCCAGCAGCAGGCTGTGCGCGTCGATGAACTCGTTGACCTCGCGCGCCAGCGCGCCGTGCAGCTTGCCGCGGAGCTCACGCAATTCCTGCCGCGCGGTGTCCAGCGCCTGGTGCAGCTTGGCCAGCTCGCCCTCGACCTCCTCCTCGGCGAGCGGCCGGGTATCCACCGCATAGCGGCTGGGCTGCACCAGCCGTGCGCGACCGAGCGCCATGCCGTGCGCGGCGACGGTGCCGGTGAGGAGGTGTCTCACGCTTGGCCCCCTTGGGGGCCAAGCGCGGGAATCGGGAATCGGGAATCGGGAATAGGGGAAAGCAGGGTGCGCGCGAGTACCCCGCTTCCTGCAGGCACCGCGCTGTCCGCCTTGCCTATTCCCAAATCCCTGTTCCCGATTCCCTGCATCTCAAGCTCCCTCGTCGAACTTGCGCTCGAACAGCGCGACCACGGCGGCCAGCGCGGCTTCCTCGTCGGGGCCGTCGGCGCGGACGGTGAGCGGGCTGCCGAGGCCGGCGGCCAGCATCATCACGCCCATGATGCTTTGTGCGTTCACTTCGCGGCCCTTGCTGACCAGGTGCACGGTGGCTTTGAAACCCTGCACCAGTTGTACCAGCTTGGCCGAGGCGCGGGCGTGCAGGCCCAGCCGGTTGGTGATGACGATCTCCTTTTCAAGCATGGTCGATGAAGATTCCCCCGCGGCCACCGCTGGCCGCGATCTCGGCCAGCTCGTCCAGTGGTTTTTCCGCATAGTTGAGTACGCGCAGCAGCATCGGCAGGTTGAGCCCGGAGACACAGTGCAGGTGTACGCCCAGCGCGCCCAGCGACAAGCCGATGTTGCACGGCGTGGCACCGTACAGGTCGGCCAGGATCAGCACGCCGTCGCCGGAGTCGAGCTCGCGCGCATGGTGAGCGGTGAGCGTGCGCATCACGTCGGGGTCCGCGCTGGGCGGCACCTCCACCGCCGCCACCTTGAGCGGCAGCCGCGGCATCACGTGGTGCGCGGCGGAGATCAGCGCCTGGCCGACCGCCTCGTGGGTCATCAGCAGCACGCCGACGCTCATGGCCGGCAGCTCGTGCGAAGAGTGGTCGCGGACGGCATGGCCATCACTCCAGTTCGCGGTGGAAGGTGAGCACGCCCTCGCGGCGCGAGCGATAGTGCGCGGCGAGCTTCTCGACCAGGTAGACCGAACGGTGGCGTCCACCGGTGCAGCCGATCGAGATGGTCACGTAGCTGCGGTCGTCCTGCTCGAAGCGCGGCAACCAGGCGTCCAGCCAGCGCGCGGTGTCGATGAAGTATTCGTTGACCAGCGGCGCGGCTTCGAGGAATTCGCGCACCGGCGCGTCCTTGCCCGACAGCGGGCGCAGGCGTGGTTCCCAGTGTGGGTTCGGCAGGCAGCGCGCGTCGAACACGAAATCCGCGTCCAGCGGCAGCCCGCGCTTGAACGCGAACGACTGGAACATCAGGGTCAGCCCCTCAGTGGCCTGCGCGTAGCCGGTGGCCACCAGCCGGCGCAGCTGGTGCACGTTGAGCTCGCTGGAGTCGATCACCTTCTCGGCGATCGCCATCAGAGGGCGCAGCAGGCGGCGTTCCTCGGCGATCGCGTCGGCCAGCGACACGCCGCGCGTGGCCAGCGGGTGGCGGCGGCGCGTTTCCGAATAGCGCTTGATCAGCACCTCGTCGCGGCAATCCAGGAAGATCAGGTGCACCTGCACGCCGGCGCCGGCCAGCTCCGACAGCACGGTTGGCATGTGCGCGAAATCGGTGCTGCGGTTGCGCACGTCCACACCCACCGCGATGCGCCGCGGCCGGCTGCGGCGGTCGCCGCGGATGGCGGCGTCGACCAGTTGCGGCAGCAGCACCACCGGCAGGTTGTCGACGCAGTAGAACTCCAGATCCTCCAGCGCGCGCAGCGCCACCGTCTTGCCGCCGCCGGACATGCCGGTCAGCACGATCAGGTGGATCTCGTGCGGGTCGGCCAGCGGGCCGGGCGGGCGGGTCTCGTCGCTCATGCTTTCACCATGGGGGCAGTCGGCGCAGCTGGTGCGCCTGGCGGTCGATGAAGGTCTGCGCCGGGTCGATGCCCTTGCTCTTCAGGGCGTGGCTGCGCACCGCCGCCTCGACCAGCACCGCCAGGTTGCGGCCGGAGGCCACCGGGATGGTGATCATCGGTACCTTCACGTCGAACACCTCGCGATGGCCGATGTCGCCGGTGAGGCGGGTCAGCGCGTCGCCGCCGGCGTCGAGGTTGAGCTCGCTGTCGCGCAGCGGCTTCAGGTGCACCACCAGGCGCAGGTATTTGGAGGTCTTGACCGACATGTGGCCGAACATCTCGCGCACGTTGAGCACGCCCAGCCCGCGCACCTCCAGCAGGTCCTGCAGCAGTTCGGGGCAGCTGCCGTCGATCACGTCCGGCGCGATCAGGGTAAACTCGGTGGCGTCGTCGGCGACCAGCCGGTGGCCGCGGCTGATCAGTTCCAGCGCCAGCTCGCTCTTGCCGGAGCCGGCCTCGCCGGTGATCAGCACGCCGATCGAGAACACTTCCAGGAACACGCCGTGCAGGGTGATCTTCGCCGCCAGCGTGCGTGCCAGGTGGTACTGCAGGTAGGTCAGCAGTTCGTGGCCGCGCTTGGGGCTGATCCACAGCGGCGTGTCGGTTTCCTCGGCCACCTCGCGCAGGTCCGCCGGCACGGCCTGGTCCTTGGTCACGATCAGCGCCACCGGCTGATAGGCGGCGATCTTGTGCATCACTTCCCAGCGCTGGCGCGAGTCCAGCCCGTCGAGGTAGTTCAGTTCCTCCGAGCCGATGATCTGGATCTTGTTCGGGTAGATGATGTTGAGGTAGCCGATCAGCGAGGGCCGGCGCGCCTGCGCCACGCCCGGCTCCAGCATGCGCGATTCCCCGCGCATGCCCGATACCCAGCGCAGGGCCATGCGCTGGTGGACGCCATCGTAAAGTTGTCGCGCGCTGATCCGGTCCAAGCCTTGGGTCCTTTGCGCCGCGTGTCGGTAGCCGGCGGGCCGCGGCGGTGCGCGGCCATTGTGCCAGCTTGGGCAGATACGCGCGTGCAGAGGGAGAAACGGCCCGCCCTGGAACGGGCGGGCCGCGGTCGGCGAGAACCGCTTTCGGTCAGCCGTACTGGCGTTCGTCGCGCGTCTCGCGCTGGTGCTTGTCGGCGACCTTCTCGCGGTACTTGCGCAACTGGGCGACCAGCTTGTCGAACAGCACGTCGATGGAGGCGTACATGTCGGCCTCGGTGGCCTCCGCGTGCAGGGTGGCGCCGACGACGCCCAGGGTGCCGTCGGCGCGGTGCTGCAGCTTGTCGACGGACAGCACGATCGCCAGGCTCTTCAACTTGTCGTCGAGGCGGGTGAGGCGGTCGAGCTTGGCGGTGGCGTGGTCGCGCAGGGCCGGGGTGACTTCGATCTGCTGACCGCTGAGTTGGAATTGCATGGGGCGCCTCCTCTGGTGGTGCAGTGCCGCGTTTCGCGGCGGGTGGACGTGCCTCGCGCGGGGCGACGCACATCGTCAATCATCCTGTCTCTGGTATGGGAACGCTTTGGCGATAACCAAGTTCCCGCGGGCGGCCTGCGACAATCAGCCCGCGCGCTGGCGTTCGCTGGAGGTGGGTATGCGCAGTCCCTCCCGGTATTTGGCCACGGTGCGGCGGGCGACCTGGATGCCCTTGCGCTGCAATTCCTCGGCGATCGCCAGGTCGGACAACGGCTTGCGCACGTCCTCGGCCTCGATCAGCTTGCGCAGCATGGCCTGGATCGCGGTGGCCGAGGCGCTGCCGCCGTCCTCGGTGGACACGCCGCTGGAAAAGAAATACTTCAGCTCGAAGGTGCCGCGCGGGGTGTGCAGGTACTTGCGCGTGGTGACGCGCGAAATGGTCGACTCGTGCATGCCTACCTCCTCGGCCACCTCGCGCAGCACCAGCGGGTGCATCGCCTCGGGGCCGTAATCGAGGAACGCGCTCTGCCGCCGCACGATCGCCTCGGCGACCTTCAGCAGGGTCTCGGCGCGCGATTCCAGGCTCTTGATCAGCCAGCGCGCCTCCTGCAGCTGGCCGCGCATCCAGCTGGCATCCTCGCCGCGGGCCTGGGCGATCAGGCCGCAGTAGTGCTGGTTCAGGCCCAGCCGCGGCTGCGCGTCCGGATTCAGGCTGACCCGCCAGCGGGTGCCATCGCGCAGCGCGTAGACGTCCGGCGCCACGTATTCCACCGGGGTGGCGTCGAGCGCGGCGCCGGGGCGCGGGTCGAGGCTGCGGATCAGCACGGCGGCGTCGGCCACGTCGTTTTCGTCGGTGCGCAGGCGCCGCGCCAGCCGGGCGATGTCGTTGCGCGCCAGCAGTTCCAGCTCGGTGTCGACGATGCGCAGCGCGAGGTCGCGCTGCGGCGTATCCGGGTCGAACTGTTCCAGTTGCACGCGCAGGCAGTCGCGCAGGTCCAGGCTGGCCACGCCGGCGGGGTCGAAACCCTGCAGGCAGCGGCGCACCCCCTCGATCTCGGCGATGCTGGCGTCGAGGTCGGCGGGCAACGCGGCGAGGATGGCTTCCAGCCCTTCGGCCAGGTAGCCGGCGGGGTTCAGCGCGTCGATCAGCACGGTGGCGATCAGGTGCTGGCGCGGGGTGAACGAGGCCAGGTTGAGCTGCCACAGCAGGTGCTGCTGCAGGGTTTCCGGCACGGCGTTCTGCGGTTCGAAATCCTCGTCGCCGCGCGTGCCGCTGCCGCTGTTGCTGCCGACGCTGCTGCTGGAGAAGTCGATCGGCGTTTCGGCCACCCCGCCGTCGGACCAGTCGCTGGCCTCGCCGTCGTCGCTGCCGGTGGCGGCGACCGCTTCGACGCTGGGGTAGTCGCTTTCGGCGGCGGCGTCCTCGATCGCCTCCTCGTCCTCGACTTCCTCGGCGAACTCCAGCAACGGGTTGCTCTCGGCAATCTGCCGCAATTCGGCTTCCAGCTCCAGCTGCGACAGCTGCAACAGACGTATCGCCTGCTGCAGTTGCGGCGTCAGGGTCAGCTGCTGGTGGAGGCGAAACTGCAGTGCGGGTTTCATGCCAGCCAGTCGGGGGAGGGGATGATCGACCCAATCCTAGCGCGTGCCCGCGGGTGCGGCCATAGCGGCCGCGGGCGGATACCGGCCGTGACAGGATGTGTCAGAGCCGGAACTCGCGGCCCAGGTAGACCTCGCGCACCTTCTCGTCGGCGAGGATGTGCGCCGGGGTGCCGCGCGAGAGCACCTCGCCCTCGTTCAGGATGTACGCGCGGTCGCAGATGCCCAGCGTCTCGCGCACGTTGTGGTCGGTGATCAGCACGCCGATGCCGCGTTCCTTGAGGTGCCGCACGATGCGCTGGATCTCGCCGACCGAGATTGGGTCGACCCCGGCGAAGGGTTCGTCCAGCAGCATGTAGCGCGGGTTGGCGGCCAGCGCGCGGGCGATTTCCACCCGGCGCCGCTCGCCGCCGGACAGGCTGATGCCCTTCTGCGTGGCGATGTGGGTGATCTTCAGCTCGTCCAGCAGGTTTTCCAGTTCGCTGTCGCGCTGCGCCGAGGTGAGTCCCTTGCGCAGCTCCAGTACCGCCATGATGTTGTCCGCCACGCTGAGCCGGCGGAACACCGACGCTTCCTGCGGCAGGTAGCCGATACCGAGCCGGGCGCGCTCATGCATCGGCGCGCCGGTGATGTCCAGCTTGTCCAGCTTGATCGTGCCGCCGTCGGCCTCGATCAGGCCGACCACCATGTAGAAGCAGGTGGTCTTGCCGGCGCCGTTGGGGCCGAGCAGGCCAACCACCTCGCCTTCACGGATCGAGAAGCCGAAATCCTTGACGACCTGGCGCGACTTGAAACTCTTCTGCAGACCTTCGGCGGACAGCATCGGTTACGGCTGCCCCTGCGGCGCGGAGCTGCTCCGGGCCGGAGCCGGCGCGGCCGGCTGCGACTTCGGTTTGAAGGTCATGTGCACCATGCCGTCGCCGGCGCTCTCGCCAGTCATCTGGCTGGTTTCGGTGTTGTAGGTAAGCCGGTCGCCGCGCGCATCGCCGCGGCCCTTCTGGGTGACCGAGGCGTTGCCGCTGAGCACCGCGATGCCCTTGAGGTTGTCGTAGTCGAGCGTGGCGGCGTCGCCCAGCATCAGGTTGCCGTTGTCGTCCAGCTGCTCGAGGTGCGCCGGGCTGCCGGTGATGACCACCCGGCTGATCTGGGTGTCGGCGTCGAAGTACACCTTGGCCTGCGCACCGGTGGCTTTCAGCGTCCCCTGGGTGATCACCACGTTGCCGGTCAGCGTGCTCACGCTGTTCGGCTTCTGGAAGCCGTCGAAGTTCTTCGCGGCGACCTGCATTTCCTGCTGGCGGTCGCTTTTCCTGGCCAGCGCCGGCTGGGCCGCGAGCAGGCCCAGGGCCGCGACGGCGAGCGCGAACCTAGCGCTGGCGCGGCGGGAAGGTGGCATGAACGTCATCGAGCAACTCCAGGTGTTTGTCGTTGAGGTCGGCACGCATGCCGATGCCGCTGATTCTAGTGCCGCCTTGCACCATCTGCGCCGGCGCCGCGGTTTCCAGGCGGTTCTGCTTCGGCCAGGCGGTGACGTCGGCGGTCTGCATGTGGGTAGCCGGCGTGTCGCCGAACGCCGTCCGGTTCATTTCCACCGGGCCCTGCAGTTTGAGCTGGGTGCCGTCCTTGTTGACCCAGCCGTACAGTGATCGGCCCAGCCAGTCGGGCACGCCGGCCTGGTTGGACGGCAACTGGAAGGTGGGCGAGTTGAGGTACAGCGAGTCGTCGCCCTCGCGTCGCTCCAGGTGCGGCGACTGCAGGCGGAAGCTGGGCAGGCCTTCGGCGTTGTATTCGGTCATGCGTGCGTCGGTGAGGGTGTAGCCGGAGCGCGGCGGGCCGACGAAGTCGCTGGTCCGCGGCGCCGGCCCGAACCACCACAGCAGCAACTGGGCTACACCCGCGGCAAGCGCGATGGCGAGGGTCGCGGCCGGCAGGCGCCGGTCGCGCAGCCAGCGGCGCAGCTTCATTGCCAGCGCTCCCGCTCGGCGGCACCCTTGCCCTGCGCGTGCAGGATCAGGTCGCACACCTCGCGCGCCGCGCCCATGCCGCCGCCGCGCGTGGTTTGCCAGTGCGCCGCCGTGGCCACCCAGGGGTGCGCGTTGGCCACCGCCACCGCCAGCCCGGCGAGATGCATCGGCGGCAGATCGGGCAGGTCGTCGCCGGTGAAGGCGGCCTGCTCGGGCGCCAATTGCAGCGCGTCGAGCAGCTCGCGCAGGCAGGCGCGCTTGTCGCCCTGGCCCTGGTAGACGTGGGTGATGGCCAGTTCCTCGGCACGCAGCGCCACCGGGTGGCTGATCCGCGCGCTGATGATCGCCACCCGCACGCCGTTGGCCTGCAGCCGCTTCAGGCCGAGCCCGTCGTGCACGTGGAACACCTTGGTCTCGCGGCCGTCCTCGCCGTACCACAGGCGCCCGTCGGTCAGCGTGCCGTCCACGTCGAACACGGCCAGGCGGATTTTCGCGGCGCGGGCCAGGAGGTCGGCGGGGAGGTTGGCGAGGTAAGGGGAATTGGGCACGGCTTTGCTGTTCATGGATTTAGAGCGAAAGAGCGAGCTTGCCTGATTTGCCTGATTTGTCGAGACAAATCAGGCTCAGACCACACGCGCCCGGAGCAGATCATGA
Organism: Rhodanobacter thiooxydans LCS2; assembly: GCF_000264375.1. Classification (GTDB taxonomy): domain Bacteria; phylum Pseudomonadota; class Gammaproteobacteria; order Xanthomonadales; family Rhodanobacteraceae; genus Rhodanobacter; species Rhodanobacter thiooxydans. The sequence goes on from NZ_AJXW01000009.1 coordinate 62,416, forward strand.
ATGTTCAGCGCGCCGACCACGCGCTGTTCGTCGTCGACCACCAGAAGCGCGTGGATCTGGTACTTCTCCATCAGCTGCGCCGCCTCGGCCGCCAGCTTGTCGGCGCCGATCGTCTTCGGGCCGCGGGTCATCAGCTCGGCGACGGTGGCGCCGCGCAGGTCCACGCCGTCGTCGTCCAGCGTGCGGCGCAGGTCACCGTCGGTAAAGACCCCCAGCAGGCGTTGTTCAGCGTCGACCACGGCGGTCATGCCCAGATGCTTGCGGGTCATCTCGACCAGGGCGGCGGTGAGGCTGGCATCGGGGGAGACCCGCGGCACCTCGTCGCCGCTGTGCATCACGTCGCTGATGTGCAGCAGCAGGCGCCGGCCCAGCGCGCCGGCCGGGTGCGAGCGGGCGAAGTCGTCGGAGGTGAAGCCGCGCGCCTCCAGCAGCGCGATCGCCAGCGCGTCGCCCAGTACCAGCGCCACGGTGGTGCTGGTGGTCGGCGCCAGGCCCAGCGGGCAGGCTTCGCTGGAAATGCTGCCGTCCAGGTGCACGTCGGCCTGGCTGGCCAGCGAGGAGGTGGCGCGACCGGTGATGGCGATCAGCGGGATACCTTGGCGCTTGATCACCGGCAGGATGAACAGCAGTTCGTCGGTCTCGCCGGAGTAGGAGATCGCCAGCACCACGTCCTGCGGCAGGATCATGCCCAAGTCGCCGTGGCTGGCCTCGCCCGGGTGCACGAAAAACGCCGGCGTGCCGGTGGAGGCCAGGGTGGCGGCGATCTTGCGCCCGACATGGCCCGACTTGCCCATGCCGCTGACCACCACGCGGCCGCGGCAGCCCAGGATCAGCCGGCAGGCCTCGACGAAGGCCGGCCCGATCCGTGGCTCCAGTGCCTCGACGGCGGACGCCTCGGTGGCGATCACCGTGCGTGCACTGCGGGTGATGGCGTCCGGATTCAGGTCGATCGGGGCGGGTGGGGCGATGCGTGCGTTCATGGAGGCTCGATGAAGGGGCGGACGAGGCCCGGGCGGTCATGGTTGGCGGCCCCGCTCGGGCCGGCTGCAAGCGCGGTCATTTCTGCGCCCGCGGATTTCCATTACCATGACATGTCCGCATTTTAACGTCATAAGCCAGCGCATGGGTTCCGGCGGCAAGGGAATCCACTGCCGGCTGCCCAGACTCCTGCATGGAACCCCTCCCGATGGACCCAGCCCGCATCCAGGCGATGATCGAACACGGCATGCCCGGCGCCCAGGTGGAGGTCAGCGGCGCGGACGGCGTGCATTTCGAGGCCACCGTGGTCGCCAGCCAGTTCGCCGGCAAGCTGCCGCTGGCGCGGCACCGGCTGGTCTACGCCACGCTGGGCGAGCTGATGGGCGGCGCGATCCACGCCCTGGCGCTGAAGACGCTGACACCCGAGGAGGCAGGGAATAGGGAGTAGGGAATAGAGAATGGCGAAAGCCTTCCACCCGCGCCCTCACTGCTTCTCCCGATTCCCTATTCCCGATTCCCTATTCCCCGACTTATGGCCAAAATCCTCATCAACGGCGGCGTGCCACTCCATGGCGAGGTCGCCATTTCCGGCGCCAAGAACGCCGTGCTGCCGATCCTCGCCGGCTGCCTGCTCGCCGACGAACCGGTCAGCATCGGCAACGTGCCGCACCTGCACGACGTCACCACCTTCATCGAGCTGCTCGGCCAGATGGGCGTGCAACTGGTGCTGGACGACCGCATGAAGATGCATGTCGATCCCCGCACCACCAGCACCTGCGTGGCGCCTTATGACCTGGTGCGCACCATGCGCGCCTCGATCCTGGTGCTGGGCCCGCTGGTGGCGCGCTTCGGCCAGGCCGAGGTTTCGCTGCCCGGCGGCTGTGCGATCGGCTCGCGCCCGGTCGACCAGCACATCCGCGGCCTGCAGGCGCTGGGTGCCGAGATCACGGTCGAGAACGGCTACATCAAGGCGAAGGCGAGCCGGCTGAAGGGCACCCGCATCGTGATGGACATGGTCACCGTCACCGGTACCGAGAACATCATGATGGCGGCCACCCTGGCGCACGGCACCACGGTGATCGAGAACGCGGCGCAGGAGCCGGAGGTGGTCGACCTGGCCCATTGCCTGATGGCGATGGGCGCGCAGATCGAGGGCGCCGGTACCTCGACCATGGTGATCCACGGCGTCGAGCGCCTGCATGGCGCCGAGTACGAGGTGCTGCCGGACCGCATTGAGACGGGCACCTTCCTGGTCGGCGCGGCGATGACCGGCGGCAAGGTGCGCGCGCGGCATGCGCGCGCCAATACGCTTGACGCGGTGCTGGCCAAGCTGGAGGAGTCCGGCGCGCAGATCTCCACCGGCGACGACTGGATCGAGCTGGACATGGGCGGGCGCCGGCCGAAGGCAGTCAGCATCAGCACCGCGCCGTACCCCGCGTTCCCCACCGACATGCAGGCGCAGTTCACCGCACTCAATTGCGTCGCCGAAGGCACCGGCGTGGTCACCGAGACGGTGTTCGAGAACCGCTTCATGCATGCGCACGAGCTGCAGCGGCTCGGCGCCGACATCCGCCTCGAAGGCAACACCGCGGTGGTGCATGGCGTGGCGCAGATGAGCGGCGCGCCGATCATGGCCACCGACCTGCGCGCCTCGGCCTGCCTGGTGCTGGCCGGGCTGGTGGCCAAGGGCGACACCGTGGTCGACCGCGTCTACCACATCGACCGCGGCTACGAGAACATCGAGGAAAAGCTCGGCGTGCTCGGCGCGAAGATCCGCCGCCTGCCGAATTAAAGCTTTACTCCCTCCCCCTGCGCAGCAGGGGAGGGCCGGGG